>JBJLCO010000037.1:0-121488 GCA_045567635.1 Opitutales bacterium | reverse complement strand
TTATGGAGGAATTATTGGTGGTGGTGGAAGTCGTGAAAGTAACTTTATTTTTGAAAGAAATCAGGCTTATTTTCATGTTAATAAATATCCATCCGCAGTCTGGAAAAATGCCAGTGCGATTACTTCGAGTAATTTTAGTCTGACCACGATTAACCAATACATGATTCTTCGTATTTCTGTGAACGACAATGTTCCGAATCCAAGAAGCAGCTGGAAACTCGGGGACGATGGAACGGGATGGAGTATGGATATGGATTTGGCTGAAGCAATTTGCTTCTCGACCAGTCTGACTGATGCGGATGCAGATAAAGTGGAGGGTTATCTAGCTGAAAAATGGGGTTTACGATCCGTTCTTCCCGCTGATCATACCTACAAAAGCTCTCTTCCCCCGGCAGTTACCTGGGACGGAAGTGTGAATATTGCCACGCTTCAGCCTGTTGGTTCGATCTCGACCGGACTGACCGGACTGACCACAAATACATCCTACTTCTTACGTTTGCGGGCGGTCAATGCCGGCGGAACCACTTGGTCGGATGCCTATGCGTTCCGCACTGGAACGATTGCATTGCCTCCGGCGATTATCACCGCTCCGGTAACCAATGTAGCGACAACTTCAGTAACATCTGCTGGTAACTTGCTTTCTTACGATGGTAATGATCAACCCACGGTTACGCTTTACTACGATGCTGATGAAAATGCCAGTACCGACATTCCCCGTGCTTTTGGTAATTTGAAATTATGGCTGGATGCAAATGATACTGCAAACATGGATACTGCTTATGCTGCAGGTAGTTCTCAGCCTGCAAATAATGGATTAGTTGGATTTTGGAAGGATAAATCAGGAAACAATAATCATGCAGTGGCACGAAATAATTCAGCCGGAGCACGCCCCACTTACAAGGCCACTTCATTTAATGGCTCACGCCCCACCCTTCACTTTAACCAAAAGTACATGACGGTGAACAATAGTGCCAGTGGGTTTGATAACTGGAATAAGATGACTGTTTTCGTGGTGATTGATGAACAGTCAGCCAGTACTTGGAGGTGGTGGTTCGGAAAGGCAGCTGCGTTTAATAGCAGCACTGCTAATGCATGGAGTTTTATGGCTCGCCGTCCTGATACCAACCCCCCTGCATATGGATTTAGACTATACGGTTCAACCGGAGCTGATGGTATGGAAAGTGCCAGTACCGCCTTACATGATCCGGGCATAATGGTTCTTGGTTTTGGTCAGGGTAAACGAACCCTTCATTTCAATAATCAGGTTTTACTTGAAAATGCAGACAGTGGTTCGATCCGGGCGCACAATTCAGTTCCTTTAGTAATTGGGGGACATAATGGGGGTGCTAATGGTGGAAATATTTACATTTCCGAATTTATCGTTTACAATGAAATAGTAGCTGGATTGGACCGTGAAATCATGGAGGGCTACCTTGCCCATAAGTGGGGATTGGCTTCCAGTCTGCCCACCGGTCATTTGTATAAGACCGCATCCCCCTCTGGTATCAAGACACCGCTAAGCACGGCAAGTCTCGGGCAAAAAGCGACGGGGGCTTTCACTCACAACCTGACTGGATTGGCTGCGGGTAAACTTTACCACTACCGTTTTAAAGCTTCCAACAATGGAGGATCTGCATTCTCGGATACCAGTAGTTTTGTAACGGTTGGAACTCCATCAATCAATGTTACCGGTGCAACCGATGTGAGCCCGACTGCAGTCACGCTTAACACCAAGATCGAGTCAAGTGGTGGTGTATCCTTCCAAGTCGGTGCTCCCTTCTCACCGAGTACTGTTACCGGCATGATGATGTGGATGGACGGAAACGACCACAATGGAGACGGTACGGCTGATACTTCAACCACCAATATTACTACCTGGGTTGATAAGTCGGGGAATGCCCGCCATGCGGACAGGGTACGCAAGTGATCCCCAAGTTCAAGCTCAGTGTTTTGAACGGATAAGGGTGTGATTGACTTCGATAGCGATGACAGGCTTTGGCAATCAGATAGCGCGAAGAGTATGTATAATGATGCTGCGCAGTTCTCAATGTTTGCAGTTACAAGGTATTCCGGAACGGATAGTGAAAGGGTCATTGCATCTGCAGATAACTGGAATTGGATTATTTGCCGGTCATGGGCAATATGCCAATCGGGTTGCCCATCTAGGTGGTTGGATCTCAACCAATTGATAATAGCTATCCTCAAGACAACAATGACTGGCACCTGTACCAGATCACGATCGATAATCAGGACCGGGCAAATGCGTGGTTTGATGCCACTCAAATTTCGTCTCAGCACCGTGGTGCTCATGATTCCAACTACCGCCCGAAAAGGATGCAGTTTAACGGCTGGCGAAAAGCAGCATAACAGAGACTGAGGACATATCCCAATGTCAAATTGCGGAGTTTATCGCCATCAATCGAGTGGTTCCTGACGCAGAGCGTCTAAAAATAGAGGGTTACCTCGCTCAAAAATGGGGATTGATGAGCACAATGTTCACTGCATCTCATCCCTACTTCTCAACTGATCCATACCAGCCCACTATTACGCAGGGGGGTGAGAATGCCACGGTCACCTTCTATTGGGGAGATAATAATGGAAGCACAACTCCCGGCTAACTGGGATCATAATGCTCACAATCTCTGGAACTCATGGAGTGGGAGTGGTCAATAAAGCACTTACCGGACTGACCAAGGGCACCACCTACTACTACACCAGCAAGGTAAGTAACTCGGGTGGTAATGTGTGGGGTGATGTTAAAACCTTTGTACCTGCCAATACCGCACTCAACGAAGATACCATTCCTGATCTTGCCCTTTGGTTAGATGCCACCGATATCGATGGTGATGGTAATACGGACTCCATTTCGGATGGCACTGCCCTCGCCTCTTGGGTCGATAAATCTAACGCCCCTGCAATTTCAGTGGCTCAGGCTACCTCAGCGAGCCAACCTTTGTACAAAACTGGTATCTTCGGAACGAAGCCCGGTGTGCGTTTTGATGGAGCGAATGACTTCCTCGCCGCCGCCCCGGTTCGAACCACTGCCGGTGGATACCATGTCTTTGTGGCCAGTCAGCGTCCAAGCAGTGGACTGGGTGACAATTCGGGTGGTTATTTAATCAAGGAAGCCGCCTGGAATCTATCTCCAGGTTCAGGTAACGGACAGTATGTATCCTTTCGTTTCGAAGCAGTCTGCAGAATCGGGTGCTACCTTGACCAATATTAAACTGGGTCGGGATACTGCCAATTCGAGTTATGATTTTGGTGGAGATATGGGAGAAGTCATGATCTTTACCCGTAAGCTCGGACTTACTGAGGAGCAAATGGTGGAAGGTTATCTCGCACATAAATGGGGTGGAACTGCTGCATTGGCGAGCGACCATCCCTACAAGGATGTGGCTCCAGTATTTGACAACTCACCCAAGTTAACGCCTGTACTTGGTCAGGTTGGATACGACACGATTACCCGCGATGGACTCTGTGGGTGAGTGGTTGTTTGATGACAATGATACGACTAACGCGATTGCGGATACATCAGGAAATGGGTACAATGGAACCAATAATGGAGGTACTTTTACATCTGATACCCCTTTGGGCACCGGGCACTCCTTAAACTTTTTTGGTGGAAATAATTATGCCTGGGTTACAACCGGTGGAAATGAGACTGTATTCAGTGGTGGTGACGCCTTCACGGTAGCAATTTGGTATAAGAAATTACCCGATAATGACTGGGAATCTTTGATTTCCAAGCGGGGAGAAAGTAACGGAGGTTGGAAAATAGCTAAAATGAGCAGTGCTGACCTCTACTTTTATAATAGGGGTACTGCAGGAGGAATGGAGCCAAGAACCACAAATGCAAGCACTTCCATTACACCTGCTGATAACGATTGGCATCATGTGGCGGTTGTTCATGGATATCAGGGAGTAAAGCAACGCATGTACTTTGACGGAGTTTTAATTGATGAACAATCAAGGTCTGGCACCACGCAGGCATCAAATGGTATGGTTCTTGGTTTTGGTGTTCGTGACGATGGAACGACGAATGGAGCTTTACAAGCTGGTGGTATTGCGAAGACTCACATTGATGATGCCCGGTATTATAACCGTGCATTGGAAGGCTATGAAATTACCGCCATGACCATTCGTTCCAACAAACTGGTTGCTTATGTGGACACACCCTACAGTTATCAGATACCTGCCACTCAGGGGCCAACAAGTTGGACGACTAACGGCACCTTGGCTTCCAAAGGTTTAAGTTTATCCAACACGGGTCTAGTTTCGGGCACGCCCAATGCCGCGGGTGAATTTAGTTTCCCGATTACAGTGGCAAATTCAGAGGGTAATATGACGAGGACTTACCAAATGAATGTCAAGAAGGGTACGCGTGACTTAACCTGGGGGCAGACCATTGCCGGACTCACTTATGGAGATGCAAACTTTACTTTGAGTGCAACCTCCACCAATTCGGGTGGCATCACCTATGCCTCCAGTGATGAGAGCATTGTTGAAATCAATGGAACTTCCAAAACTCAGCATACTTTGGAGGATGGTTTGGTTTGGTACTGGAACTTTGATGACGACCAGAATGGAAGCTCCAATCCGGTGAATGCAACCATTGGTGGCATGAATGGAACCAAAGGAAGTGGAGTCACCTTGGTGAACGGTAAGTTTGGAAATGCCCTTAGTTTTGATGGTTCGAATAACAACAATTCCAAAGTGGATTTTGGAGCTAATTCCAGAACCAACTTCGATGGTGTTTTCTCCGTTTCCTTCTGGGTCAAGCGGACAGGAGGATACAGTGGTTATGGTCGAATCATCACTAATAAATCAGGGACTAACAATCCTGGTTTCCACATTTACTTCTCAACCACCAATGACCGCCTGTATACTCGTGGGACGACCCAAAGCCGTTATTCGAGGCCTACCAGCAGCTGGAATTCTCAAAATTGGGTTCATGTGGTGAATACCTACAACGCTGAATCCTCGACCACCTCAGGTCGCTGGAAAATGTACGGGGACGGAGTCTTTCTCACTCAAAACAATATACCCAAGATCGAACCGGGTACGGCCAATCTTTTCTTTGGTCGTTCCCCTGGAGGAGGTAACCGCATGATCGGGGAGTTGGATGATGTGCGATTTTACGATCGTGTCCTTAGTGGAGCTGAAGTAAGCACGCTTTATGGATCCGGTAATGGTGATTTCGTAACTGTTAGGACAGGCAATGAAGCATCAATCAAGAAAGCCGGTTCGGTTACCTTGACTGGGTATGCACCTGGTACAACTAATATGTTCGGTGCTACTCCTATTACTAAGACAGTCACTGTATCAAAGGCGTCCCTAACTGTTACAGGGGATGATTTTAGTATTAATGTTGGCAATGCAATGCCAACCCTGACTTCACAGACCACAGGTTGGAAGAACGGTGACACCAATGCATCACTGTCTACTCAAGTTTCGGTCACTACAGATGCGTCGAATTCAAACACTGCTGGTACTTTTTATGTCCGACCCGGTGGAGCTGCTTCGGATAAGTATGTCTTTACCTATGTGGATGGACAGTTGGTGGTCACAAACAAGACACCGCAGTCAATTTCATGGGGGCAGAATTTTTCGAGTGCGGCAATTAATCAGATTATTGATCTGAATGCGAGTGCGAGTTCGAGCCTGCCGGTGACCTATGCGGTCAGCGATACAAGCAAGGCGGAACTTGCGGTTACCTTGCAAAGCAATCTTGATTCCTGGTGGAAATTGGATGAGACCAGTGCAACCACCATTGCCGACTCCTCAGGAAGCGGATCAAGTTCGCACACTGCGGTGTTGATCGGCACGGATGGATCTAACAATTGGAGTGCCGGTAAGTTTGGTAATGCCCTGACCCTGGACGGAACCAATGATTACGCCTTTACCAGCGGATACAAGGGAATTACCGGAACCACCCGTCGAACGCTTTCGCTTTGGTTCAAGACTTCGACCGCGAATAAGCCAATCCTCCAATATGGTGCGGCCGGGACCGGAACGCTGTTCAAGGTGTCCATCAACGGATCCGGAGTGGCAGTGGTTGACCTCGGTAATGTCACTATTACCGGTGGCAGCGGTTTGGCCAACGGTGCATGGCACCACCTGGCTGTGAGTGTACCTGAGAGCGGAAACTCGGGCGGAGTCAAACTTTACATTAATGGTTCGGCCTCATCGGGTAGCGGAAGTACGGCAGTAAACACGAATGCAGCCAACGACCTGAAGATCGGAACGGATGGATCGGCTTATTTTAATGGTCAGCTTGATGATGTTCGTCTCTACAATGCGGAGCTGAATTCCACAGTGGTGGGACAGATTTACGGATCCGGCACCGGTGATTTCAACCGCCTGCAATTGAAAGCGGCGGGTAGTTTCACCTTAACCGCCTCGCAAGCCGGAAACGGAACCTACGCGGTTGCCCCAGATGTGACCACTACCCTGAATATTGGTAAACTGAGCCAGAATATCGCCTTCTCTCCGATTACCGACAAATCAATTGGCGATTTTGATTTTGATCCTGGTGCGACAGCAAGTTCTTCTTTGCCTGTAACCTATACAAGTTCTGCACCTTTGATTGCCTCTGTGGAGGGAACTACAGCAGGAAGTCAAAAAATTAAGGTACGAGCTGCCGGCCAGGTAACTATCACCGCTTCACAAGCTGGTGATACTGCGTACAATGCTGCGCCGGATGCTAACCAAACCTTCACCGTTGGTTACTACAACCTATTTGCCGACTCCTTGCCCGGATTAAAACTTTGGCTTGATGGTAATAGTGTGGATAGTGATCATTCAAGTGCGGACATTATTACAAATGGAACAACTATAGGTTCATGGAAAGATCGTTCCGCTAGCACCAACCATGCAACACAGGGAACGAGTGCGAACCGACCGACTTATACGCTGAATGGATTGAATAGTAAGGGAGTGCTCTCTTACACCGCCGGTCAATCTTCGGACATTAGTGCTGACTCAACAATCCGATCGATTTTTGCGGTCATTAAACAGGCTTCCAGTCAAACCGCAGAGACGCAACCTTTTGGAGGAAATATTGCAGGTACGACTTCGGCTGGAAAGTTTGGACTAAAAAGAACAGGTAGTAGTATGCTTGATTCTGGAATCACTTCCCAATCTTTTGCGGTAGTTACCTGGCAGATGGCATCAGGGAATTATGCGGTTTATATAAATGGAGAAGAACGTGTTACCGGAACCGATCCGAATGCACCTGCGGCGTTTACCAAGATTGGAAATAATTTTGCCGGCCAGATTGCAGAAATTGTCGCTTACAATGCTGCTATGAACACCTCCGTTCGTGAAAAACTTGAGGGTTACCTTGGGCATAAATGGGGACTGAACACCTCTTTCCCAACCTCGCACACTTACAAGGTTGCGAAACCCGCGTTTGGTGGAACCCAGAATTTGAACTTCCAAACTCTGCCTGACCGTCAGACTGGACAGACCGTCACCTTGTCGGTGACTGCGGATTCGGGACTGAGCACTTTCAGCTATGACAGTAATGACACCAATGTGGTTTCCTTCTCCGGTGATGTAGCCACGGCCTTAGCTGTGGGTAAAGTTCGTATTACAGCAACACAAGCTGGTAATTCAAACTGGTTGTCCGCAAATGCATACCAGGATTGGATTGTGACAGCCACTCCTCGTTCGGACCAAAACATTACCTTTGCGGCAATACCCAATAAGAATGCTTTGTCTGCGAACTTCGATTTGAATGCAACGGCAAGCTCCAGTCTGCCTGTCAGCTTTACCAGTCAGACTCCGAATATTGCAACCGTGGACGGAAACGGAACGGTAACGATTAAGAGTACGGGAGTAGCAACCTTTAGGGCATCGCAAGATGGAAATGGTAGTTACAACGCAGCCCCAACAGTAGATCAAACTTTGACTATCACCAAGGTGCCACAAACCATTACCTTTGGGTCGATTTCTAACCAAAATTTAAGTGCGGGAACTTATTCATTAAGTGCAACTGCGAGTTCAAATCTTGGTGTTTCTTTTGTATCGAGCAATACATCATTAGGAAGTGTATCCGGTAATGTGGTCACGCTGGTTGCCGGTGGAACTATCACTATTACCGCAAGTCAGGGTGGTGATTCAACGTACGATGCCGCACCCACGGTTAATCAAAACTTGACCATTATTGACGATACATTGACTGCGCAGACAATTACATGGTCTCAATCTTTATCCAGCCTTAGTTACGGAACTCCTGATACTAACATGACCGCAAGCGCTAGTTCCGGCCTGGCTATTACCTACATAAGCTCGGATTCCAATGTGGTTGATGTGAATGGATCGTTCCTGAAAATAATTGGTGCAGGTACCGCGACCGTTTCTGCGTCACAGGGTGGTAATGGTGAATACTCAGCTGCTTCCACGGTGGATAAGAATGTAACCGTGAGTAAAGCGAATCAAACCATTGTGGCCGCAAATAATGCCACTACCCTACCCAATATAACCAAGGATTCAGGAGACTTTGAATTTAGTCCAGGTTCGAAATCAGTTAAAACTGGAACGACCACCAGCACGGGTCTAGCAGTTAGCTATGCGAGTTCAAATACCAATGTCATACTTGTTACCAGTTCAGGTACCCGACTTAAACCGGTAGGAGGTGGAACTTCAACCATCACGGTAACTCAGGCTGGAGATTCAGGATATAATGTTGCCACTTCCAAATCTTTTACGGTAACGGTTACAGAATTCAGTCCTTACAGTAATTCACTCCCCGGAATGATCTTTTGGTTGAATGCTTATGATGTGAATGGAGATGGCTCTCCAGATGCGAATTCTGATTTTACCAGCATTGGAGGAAAGGTGCAACCCTCCGGGTGGGCGGATGTATCAGGGAATTCCGCTTCCTTTAGCCAATCTTCAACTTCGGTTCAGCCCGTTTATGTGGTACAGGGAGGAAAGCCCGGTCTGGCCTTTGGTTCATCTCAGGGCAATAACGGAGCTCATTTAACCGGAAGCGTGCCGAGTACGGTGAGTGGAAATGTGGGATACACTTTAGTGATCGCCGCGAAGACCTCCGGGACCGGGGGTAATCGATTCTTCCACTTGGGTGCAACTTCCGGAGCTGCCGGACAGTTAATTGGCCATGGTAAGAATGGTGGATACTACTTTAACGGAGGCGGAGAACAGACTTTTAGTGGAGTGAATTTTGGTGGGAATGTCCAGGTAGGTGTCTTCCGACGCAAAGCCGGTTCCACTTATGCGGATAGTGAGTTTATTCTCAACGGCACCAAGAAAATTGGTACTGCGATTTCCGGAACAAGTACGCCCAATATTCCCTCCTCCGGACGGGACATGATTCTGGGAGCGGGAAGAAATGCCAGCGGTGCGATTGCCCAGCAGCTCGATAACGGAGTGATTCATGAAGTCATGCTCTTCGAAGGAGATCTCAATGACTTTGCGGTTCGACGCTTGGAAGGATACCTCGCCTATAAATGGGGATCCAATGCCCGGTTGGCCAATGGTCATCCATTCGGGTCAAGCCGTCCGTTGTTTGGTGGAAGCCAGTCCATCACGGTTGCCGCCACCAATGTGCCCCTCGATGCCGCCGACAGCAACAAACCGTTTATGTCGACTTTCGATGATCCTTTCGTCCTCGAAGGGGCCTACGCCACTTCAGGACTGAATATTGTCTACGAAACCAACAACTCGTCTGTGATCGCGGTTAATTCAAGCGGTATGCTTAACCCCGTCGGCACGGGCCTCGTCCGCGTGACCCTGAAGCAACCCGGAGATAGTCATTTCTCTGCCGCGTCCAATCAGACCTTTGATATGAAGATAATTGGAAAACGGCCTCAGACACTGACCTTCACCACCGTGAATGAAACGAGGATTGATCAGGCGATGGACCTCAACGGCACCTCCTCGGCCGGATTGGCGGTCACATTCTCGGTCACCGCAGGAGGAAGCATTGCCAACCTTTCCAATAACCGACTGACTTTCACCGGGACGGGTTCGGTCACCGTAAGGGCAAGCCAGGCAGGTAACGGTACCTATGCTGCTGCGGTCGCGGTGGACCAGACATTCCTTGTGAAACGTCCGCTTACCTTGGTTTTTGATGCGATTGGGGATATGGGACGGAATCAGCAGTTCGTGGTCAAAGCAGTCGTCCTTGATGGTATAAGCAACCAAGCGGTGCAAGTAACGCCCACCTATTCCATCATATCTGGTCCTGCGACTATAAGCGGAGGTCAAATTACCTGTGGTAACACCACCGGAAACTGTTCAGGTCCGGGCCGTGGCAACCGGAGCCGCGTTCTTCACCACCACAGGAACGGCGTCCTTTAATGTTACCAATAAACAGGGGCAGACTATCGACTTTAAACAGGGTGAAAAAGGTGGTCTTCGCGATCTCCCCCTTTCCAGGAAACCTACTCCGCTCGGACGGATGGCCACCGCAACCTCTAATTTGGGGGTCAGTTTTGCCTTAACCGCCAATCCAAATAACGCGATGCAAATCATTGGAAGCGGTGCCAATTCAATGCTCGTATTCTCGAAAGATTTTACTGGATTTGGGGCAGCGGATGAGTTAACGGTTACGATCAAAGCATCTCAGGCGGGTAATGGTAGTTACAACGCCGCCGCCGATGTCTCCCGTGATATTAAGATTAAGAAGCCTGGCAAAAACGCATTCTTTGAAGAACGAAGAATGGATCCAAGATACACCAAGGAACGGGACAAATTTGCCCGCAAACTTTTTGCCAAGAAAAACCTCAAGGGGCTCATTGATTTGGACGGTTCTGGCTCGATCACAATAGAGGATGCTAAACTTCTCTTTGATTCCGATGACTTTGACTCGGATGGAGACGGAATCAGTAACTTCATGGAGCGGGCATTTGGTGGAGATTCATTGAGCAGTGACGCCAAAGACACTCTCCCACGCACAATCAAGAAAAAGGACGGCAAACAAAGAATTACCTTCCAACAATATAGTGCCACCTATAATACCGAAGGAATTGAGTACATTGTGGAGCGCAGCACGGATCTTAGGACTTGGGTGCAGTTTAATAGCGGAGGATCGAATCCTAATAATGGTATTAAGCAAGTCGACCTGAACGGACCCTCCACTGCAGGCATGGGAGTGGATACCGGGGGAGGTATGGAGCGCGTACTTTATGAAACAAGTGCGACCCGAAACGCATCCGGAGGCAAACAATTCCTGCGTGTGCGGGTAAGAACGAAGTAATTTACAAAAGAATGACTAATATGTGAGTTTTTCGAACTCTACTATCCGCTTGGTTTACAAAATGAAGGATGGTCTTTTTCTTATCGCGTACTGATTATAAATAAGATTATTTTCTAATATCGGTTCATTTCACGATATTAGTCAGTAATAATATTTTTGAATTAATTTTGTACGAATTATTCAAGTAATGCTAATTTAGTATGTGTGTATCAAAACCAAACAATGGAAATTTGAAATATAATTAATTATATTAAAAATTTTATTTATTAATTTATACTACTTTTTTTTATATTATGTATTTCGAATTTTTACCTTGAAGAAAAAGAGCCATGTACATTGAATAAAAACTCAACATAGATTATATTAAGTCCCTAATGATTGCCCGTACCTTTCTTTGCCTGATCCCAATATTTTTGGGTCTTGGCCTTCCTGTGTCTCAGGCGATTGTAAGAGATGGTGAATTGTTGGGGAGATGGAGTTTTGATGAAGGAAACGGGACTAATTCTATTGAAGTTTCTGGCTCGGGGGTAAACGCTATTTTGGAGGGTGCCAGCTGGGGTTCAGGTGCCAACGCGATGTCGAGGTACAGCTTGGATGTGAGCGATGGTTCCTCGTACGCGCGCGTACCCGCCCACCCGAACCTGCAGGCCAGGATTGGATTTTCATTGATGCTTTGGTTCAAGAGCAACGGACAGGTGGGTGATTATGCTCAAATACTTTCAAAACGTGACGGAACCCTCTCACCCTATTTTGTGCAGGTTGAGCAAGGAGGATCACAGATCAAGTCGATGTTCAGGTTTTTTGCCAATTATGTTGATAACGGCGCTTTTTCTTTCAATCAATTTCAATGGCATTTCCTGACTTCAACTTACGATGGAGACCGCTATAAAACCTATTTTGACGGTGTGTTATCGGGTTCGATTTTAAAATCCGATCCGGTCTATGTGGACAACGGAGATTTAGGGATTGGGGGTTCACCGGACGGCAGTAATCTGTTCAAAGGATGGATTGATGATGTTCGACTCTACAAGGTCGCCCTTACTGCCAAGGACATTGAAACTGCATATGGTAACGGGTTTGGGGACTTTGGCCCCGAAGTTGACCTGAATGTAAGCCGGGCCAGTAATGTCAGTCCGATTCCAGTTCTGCTCACCTTTCGGGATGCCTCCAATAATTTAGTCAATGTAAGTGGCTTTGACATGAATAATTCCGATGGTATCACGGATCTTTCTCTTACAGGTGGTACGATTTCCAATTTCGTAATGGAGAATAATTCGACTTACAAATTTGACCTAATTCCTGAGAGTGATCCTCGAAGACTTTTTCTGACCGTAAGTGCAGGAGCAGCAATGGATGGGTTGGGAGATTATTCTCAGAAGAATTCGGTTGTGGTTACTTACAACAAAAAAGTGACCCGTTCCGCTGACCTTGTCGGGTGGTGGAGTTTTGACGAAGCGAATGGAACCCTGGTTTCCGATGAATCCGGTGGTGATGCTTTTGCGACCTTGGTGGGAGGTGCGTCCATTGATACCTCCAATCAGAAATTTGGAACGGGGGCTCTTCTTTTGGACGGGAGTAATGACTGGGCCGAAGTCGCCTCCCTTACCCAACCCAGTAAAATTACCCGTTTTGAAAATCTTGAGGGTTGGTGGCCATTGGACGGAAATGCATCGGATATGTCGGGGAAAAATCGGGATGGGACCACCACGGCCAATCCAAGCTGGGGAGTGGGGCGAATGGGGCAGGCATTTGATCTTTCCGGGAATGATCACATTGAAATCTCCGGATACAAAGGAATCTCCGGAGCTTCCGCCCGAACAGTCTCTCTCTGGGCAAAGACAGAAAGCCGTGGTTATCTGGTTTCCTGGGGAGAATGGCTGGACGGGAAAGCATGGGCTTTGAGAATTAATGATGCGAATGACTTTCGTTTTGAATCACGTGGTCCCACCCGCAGAACTTTTCAATATTCACCCAATGATGGTCTGTGGCATAATTGGGTAGTTATCCAACCGGAGGGAGGTGCTGACCGGGCTGATCTAACTTTTTTCTATGACGGAAAAGAAGTTACGGAGTATGGACAATGGGGCACGCAAAATAATTTAAATGCTTCAAGTCTCAACTCGGTATTTATTGGTCGAAGAATAACCAGCAACTACAGGCGCTTCGTTGGCATGATTGATGATGTCCGCATTTACAACGTCGCCCTGACCGATTTTGAAGTGGATATGCTTTACCGGGAAGCTCAGGGATCTCCTCTTGATCTTGGCGAGAACAGTTACAGCGTGTCCACATGGGTCAAACCAAGTACGATCAAAGCGACTCCTGAATACGATTTTGCGATTGGATGGTACGAGGGTAACGGCAACAACGCCTATATTGGGGCAAAATTTATTCAGGGGACTTCCACTGATTACAATTCGATGGATTTTATTAATCCGGGGGACTCCCTGCAAAGCTCTTTATTTCCATCTGGAATGACCGAGAGGCTTTTTGACGGAAGTTTTGGTAATTCCCAATTGGATGATATCGATGCGGGTACCACTGGATTCAGAAACCGGACCGGTTGGGTATATCAGGACACGGGGTTTGATATTCCGATAGATTTCAACGAGGTAAATGTGAACGCAAGGTCGCTCACAACCGGGGCAAACAAGTCCGGCACGGGAGCGGGCACTGGAAGAGATAACATTGGTGGATTGTGGTACGGTAAATTTCGGGTTGGTAATTCGGGTTATCTCAAAACCGGGAACATAAGTTTTGCCACCAGGAGTGACGATGGCAGCACTCTATGGATAGATTTGGATGAAAATGGGGATTTTTCAAAGACAGGATCAAACGGTAGTGAAATGGTGGTCGATAATAAAGGAAATCATGGTCAGCGAAATCGTTATGGCACCCGTTTTTTGGGCCGTAAATCTCCTCTGCTACTGCGGGCGGGGATTTTAACGCATAAAGGACAGGCTATCGGGTCGGATGGATTTCCGACCTCATGGCATGCAACTTATGAGCAGGAATACAGCGGGCTTTCCGGAACTCCTTTTTCCGCTAATCAATGGTATCATTTGGTCACGGTGGTTGATCGTGAAACAGGCC
Source organism: Opitutales bacterium (assembly GCA_045567635.1). Classification (GTDB taxonomy): domain Bacteria; phylum Verrucomicrobiota; class Verrucomicrobiia; order Opitutales; family Seribacteraceae; genus Seribacter. Next base: position 107,168 of record JBJLCO010000037.1, on the reverse strand, counting down.
GTTTGAAGCAATACATTAATGGTCAATTGACCGCGGAAAATTCTTTCCCTGCCGGAAAGCAGGGAGAAATTGCCCTAGGCGACTGGTTTATCGGAGGCATGCCCTCACTATATGACCGGTTTGCGGGATTGATTGATGATGCCCGGATTTACTCAGTCGCACTGAGTGATGAAGAGGTATCTAAAATCTTTAATAATGAAGGGGGAGATATGGGCTTAGTCGCGGACTTCACTGCTCCGAGTATAACCGATGACTCCAATATTTCAGTTAATCTACGGTTTTTGCGTTTTGAGGAACCTGTCCTTGTGACCGGACTGGAGCAAAGTGACTTAAATGTTTCCGGAGCAACCGTTTCGAATTTCATATCTTTAGACGGGAATTTTTCCTTCAATTTAATTCCCCTCGCACATGCAACCGAGATTACAATTTCATTGAATCAGAATGCCGGTCAATTCGGAAGCGACGGAACATTACCCGCCCATACCTTTATACAGTTGGTCCCGCCCGTTCCCGGGAAATCTGATCTGGTCAGCTGGTGGTGGTTGGATGAAGGCCGCGGAAGCTTGGTTACAGACAGCATAAGCAGTTCGGTCGGCTCATTATCTGGAGGAACATCCTGGTCACTGGTCTCAAGTTATGGGACTTCATTATCTTTTCAAAATACCGGAGATTATGCTGATTTAAGAGTGCCTGCGGTTAATTGGGATAACAATGAATTTAGCCTTAACTTTTGGTTTCGCCGGAAGGAGGAAAGCTTTAGCTGGTCTGCGGAGCAAATTTCAAATGTGATGCTAAGCCTGGGGAACGATGAGAACTGCTCCCTGCAGTTGGGAACGAAGGGAACGGAATTGGAATTGTACATGAATACCGTTGGGAAAGCGGAACGCACCAGTATTTCCGCGAGCATACAGAATAATAAATGGCATTATGTATCTCTCTCTTATCAGGCAAGTGATGCTTCCGGTGACGAGCTAAAGGTATATATGGATGGTTCTTTGATTGGATCAACGAGTGTTTACGCTGGGGGACTTTCTGCGGGAGGCACTGAAAAATGGCTTCTTGGCATTGCTCAACTCGGAAATCAGGCAGCCGGCCGATTTATTGGAAACCTCGACGATATTCGTTTTTTCAATAAAGCCACTTCACTCTCCAGGCATCAAATGGTTTATAACGATGGCAAAGGTGATCTTAATTTGGCAGTACACCCCACCTACCCGACCGCCACCCATTCCAACCCCATTTCGATTGATCTGAACTTCACCCGCTATGGACTGCCCTGGCAGGTTGACCTGAATCAAAGCCTGATTGGACTGACCAATGCCGTTATCCATGACCTCAATGCGACCACCGGGTCAAATTTCCGGCTCGAACTTAATGCCACCACTGACCCCAGCGTGGTACAGGTTAATTTGATGGCTGGATTGGGGATAGATTCATCCGGTAACGGAAATACGGCCAACTCCTTTGATATTGGATTTGGGCGACCGGTAACCAAGTTGGAGAATTTGGTCGCATGGTGGACATTTGATGAGGGGAACGGATCCTCGGTTACCGACTACATGAACGATTTTGTCGGTACCTTGGTTAATAACGCAGATGCAAATGTAACTTTTAACAGTGCAAATGCAAAATTTGGCCATGCCCTTCATTTTCCGGGCGGTGCCTGGGTGGCCACTAACGCCTACCCCGCCAATTTGGGAGTGGATGGTGGAAAACCGAGAACGGTTTCATTTTGGATGAATGCCGATGACCACGGAGGTGGGAATAATTCCGACCGTGATAATGGGATGTACGGAATGGGGCAAAGGAATAACGGAAACGGATTGAACCGGTTATGGAGTATTCGGGGATTATGGGACACCGCGAATTATCGGAGGTTTTATTCATCGCACTGGGGATACGATCCCAATGTGTTCGTTTCCGAGGGTGTGAAAAATAAATGGATGCACATAGCCCACCTCTACACAGGGACGAATGTTCAGGTATATGTGAACGGATCACAGCGGGCAAATTGGGAGAGGACTTCAATTGACACCGCTAATTTCTTTCCGCTCCAATTTGGACGCTGGACCGAGGAAAATCGTGCCGACCGCACTTTTAAGGGATACTTGGATGATTTTCGTGTTTATAACGCGGCTCTTGCTTCGCAGGATATTTCAAAACTTTACAACGGAGGGTATGGAGACTTTGAAATTACCACATCTTTTGAAGTTGATAAAGTTGTGGAAGGAAATCCCAGTGCCGGGCGTGTTATGTTTTCACGGGGTGGCGAATTGGTGGATGTAAATGACTTCAATGAATCACAGGGAGATTTGTGGGTTTCCGATGGCAGTATAATCGCCAATTCCATTAACCGTGTCGGTGTGGGAACCTACGAATTTCAGTTCTCACTGGATCAGGATAATTTGGTTTCCAATATATGGATTAATTCAGGATCTGTCATGGATGATTACAACCAGACTAATGTGCCGCCGTCGGGACGGGCTAATAATTCAGAGTCCACCCGGAAAATGCATCGTGCGGTCACGCGTGGAGAGAACCTGATTGCTTGGTGGCCTTTTGATACCGATCCGTTGAACGGAAATAGTGCAGTCAGCAAAACCTGGGATTCTCAGGTTTTAACACTTTTTGACGCCGTTGTTTCATCCAGTGGACGGTTTGGTAAAGGGGTTCGTTTTAGGAAAGACCAAAGTGACGCAAGAATGCGGGTCGGGAGTAACGGAGTCGATCTTGGGAACTCATGGACTCTCTCGGTATGGGCTAAAGATTTGTTTCCACCCCTGTCCTCTGGGAGGTCCACACTCTATCGGGGACAGGGAAAGCAGTCCAACCGTGAGTACGACCGTTATTTAACCGTTCGTGGAAGCGACCGGATGATATCCTTTTTTGATGGGGACGATGGAAATGCAAATAATCGCTACCGCTCATCCAATTTTGCCTTGGATCCACTCTCAATGATTGGTTGGCACCTTTATACCGTGGTCGGGAAAAGCTCTCAAACTAGGTTCTTTATTGACGGTGCCTATGTGGGTGCGGCCGACCGAAGAGAGCAGAGCGATATTTATTACATTGGGAATTCAAGTAATAACGAAGCATTCGCTGAATTTTTGGATGATATACGAGTCTATAATGTTAGCTTGGAGGATTTTGAAGTCAGTCAAATTTACGGAGGTGGATTTGGGGACCAATACACTTCAGTCAGGGTTGAGGAAAATTCTACTGCGGACCAAAGTCCGAGGCGGTTTACAGTATCTTTTGGTAAGGATGGTTCTTCGGTGCCGGTATCAAACTTTACCTTGCAAAATATTGAATCTTCTCCGGGCTTGGTTACCGAAGCAAATGCAACCGGAGGAGGTACCAGTTATCTTGTTTCCGTTGAGGCAGAAGCCAATACGACCCACCATTCCCTGGATATTCCAACAGTTCCGGTTCAGTTTGACAGTTTAAAACTTTGGCTGGATGCCAATGATTCGTTCTTAAACACTGCTCCGTTTTCCCTGTGGGTGGATGCAAACGATTCTTCGACCATCACTACGGTGGGCGGATCAAATGACCTTGTTTCCTGGGCAAACAAGGTTGACCCTTACATAAAATTGTACGGCGGTAGCCATAAGCCAAATACTGGGGCAAATATTAATGGATTAAATGCCATCAATTTTGATTACTCTCCAAATGTGGAACAGGTTTTTGCCAAAAAGAACGGAACCCTTGATTGGAACCCTGCTGGAGTGGGTGGATCAACCAGTGGCACGGTCTCGGATATTTCCGTTTTTATGACCCTACAAGTGGACACGGTAGGTCGAACCAGTTTTCCCTTTAACTTTGGATGGGGTGATCATTTTCCTTGGGATAATGGACGTATTTATTGGCATTTTTCAGACAACAGAAAGGACACATCCTTGTTTAGTGCAGGAACTCCCGCAGTTGTGTGTCTTTATTTCTCAGTTACCGAGCAGACGCAGGCAGTTTACAAAAATGGAACCAATGTTTTAAGCGGTCCCCGAACAAGCACGACCAATATCGGGGGTGGTTTTTATTTCCCTCATACAAACTGGGCACCTGATTATACAGTGGGAGAAATAATTGTGCGCAATGGAGTGTTACCGGATGCCGAGCGTCAAACAATTGAAGGTTATCTTGCTCATAAATGGGGTTTGTCCGCCCAATTACCTGCTACTCATTTTTTCAAAACGGGTGCAGTAGATAATGTTGTCGATGGATTTTGGAAAGATAAAAGCCAGTTTAAAAATCACGCAGTTAATGTGGGAACATCAACCCTTGTGGCAAATGCTCAGAATAATCTCTCCATTATGAGGTATGAAGCCAATCAGTCCGATTATCACGAATGGAGCGATATTCAGGATGTAAAAACTATATTCAGTGTGATTAAAAGAAATAATTCCAATACTAATTTTGGAGGAGTGCTCGCAGACGATGACACGGCTCATTTTTATGCGAATGGAGCGAATGTATTCCATCCCACATTATCCCACGAAAATGTAAGGCAGGGATTATTTAGGCTTAACGGTACTTCCGCATCCGGTATTTCTACCGCTTTTCCTGACGCCCAATTTTCTTTGGTGACTATTCGTACAAATGGGAATACGGAGGCAAGCCGCATCGGAAAAGATCGATCAATGACCGATGCACAGAATCATTTTGACGGTGATTACGCTGAACTTCTAATCTATAACTCTCTTCTTTCCCAGTCCGAGATTGAGAAGGTGGAAGGATACCTCGCACATAAATGGGGGATTGCCGGTGGGCTGAACAATTCGCATCCATACAAAGCCCAGTCTTCTGTCGTGGTCGGAGAGCAATTTCTCTACGGTGCCAATAAGTCGATTGAAAATTTTCGCTATGATTTTCTCTCTCATGAAAGAGTCTACAAAGAATCTGAGTTACTGAGTAGGTGGAGGTTTGAAGAGGAAGGATTGCAGGATGGAAAGAGAATGATCCGTGATGTTGCCAACGGACGAAATCATGGATTTTTGGAAGGCAATGCCGGATTAGGCAGCGGGATGTTTGGTTCCGGGCTGGTTCTTGACGGAACGGGAGACTTTTTAAATGTGCCTCATTTCCGGGGGCTTTTTGAGGATAATAACTTTACACTTTCCGCCTGGGTTTATCTGGACAATTTGGGAGTGGATAGTGATCAGCAGGACGCGGCTATTTTCAGTACCAATGGAAACGATCTGAACACAATGCTCTTTTGGTATGATGTTAATTCTGTGGGCACTGCCAATCGTTCGTACTCTTTTAACCTCGGCCCGACCGGGATTAACCTGAATCGAATCAATGCACCAGACTCGCTTGCGGTTCAGGATTCCTGGCAACATTTGGCCGCGGTGGTTAGCAATGCCCGACATTCCATGTATCTGAACGGGAAAGAAGTGGTGATGACTGATTTTGCAGGAACCAGTCAGATACATATTGAGGGGAATTCAATTCGTCTTGGTTCATGGAATAACTCAGGGGGGCAGGACTTTTCAGGGGTTTTGGATGAAGTGAGGATTTACCGTTCCTCCTTAAATTCCGCGGATATTTCTGTCCTTTACGGTAATGGAATTGGGGACCTTGGGGTTGTACCCACGATTTCGGTGGATACCAACAATTCAGCGGCCACTCTTTCCGCAAGGGTTGATTTCTATCAATTCGGACAGCCTGTCGCGGTGACCGGTTTTGACCAGTCTGATATCCAGCTTTCCGGGGGTTCCGTGTCCAGCTTCACTGCGGATGGAAGCGGGTATATTTTCTCTCTTTCCCCTACTACCCATCCCAGCAGATTGACCATCTCTCTGCCGGCTAATGCTGCTTATCAGGGAACCATTGGCAGTAATTCCGTTTCGAAGGATATTCATCATCACCCGGTTCTCATTGGAGAAGATTCTCTTGCTTTGTGGTACGCCTTCGAAGAGGCAAATGGTACGAGTGTTGAAGATTTCTCAGGTGCGCAGATAGATGGTAATTTGACCGGTGGTATTCGCACCCCGGGTAAATTTGGACAATCCCTTGCATTAAACACCTCTGATTATGTGTTGGCCAATGCGGAGTCCCTTTCTCTCAGTACTTCTTTTACTTTATCAATCTGGGCAAAAATACTGGATGATGCACAGGGAGCACTCGTTAGGAGTGGTCAAGTTCGCCTACAGTACCACGATGACAATACCATTCGGGGAGCTCTGTACGCGGGTGGTTCATGGAAAGAAGTAAAAGCCCGATCAGTGCCCGGTAGCTGGACTCATTATGTGATCAGTTATGACGGAGTGGAGTTCAAGATATTTGTAAATGGCACAATTCAGGAGACTCTGGCTGTAACCGGATATTTGAACTGGGGCGACGGAGCGGATCACAACCTGTATCTGGGTAAATATGGAACAGCGGGTTGGGAATCAAAATCTGTACTTGATGATCTGAGGATATACAGAAAAGCGCTTTCGGAATCAGAGGTAGGGAATTTATATGGTTACGGATCCGGAGATATGGGAATTCGCCCATTGATTACTGGAGCTTCTCCCTTTATCGCCCGCCCCACCCCGCATACTGTCTTGTTTATGGAGAACAACCAGACTTCCTATGTTGGCGGTTTAATTGAGTCGGAGATCAATGCGAGTGGAGCAACAATTTTCAATTATGTCGATAATTCGAATGTTTCTTACACCTATGATCTGAATGCCACCACGACCCCCTCGGTTGTTCGTGTTTCCATTCCTTACGATGCGGTTCGGAAAGACGGTAATCTTAGTCAGGCGGGTGCCTTTGAATTTAATCACCGTATCGTGACCTCGGTGGAGGAGGATTTACTGGCATGGTACGACTTGGATAATATTAACCAAATGACCGCCTATGACCGTTCCGGTCGGATGAGAAATGCAACTTTTGTGAGCGAAGATGCGACCACGCCCGGTGGAGGCAGTGTGACTGCTTCGAGCTCAAGTGGTAGTTACGGTCGTGCCAAAGCATTTGACAATGATCCCACCACAAGTGATGGCAGGTGGCTCGCCCGGCAAAGTGCATTTTCAGATCCAAACGGGTTATTTATCCGTTACGACTTTGGACAACCCGTCACCATTGGGGCTTATCGAATTGTTAATCAGCACTGGCGGATCGAATCAAGATCGCCGAAGGCCTGGCAACTTCTTGGCTCGGAAGATGACTCAAACTGGACCACTGTTCTTCATTCCGTTTCCAATGAGACCGGTTGGACTGCACGGGAGCCAAGAGATTACACCGTGCCCTCTCCCAACGCCTATCAGTATTATAAACTCGTTTTTTCAGAGGCAGCGGGTACAGACACCTGGCTGGGAATCGCAGAAATTGAATTTTTCCCTTCATTCAAGCAATCACAGGGGAAATTTGGCAAAGCCCTGGACTTGAATGGAGAATATCTGCAGTTGCCTTTTCGAGTTGATCAAAGCAGTACCAGTAAAGGGATGAGTTTCTCCTCCTGGGTCAATCCCCGGCAGGTTTCTGGAGGAGTGGATAATGAACGAATTGTATTTTCCACTGATGACAATGGCTGGGATTGGACGATGTCAGTGCGTTACGGTTCGTTAACCTCCTGGACAGGAACGAACCGAATACAGTCGCCCCTGCAGGTATATGCCAATGAATGGTCCCATTTGGTTGCCGTATTTGATCCGGCAAAAAGTCGCACAACGATGTACATCAATGGAGAGTCCACCACTCTGAACTCATTAAGTTTCGACTCCTCCTCCTTACTTATGCAGATCGGTAAGGATACCACTGGGAGGACATTTGATGGATTAATTGACGATATTCGTGTGTGGGGCCGTCCGCTTGTGTCCAGTGAAGTGGCAAAACTCTGGGGAAATGGATTGGGGGATCTTGGCCCTACTGCTGACTTGCGGGTGGAAAACCCGACATTCGGGACTCAAATCAATCTGACCGCTCAATTTAATCAGCCCATTGCTGATTTTAATGCATCCACCGATTTGGAGTTCACTGGACTTTCATTGATTAGTTCGAGTTCAGATTCCGAGTCCAATGTAAGTGCCTATAATTTAGTATTTCAACCGCTCAGTCTCGCGGAGGGTAACTTCACGGTCCGATTGAAACCGAGTTCGGTTACCGATTCTTACGGAATGAAGAATGTGGAGGTAATGCGCACAATTGATTTCCGTCCTCATCGAATCGAGGAAAGCAAATTGGCTCTTTGGTGGGAACTGAATGAAGCAACCGGAGATAAGGCTTTCGATTCTTCGTCCGATTTTGACCCGACCTGGACTCCTCTATCTCTTGCCGGTGGAACCCTTGCCTGGTTGGATGCGAGTGATTCTTCGACTATTTCCGAAAGCGGAAATGTGGTCAGTGCATGGCGTGACAAAAGTGGAAACGCTAATCATTTGGCACCTCACAACTCTTCAGATCCGACCACTAATGTTAATTCACAAAATGGATTGAATGTGATCACATTTGACGGGAATGATATTTTGACCCGAAATGCGGCCATCGGTATAGGGGATGTTGATCAAACTTGGTTTATTGTGGTGAAAGTGGATGCGGGGGGTGTCAGTAACGGCGGAGATGGAATCATTGCCTATGATCAGTGGGCGGCAGGGAATTGGCAAATCCAGGCGAGTAATGGTTCTCAGTTTCGGGGGCGGGCGAGAAAAAATATAACCGGCTCGTGGATCGCGACGACTAATTTTTCGAACCAGGACTTGAGTGGGAGTTATCAGCTCTTTTGCCTTGAATTTGACCGGACCCTTCTCCATCACACAAATTGGTTAAACGGTATCGTTAATGATTTTCAGGTAGCGGATACAGTTCCAATTCGGGCCAACCGAAGATTTTCGATAATGGGTAATCGAGGCAGAAATCAACCCACTGCCGGATCCGTTGCGGAGGTGGTTGGCATGCCCACGGTTTCCGAGGTCGACCGTCTGAATGTGCAAAATTACCTTGCCCGGAAATGGGGACTGCCCATCGGGCAAAATCGCGGCACGGTGGCCACTAACTGGGAAACACCGGGGAAGTTTGGGAATTCACATGTTGTTTTTGATAAAACGGACGGAAAAGCGGTCCGACTTGTCAGTGGAATGAGCAGAGATGCAAAAGTTGCCTCACTTTCATTATGGGTTTATCCCGAGAGTTCCGATTTTCATCTTTTTAGTCTCGATGGCATCGCCCCTCAATTATCCCTTTCATTGAGGAAGCAGCGCCCACTTTTTTCAATGAGCGGTCTGAACCAGCAGTCGCTCCCTGGAACTCCAGGCGAAGAGTTTTGGGCAAGCGGATATCTTCCCCTGAATCAATGGTCCCATCTCGCATTTACCTACAGCCTCGAAAATCGAAGGGTCCGATTCTATATCAATGGTGTTTTTGACAGTGAGGGCAACTTTGCAAACAGTCAGATATTTCCTCTCGCCCAAGCCTTTCGATTGGGGCCACAGGATGGCAATGAATCCAGCGTGACGGAAGGAAAGATGGATGATTTCAGAATTTACCAAATTGAATTAAATTCCACCGATGTTTCAAGAATTCACGGATCCGGGAACGGGGATTTCTATAACCGGACAATTGAGTTTTCTTATGATTCGAAACTTCAAATTCCCAAACCGGTCACAATTCGTTTCCTGGAGGACGGATTACCCGTGGAAGTAAATGCCACCGGAACCGGACAATTTACCTCAGCAGATCTGGGTGTCAGTAACGGAACTTTTTCCAGTCCGGTCCGACAATCTGCGGGTGTGTATGTAATTGAACTGAGCCCTAATGACGCAAATAGCACAAATCCGATGATGGTGACCATAACCGGATCCGGAATCTGTACCAATCTGTTTGAGCAGACTTTTCCGGATTCCAATCAAAGTGTGCCTCATAATATACAAGTTCCATTAATCAAATCCCCTGCCCTATCCCGATGGGCGGTAGGAAAACCGGGTAGTTTTACATTTTTGACTGAGCACGGGATCTCCCTTTCCGTATCCGGTGCTCCTGCCTGGCTTGACTTCAATTCAACCACGGGAGTTCTTTCGGGTACGCCATCTGAAAGTAACGATACGATTATTACGCTCTCAGTCACCAATCCACATTCAACTATCAGTCAAAGTCATTTGGTGGAGGTCTATGATCCCAATGCGTTTTCCGCTAAAATGGATATCACTCCGGTTGGTGCCATTGCGGGGGAAGATCCCAAAAATCTGCCCGGATTAACCCTGCAGCTGGATGCCTCGAGCCTTGTCGAAGCAAATGGCACGACCCTCTTTTCATGGTCTGATTCCTCGGGTGCCGGACATCCGCTCGACCGTGTTCGCGGCGATCCAAGGGTGGTGCTTAGTCAGGAACTGAGTGGAAAAAAAGTGGTGCGTTTTAATGGGTTTTCCCAGCTTTATTCCAGTTTTGATTTCGGTTCCTTGCTTGCGGAGTACACCGTTCTTGCTTTCATTCGCCATACCGGTGATCAAAATGGAACTGTAATCGGATCTGTCGGTACGGACTGGGTTTTCGGGATGGGGGAAGGTCGTTCATCGTACTGGAAAATGGGATCCGTCGTCACGCAATCAAGTCCCGCCGATGAGAACTGGCATCTTTTTGCAGGTACTCTTTCCGGGAATGGGGATGCGGTGCTGTGGCGTGACCAGGTAAAAGTTTTTGAGCAGAACACCACAATTAATTCGAATTCAAAGCCTCAATTTCTTGCTTTGGGAGGATCTCAAACCAATGAAAATTTCTCCCATTCCGAGGTTGCTGAAATTATTGTCTATGACCGGGTTCTTTCCGCCACTGAATTAAACAGGGTACAGAACTATTTACGGGTTAAATGGACTGGAGGAGCAATTGAAAACTTCCCCATGCTTGTCCGGCTTGCTTATGCCAGTCATCCCGGCTTTGACCTAAACTCGTTCGCAGATCCATCTGCGGGGGGAGACCTTCGCTTCTATGATCAGAATAATACTGAATTAATCTATGAGGTGGATGAATGGAATGCGTCCGGCGAATCGCTGGTCTGGGTGAGTGTGCCGAGCCTGAGTCCAAGCAGTAAGATTTTCGCCTACTGGGGAAACGATGCGAACACTTCGGTACCCTCTTACCGTACGAATGGGACTCTGTGGAGCGGTTTCGATGGAGTCTGGCATTTGGAAGACTCGAGTGATTCGTCTGCCAATACAAGGACTGCCACTGGAAATGGCGGGGTGAGTGCCGGTGTCTCCTCACTGGTTGGCAAGGGAGCATCCTTGGACGGCACAGATGATGACTTTTCGATTACTTCATACAACGGAATTTCAGGGGGTAATGCCCGTACCATTTCCTTGTGGCTAAAAAGCTCGCAGGCTTCGGGTGGATTTATGGGATGGGGTACTTCGGGCAATTCTTGGGATTTTGGATGGAATTCAACCGGACCACGAGTTGAGATTGGGGGAGGTGCAGTGGAACAGGGATTATTTAATTTGTCTGATGATCAATGGCACCACCTCGCAGTTTCTTTTGCGGGAATTTCTTCCGATCTTAATGAAACCAAACTTTTTGTGGACGGCAAGATAGTTGATGCTCCAGCCTCCTCAACAAGTGGAACGGTCAATACGGTGTCTGGTTCTGCCCTTCGAATCGGTTCTTTTTATAATAGTGCCTCCCGGATGGCTGGAATCTTGGATGAAGTCCGAATTTCTTCCGTTGCCCGGGGAGATGCCTGGATTAGGCATTCCTATGAAAATCAAAAAGGTTCGTCCTCTTTCCTCAGTTATGATCTGAATTATCTGGCTGCTCCGGTGTTTTCTTCGGATTTGAATATCACGGTGGTGAGTGGCGAGGCGATGAGCTATCAGATTAGGACCCAACCGCCGGCAATATCTTACACACTACATGGCTCCCCGCCAACTGGTTTGAATTTTAACCCGGCCACTGGAGTTCTATCGGGGACGACTGTTTCCACTGATATATTTAGTTTAAATATCACCGCATCCAATGCCAAGGGGGATACGAATGCCACCCTTACGGTAAACTCTCTTGGTGCTAAAACTGCCCCAGTTATTTTGGCAGGAACGGTCGATGAGGTAACGGGTCGAAGTGCTAAGATAAATGGTTTGCTGTCCGACACCGGCGGAGTCTCGAATACAGTGACAATTTATTATGGCCTAACTGATGGTAATCAAAGCACGGGAAATTGGTCATCGTCTGATTCTCTGGGTTCTTCATTCAATGAGGGAGTCATTCCGGTAAGCTTATCAAATTTAGACAGTGGTGAAACTTATTACTATCGTTTCGAAACGAACAATACTCAATATTCATCGTGGTCAGGGGTAGGTTCTTTCTCCACTCTTGCCTATGATCAGGGCACATTACGCTTTCATACTGGAACCAATGAGGCGGGGAGCTTATCCGGATTGTTCTGGGATAAAAACGGAAGCGGGGAAGTAAAAGTTATGGACGCAAACCTCACTTCTCAAAACTACATTGCTCCCGATGGGAGTTCCTGGATGTTGAGTAAGGCAACATTTCATTTTCCCTCTGATTTCTACCTCGGACCCAATTTAAATCAAGTCCTTCTCGAAGGGGTAAACTCACTTTCAATTGTCAGTGACGGTAATGTCAGTATCGGCAAAAGTTTATCCGGTTCCAAGGTCTTATCTTCCGCCCATGTTCCGGGAGGTACTTTACAGGATGGTCATGATGCTTATTACGGTGATGATCCGGCGAAAGGACTTCGGGTTGGTCTTGGCCAGCTGGGCGGTTTCGGAGGAGCACAGGGCCCGGGTAAGGGATTAAGTCTGGGAACGACCGGTGCGGGCGGACTCTCCGGTGGTGGCGGATCTTACGCGGGAGAAGGTGGTCCCGGTGCTTCGGGCCCGGCCGGAATTACCTATGGTTCCGGTGCTCTTGATGTTTTACTTGGCGGTTCCGGTGGAGGAATGGGTAACCTGGGTGAAGCGGCGGCCGGAGGTGGAGCCCTTGAAATAATTGCAGCGGGCAGTCTGAAAATTGAATCCGGTGTTCTGATTGAAATGAATGGCGGGTCTGTTTTAGTAAATAAGAACCAGGGTGCTTATTTCTCGGGTGGTGCAGGATCCGGTGGATCGATCCGACTGGTTGGTGCGAGTATCTCGAATCTTGGCATTATTGCCGCCGAGGGCGGCGACGGATCCGGGCGGGATCCCCGCGAACCGGGGGCGCGGTTTCTATCCAACGCCGGAGGTGCGGGAGGTGGAGGTCGAGTCGCTTTGATTTCAGACGGTGTGATCGAGCGTGGGATCGTCAGGGTGAATGGTGGAGCTGGAAATGGAGATGGATATTCGGGATATTCCGGTTCGGTGTTTGAAGGCATTAATTCCCTGGGTTCACCGGTTAATCTGGTGCTGACTGAAGGAACTTTAATTTTGGACACGGGGGGAGCGTGGACTCACACTTCGGGTTTAAAGGGAAGTGGAATTATCCGTCGGAGCTATGTCGATGTGGTGGGTAAACGCTACGGCTTTGGGATTTGCTCCTTCACCTTCAGTAATTTCTCGATCGGAAATGGGGTAACCGTCGTGGTACAGGGTGGGAATGCGCTCGAGCTGGTGGTCGAAGGAAATGCGACTGTGAACTCCACGATTTCACTCGACGGACGAAGTGGATTATTGGGAATTTATTCAGGACAAGCCGGGCCGGGTGGCTGGTCATCGGGTCGAGGTCTTCGTAATACCGATTTATTCGCCAACATCCATCCCGCCCTTAATGGACAGGGTCCGGGCGGGGGAAGAGGTTATGAAATTGGGAGATCAAATGGTGGTGGAAGTTACGGTGGGCTCGGTTCTGGGGGTTTAAACGGTGGCGTTGCCGGGGTCTTATATGGTGATGAATCTGTTTCCGAACTGCTCGGTGGTTCGGGTGGAGGTCATTCTCTAACCGGTTCCGGAAATGCCGGTGGTGGAGGGGGAGCAGTAAGTTTTAAAGTCACCGGAAGTTTTTCAATTGATGCAAACGGATCAATATCGGTCCGTGGAGGAGATGGACAAGTGAACGGGGATGGTTCAGGTGCGGCCGGTTCCGGTGGTGCGATCCGTATTGAAGCGGCTTCCATTACCAATAATGGAGTACTTGACGCACGGGGTGGTGATGCAACCGGAAATTCCTCGCTCGCTGGTGCGGGTGGTGGAGGCCGAATTTCTCTTCTTACTTCAGGTGCATTAACGGAAGGCACGGTACGGTTGTCTGGTGGAGAAAATAAAGCGATTATTTCAAATAATTATCGGGCGAGTGATTTGGTCGGGCACTGGACAATGGATGAAAATCAGTCCACCAATATTGCCATTAATAATGCGGGTAATACTTCACTCAACGGAACGATCTATGGAAACCCCCAACGAGTAACCGGAGTCAAAGGCGGAGCTTTTGCATTTGATGGGAATGATGACCGAATTGTTGTGGCCAATAACTCGGCACTTGAACTTGGGCAGTATACCGTTTCGCTTTGGATTTACCCGGAAAAGAACAACGAGAATTTCACCGGTGTATTTGGAAGGAACGGCAGGAATTTCGCTATCTGGATGGGGAATTCAAATCATGCCACCCGGCCTTTCGTTCACCACCGTTTTGGAGAGGCAGACAACTCCAATGAAGGGGTGGACAATTTCAACCTTAGTGTATGGAACCGCTGGTATCACATCGCCTGTTCAAATGGTGGAATTGGAGGGGTGGCAAGAACTTATGTCGACGGCACTTTTATCGAGAACAACCAGCGGTACGAGCGGAAAATAATGGGAGATTTAATCCGCAATCAAACCGCACCTTTAAATATTGGAGTGGATCCTGCGAATGAAGGATCGGTCAATCAGTATTTCCTTGGGAAAATGGATGATATCCGACTTTATAATGTTCCCCTTGGTTCGGAGGATGTATTCCATCTGTTTAAGGGAGATTCTGGTTTATTGGAATACCAACCCCCACGAACCGAATCCCTTCGTGCGGCAACGGGTTCGCTGGTAAAGATTACTCCCCCCACCCTGCCAGTGATTGCACCCGCTGCCCTTACTTACGGAAATGAGATCGTAAGCTTGGATTTGGGACAGGCAAGTGGTCTTACTTATACAGTTACCGGGTTACCCTCTGGACTTTCGAACAAAATTCCGTTTTCCCCCTCGGATATTCCAGGAGTCGCTGCCTGGTATCAGGCTGACCAGAATAACAGCTTCAGTTTATATTCAAATGTTTCCTATGAGAGAAATGATTCAGTTGCAGTCACGGATCAGCTTGCCGCTTATTCCTTTGATGAAAGTAATCAAAGCCTGACCTTTGATGAATCCGGAAACGGGTACCATGGAAGTTTGATTGGTGATGTTTCAAGAGTTTCCGGTAAATTTAATGGTGGACTCCGTTTTGACGGTTCAAAAGATGCGGTCATTTTGCCTAAAATTGAGCACCTTGACAGGGGGGCCGCGTTTACGATTTCAATGTGGTTTAATCGTGCCAGTGATATACAGGATAATCTGACTGCCCACTCGATTTCCAATGTCCTGTTTGCTCAGGCCAGTTCACTTTTTAACGATAATTTAGAAATTGGTACAACCGGATCGGAAGTCAAGGTATACTTGGATAACGGGACTGATTATACTCTCACATCGAGCGGTGCCGGAATTTCAAATGGTTCGTGGCATCACTTGGTTTTTACTTATGGCAATGGCATAAACGTTTATCTTGACGGAAGTTCCAGGCTGACCAATGCGACCAGTGGTCCGCTTGATTCATCTACCGATTCTCCAGTCTCCATCGGCCTGTCCCGTCCTTATTCTGATCAGACGGGAGATTATAATGGAAGTATGGACGACCTGAGGATTTTCAGCCGAGAATTAAACGCCAGTGAAGTCGCTGTTTTATACAACAGCGGGAACGGAGATTTTGCCGGACCCCCTCAAACAAATCTTGATCAGGTGAAAATTCTTAGCTGGAATGATTTTTCCGGAAGTGACAGGCACGCCACTTCATCCGATTATGCGACCTCCCCCAGTCGGGTGCTCGATTCCCAGACTGGAAAAGCGATGGTTTCTCTGGATTTTGGAAAAACGCTTCAAGTTGGAGGAGCCGTCTCCATGCCCATGAGTGTGATGATGGTGGGTCGAGAAAAAGGCAGTTTGTTTGCCAATCGTGAATTGTTTACCAGTCAGGGATGGCGAATGGTCAATAATGGAAACTGGGTTCTCAGAAGGTGGGATAATAATAATCCGAATATCACCTCTTCCCTTCCCTCCAACATTCTGTCTCTGGTGGGATGGACATTTGATCGTTACGGTTACGAGTTACGTGTCAATGGAACCACTGTGGGAACGAGTAACTCGGGTAATTGGCACCCTGATGTTCTTTTTGATCGAATTAATTCAGAAAGCTCTCTTTTAATCGGAGATCTGTTTTTACTACCCCGTCCATTGGAGGTGAATGAACGGGACAAACTGGAAGGTTATTTTGCCCACAAATGGAGCTTGGATGGGCTTTTGCCCACGGTACACCCCCACAAAACCGATGCTCCCGTCGGTGGGGAAGGTTTGGTGCTCACGGGTACTCCCAGTTTGGCCGGTAGTTATAATGTAAGGGTGAACGCATCCAATCAATGGGGAGCGGTCGATCGAAACTTTACTCTTCAGGTCAACGCCATTGCACCACAGGTACAGACCCAACCCGCACTCCAGGTTGGAGCAAGTTCCGCCCGGTTACAGGGGAATGTATTGGAAAACGGAGGGGAAAGTGTTCAGGTCTCCTTTGAGTATGGAACGAACTCGGCAAGCTTGGATCAAAACACCACTCAATTTACAGTTTTAGACAAAGGAATAGCTTCTCATTTATTGACTGGGCTGAGTCCGGGGACCACCTATTTTTACCAGGCTTGGGCGGCAAACAATGCCGGAGTTTCAAATGGCAATTCAATTTCCCAGGCTCCGCTCTTTGACTGGCCTCTTCAAAGCGTTGCAGGTTCCAAAATTACTGATTTGACCGGACGGGCAACCGGTACCCTCGGGGGGAATGTGATGGCCTATGTCGACTCGAGTCGGGGCAACACGATTCGATTCGACGGACAGGACGATTACATTACCTTCGGTGATCTTGACGAAATGGATTCCCCGAATCGTTTCACACTTTCGCTGTGGTTCAAAAAAGATCAGGATTTGACCGGCCAGTCCACCAATCATGGTATTGATAATGTATTAGTTGCCCAGTCAAGTGGTTCTTCCAATGACAATTTTGAAATTGGGACGCAAGGCTCAATGGTTGAGATTTACATTGATTCCGGGCTGTCCGGTGACCTGGATGCCGCTGTGCGAGTGGAAGCAGGCATTTCCGTTAATAGCTGGACACATTTGGCCCTGGTTTACGGATCCGAAATGAGTTTGTATATCAATGGTGCAAAAATTACCACATGGACCCAGTACAATGGTAAACTGGACAGCAGTGTAACCTCTCCTTTAAGCCTTGGTATTGCCCGTCCCAATTCCAATCTCTGGGGTGAGTTTAAGGGATTAATGCAAAATGTTAAAATTTATGATGCGGAGCTTTCTCCCGTTGAAATCGCGATTCTTGCTGAACTTGGATCGGTGCAAAGTTTTACTACGGGCACACAATCCGCTCCTCCTCTGGTTGAAGTCAGGCCGGCTTCCGCGATTACGGAGAACAACGCAACGATCCATTATGAACTGTTATCTTACGACGAAGCCCAGCCCGAGATTATAGTGTACTGGGGTCCGGTCGACCGGGGAGAAAATGAGGGATTATGGGAAAATAATCAGAGCCTGGGGCAGAGAGGAATTGGCGAGGGTAATGTAACCGTGAGTGGTTTTCTTCCCGGAGAGATGGTTTATTACCGTGTGCGGGCCAAGGGACCGACTTATGGAGACTGGTCCGATCAGTTTGGTCAGGTTCGAATGGTGGCAAAACCCGGTGTTTCCATCCTGCCGGCTAATCAATTGACCCTGACTACAGCCACTCTTCGCGGAAGAGTGGATAGTAATGGTGGGGTTTCACAGACCGTAATGTTAGCACAGCCTAAAGTGTCCAAGGATTTAATTGCCCATTGGAGGTTTGACGAAGGATCGGGACAGGAAGCTTATGACTCAACCGGATTTAGTCCGGCTGCCCAGATTTTTGACGGCGTTTCCTGGGTGGACGGGATGGGGGGGCAATGGAAAAAAGCTCTTCGGTTTGATGGTAGTTCACTCGCCTATCTAAAAGCGGGTTCTTTTCGTATTGAAGGAGATATGACTTTTTCCGGATGGGCATATAAAGAAAATCTCGGGGTTTATCAGAGAATGTTTGATTTTGGAAACGCAGCCAACAATCACAACTTACTCATAAGTAACCGGTCGAGATCAAGTGAAGCGGAGTGGTCAATTCGTCGTGGATCGAATGCACAAAGCCTAGTCGCCACCAATTTTTGGACCCTTAATGAATGGCAACATGTGGTGGGCACGGTCGATTCCTCCGGAGTGATGAAGCTTTACCGGAATGGGGAGCTCAAAGGATCCAGGCTGGGGCATTTGCCGAATTCAACGACTCGGACGAATCATTACGTTGGTAAAAGTAACTGGGGCAATGACGATTATTTTTATGGAATGATGGATGATTTGCGTGTCTACGACCGGGCGTTAAGCGTGGAAGAAATCAATCAGATCTTCCTTGGAGATCTTCAAGTCGATTCGATTCTGGGCGGACAGAACCCGACGGTGACTATTTACTGGGGCGATGAGGACGCAGGACAGACCACAGATGTAAATGCTTCCTCCGATTCCAGTTGGGATGCGGTTATCAACCTTGGAGTTCTTCCCACGGGTGAATTCTCTTCATCACTTTCTGGATTGGTTGGAGGGAAGACCTATTTTTATCGTGCCCTCGCTCACAATGCGGCTGGCAGTACTCCGCTGAGCGATGTGTCGAGTTTTTCAACCGGTTCCTTTGAATTCAGGGCCGATTCATTCGCTCAGGGACAAATTCTGCTCTGGCTTGATTCAACTGATATTAATGGGGATGGCAATTTCTCGAATGAGCCCTTTGGAGGGAGCGTTGATCAATGGCGTGATAAATCGGGAGCCAATCGACATGCGGGTAATGGCAACGGTCCTGCACTCCGGATTAATAGCTGGAATTCATTAACCACGCTCAAATTCGACGGTCTGGCTAATTACCTCAGGGTTTCTGATTCAAATGCGTTTAATCTTGGCGAAGATCTAACCATTTTTCTGGTTGCCAAGGGGGACACCCTTGAAAATTGGAGGCCAATACTTTCGAAACGGGGAGTAGATAATGTGGGTTGGCAGTTCCGTAAGGACAACACCGATTTTGCCACCTTCACCGTTTGTGGAACATCCGGGAATGACGGAGAGCGTGGAAGTACTCTTATCAATGGCAACCCCCATGTTTGGTCGATGCGAAAGAATTCATTAAAGCGATCTCAATGGGCGGATGGGAATCTTGAATTCCACATTGATGACCGGGGCTCGATTCCTCAGACCACGAGTGATCTGGTAATTGGAGCCCGCGATCAGGATGGAATAAACTCTTTGGGTGGAGTTGAGATTGGAGAAATTATCATTTACGATCAGGCACTGAGCGATCTCGATGTTAGTAAGCTGCAGGGGCACCTGGCTCACAAGTGGGGATTAACCGAAAATATGCCTGGTGTTCATCCGTACAAATCTGAAATTCCCAAATTTGAAAATCGTCCGGAAATCTTACTTAGTGACCGTTATTCAATCAAAAAAGACTCGAACTTGACCCTCGCGATGCAGGTAAACCGGGTGGCCACTAATTTCCTTGCCAACGGATTGCCTGCCGGATTGGACATTAATTCCAGCACCGGTTTGATTTCAGGTTCTCCCACCACCGCGGGTTCTTTTACTACGCGGGTGGAGGCGACAAATCAGTCCGGTACTTTCTCAAAAGATATTCTTTTCACCGTAACTGATTTTTCTGGATGGAAATATTCAACTAATATCGCTTTCCCAGGTTACTCCCGTCCTTCCGTTCTTCAAAATTTCCCGGTTTATATTGAGATGAATTCATCGCTTTCAGGATTCAGTTACGATCAATTTTCCTCACCTTTTGGATATGACTTAAGATTTTTGGAGAACAATGGCTCCAAAGAGCTCTATTATGAACCGGTTGTTTGGAATAAACAGGGAACTTCTGCTTTTTGGGTCCTTATTTCCTCCTTTGACGAAAACAGTACGATCAGGGCAGTGTGGGGAAACCCGAATGCCACTCAGCAACCCGGTTATTGCAATAACGGAAGCGTGTGGAGTGGTTATGATGGAGTTTGGCACATGGATGGAACGGGGCTGAATACTGTTAAGGAATCACGGGCGAGTGCTCACGCCACACCTTACAATTTCGAAACTTTACGCGTTCCGGGTGTCGTGGGGACTGCCCTTTCTTTTGACGGAATAAATGATTATGTTGAAATGCCGCTTTCAATCCACCCACAATCGGATGTTCGTCAACTAACCCTGTCTTTTTGGAGCTATGGTGGAGCCAGTTTAAGCCCCTCTTCAAATACCACATTTCTCGAGTCAGGTTCGGCTGAAGGCAGATCGCTCAACATTCATTTACCTTACGCTTCCAAATTGCACTGGGATGCGGGTGCCGGAAATTCCTATGATAACATTAACCGGGAGTTTTCCGCATACCGTGGCCAATGGGATTATTGGGCTTTTCAGAAGGATGTCGATCAGGGAGTTATGTATGTTTATCGTAATGGTCAGCTTTGGCTCGACGGTTATAATAGAACCCGTCCATTTGGTGGAGAGGTGGAAAGTTTTCGCCTTGGCTCGAACCGCTACAGTGGATGGTATTGGAATGGGTTGCTTGATGAATTAAGAATAAGTTTCTCCATTGAGTCTCAGGATTCTCTGATTGCTTCTTATGAAAGTCAGAGACCGGACGGAAACTTTTCCACGATGCAACCTGTGACCGGTCCTCCGCTCCTCATTAACGGACAAGTGGCCGAAGGATATGCCAATGACAGTAATCTTTCCTACATGGTGCAGGTATTTCCGAGTGCCACGAGTTTTTCCGCGGTTGGACTGCCTGCGGGCATAAGTTTGAATTCTTCCACCGGCGAGCTTACCGGAGTTCCCCTGCAGGGTGGCACATACAGTATCACGGTTACCGCATCCAATAGTTCGGGGCAGGATCAGGGGATTTTGACTTTATCAATAGTCGAAAAAACCGGGTTTACCCATCAGGTGGATTTGAATTGTTCCTCTTACACGGGATCGACTCTTCAGGATTTTCCTCTACTGGTTCGATTGGACCGCTCGGTTACAAATTTCAGCCTCAAGAGTTTTGCCTCGAAAAACTGTAACGATTTACGGTTTTATGATCAATTTGCCCGTGAACTGGAATATGAAATTGATGAAATTAATGACGCCAATGGAAGCCTTTCGGTATGGGTAAAGGTGAAGGAACTCAACTCTTCGACTCTGATCTCTGCCTACTGGGGTAATCCGACGCTTGCCCAATTCCCCCCGGTTTATTCTGGAGACGGTTCAACTTGGAGCAATGGGTTCCGTGGAGTTTGGCATATGCGCTCTTTCGAGGGGGTTGAGGTGCTGACAGATTCCAGCCTTTATCGAAACCACGCCTATGATGAATATGGATTTGGAGATAACGGGGTTGTCGGATCGGGGCGCTCATTAGCCGGTGGGGTTGAGAAATTCATACGGGTCCCTTCCGCATTTTCTGTGGATGATCTTCATGAGAAAAGCTTCACTTTCTCAACCTGGCTGAAATTAGACGAGGCACCCCCTTCCAAGGCAGAGGATGCGGTGTATGGTTCCGGATACCTGATCAATCCAAACAACACATACTTCGATGAAATTAATAATTTTTACACTCTCAAACCAAGTGGGAGCCGAATCATGCAGGCTGGGCCGAGGCAGGGTCTTTTCTTTAACGGGGATAATGATTTCAAAAATGGTGGTATTGGAATAAACCGTAATGATCAATACATGAGCTTGTTTCAGGCGATCTTTACGCCCCAGGAAACCGGACAATATCAATTCAGGTGTGACTGGAAAGATGACTATGCAACAATCTGGCTTGATTTGGATCAGGATGGTAATTTCGAGCAGAACGGTGATTTGGGTACTGAGAAATTAGGGGGGAATGGTAATTTTACATCCGATCCGATTGCCCTGATTTCCGGGCAGAATTATAAAATTGCGATTGCCCATGGTGAGGGTTGGGGCGGTTCACGGATCCGACCCTGGATCAAAACTCCGTCCCTTGATTTTCAAATTATTGATCCCAGTGATCCTTCGCAGGCAGGAATGTTCTCGGTTACTTTTGATGGAAATATTTCCAGCGAAATCAGTCCGTATGTAATTGCGAAGCATGGGGTTTCCGAGAGAATTAGTCTGACCGGGGGCAAAGCGGCGGTTTACCATGACTTAACTTTGGGTGAACAGTCCCTAATTTCCGCAAACACTTTTGATTATGCAAATTGGAAGCATGTGGCGGTCAGTGTGAATCAGGAACTGGGAGAGATTACGATTTTTGAAGATGGTAACCAGACTGGTTCCGTTTCTTTTACCGCCGGGGAATCTGCCCGATCCGTTGTGGGCCAGGACTGGTACTTTGGGCAGGGTTTAATCCCCTCCTCTTTTGATGAGATGAGGTTGGCAAAGACTTCCCGTTCCGCAGACTGGATACAGGCGTCCTATCTCAATCAGAAACCAAATTCCCCCCTTCCCTCTCCTTCCGGAGTTACGGGCACTCCCAGTTTCACTTCCGTTTCCACATTCAGTTTACTGGCAGACCAGCCCTTCCAGCATAGTGTTTCCGTTACCGGTACGCCCCTCGTTTTTACTGCGGTTGGACTGCCCAGTGGAATAATATTAAGTTCGAGCGATGGAAATTTGTCCGGATCTCCCTCCATATCGGGCCAATTTTCCTCTACCGTGAGTGCCCTGTATTCCAGTGGTGCCCGTGCGGATCAGAATTATACATTCACAGTTTCCCCGAGTGCCCCGAATATCGAGATTTCAGTCCCCCAAGTGGTCAATGCCACCTCCCTTTCCATTCCCTATGATTTAAATTCAACCGGTGGAGAAAATCCTGATGTTTATGTCCTTGCAGATACCGTTGACCACGGAACAAGCTTTTATTCGTGGACTTATCGAAAGTCGCTCGGTAAGCAGGGTCTTGGTATCGGTACGGCACTTCTTGGGGGTCTTGCGCCGGATCAGAGTTATTATGTACGATTATATGCTGAGAATTCAGCAGGTTCTGATTGGACCGGCAAGCAGTTTTCGATTCGTGTACAACCAAACAAGGAAAACCTGCCCGCAACCCTGGCGATGTGGTTTGACGCGAACGATTTAGTGGGAACTGGTGCAGTTCCTTCAGCGGGTCAGACGGTCTCCACCTGGGTTGATAAATCCGGTAAATCCAGAAACATGGCGAACCCGGTGGGGAATCCAATAATTAAGCTCGATGGATCCGGAGGGAAACCGGTGGTTGATTTTGATGGTAAATCGCAGATGCGGACCAATTACAACTTTAGCGGTACGGATTATAATCTTTGGCGAAATGGGGGATATTCTGTCTTCGGAGTTTCACGTTATACGGGAGGAGACAGCGAGCGTGTAATTACTTCCAATGGATATAATTGGCTATTGGGGCATCATGGAAATCAGATTGGAAGGTATTACTTTAATGGGTGGGTTGATCAAGGCTTTGCATCGGATACGAAATTCCATATTTTCGAAGCTTTGCACGAGGGACGATCGGTTAACACCGATCCATCCGCTACTGTTTGGACCGACGGAATTGAAGGATCCTACCGAAGCGGTGGAAAGAATGCTTCTGCTTGGTGGGGATTTTATCCCAGTCAGCTTTCTTTTGGTGCATACAATAATTTACGGGAGACTTCAAAATGTCAGGTCGCAGAATTTCTGATCTTTGAAGGATTAATTGATGAGCAGGACCGCTTGAAAATTGAAGGATACCTTTCCCATAAGTGGGGAATTTTGCTGCCCTCTTCCCATCCGTGGGCAAATGATGCGCCATCGTATGGAGAGCAAATTATTTCCGGCACCACCGTGATTGCTGACACAAACCGGACGGTTATTCCCACGATCGTGAATCGTACTCCCGCGAATTTGAAAAATACCTCGGCTTCTCTGACCGGTCGCCTGGTGGATACCGGATTGGGTATTCTTCCGACCAATCCAACCGGAGTAATCATTACAAGTTCCTCTGTTTCCCCGGGGCTATCTCATGCCGTTATTGGCGATATCAATGCATCAAGTATATCTCAAAGTAGTGCCAGTCTGAATGGATCACTTATTTCCACGGGTGGAGAAACTCCATTAATCACCATTCTTTGGGGAGATGAGGATCGCGGGACAGATTACAGCTCTCTTGGAAATTGGGATTTCAATCAAAGCCTGGGGTATTGTCAGGCTGGTCCGTTTTCTGTTTCCATTGGCGATCTCCAGGAAAGAACGCAATATTTCTTTCGCGTCGCGGTTTCCAATTCCGTTCAATCCTTTATTTCCCCCTATCTGGGAGCTTTTGTAACCTCCTCCGCTTCCTCCGCTGGAATCACTCCCCTGCTTTGGTTGGATGCGAACGATTCATCCGCCAGCAGTGCGACCTGGCTTGATAAAAGTGGCAACGGGAACCACGCAAGCAGGCAGGGAACGCCGACTGTGGTGTCCAATGTACAAAACGGGTTGCCGGTTATGAGATACAGTGGGACCAATGGACACTATCATAGCTTTACCAACTTTACTGATATTCGAACCGTGTTCTGGGTTTTCAAAAGATCGGGAGGTTCTTGGCCAATCTTGGGTGATGATAACACACATCACTTTCATACCGGTGGAGCCAATGATCTAGTAAATAATAGATGGGGTAGTCCAAATGTTAATAATGGAGCTTTTGCGATGAACGGAACTACGGTGTTCAGGGGTGAACCAATGCCATCAAACATTTCAATATTGTCACTCCGGACTCTTGGGAATGTGGAAGCCTCCAGTTTTGCCAATGACCGTAATATAAATGGTCGCTATGCGAGAGGAGATCTTGCTGAGTTAATCATTTACAATGTCGCCTTGAGTGACAGTCAGATTCGGGAACGGGAGGCGTACCTCGCTCACAAGTGGGGGCTGTCCGGAAGTCTGCCCAATTCAAATCCGTATAAGTCACTGCACATTAACGGCAGTGCCTTAATCACCAGTGCTTCTACTCATTCCGCCACTTTAGGCACCCCTTTGAGTTTCCAACTGTCAACGAATGTACCTTCTCCTCAATTCTCTGCTTTCAACCTTCCTTCGGGTCTTAGTTTAAATTCAAACACCGGTCTAATTTCCGGAACTCCGCTGATGGGAGGAGATTTTCTTGTCTCCGTCTTTGCATCCAACTCCCCATACACGGTTCAGGGAAGCATTCAGTTCAGTATTTCCGTTTCACCACCTGAACTTTTATCCCACCCGCCGACAAGTGTTGTTTCCACCGGTGCGAATTTGCTTGGCGATGTGAATGGGACCGGTGGCCGTGATCCGGTCATCACTCTGTATTGGGGAGACAACGATGCGGGGACCGGAAATTGGGACCATAATCGATCACTGGGAGTAAAAGCAAAAGGATCTCTTTCGAACTATGTGAATGGCTTGTCTCCATCCACTCAGTATTTCTACAGGTTTTCTGGAGACAACGGAAACGGGGGTAACGGTGGAGTTTCATGGTCTCCTGTTCAGGCATTCAGTACTCCCTCCAACATCACCCTGCCAGTATTAAGTTCCATTTATTCTGTTTCTGACAAAACGCTTTCGGGTGCTAAATTTAATGCGGTGCTCAGAAGTAACGGTGGAGATGATAACGCCAGCGTTACTTTCCATTGGGGCGAAACGGACGGAGGGATTAATCCACTGGCATGGAGCCAATCGATTGTGGTCAGTCAGGCTCAGGTCGGTTCGATCATCGGTCAAATAAGTAGCGGTTTGGGATTCCCCCGGGAATACTATATGCGCGTACAGGCTTCCAATCTTGCCGGGTCAGTCTGGACACCCACCAGTCTGTCGTTTATTCCTCAAGCGGGGAATTCCGGTTTTACTCCGATGGATTTTTCAGGTCTGAGACTATGGCTTGATGCATCAGATCTCAATGGCACCGGTCAGGCACTGGCTCTTAACTCCGGTCAGTCCATTGGCTTGGTGAAGGACAAATCCGGTCAGGGGTTTGATGCCACACAGACCGCACTGAATGCACAGCCATCCTTTGTTTATGATACTCTGAACGGTTTGCCCAACATGCGGTTCGACGGGGTGAATGATTATCTTGTTTTTGACAAAATTGAAACGATTCGGACTGTTTTTCTGGTGGTGAATCGTAAGAGTGGGAATCAGGGATTTTTACTGGGCGATGAAACCGGGCATCATTTTCATGGGGCAAGCAATGCAATTTGGTCGAGCACTTGGACGAATCCGAATGTGATTAATGGGTTGACGCAAATTAATGGAAACTTGCGGGACGGATTGACCAGTAATTTTGGCTACGATACTCCCACTCTCCTTTCGATCCGCACAACTGGACCGGTTCGGGCGTCCAATTTCTCCAAAGACCGGAGTAATGAAATTTACTGGAAAGGAGATCTTGCGGAACTGCTTATTTATAACGAGCCCTTACCGACTTCCATTCTGAGGAAAGTGGAGGGATACCTGGCACATAAATGGGGAATTCAATCCAGTCTCGTGGGTTCGCATCCCTACCGAAACACTGCTCCTTCGCGGAGTAAAAGCGCCTCGATCACGAAAATTTATTGGGGAGGCACGGATGAGGGAGAGAATCCCTCACTCTGGGATAATGTGATCGATGTGGGTGAAGTCGGGTTGGGTCTACGTAAATTGACCGAAGGAGTAACCGTCCTATCCGAACCGTTACCCAATCAATCCGGTTCGGTATATGGGGTGGATCGTCTTCTGGACGGAAAGCTTCCGCAGGATGGTTGGAGAAGTTCATGGACGGCCTGGTTTAAAGTAGACCCTCTTTTAACTTTTAATTTAGGCAGGGAACGGTCGATGAATAAAATCCGCATCTATTTCCAGCCTTATGACCGGGCGGACGAATTGAAGGAGGTCGAAGTTTGGGTGGCAGATGATGAGATGAATTTTTCCTTACTGAGGACCGAAACCGGTGTGATTGGACTGAGGGAACAGGGAGTGTTTGCCGAGTACGATATGGAAGGGATCAGTACCCGGGCAATACGGTTGGCTCCGAAATTTCAAGGTTGGGGACATCAATGGGGTGAGGTTGAGTTTTGGGTATACGACAGCGGGGATTTTGAGGCAAAAGTGGAGGGCTTAACTAAAGGACAAACTTATTATTATCGGACTTTCACATCCAATGACGGGGGATCTTCCTGGGCTCCTGACACCAAAAGTTTTAAGGCGGAGGACAAGGTTGCCTACGAGACAGGGAAGCTGGTTATTAACACCACACTGGGTACATGGAAGCACAGCGGAGGTGATCAGCGCACAGGTTCGGTTACCCAGAAAAAGTTTTCCGATAATATTGGCAATGAATACCTTTATAAAGTCTGTCGGTTTGAATTTGATAAGGTTGATTTCCGGGGAAGTTTAGAGGTGGAAGTGAAGGGAACTGCTTCGCTTGAAATCGTTGCCCGAAATGGGGACGCTTTTATTGGAGTCCCAATTAATGTTTCCGGTACGGACGGTTCCACTAACGGTGTTGGTCAGTCAGGTCCTGGTGGCTTTGACGGCGGTGAAGTGGGTGGCCGCGGTTTTGGACCCGGAGGTGGACTGGGTGGAATTGCACCTGGAGGAGGTGGATACGGGGGTGCGGGCGGACTGGCGACTGCGACGACCGGGCAACCTTATGGCACGGGTGGATTGGTTGATTTTGTCGGCGGAAGCGGTGGAGGTGGATTTACGGTTGATTCGACAGGTGGTGGTGGAGGTGGTGCCCTAAAGATTGAGTCTTCCCATACGCTGACCCTGGATTCACGAATTATAGCTCTTGGTGGAGCGGGAGTTTCTGGCTCAGGTGGTGGTTCAGGAGGTGCTTTGTATCTAAAAGCGGAGAACCTGGTTCTCTCCGCAAATTCAATTATTGATGTATCAGGTGGTGGAAATGGAGGTGGGGCAGGAAGAATTTATCTTGAGGGTACCAAATCATTGCTTAATCAGGCTCAGGATAATCTTCGTAAAAACGGAGGTTCCGGAGCAGCTCCAGGCACGGAAGGAACTCTTCGTTTTGTTCGACCCTCGTTCCTGGAAGAGCTTGATTTTAGAACCGGATCCATTGTCATTGATACCGATGTTGGTACCTTGATTCACAATGATGGATCCGTTGCCTATGGTTTGACTGAGGATCGGGTTTACATAGACGGTACCGGTGCAGCCTGGCCATATTCAGTATGTAAATTCAGGTTTACCAAGATTCATCTTGGTGGTGGAGTGGTCGTTCGGGTGAAAGGACGGAATGCCTTGGCATTGGAGGCTTATTCGGGTGACTTAATTTTGGGTGCAAATCTTCGTGCAGATGGTGGGAATGCCAATGCAGGACTGGGTGGGCAAGGATTTGTGGGCGGCTTTCCGGGAGTCGATGGCGCCTCCCTTTACGGTTCGGGACCGGGTGCCCCGAAATTAACCTCCACGGTGGGGCACGGTGCCGCGTATGGTGGTCATGGATCCGGTAATGCCGGTGTCTATGGTGACCATTCCTTAAATGCCCTGTTAGGCGGGAGTTCCGGTGGAGCATCCGATATTGAAGGATCCGGAGCCGGTGGGGGTGCCATTCTCCTCAAGGCGTCCCGGGAACTCCGAATCGAGCCCAATGTGTTAATTACTGCAAATGGTGGAAATGGTTCCGGGAATGGTGCTTCAGGGTCAGGCGGAAGCGTCCGCCTTGAAGCGACTCGCGTTTTTAATCACGGAAGGATCGAGGCCAAGGCTGGAAACGGCGTACAGGTGGACGGTAATCATCAGTCCCGGGGATCTTCCGGCGGACGGATTGCGATCATTGCAACGGCGGAGGTGAAGGCGGGAGATATTGATGTTTCAGGCGAATGGCTAACCAATGAGGGGTCAATTTTTGTCGGCGGTAACTATCAAAATTCCAGTTTGATGGCGGAGAATGCGAAAGTAACCATTGATACCAAAACTGGATATTTTTCAATCGAAGGAGGAGCTCATGGCACGGGTATATTCTCGGATCACTCTTTTACTGACAGCATTGGTGTAACTTGGAACTATGGAATCTGTACTTTCACATTCGGACAGGTACGACTGAGCGGTGAGACTCAGGTCGTTCTTCGGGGAGATCGTTCGTTATCGGTTCAAACAGTAGCCGGTGGGGAAATTTATATCGGAGCAGACATGATTCTGGATGGCGGGGACGCATCCCTGGAAAATGGGTATGGGGGCCGGGCTGTCCTGAATCCATGGCTTGGTCGAAGTTCGGAAAAAATTGCCGGAGATGGCCCGGGAGGACCCGGAAATGCGGGCAACTGGGGGGTTGGAGCCAGTTACAGTTATGGAGATGAGCAGATATCTGATCTAATGGCGGGTAGCAGCGGATCAAGCGGTCGGTACTTTCAGGGCTCCGGTGCAGGGGGCGGTGCTTTGGAATTAAAGGCGGAGGGAGATTTAACGATTGCACCCGGGGTGATTATTAGTGCGAATGGAGGAGATGGACGGACGGACGGATATCAGTGGGATCATGGTGCGGGTGGTTCCGGTGGAGCCCTGAAATTGTCGGGCAAAAATATATACAATAAGGGCTTGGTCCGCGTGCTTGGGGGGAACCGGGGAGCTGGTGGTGGCCGGGTGGTGATGGCAGCTCGAAATACTATTGAAAAGGGAATAATGTCCATTGGGTCGGGCAGTTTCAAAGAGGTTAAGCCCCCCACAGTTTCGGTGCCGGATGCTCTGTATCTTTCCTACAACAGCCCTGGGCAGTCGGTTATACGAAAAAGCGTAAGCACCCGTCCCGCAGACTTGGTCGCGTATTGGCCAATGGATGAGGGGGACGGAGAAAAAAACTGTGGATGCAATGGGTCGGTTTGACGGTCAGTTGATTGGAGGCACAACCTGGCAGGACGGTTATTTTGGGAAAGGGATTCAGTTTAACGGTACGAACGCTTATGTTTCGACGCAGGCAACCGCAGATGTTCTTGGAGTGGATGGGAAAAAGCCGAGAACAATTGCTTTCTGGGTCAAGGTGGACGGCAATAATCCTCAGTCCCAACCAGGGTTTTATGGATATGGTGAATTGGCCAATCCAAACGGAGTCAATAAATTTTGGGCTTTACGAAATATCAAGGATGGAGGATACACCCAATTAATCAGTCAGCATTGGGGCTGGGACCAACGGGCAACCCACTCGAACAGTCTGCTTGGCCGCTGGGCTCATTTTGCTCACTGTTTCAACGGGTCAGAGGTTTCCATTTATATGGATGGATCGCGCATACTGAATAGGACCCGATCCGAATTAAGCACAGGTGTGGCACAAACCTTTCAATTTGGTCGATGGAGAAATGATTCAAATGCTTATTTCGGCGGAATTTTGGACGAGATGAGAATCTATGATGATGCGCTCAGTGAAACCGAGATCCAGCAAATATTTGGGGGGCAGGATCTGGTTGAGGAATTGATATACTTACAGCACAAGATTCAGGCATCCGGAGATCCCACTTCGTATGGAGTATCCTTCCTGCCGAACGGACTGAGTGTGAATCCATTGAATGGAGAAATTGTCGGTAAACCCAATCAGGTCGGTATTTTTGACATTAATGTGTCGGCAACCAACTTGGCAGGCACCGGGCAGAGTTTATTGAAGATCATTGTGGATAAGACAGCACCGCAAATTTCCAGTGCCCCGCCCCGGAATGTCACTTCATCTTCCGCCCGTTTTTCCGCTATGGTTAATAATGATGGTGGTGATCCCCCCACCCTCTCCTTGTTTTGGGGAGACAATGATGGTGGTGTGAATACTCAAGTGAACCCTGCTGACAATTCGCAATGGGATTACCGGATAGATTTGAACGGGACGCATCCGCAGGGAATGGTTAACCTTTTTGTGGACGGTCTCTCACTTGGGTCCACTTATTATTACCGATGGTTGGCTTCTAATTCTGTCAGTTCAGCAGTTTGGAGTCTGCCACCGCAGGAGGGGATCAAATCATGGTGGAAATTGGATGAATCTTCGGGCAGTCTCGCATTGGATCAGATCAATGGAAATAATGGTACCCTGGTGGGGATTGATAATTCAGCCCGGGTTTTTGGTAAAATTGGAAATGCAGTTCGACTGGATGGATCCGGTGAAAGTATCGTGACTAAAGGTTTTAAGGGAATTGTTGGGGATAACCCCCGCACTCTTTCAATGTGGGTGAAAACAAGTTCCGCGAACGGGGCCTTGGTCAATTGGGGTGGTGCCGGGAATGGCGGAAATTGGTCGGTATCTCTCAATAACGGAAAACCAAGACTCGATCTGGGGGGAGCACGAATCACCGCTTCAACTGATTTAAATAACAGTGAATGGAGACACCTTGCCGTGGTCTTGCCAAGCGGGGCAAATGGGGCACAGGATGCATTTATCTATGTGGACGGAATTAAAGAAAATACCACTTTTTCTAATGACTTTTCCTCCCCCACCGGTATGTCCGGACTCGAGCTTTGGTTGGATGCAAGTGATCTTGATGCCAATGGGGTGGCTGATACCCCTTCTTCCGGAAATATATCATCATGGAATGATAAAAGTGGGAACGGTAGGAACGCGACCACCAGTTCCGGTACTCCTTTTCTTCATGCCACAAATGGTCCGAAAAATATGCCGGTGGTGGAATTTAGAAGCGGTTTTTCCGATCATACCAGCGGAGATGAAGAGATGTCTGTGACTGGATCTTTTTCGGTCCGCGAGCATTTTTATGTGCTGAGAAGTCCATCCCCTAAATGGAGTGATTATGGGGGCGTGATTGGCAGTGGTGGTTCCCGGCAGAGTAATTTTATATTCGAACGAAATCAGCCTTATTTTCATGGTAATCAGTATCCGAGCTCGGTTTGGAAAAACGCCGTGCCCATCACTAGCAGCAATTTTAATCTCGGCGTAATTAATGATTACATGGTTCTCAGGATAGTGGTGAACAACAATAACCTTGGTCCTCACTCCAATTGGAAAATTGGGGATATTACCGGATGGAGCATGGATATGGATCTGGCCGAAGCAATTTGCTTCTCATCCCCGCTTTCCTTGGCAAATGCGAACCGCGTGGAGCAGTATCTTATGCTCAAATGGGGATTGAAGTCGTTTAACACGGGGAGTGAAAAGGACTTGCTCATGGGCACGGATGAAAATGGCAATAACTTCAACGGAATGATCGATGAGGTACGCCTGTATGAGCATTCTTTATCCTCTCAGTCAGTCAACAGCATCGCATTGAATGGAACCATGAAATTTCAAACATCCAGTGTTGCGCTTCCGCCGGTGGTCGAAATCATCTCATTAACTCCGGAGGCAAACGGTTCGGCATTGATCACCGGGAATTTAGTGAGCAAAGATTCCACGCTTCCCTCTGTCCGGGTTTATTACGGAAATGAAAACGCCGGGTTTGACTCCTCCGCCTGGGATTCCTGGGTCGATGTTTCCTCCGGTAACCCCTTGGGACTTGGAGAGTTTAACGCATCCGTTACTGGGTTAATTCCTGGTGAAACTTATTTCTTTCGTACATTTGCAACCAGTGCAGACGGCGTGGACTGGTCAAGTGGAGATCCCCAGGTGATCGATGATTTAATGTCATTCTGGCGGTTTGATGAGGAATCTGGATTCTACGCCTATGATTCAACCTACCCCGGAAACACCGCCAAATTGGAGGGTGCTGAAAATAATGCTACCCGACCCACCGGTTTTAATGCGCAGGGTGTTTATTTTGACGGAAGTTCAAATTACCTAAACCTTGATTTTAATTCCAGCGGATATTTAGCCAATTCTTTCGAGGGAAGGACGGTGAGTTTTCGATTCAAACCCACTGCAAAAGTATATGCTGGTCCGGCACTTACCAAATACACCGATTTGGCCGCTTACTTTCCTTTTGATGAAGGGACCGGTGCAAGTGCAAGCGATTTGAGTGTTAATCAACTTACCGGAACAGGAAGTGGTGGTTTCTCTTGGGGTACGGGCAATGCTGGACAAGCAATCAATCTTGATGGAGTGGATGATTCTCTCACCCTTGAAACGCAGGGAGTGTTAAAGGAACTGCACAAAAAATCCTACTCGATCTCTCTGTGGGTCAATCCGGACAATGCAGCGGTTGGAAAATATACTGCCGGGCAGTTAAACGCGTTTGGCTTCAAGGTTTCAATGAGTGATGCTTATTTTTCAAGCACTGATATTTTATTCTCCCTAACTCCGAGCGGGGCCAGTTTGTTGACCAGCGGTCCGAGCGGAACCGGATTGGCTTTTGACAATGACACCCATTTCAGAGATGCCGGATTAGGTATCAATCAAAATGATAATTACATGTCCCTGTTCAGCGGTGTATTTCAGGCCAAGGAAGCGGGAACCTACACCTTTGAGACGCGAGGAAATGATAATCGCGGAGTCTTGTGGTTCGATCTTGATCAGGATGGAATATTTGAGGCGGCAGGGAACCTTGGAAACGAAAAAGTTCTGGATGCTGGTTATCCGAATAATCAGAGCAATAGCGTTGCGCTGTCCCCAGGGTACTATTCGATTGCCCTGGTGCATGGTGAACGAACTGGAGGGTCTTCCGTACAGCTTTATTTCTCCACCCCCAGTTCCAATTCCGGACCCACTTCCCTGAGTCTGGTTAATCCTTCGGTTCATTCTGATTTGTTCCTGACTCAGAATTCGTACGGTCTTTTGAAAAGAGGACCGTTCTCCTTGGTGATGGATGGAAATAACACCCTTTCCTTTACCCATGCCACCGCCAGCCAATCTGTCTCCGTTTCTTCAACTGTTCCAATGGGTCAGTCAAACTGGACACATGTGGGAGTGGTGGTGGATAACAATTCCTCACTGATTAAGCTCTATCAAAATGGAGTGATGGTTTCACAAAATACCCTTCCTGAAGACAGTCCCATTAATCTTTTGGCCACGGAGACATGGAAGCTTGGAGGGACCAGTGCAATTGAAAAGGATTATTTTAACGGGAGCGTGGACGACCTTAGGTTTTATCAGTCGGCACTGAACGATGCGGAGATGAATGCCACGTTTAATGATGATTTGACGGGTGCGGTTCCTGCCGGTTATGCCAATCAAACTCTTTACGATGAAGGCACTTCTTTATCCGGTCTGGGCATTGCACTGGAAGGAAATTTAATTAAGGCAAGGGTCGGTGAGAATGGATCTCTGGCTGAAGTTTCAAGCAGTGTTAATGTAAAGGATGACCAATGGCACCATGTGATTGTTACTTTTGGGGATTCTCCCAAAACACTGAAGCTGTATTTGGATGGAACATTGCAGGGTAACCCTGCCCTTTTGGATTACCCGATGATTTCACTTCATGCCGAGATGCCGACTTTTGGAGCAGTCACCGGAACCAGTCAATTCGCGGGTTTTGGAAATTATAAGGGAGACCTTGACGAGTTGAGGATCTATGATCGTGGAATCACAAATGGGGAGGCAGGTTCTGTTTTTAATGGAGATTCGCTTAATCAGGGATTTCTTGAGTTTAGAGCGATTGAAAAACCGGTTGTTCTGACCAAGTCTCCAATCGACATTCTGCCCACCCAGGCGACTCTGCGGGCTGAAGTCGTTTCAATAGGAGGAAAAATTACCACCACCCAAACCTCGGTTGACCAGTCTTTTAAAATCGATACGGTCGCCGGTCTTACCGCCTGGTATTCCGCGCAGGATATGAATGGGGATAATGTGGAGGACCTTGGTCAGGTATTGTCGAATGGTGACATTGTAACCGAATGGCGGGACGGGTCCGGTAAGCAAAGAAATATGCTCAGCACTTCAGGGAATCCGAGGTTTTACACCTCCGCACTCAAAGGAAAGCCCGTGATAAGCTTGGACGGGGACGATATGATTTGGGGAGAAACCAATTTCGATTTCCTGACCAGTACCGGGTACAGTATAATTTCAATCGCCCGGTATACCGGTGGTGCAAACAATCGGATTATCTCATCGAGGTCAAGGAACTGGCTTTTTGGATTTCATGCCGGACTGGTGTCCAGGTGGTTTGCCGAAGGATGGATCAGTACAGGTGGACCGTCCGATAATAATTGGCATATGCATGTCGGTGCTATTGAAGCGGCGGGGGGGAACCCAAGGGCTTCCTTCTGGCGTGACGGTGAACAGATGGTTTTGAATAATACTGGGTCGAATAACTCCAATTTTGGACCGGGGGTTTTACAATTTGGAGGCTATCGAACGAATCAGGAGAGATCGACCTGTGAAATTGCCGAGGTTATGGTCTTTGATCGTGAGCTCAATCAGGGTGAAAGGGCACAATTGGAGGGATACCTAGCTCACAAATGGCGGCTAAGTGAAGAGCTGTTACCCCCTGCCCACCCCTATTATTCGGCCAGTCCGTTTGGTGGCGTTCAGGAGAGCACAGTGGTGCAGACGGTGGGTGGTGATAATCCCGTGGTTAAAATATTCTGGGGTGATGAGTGGGTGGATGCCAATGACACCGTAATCAGTGAATCCAATAATTCAAAATGGGATTATGTGGTCGATGTGAATGGGGGAAATCCGGTGTCCCTGGGTACCTACGAAATTTTGGTTAATAATTTGACCATTAATAAGCCTTATTTTTATCGAGCGTACGCAGAAAATTTGGGAGGTGGAAACTGGGCAACGGACATTCAGACATTTACCGCAAGTGATACACGATTCACAAAATACACGATGGATGGACTTGTACTTTGGTTGGATGCGATGGATCCCGACGGGGACAATATCAAGGACAGCTGGATTGAAGGAAACTCGGTTCCTTTGTGGGTGGATAAGTCGCTCAGTTCAAAAAATGCCCTCCAAAGCGTGCCTAAGTCTACTCCGACTTATGCAAAGTCTGTATTTGATGGGTACCCGGCAATCCGTTTTGCCACGGATGAATCCTATAATATCGGCTCGCTTAATCTCAATATTGGAAATGTGCATGTGTTTATGGTCGCTCAGGGTCAGGGTGTGGGCGTGGGGGCATCCAACGGTTCAATGGGGTGGACACTGGATGTCAAGACCGCTCCAAGGCTGGTCTCTTATTCCAATGAGTATAATGTGCTGCAGCAGTTGACCCTCGGGAATGATCCGAGTACGGGCTTCGGTCAATTGATTGGCGAAATTGGGGAAGTCATGATTTTTGACCGTTTGCTCTCGGCTGCTGAAAAAGAAAAGGTGGAAGGTTATCTTGCCCATAAGTGGGGAATTGTCCCGGATCTTGCCGGAAGCAGTTATAAGATTAAAAGCGGACTTGCGTTGTATTATCCATTTGAGGAGACGGACGGTACCACAATTCAGGATGCATCCCCGAATTTAAGGAACGCTGACCTTACGGACGGAAATTTAAACACCTCGGGTAAGTGGTCGTTCAGTTCCGCAGTTGAATTTAATAATGTGGTTCAGGCAAAAATCAGTTTGGGGGCGAACCAGCTCAACCTGCCAGCCAATTGGACGATTTCAACCTGGTTTACATATCCTCTTATTGATACTGCAATTGATTACCGTCATGTCTTGACCAGTGGTGGAACCAATGGGCATGTGGTTTTTGATCAGGCGGGTTCGAAAGAGCTGGGTGTGTTTGACGGTGCTTTCAGTTCAACTGGATACGGGGCAAGTAGTCTTGTAAACGGTTGGCATCATCTCGTGGCGAGGGGGAATGGAGGTCAGACTTCTTTCTGGGTCAATGGAACCTCAGTGGGTACGGTCAATGCGAATGTGGCATCGCCTGTTGACACGATTGGTAATTTAACTGGCGGCTTTGGTCGGTTTACCGACAAAATTGATGATTTCCGTATTTATGGTCGATCTCTCAGTGATTCCGAAATTGCGGATCTTTATGGATCCGGAAACGGTGATTTCGGAGCCCACCCTTACGGTACATACAGTCCAATTTTTGATAACTCTCCCGAAATCAAATTACCGAGTAATCCAATTGTGCACTGGACATTCGATGAACTGAATGGAACCGTGGTCACCGATTCTTCAGGCGTGGGTAATGTCGGGGAAGCCGGATCTTTTAGCAATTTGTATCTTTTTTCTGAAGTGGGCAGAGATGGGACTGCCCTTCGCTTTGATGGAAATCAGTCCATTAGGCTGCCTTATGATTCGGGGAAATTCAATCTGACGGGTCCTTTTGCGATTGGATTATGGCTCTACAGTAATGACTTGGACGGAGTAATTTTCAGAAGCGATCGAATTAAATTTTATATCTCCAATGGATTTATCAATACCGAGGTCCGGATTGATGGATCTTGGAAAATTATGAATTCTTTCCTTCTCACGATGGATCAATGGATTCATTACATTCTTCAGTGGGATGGAAATAAAATCGTGGTTTACGCGAACACGGAAGAAGTGATCGCACCTCTTAATGCGAAGGGTGGGTTAACTGGTGATGGTACAGGAGCAGATTTTTACTTCGGTAAACATCCCTCCTCCCCCGATTACTTTAGCGGGCAAATTGATGATTTGCGCATATTCAAACAGGCTTTATCCGCAAAGGAGAGACAGGATATCTACAATTTTGCGGATTCTCCCCTTATTGCCCGTTACGGCCTTGAGTATTCTTATGCCATCGAGTCTATCAAAGGCCCAACGGAATACAACGCGACCAATCTGCCTCAGGGACTTGCGGTGGACACCGTCAGTGGTTTGATTTATGGAATTCCGACCGAAACGGGTGAGTTCAATTCCACTTTAATCGTATCCAATATTTCGGGTTCAGATTCGGAAATTATTAAATTGGTGGTTCTGCGTGGCCAGCAAACTCTTACCTTTAATCAGGAATTGGGTGTGATCACTTATGGGGACAACCCGATTGATCTGAATGTCACCGCAAGTTCCGGTCTCCCGGTTCTCCTCGAATTAATCGACGGAAATTCATCGGTTGATTTAAACGGTACAATTTTAAGTATGAAAAGTCCGGGCACGGTCAGAATTAAAGCCACACAAGTGGGAGACACGGACTGGCTCGCTGCTGAACCAATTTATCTTGATTTTCAGATTATGAAGAAGGAGTTGGTCGTTCGAATGAATGATCAATTCAGAAAAGCGGATCAAGCCAATCCAGTCTTCACTTACGCGTACACCGGGTTTGCTTACGACGATAATGAAAGTGTACTGGTTCAGGGAGT
The DNA here is from genome assembly GCA_045567635.1 of Opitutales bacterium. Classification (GTDB taxonomy): domain Bacteria; phylum Verrucomicrobiota; class Verrucomicrobiia; order Opitutales; family Seribacteraceae; genus Seribacter. Next base: position 68,901 of record JBJLCO010000037.1, on the reverse strand, counting down.
TTCCGTGACCGCATCCGTGACCGATGGAAATGTTACCCATCCTACACCCGAAGGATTATACACAATTAATGGTTCAGGGGTAATTTCGGAAAAATATTTTATTACTTACTTGAACGGAAAATTAACCGTTTCCAATAAAACGCAGCATGAACTTGTGTTTGATCAGAATTTATCCTCGGTTTCCGCTATTCTGTCCAGTCTTTCGCTGACAGGATATTCAAGGACACTGGATGGGAATTTAACCAATCTTCCTCTGCTTTACACGGTGGAGGATGAATCAATTGCCCGTATCCGAACCACCCGACAGGATGTATTGACGGGATACTGGAAGCTCGATGAAAATCTTTATTCCGCCGCAAAAGATGAGGTGGGGAACTATAACGGTACTTTGCTTGATCTTAATATTACAGGCAGTAACAAGTCCTGGGTTCCGGGAAGGTTTGGGAGCGGGGTAAAGCTGGGCTCCCCTAATGGAAGAATTGAAGCTGGTAGTGTTCCCTTTAATGGATCCTTCACCCTGAGTCTTTGGTTGAATTCTTCGGATATTAATTCTTCCGAATCGGTTATTTTGTCAAAGGATGGCTTTAACGAAATGAATCTTTTCCGTTTTAAGAAACAGAACGCTTCCGGAAATGTGCGCTTTGATTTTCTGACTGATGGTAATGCCAGTGCCGTCGCGTTGCAGTCAACCATTCCGGTATTAAAGCAAAATGAATGGGTACACTTAGCTGTGGTTTATGACGATTCAAACGATTCCAACCGTACGCTTTCACTTTTTGCAGATGGAAATCTGTCCGGTCATTTATCTTCTGTACCGGTGACCGGTTTTCCTTTGAATCAAAGGTTCTCCCCTTTCAAGATAGGCGGTACATCCAATCCTTTTGATGGAATAATTGACGATGTGAGAGTGTACAGTGACGATCTAAATCACAGCGAGATTTTAGAGATTTACGGAAATCATGGCGGGGATTTTAATACACTGGAATTTATTGGTTCCGGCACCACTAAAGTCACGGCGAAACAGGATGGGGACAGTATTTACGCTCCCGCTCTTCCAGTTGACAACTATTTAACCATAATCAAATCGCCCCAAATAATTTCATTTGCCCCGATTGTGGATCATGCGGTTGGAGATTTCCCATTCCAATTAGAGGCCAATTCGACTTCTGGTTTACCGGTTCAATTTGCAACATCAGATCCTGCCAAGGCCACAATCATTGGCAGCAAGGTTTATGTTCAGGGAACTGGTCTGGTTACCATTACTGCCTATCAATATGGCGATAATCGTTTTGATCCCGCCCTTTCAGTGGATCAAAACTTTACCATTGGGTATGGGAATTTGTTCTCCGACTCCGCACCAGGACTAAAGTTGTGGTTCGATGCAAATGATGTAAACGCAGATAACGAACCGGATAATGTTTTTGACTTCATTTCCGGAAGTCGAGTCAGTATGTGGGGCGATAAATCCGGAAACACCAATAACCCCATTCAGGCAACAATCGATAGTATGCCACGCTGGACACCGCTGAGCCTTAATGAAAAGCCTATTCTGTCATTTGACTCGAGTTCCGGTGAAATCTTCGATATTCAAAACGCGGTTTCAAGTCCGCAATTTATTTTCATCGTTCACAAACAGAGCGTATCGGGCACTTCGAAGGTTTTGGGCGGGGATTTGTCGACCACTAATCCGGACGGATTCTTTAGTTTGGAGGATGATACCACAGGTGTTGAGATTTTATCAGATGTAAATGCCTCAAACTGGTCTGTAAATAGTTTGAGAATTGTCCCCAATGGACAATCGTTATGGGTGAACGGCAAAGTGGCACCTCTGGTATCGAGTGGTAATTCCAATTTGACTTCCGCGTTTGATAAGGTGGGACAGGCTTTCTCGGGAGAAATTGCGGAGGTACTGGTTTACGACCAGTCCGTCAACGCGGTGAACCGTCAAAAAATCGAAGGCTATTTGGCACACAAATGGGGGCTGACTGCGAAACTGGAACTGATTCATCCCTACTCTTTCAATCCGCCTTCTTTCGGTGGTCCGCAGACAATATCTTTCCCTCCGCTGGTCGATAAGGCTCTGGGGGACGACTCCTTCCCATTACTCGCGGTTGCTTCCTCCGGTTTGCCTGTCTCTTACATATCCTCCAATCCTTCAGTGGGAACAGTGGTGGGCAATATCGTCACCATTACGGGTAAGGGATCGACAACGATTACTGCAATGCAACTGGGAGATGATCGCTACCAGCCGGCTAATCCAGTCAGTCGGATTCTCACCGTTATTCAACCGGGTATTAAGGACGATCAAAATATTACTTTTGATATGATTCCTGAAAAAGTACGCGACGATCCTGCTTTTGAACTGAATGCGACTGCGGTTTCTTCGGGAACAAACCACATGGTTTTCAATTTGCCGGTAAGTTTTACGGTTAATTCCGGACCGGCCAGCGTTAATTCAGTCGGAGTGGTTACTTTGGACGGATTGGAAGGCAATGTCAGTATCACCGCAAGCCAGAGTGGCAGTGCGTATATTAATCCCGCCACCCCGGTGACCCGGGTTTTTTATGTTTCCTCCAAGCAAAGACAGGAGATTCGTTTTCCACGGCTTGGTGAAGCGGGAGGTTTGAGGGATACTCCGCGTGGGCACCGCCCCTTGCTGTTGCAGGGTGTTCGTTCAACCAGTGGTATACCCCTCCAAATTACGAGTTCCAATTCAAGTATCGTCCTTGTGTATAAAGGAAATCAGATAATTCCGATAATGGAGGGAAGTGTTAATTTAACCTTCAACGCACCGGGTAACCAGTCATTTGTGGCGGCTGATCCGGTGACCCGTTCAATTAATATAATCGCCCCAAGCAAAAGAGCCTGGCGTATCTTTAGAAAAGGAGATGTCCGGTACTTTAAGACTGAAGATCGTTTTATTGAAAGACTGCTCTTAAGGAATCCTTTAATCGGGACGGTTCAGGGGAAGAAAGTTTTTAACGAGGACTACAGTGATTCTGACGGGGACGGGTACAGTAATTTATTCGAACGGGCAATCGGTTCGGACTCTCTCGGTCCTGACCGTCCGCAGGATCATCCCACGCAGCCACTGAATCCTGATAACAGGCAGAGAATTTCCTTCGTTCGTTATAAAGATCAGAATGGATCCACGCTGCTTTCTGCGGGGGAGATCATTTTTTACCATGTTGAACAAAGTGACAATTTACAAACTTGGAGTAATTCCGGATTGGAGCTCGAAAGGTCGATTGAGCTCGGTGGTGGAATGGAGAGGCAGATCTGGGTTGTTTCATCAACTTTGCCAGCAGTGAATAAAAGATTTCTCCGGGTTCGTATCAGTACTCCCTAAGTCGTGATTTATGGATTAAATTTTTTTCATGAGTAATTGTTTTCTTGTTTGCTAAAAGAGCAAATTTGAGGAAAATATCGAATATTAACCTAACCATTAATCATAAAAACATGAAAAAAATTATCCCATTATTTATTTTTACTCTCTTCAGTTCATTTCTATTTGCTGGTGAATATCCTGATATCAGTATTAAGGAACTACAAAAAGCCATCGATAAGGGCGATGTTGCAGTGATTGATGTCAATGGAGCTGGTACTTATAAAAAAGGACATATTCCAACCGCAATTCACTTTTCATCCGTGGGTAAGAAACTCGCTAAATCACTTCCAAAAGATAAAAACACCCTGATTGTTTCTTATTGTGGCGGTCCCGGTTGTGGCGCTTACAAAAGAGGTGCTGATGCGGCGGCCAAGTTGGGATACAAAAATATTAAACATCTTTCTGCCGGAATTTCAGGCTGGAAGAAAGCGGGTGCAGATTTGGCAAAGAAGTAGTCCTTGCTCTCTGAATTTATTAAAAAAGACGCCCTCGGGCGTCTTTTTTTTAGGACTGTTGCCCAAAGCCATCCCACTGGGCGGTTAGAATTTTTTTAATTTTTTCACGCTCATCTTTTTTGAGGTAAGAAAATCTGGATGGAAGCTTATCCTGCTGAGAGGATAGAAGGTTGAAAAGCTTTTGTGAAAGTACATTTTTTATCGGTATTGGCAGTCCACTAAAAGAGTTGGAAAAGATCATGTAACTGCATCTCAAATCAAGAATTCTTGAGACCAGGTTAAGCTGTCTGAGAGAATTTTGGCCACTATCCGGATACATTTTTCCTTCAAAGTCCATGACATATCTGGTTTTTTTATCAATTATGCTTTCGGGCAGAGCCGCCTCCTTTTCAAATAAGATATAGGAAAGAAGCTGATCAGTCTGTTCTTGAATGAAATCTTCTTTTGAGTCATTGAGTTCTCGGAATTTATAAGTTGCGAAGATGCAAAGATTGGTGAAACCAACCTGATGCTCCAGCAACAAATGGGGAATGAGTGAACTACCTTGCACTGGATAATTATCCCATGTGAAATATTTACCAGGAGGATTGAGTATTTTATGTATTTTTCCACTTTTCATCATTCCAGTCTGATTCGCCCAGGATTGTGGAAATGGATTTTCTCCGGTTATATGCCAACCTCCAAACCTTTTTGCAAACGGTATATCGTGACCAAAAATATTCCTTCGGAATGCGTCAATTGTTCCTCCACCGGGGCCCGGAATGACAGAACCAACCAGTAACCCAGGTGCCCCGCCCATTTCCTTGGATGCATGACAATTCATGCATCTTTTTGATCTGTATATTTTCGGATGGGTTGTGTCTTGTGCCTGGGGTAAGTTAAAAATGTAGGGAATCGCTCCCAGTTGAGGATCGATTCCAATAATTTCAATCTGCCCTCCGGGCACATAACCCACATAAATATCATCTGAGAAATAGATGGCCCTTGGATTGCGTGGAGATATGCGACTCAGTTGTAGACTGGTTGTGGAGTAAACGAGAAGTTGAGAATAGGGACTTATTCCAAGTTCTTTCAGTAGTGAATTAAGGTATGCATGATCAGATTTATAATTCAACATGACCACCCCCCTTTCTACTTTTTCCATGAATTTTGAAAACGGGTCGCGCGGAGTGATCTGATGGTAACCATGAATCCGATTTTTGAAATCCACTACCTGCGTTTGACCGGCAAATAAAGGAAATAAATATCCGGGAGCAATCCAGATAAGGAAAAAGAAGAGTCTATTCCAAAGGTTCTTTTTTTGATTCAACAACTTAGGCACATAACCCACGAAATTGTTTTCAAATTATTGTTCAAGTTGAAAATATAAGTTTCCCTTTGCATTCTTACCGAAAGAGTAGCATTTTAATAGTGCCTGCATATAAAAAATGTACTTTCGCCCACGCAGCTTTTTATTTTTGTTAAAACTATTCATTCCTTTAGTTTTAATACCTGTTCTCAGTGCCGAAACAGGAGACGCAAGTAGTCCTGCCGGGTCCCTTTCCATTTTATTGCCATCAGGCTCGTTGGAATCGCCCAGTTACACGGTTGCCTCTTCCGGTTTAAGTGGGAGAATTGCCTTTCGCGGGCAGGTAAAGAGTACAAGCTCCAATCATGTTCTTTTTAACCGTGTTCCCGATCTGCTTGACCCTACAATATTAAGCTGGCCATTTAAGGATGGCATTTTTGCTTCGGTTAAAGCTCGTGCATTGGCGGTTTTGGATTCAAATCAGTCGCTTCTCAGGATTGATTTAATTTCAGGTGGAAGCGGTTATTCAAAAATCCCCGATGTTTATGTGGCATTGCCTTCTGAGGGCAATCGTTCATGGGTTAACCATGAACCGGCACTGGCTTCGGCGACCATTAATTCTGGTGCAGTAAATTCCATCGTCCTCGATCCCAGTTACAAAGGAAAAGGATATCAGGCTGTGCCGAAAGTCACCATTCAGGGGGGAGCTCATTTTTTACGATGTGCCGAGAAGGGCAGTCCAGAAAACGGAAAATTTTTCAGAATCCTGTCAAATACCGGGGATACGATTACCCTGGATAATCCATTGAGCGAAAATATTGGTCTTATTTTCAAGACCCACACGATGGTGGAAGTGTTTGAATCGTGGACTTTAGGCTCTCTTTTTGGATATTCTGGTACCCAGTTGAGCGAAGGCAATTCGACGGTGGCGGATTATGTTTATCTTCTTAAACCCTCCGCCCAGCAGAATGGAACTGTCCAAGACTACCAAGCCCATTATCATGACGGAACATCATGGAAGGAGGTCAATGGATCGAATGCAAGTACTGCAGAAACAATCATATATCCTGACGAGTCTTTTATTTTGGCAAGACGTTCGAATTCTCCGCTCGAACTGAATCTTTCTGGGGTTGCCTTAACTCAAAATAGTTTTGTTCAAATTCCTGCGGCAGGAAAGAGGTTTTTGATGAACAATCCTTTTGGTGTCGATGTCATGCTTTCCGATCTTATCCCCTCTCTTCATTTAACCGCAAGCTCTTTGGATACCCAAAAATGGCTTACTTCCGCCAGTCAGGAACAGGCGGACAATATTCAGATTCTCAACGACGGTGTCTGGACATCCTACTGGCACGACGGCACCAATAGTGGGATCAGTGAGAACGCTTCGCTAACCGCTCGTTTAGGTACCGGAGTGGCGGGGTCCATGACGCTCCAGGATTTATCGATGAGTTCGGGGATTATTACTTCGATGACCAACCCTTTATCTGGAAATGTCGTGGTTACTTCTGCTAATCACCAACTGAGAAATGGTATAAGTGTGGTGATATCCAATGCGTACGGGTATAAGACGAACGATAGTACGCCGAAGCAACAGGTGGATGAGGATGGTAATGTGGTAAGCACAGGACAAGGACTCTTAATTGAATCCGCAGTGAACGGGATTTTTGAAATTGTTAATGTTGATACAAACACATTCGAGCTATCCGGAAAAAGTGGAAATTGCGACTTTACTGGAACCGCAAATTGGAAAACGGGCAGTGCAGGTGCGGGGTACACCAAAGACGCATATGTTTCTTTTGTCGGTGGCGGTGGTACAGGTGCCCAGGGAATCGCCCATGTTGTGGGTGGTTCAGTCCGGTCAATCACAATTACTGAACCTGGCTACGGCTATATAAGTGCACCCAAGGTTTTTGTTCACTCTGGCGGTTGGAGGAGAGTCGGGGCCGGTAATGCTCCTTTTAATGATGTGCTCGTGCCGGCGGGTTCGGGCATTCATTTATACCGGAATCATCCCAACGGACTGGCTTCCTTCCTTCGGGTGGATACCCCATTGGATTAAAGAGTTTCTGAATACACCCTCCCCGCATGAGGGAGTGGCTTAACTTATTTGAAATGCATCGACATCGAGTATGTCATGCACCTCATTGTCGAGTGGGAATTTTTTTCTTCTCCTTTTAAATTCCGCTAAAAATTTAGAAACCTGATGGGTCAGATAAAAAAGGTGATAGCGGTAATACCCCTTAATTTTTTCAAGTGGAGCGGGTGCCGGGCCTTTAATATCAATATTTTCAATCGGATTGTTTCTGAGTGTTTTTGCCCACTGCTCGGCGTAGTAAGATGTTTTCTCTTCACTCCTTCCGCGGAAGATATGACGAATTAAGTGCCGGTATGGAGGGTATGCAAACTCTTTCCTCATTTCCATTTCCTCCTGAACAAATCCCTCCACATCCCCTTTTCTGGCGAATTGGATGGAGGGTGCATGCGGGGCAAAGGTCTGAACATAAACCTCCCCGCTTCGGTCCCCCCGCCCCGCCCTTCCTGACACTTGAGTGAGCAATTGAAATGCTCTTTCGGAAGCACGGAAGTCTTCCATCCTCAGTGGTAAGTCAGCATCCACGACGCCGACCAAGGTAACATTGGGAAAGTCCAATCCTTTGGCGATCATTTGGGTTCCCACAAGGATGTCAATTTTACCTTTGCGGAATTCGTCGAGTGTTTGCCGGAAAAGGTTTTTTTTGGACATCATATCGGCGTCAATTCTTCGAATAACCGCTTTTTTAGGTAGGAGGGATTCGGTAATGTCCTCAATCCGTTGGGTACCGTGCCCTTTTTTGAGAATGTCAAAAGATCGGCAACTTGGACAGAATCGCGGAGCGGGTTTACGATATCCGCAAATATGGCATCTCAGGTACCCGTCCGTCCGGTGGAAAGTCATCGAAATGCTGCAGTCTTTACACTTTTGCACTTCTCCGCAGTCGGGGCATATCATGGTGGTGTTAAAACCTCTGCGGTTGAGAAATAAAATACTTTGTTCGCGGTCATAGTATCTTTGTCTTAGGGCTTCGACCAGTGGCTGTGAAAGAACTGGGATCGTTTTCTCTCTTTGTGCCTCCCTTCTCATATCAATTAGATGAACCAAAGGTAATTCTCTTCCATCCACCCGCTTAGACAGCAGACTTTTGGTGTATTTCTTTATTTCCACATTGTGTAAAGTCTCCAATGAAGGCGTTGCGGAGCCGAGCAGGCACATTGCCTGATTAAGCATTGCCCGATACACCGCGACATCCCGTCCGTGGTAGCGCGGGTTTTCCTCCTGCTTGTAGGCCGGTTCATGTTCCTCATCAATAATGATGAGTTTAAGGTTTTGCACGGGAGCAAAGATTGCGGACCGTGCTCCCACCGCAATTCGGGAACGTCCCGAAGTCAATGCCTGCCATGCATCGAGTCTTTCTCCGGCGGAAAGGTGGCTGTGCCAAACCACAACCTCCTCCTTTCCGCTTGTGAAGCGATTTCTGACCCGCGAAACTGTCTGCGGGGCAAGTGCCACTTCAGGGACGAGAAAAAGAACTCCCCCACCCAGTGCGAGCACTTCTTCCATTGCCTGAAAATAGACTTCCGTTTTTCCGGATCCAGTAACACCTTGCAGTAGGTGGGGTTGGAACGTTTTTTTTCCGCAGGGCATCAATAATTTCTTGGGTTGCCTGATTTTGCTCATCAGTGAGAGAAATATCATGTTTTACAAAATCACAGGTATCTGAGAACTCGTCGTTATACGCATCCCTCACCACAGTCTTACTGATTTCGATCGCAAGTCCTTTATTAATAAGGGTATTTGCCGATGATACACCAATCTTGAGATCTTTCAGGATTTCATGTAATGCACATTCCTTGCTACATTTCTGAAGATGTAAGAAAAGTTTCTTTTGCTGGGGGGAATTTTTCAATTTCCCGAAAGCCTCCTCCTTTTCAATCCCCTCTTTGATTCGAATGTATCTTTCCGTTTTTTGACCCATACCATCCTTAACCGCGGCTGGTATCATACTTTCCAGGACGCTATCGATTGAGGATCCATAGTAAGTGGACATCCATCGCCCCAATTTTATTAATTCATCATTTAAAACCGGTTCTTCCTGTACCAGGGAAGTAATGGCTTTCAGTTTGTTTTTTGGTGGGCTTTCCCGGGGACTGAGGGACAAAACAATTCCGATTGTTTGTCGTCTTCCCAGAGAAATGCGAACCAGGCACCCGACCTTCAGCTTTGCGGTTAGATTGAGGGGCACACTGTAAGTTAACGCCTGGTCGTATCCGCCGAAGGGTTGTACTTCTATAATGTTGGTCTGTGGGTTCACTTTTGTCTAAGGTCTAGACAGAGAAGCCTAGCTTGTTTTCCGGTCAGGCGATCCGTTTCATTTTGCATGACATAAAGTAAGCCCTTGCTCAGCGCGGGAAGTGTCCAGGTTCCCGGAGCAAAGAACAATTGAGCTTTGTTTTTTATGATCCATTTATCCGCAGTCATCTCGATATTTAAAAGGCTTCCCAGTTCTGAAAGGCAAAGAAAGTCATTTTCCAGTTTTAAAATTGAACCTCTGAATAACCCTAGGGTAATCTCACGGTTTTGAATGGTTTCACTCCAGGTAATTGCTTCTTTCCAAAAAACCTTTCCATCAAGCGGGTTTAGAGCAAATACTTCGGCACCTTGCTGGTGTCGACCCGCAATACCATACATGATTCCATCTTTTATTACCGGAGTCATCCAATGAATATTAATTTTATCATCTGACCAAATTATTTTGGATTCAAAATTTTCATCGTATTCAAGAACTACTCCTCCTTTCTCATAACATTCAGAAAGAAAAACACGGTTTTTTCCACATGGTACAGGAGGAACCGCATTTGCTGATTCATACCGTGATGATCTCCAACTGAACCTGTTTAATTTCTCACCGCTCTCCGGATCAATGGCAAGAAGACCACCTGTGGGGGGACGGCTCTCCCCCCCGGTTAGCACGAGGCAGACATTTTTACCATGAATTTTGGTAATAGTGGGAGAAGAATAACTTGCTCCCCATTCATCTTTGCATATCCATTCGGTATTTCCGGTCTTTTTATTAAATCCAACCACGCAACGGTTCTCGCTTCCTCCCACATTGAGTATCAAAGATTTCTTGCTCACAATCGGGTTGGATCCTTTTCCAAAAAAGTAATCCGGTATTTTGAATTCAGATGCGAGGTCTCTTTTCCATACGAGTTTACCGGTTTTTAATTCGAGGCAGGTTAACCAGGATGTCACTCCGTGGGCATAAACAAGATCTTCGTCAATTACCGGACTTGCCCGGGGACCGTTTGAATATCCGTACCGGTCGCGGTATTCGACAGGATATTGGTAATTCCAAATTGTTGCACCGGTCTCCGCATTCAATCCCTCAATGATTTCCATTCCGTCCTGACGGTGAAATAAAACCAGTATGCCCTGCCCAATCGCCGGCGAGGAATAGCCTTCCCCTTTTTTTATTTCCCATAATAATAGGGGTCCCTGGGGACCCCATTTTTTAAGTAAGTGAGTTTCCGGGGAAGAGGCATTGTCCTTGGGACCATTAAACCTGTTCCATTCACTCACCCGGGCATCTTCTGATAAAATGGAAGCCTTATTATGAGTGATTAAGCGGTTATCTGCTTCTTGGGCATTAAGAAAAACAGGCAGAATTATTCCAATTAAAGTTATGATCCAAAATAGCATATTATTCAAGTACTGCCTTGTTGTCCTCCCGGGCAATAAGAAAGCACGAACTTTATTTCTTGTTTCAAATCATGAAATGAGTGAAAAGGTTCTCGCACGCTTATGTTTATATCGTTAAAAAGTTAAAATTTAGTCAGTGAAAGAAGTAATTCAATCCATTCCCTCCGTCTTTAAGCAGAGAAATAAGAGGAAAAATGCCTTCCGCTTTCTTCGATTTGGCCTGATTCTCGTACTTTTTGTATTTTGCTACATGCAGGTATACAAGCATTTAATGTCTCAGGAAGACGGCGGAAGAATTATTGAGTGGGTCGAGGCTTTTTACTGGGTACTCACCACCATGTCCACTTTGGGGTATGGTGATATTGTGTTTTCCGGTAATTCTGGAAGGTTGTTCTCCATGATGGTTATGTTTACCGGAGTTTTTTATCTCTTTATTGTTCTCCCCTTTGTTTTCATGGAGTTTCTTTACAAGCCTTTCATGGAATATCAGACCGGTGCCCGGGTGCCCCGTACCTATGAACCTGTCGAGCAGAAGCATGTTATTCTCACCCACTATGATTCGATCAGCCATGTCCTGATGGATAAACTCAGTCAATTTGGCTACCCCTTTGTTTTGATCCAGTCAGATTTGAACGAAGCACTACGGCTTCATGATATGGACTTTCCTGTCATGCTTGGAAACCTGGATGAGATACAAACTTTTGAAGACGCTTCGATTGGCAATGCGGCGATGGTTGTAGCCACGGATGATGATATTCGAAATGTGAATATTACATTCCGGGCAAGAGATTCATCCCCGGACTTGGCGATCGTGAGCACATGTAATCGGGCAACCTCCGAGGAAATTTTAACTTTAGCCGGTGCCACCCATGTAATTAGGCCGGCAAAACAAATGGGCCGATTCCTTTCCCGTCGGATATGCTGCACTGACAACAGTACCCATGTAATTGGCTCTTTTGACGAAGTATTAATTGCAGAAGCCACCATTCACGGTACACCCCTCGTTGGACAGAATCTAAAGGACACAATGCTCCGGGAAAATTACGGAGTGAATGTTGTGGGTATGTGGGAACGGGGACATTTTGAACTGCCCGGTCCGGATACGATGCTCAATAACCACACGGTGTTACTCCTCGCCGGTACAGAAAAGCATTTTAATGATTACGATAAAGAATTTGGGAAATTTAAAGCCAATACGGCTCCGGTTATTATTATTGGTGCCGGTCGGGTGGGTCGGGAAACTGCAAAGGCCCTGGAGGAAGGGAACATTCCATATCGTGTGATTGAATCCGATGAAAAGAAGGCCGGAATGGTGAAGCACTGTATTTTGGGGGATGCTTCTGAAAAGTCAGTTCTCGAGCGTGCTGGTATAAACAAGGCACCGGCCATCATTATTACCAGTCATAATGATGAAAGTAATGTTTATCTCACTATTTATGGAAGGAAATTGAGACCAGATATTCAAATTATCACCCGTGCTTTCCTTCATCGTAATATTGAGCCATTGCACCGGGCGGGTGCGGATTTTGTGATGTCCCAGGATCATATGGGGGCAAATACAATCTTTAATTTATTGAACCGTGCTGAAATTCTTATGGTGACTGAGGGGCTCGATGTCTTTAGCCAAAAGACACCGAAGTCTTTAGTTGGCGTAAAAGTCAAGGATTGTAAAGTTACCGAAAAAACCGGATGCAGCATCGTGGCGATCAAGGGTGATGCCGGGACAGTGATCACGCCCTCCCCGGATAATGAATTTTCTGAGGGTGGAGAAATTATTTTAATTGGAGACGAAGCCGCGGAAAAATCGTTTGAGTCGAGGTTTTGTACCTAAGTTTCCCTGTCCCTGCCATTCGTTGAAGGATCTCAATCAGAGAACGTTGAGGCTTGATTTATTTCGATGTTCGCTGAACGGAGTACTGGAGGTCGGCTTCAATGTATTTGTTATTCTGATTGCCATCCGGTTTTTGGATGCATCTCAGGGGTATAAATCAATTTTAGCTGCGGGTTCCGCCTTTGGTTTTTTCTTAATGCCGTGGACGGTTCGGCTTTCCTCGATTTTAAAAAGACCGGTTACTCAATTTGCCGGATTCCTGATGCTCATTTGCAGTGTGATGTTATTTGGTTGTTCCCAGGTCGAGGACATTCTGCCCTACACTGTTTTTTTGGTGATCGCTCAAATTGCACTGTCTCAAATGCCCGGACTTATGATTCATGTATATTCCTCTAATTATAAATCCAATAAGAGAGGGCAAAATATTTCATTGAATTTTATTTCCGCATCGTTGGTCGGAATGATTTTTTCTTACTACTTCGGTTTATTTTTAGACACCAACGGGAGTCAATTCCACTTTTTATTCCTGGGTATGGGCCTGTTCGCATTTCTGGCCTCAATGGCTTTATTTTTAATCCCTTCAACTCAAGTGAAACGAACGGAATCATCATCCAAGTTATTTGGTGGACTGATCTTTATTTTGAAGGACCGTCTTTTTGGGAAAATGTTATTTGCATGGATGTTAATGGGGTTGGGAGTAATTATGACCGTTCCTTTACGAATTGAATACATGGTTGGTCAGGGCGGGGTTGGAATGAGTAATGAGCAGGTTGCCTATGTGGTGATCCTCTATTCCCTGAGCGGCGTATTGACTTCTCGTGTATGGGGGAAATTATTTGACCGGGTTTCTTTTGTTCCGTACCGGTTGAGTTTAAATGTGCTTTTATTTTCATCGGTGCTGATCTTTTTTTCTTCTGAAAGTTTCCTCGGACTTGCGATTGGCTCATCTCTTGCCGGTGTTGCCAATGGTGGTGCGTCCATTGCCTGGAGCTTGTGGGTGACTAAGCTTGCCCCTGCCGGATTGGAATCTGAATACATGGGAGCGCATGTTTTTATGACCGGAATACGCGGAGCCTGTGCACCCTTTTTAGGTTACTTCATATTAAGCAATCTGGGGTTTGAAGGCATGGCTTATTTTTCTTGCTGCTTGATCCTGGCTTCTGGAATTATTTTCTTAACTGCACTCAAATCCCCCCGAATGATTGTATGAACAGAAGTGATCATTTTGTGTGCTTTAATTTCGTAAATAAAGCAATAATTCGGAAAGCTCTTGTTCTTTCAGTGGCTTGCTTTTTATTTTCATTCATTTCTTGCCGTAGTCGTTCTCAGGAAACTTTTGAACCTTATTCCGGGCATCCCGAGGATCATGAACCGGCCAAGGGTACGCCTGGTTTATGGCAGAATATACAAAGGGATTTAAACTCAGATAAAAAACCGAGAGCCTTGCTTTTGGAGCATGGAGAGCAGTCGTTATTACTGCGGATTAACTTGATCCGATCGGCTCGTAAAAGTATTTCAATTCAAACTTATTCATGGGAGTTTGACGAGGTGGGTAAGTTTATTCTCTGGGAATTAATTCAGGCCAACCAGAGATACGGAGTACGTGTAGAATTATTAATAGATCATATGTTCAATGAGCATCAGCCTGAAATGATTGCTTTTCTTTCTTCAATGGATCCGGATTTTAAAATTAAATACTTTAATCCAAGTGCAAGGAGATTATCGCCGACCTTTATTCAAAATCTGTCCGATCTGGCAATCGATTTTCATGATCATAATGCGCGTTTGCACAATAAGCTTTTGCTGGTCGATGATTTCGTTGCTGTGACAGGAGGAAGGAATATTAACAATCATTACTTCGATCAGGTAATTGGAATGAATTACAAAGACAGGGATATTTTATTAGTGATGGCTGATCCGAGTGAAATAAAAAAATGTTTTGATTCCTACTGGAATTCCAATCAGTCCATTCCGACTTCCGAATTACTGGATGTGAGCCAGTTCATGAATGCTTCGAATTCATCACTTTCCCTGGATAAAACATATTTTTTTGAGTATGATATTTTCTCGGAAATTAGTTTGGATGCAGACAATGAAAATATAATCCGATCCCTTTTTCTTGATCCTTTATCTAAAGTGGATCGTGTGGAGTGGGTTTATGATTTACCCGATAAAGTGGATCGTGCTCCCGCTTCCGGCTCAGCGGTAAGCAGAAGACTCATGGAGCTAATGCAGTCAACAAAGTCTGAAATTTATATTCAATCACCTTATGTTGTACTGAGTGAGGAGATTCAGGGTACATTTCTCAGATTAAAAGAAAAAGAGAATACCGATCCGGTCAGGGTGGTGATTTCAACGAATAGCCTGGCGGCAACCGATAATTGGATCACTTACGCCGCAAATTATCAGGAAAAAAGACTTTATCTTGAGGAATTAAATCTCGAACTATGGGAATTTAAGCCAATTCCTGAGCAGATTTCAACAATGATGAATTACGAAAAGCTTTTATACCGACTCCCCCTCAGTCGAGAATTATTAAATTATGGTAAAAGTGATTTTAAAATAAATAAGTCCCTGCCCATCCTGAAAGAGAAACCCCTGCTTTCCCCTTTCAGAGGACGGGGTCGTAAAAACCCTCACTTGAAGACTGCACCATACCTTTCTCTCCATGCAAAATCATTTGTATTCGATCAGAAGATTTCTTTTGTGGGTTCATACAATTTGGATCCCCGTTCGGAAATTTATAATACTGAATTGGGAGTCCTGATTTATGATAAAAATTTTTCATCCCAATTGAGAAACAATATAATAGAAGATATTTCTCCACAGAACAGCTATTTTATTGCCAACAAAAAAGATAAACCAATGCTCAGTAAAATAAACAGAGTTTTATACCGGATTTCGGAAGCCCTCCCATTTATTGATCTCTGGCCTATTCGACCCCACACTTCTTTCGAACTTAAGGAAAGCATGCCCCCGCTACCAGTTGGACATGAGGACTTTTTCCTGAACTGGAAAGATGTCGGGAATTTCCCCGGCTTGTCTCTTTTCAATAAAAAGCAGTTTTCCGCCCGAATATTTAAAGCGACTGGGATGATTTTTAAGCCTCTTTTATGAATCAGGATGAAAAATCTATACTAGTTGACTAGGGATAATAATCTATTTTAGAAAGAGGCATGAAATGTATTCTATCCTTACTCCTTTGTTCTCTTTTTTTGACTCCTTTTTTATATTCCAAGTCCCGCTTGGGTGAATATTATTATGGATTTGGATATGCCATTGCAGATGGGGGTAAATCCGGAACCCTCGAGGGAGATTTTCTTAACCTTTCTCTTAATAGTCCCGCTTCCGACTCAGCTGATTTCGTGATTAATTTTAACTATGGGAATGTCGATGCCGATCTTCAGGATAATACATCCTGGGCACTCGGCTTGGATTATGTGGTTCAGTACAACGACTATATGTATCAAAATGGATTGTTCCGACCCTTCGCCGGGATTGGTGCCTCATACTTGGATGACGGGGCAAAAATCCGTTTGTCTGAAGATGGCATGGCCTGGAAACTTCTTGCCGGAATCGAAATCTTATTCACTGAATACGTCTCACTTTCACTCGGAGCAAATTTCATCGGGTTATTTGCAGATTTCGGCGAGACTGATTACACGGTGGATATTGGAGTAACATGGTGGATTAACGATGTGCATGGGATTGGCCTGGAATACAATCATGCTTTTGATCAGGATCTGGATTTGATTGGTCTGAGGTACCTTTATTCCTGGCAGTAACATGCAAATAGGCTTGCTGGGGAATTGATTGAGAATAGAAGATAAACTCTTTGACGAGGTCCCCAATCGTATTGGGAAAAGTAGCCTCAAGTGGTCAAAATATAGAAATTCTGACATCATTCCCCTGTGGGTGGCGGACATGGATTTTCGTTCTCCTTCCCCTGTCATTCAACTGGCCCGTGAAATTTCAGATGATGGAAACTTTGGCTACGGAATTTGTCCCCCTGCATTATCTGAAACCGTCATAAATAGATTAAATGACTTCTATGACTGGTCTGTTGAGAGGAATTCGATTATTTGGCTGCCAGGCATGGTCTGCGGGCTAAATATTGCCTGCCGTTCTTTGGCTGATGAAGCGACTCAGGTAATCACTAATACCCCGGTATACCCTCCCTTCCTCTCCAGTCCGGGTAATTCGGGCCTTCCATGCACCCGGATCCCCATGATTGTAAAGGAGGGAAGGTTTACAATTGATTTTGATGCCCTGCATAATTTGGAAACTTCCCCCAATGATCTCTTTATGCTCTGTCATCCCCATAATCCGGTGGGTACAAATTTCTCCCGCCAAGAACTTGAAAATTTGAGTGAGTATATCATTGAAAGAGAGCTCTTTATTTGCTCGGATGAAATTCACTGTGATTTAATTCTTGAGGAGTCGCTCTCGCACATTCCTTTTGCTTCACTAAGTGATGAGATCGCAGACAGAACAATTACCCTCATGGCACCAAGCAAAACTTTTAATCTCGCTGGTTTTGGATGTTCATTTGCAATCATTTCAAATGCCGGATTGAGGAAGCGATTTAAGAAAGCAATGCGTGGAATTGTCCCTGATCCCCCTGCAATGGGATTCAGGTTAGCGGAGGTTGCATATCGAGAGTGTGAGGAGTGGCGCATCCGCTTGCTCCATTATCTGCGGTCCAATCGTGATTTTGTTTTTAAAGAGCTTCTTTTATTGGACGGTTTGATTCCTTACTCGCCGGAATCAACTTATTTAATGTGGATTGATGCGACAGAACTTAAGGTGGATTGCCCGCATGCATTTTTCGAGAATGCAGGCGTGGGATTATCAAACGGAGCGGATTTTGCTGGCCCGGGTTTCCTGCGTCTTAACTTAGGCAGTTCTTTCAATTTATTGGAATCAGCGATTGCGAGGATGAAATCAGCGATCTCGGAGCTTTAGGGCAGTTTTCAAATGACAGACCGGGAGCAGAGGAAAAAGGAATTGCTGGAAATGCTGAAGAGTTACGATGATGCTTATTACCGGGATGCCCGGTCCGAGGTGAGTGATCAGGAATATGACCGGTTGAAGCGGGAGTTCGAGTCTTTATTCGATCAGGACGACTTTCTTAGTCTGCTTGGTAGTCAGAGCGACACAAAGCCTGGTGTTGAACAGACTCCGATTGTGGGAGATGACCGACTGGAGGCATTTATTTCGCATAAACATATTTCTCCAATGCTGAGTCTTGACAATACTTATGACGAAGCCGAGTTTTTCGATTTTGATAAAAGACTACGCAAAATTCTGGGCAGCGATACGCTTTCCTATGTGGTCGAACCAAAAATCGATGGAGTCGCGGTTTCGCTGACTTACGAAAATGGGGTTTTGTCCCGAGCCACGACCCGGGGCAACGGAGTGGAAGGTGATATTATCACGCAAAATATTTTGCACATCGAAAATCTGCCCGTTCATATTGAATCAACTGATTTCCCCTCCTTGATTGAGATCCGTGGAGAGATTTTTATGAGTCATGAGGAATTCAATCGAATTAATGACGAAAGGGAAAAGCAGGGCATGGATTTATACGCCAACCCTCGAAATTTAACCGCAGGCACAGTAAAATTACTCGATCCCAAGGAGGCAAGATCGCGAAAGATTGAAATCGTACTTTACGGTTTGGGGACCTGTTTGCCTTCGGAACGTTTTGCTACTCAATCTGAGTTTCATGATGCGATTATCAAATGGAATTTGCCCACAGTGGAATTTTTTAAATCAGTTTCAAATGTCGAGGAGGCATGGCAGGCAATTGGTTCTCTTGATCAGCAAAGAAATGATTACGCTTTTCCGACCGATGGTGCGGTGATCAAACTGGATTCAATTGACTTGCAAAAAACCACAGGCAGCACAGCGAAAGCCCCAAGGTGGGCAATTGCTTACAAATTTGAATCAGAGAGGCAGAAGACGGTGTTGGAGGATATTCAAATCCAGGTGGGCCGAACCGGTGCGATAACTCCGGTGGCCTGCCTGCAGCCGGTTCAGTTAGCCGGCACCCTGGTTTCTCGGGCAAGCCTGCACAATGCGGATGAAATTGAGCGAAAAGATATCCGTGTGGGAGACTCGGTCATTGTGGAGAAAGCAGGGGAAATTATTCCACAAGTCATTGAGGTTGTCCTTGCAGACAGGATTTCTTCGTCCTTGCCATTTTCTTTTCCTTCCCATTGCCCTTCCTGTAACGGAGAACTGGTCAAGTCTGAGGGGGAAGCAGCATGGCGATGCCTGAATCCGAATTGCCTGGCTCAGGTAAAAGCGAGGATTCAGTATTTCTCTTCGCGGGGATGTATGAATATCGATCATCTGGGAGAAGCGGTAATTGCGCAACTGGTTGAACGGTCATTGGTTCAAAATCTTTCGGATATTTATACTCTGACTAAAAATCAACTTTTGGAGCTCGAGGGTTTTGCTGAGAAATCAGCGGAGAACTTGATCCACTCTATCGAGCTGAGTAAAAAGCAGGATCTATGGAGGTTGATTTCAGCATTGGGGATTAAGCATGTGGGTGTGTCTGCCTCCAAGGAACTTGCCCGAACATTCGGCTCACTTCAGGCTCTTGTGGAACTGGAAGAAGAGGATTTAACCATAATTGACGGGATTGGGGAAGTAATGGCGAAAAGTATCGTTGCCTTTTTTAAAATCAGTGAGAATCAGGAATTGATTCAAAATTTTAAGCAATATGGATTGCAACTGAGTGTTCCAGAGGAAAATTTAAATGCTAAACTACCATTTAAAGATCTGATTTTTGTACTGACCGGTTCACTGACTGAACTTACACGGGAGGAAGCAACTTTGAAAATTGAGGCACTGGGGGGAAAGGTTTCTTCAAGTGTGAGTAAGAAAACCTCTTTCCTGCTGACGGGGTCATCCACGGGTTCAAAATTGACTAAGGCGGAAAAGTTAAAGGTTCCGATTATCGACGAGAAGAAGTTTTTTGAAATGGTTGAGCATGAGTAATCAATAACCCGTTCTCCTTGATTGACTTCGAATTGCGTTGAGATTGAGTGGCTTAACTGTATGCTAATAGCCAATCTAGTTCACATCTCTTATTCATGTCCAAACAAACAAAATCTGGCTTTGATGCCGTTGAAGAAGCAATTGCTGAGATTGGAAAAGGTAATTTAGTTATCGTTACGGACGACGAAGCCCGCGAGAATGAAGGTGATCTTGTTATGGCTGCATCCAAGGTTACTCCTGAGTCAATCAATCAAATGATCCTTCATGCCCGGGGCTTGATTTGCGTTCCTTTGTTGAGCAATCAACTGAATCGCCTTGGGATCTCCAGTATGGTTCAGCACAACCGTGAGGCCCAGAAAACTGATTTTACTGTTTCTGTGGATGCCGCAGAGGGGATTTCCACGGGTATCAGTGCCTTTGATCGGGCATCCACCATTCAAATACTGGCAAATCCCAATGCATCACCTCAGGATTTAGTTCAGCCCGGGCATGTGTTTCCGCTTCGTGCCCGACCGGGTGGCGTTCTGGAGCGGGCTGGGCATACCGAGGCTGCGGTGGATCTAGCTTCTCTCGCCGGATTGCACCCGAGTGGTGTCATCTGTGAAATTTTGAACGAAGATGGAAGTATGGCCCGCTTGCCTGAACTTAGGACTTTCAGTAAAAAATGGGGATTCAAGTTAATCTCCATTGCATCTTTGATTGAATACAGGCACCAGAGGGATCAGCTGATTGAAAAGTTCACCGAGTCTGATTTCCCGCATAAATCAGGAAATTTCACCCTTCACGGGTTCAGAAGTATATTGGATGGCCGGATTCATTATGCTGTGTCGATGGGTAAAATATCCAAAACCACCCCTACCCTTGTCCGGGTTCAAACCGCAAATGTACTGACTGATTCACTGGGGTTATCGGAAGAGGGTAAACAGTTTAATGCCATTGAAAAAGCACTGGAAGTAATCGCTGGAAATGGTTCCGGATTGCTTCTGTATATGGAAACCAGAAGAATAGATTTAAAAGGTAGCCCACAGAAACAAGATCAAACCACCCACGGTTCTATTCCTGTGCCGAAGATGGATTTTCGGGATTATGGAATTGGGGCACAAATTTTATCGGCTCTCGGTGTTAAAAAGCTTCGACTGCTCACCCGGGACCGTAGGAAAGTTGTCGGTCTGGAAGGCTACGGGTTGGAAATTATCGAACGCATTTTATTAAAATAATATTTTCATGAGCTCTGAAATTCAACCCGCATCCAATTTATCTGTGAGTCCTCTCTCGTTTGGAATCGTTGCGGCACGCTACAATCGAGAATTAACTGATTCTCTCCTGGACCGTATTATTTCTTCACTCACTGAGAACGGAGAGCCAGAAAACCTTACGGTTGAACGAGTGCCTGGAACTAATGAAATTCCCTCGGCACTGTCCCTTTTACTCGAGGCGGGGAAGTATTCCTGTATGATTGGGATTGGAGTGGTGATCAAAGGGGCAACTTCCCATCACCATCTGGTTGCCGAGTCTGCGGGTAACGGTATTCAAACCTTGGCGTTGAAGCATAATATTCCCATCATTAACGGGATTATTGTAACCGATAACCTGGAGGATGCAGCCGAAAGAATTACCGGTAGGCTTGACCGCGGCAACGAGTTTGCACAAGCCGCTATTGAGATGGGACACCTTTACAAAAAATGGACGAAGACTTAATTACCAATCCAACATGGAGCCAACGCCGGCAAAACCGTGCCACTGCGTTTAGATTTATCTTTCAGTGGGAAATGAATCCTTCGGATGATTTCCACCGTGATTTGAATGATTTTATTCTGCGGTTGGGGAAAAAGGATGATTACTTTTCCTATGCAATCGAACTGGTGGACGGGATAATTGAAAAGAAGGAAGTGATAGACTCAATGATTCGTGAATTAGTTGATAACTGGGAGTTTTCACGGATTGCAAAAGCGGATCTTGGTCTTCTTCGGGTGGCGATTTATGAGATTCAATACCGCTTGGACATACCACCTGTTGTGGTCATTGATGAAACTCTCGAGATCAGCAAGGAGTTTTCAACCGAGAATTCAAAGAAATTTCTGAACGGAGTGCTTGATAAAGTGCTCGCTCAAATTCCTCGCCCGGCAAGAAGGCCGGCAATTTGAGCATTACTTTTTGCCTATTCTGTGTAATTGAAAACCTGCACGGCGGACTGCTTCGGGATCAACTATATTTCGTCCGTCAAAAAAGTGAGCTGGTTTTTCCATGGAAGAATAAATAGATTCTAAATCCAGTTCCTTAAACTCATCCCATTCGGTAAGCAATGCGATTGCGTGCGTTCCCACGGCTGCATCCTTGGCACTTTTATGAAATGAAACTCTTTCGCTTGCTTGTTTCAGACCAAGGGAGGAAAGAATAGATTCTTCCGTTACCTTGGCGTCATAAATTTTAATATTTGCTTTTTCTTCAAGTAAGCGGGAACAGACCGTTATAGCGGGAGATTCCCTGAGGTCGTTCGTATCCTTTTTAAAGGCAAATCCAAGAATACAGATGCTTTTACCGGAAACCGTGTTAAACATGGCCGCCATCATTCTGCGTACGAACCGGTCCTTTTGATAATCATTTATTCTGATCACCTGTTTCCAATATTCAGCTACCTCCGGAAGATCAAAATGCTGGCACAGGTAGGAGAGATTGAGAATATCTTTTTGAAAGCATGAGCCACCGAATCCTACCGAGCTTTTAAGAAACTTTGGACCAATTCGTGAGTCCGTTCCAATTGCATTTGCCACTTCATCCACATCTGCCCCAGTGGCTTCGCAAAGTGCGGATATTGCATTGATACTGGAAATGCGTTGTGCCAAAAATGCGTTTGCGGTGAGTTTTGACAGTTCAGATGACCATAAATTAGTGGTAATGATTTTTTTCCGGTCAATCCAATGTGCATATAATTGAACCACTTTTTCAATTGCCTTGGAACCTTCCTCACCAGAATCTCCTCCAATCAGGACACGGTCCGGATTTTCCAAATCTGCCATCGCGGTTCCTTCGGCCAGGAATTCGGGATTGGAAAGAATTTCGTATTTAAATCCATTCTTAGCACCGCCAAGAATTTCCTTAACCATTTGTGCAGTGCGTACTGGAACCGTTGATTTCTCAACCACAATCTTATTGCCCCCTCCCACCCTGGCAATATTTCTCGCACATGATTCCACATATTTCAGGTCGGCCGATCTTCCTTTCCCTTCGCCATAATCTTTCGTTGGCGTATTCACACTGATAAAAATAATGTCCGATTCCGATATGGTCTTATCTATTTCAGTGGAGAAAAATAAATTGCGCCCCCTGGCACTTTGAACAACCTCGAGTAATCCGGGTTCGTAAATGGGAAGATCATCAGAATTCCAAGCGTCGATTCGATTTTGATTCAAGTCCACAACCGTGACCTTTGTATCCACACATTTGTTTGCGATCATCGCCATTGTGGGACCACCCACATATCCTGCACCTATACAGCAAATTTTCATATTTTTCTTTTAAATAATTCTTTAGATTCTTGCGATTCTATAATTCTTATTCAACCTAACACCATTTTCACTTTTCCTGATGATCAATGAATTCTTAAATCTTCCTTGGCCAAGAATAGTTTTACTTTTTGGTTTTTTTTATCTTCTGCTCCTACTATTTGCATGGGTGTATGCGGATCGAATTCTCTTTCCAGCCCCCCCATCAGCAAATTACACCAAAGAAGAAGTTGATTTTTATGTGCCCATTTCCGATGCGTTACAAATTGCCTGTATCAAGATTGAATCATCCAAGCCAAGCGGTCTCACGGTTCTGTACAGTCATGGCAATGCCGAAGACTTGGGTAATGTACGGAGCCATCTTTCGAGTCTTTCGGAATTCGGATGTGACTTCGTTTCCTATGATTATCCCGGATACGGATTGAGTCAGGGAGTATCTTCGGAAGATGGCTGTAACCTCGCAATTGAGGCGGTGTACCGTTACCTTGTGACGGACTGTAAAATTGATCCCAATAAAGTTGTCCTATGGGGCCGTTCATTAGGAACCGGTCCATCCTGTTTCCTGGCAACCAAGCAAAAAGTCGCTGGCTTACTTTTGGAAACCCCCTTTCTGTCCGCTTTTCGAACGGTGACTGAAATTCCGGTTTTGCCCTGGGATCGGTTCAGGAATATCGATTTGGTTCCCTCGGTTCAATGCTCCTCGCTGGTGATTCATGGGAAAATGGATGAGGTGATTCCTTTTCGGCAGGGAAGAAAGATTTTCAAACTTCTTCCTGAACCGAAGACATTCCTGGAAGTTGCAGATGCAAGTCATAATGATCTCACAGAAAAAGGCGGACGATTATACCGGGAGTCGATCGAAAAATTTCTTGGTAGCCTTGATAATGATTGATTCAATCGAATTTGAACATTTATTGTAATATGCAGTCTTATATTACAGGTGGTTATTAATAAAAGTGTGGATTAATTAATGTTGGGATTAACAAAAAAAGAATCAAAGTTCTTTATCAACTCCCTTCTCGGGCATGCGGTGCTAATCGCAATTGCAGGTTTTTTAGGTTTTCTGCCCAGTTGTGAAGAAGAGGAGAAAGAGGTGCATGTCTTTGAACTCGCATCCGCTTCTTTTGTGCCACCCAAGCCGTTAATGCCCAAACCGCCCGCCCCTGTTCCCGCTCCACCTCCCGTCACTCCTTCACCACCTAAACCGATCGTGGAACCCCCTGCAAGGGATGTGCCCAAGAAAACTTCTCCCGTACCCAAAGAAATAATCAAAACACCTCCCCCCAAGATTATTCCCAAGAAACCTAAGCCCAAACCCAAGCCTCAGGTAGTAAAGCCCAGGCCCATGTCTTTTGATCAATTTAAAAAAGACCACAAGATTTCCTCTCCTCCCAAACCTGCTCCCGTACCGGTCAGAAAAGCTCCGAAAGTTCGTATTAATCCAGAAAATTTTAAGCTTCCACCGGTTATAATTTCGAAATCTACTCCTCAGACCAGCAATGTCGACCCTGATCTGTTAAATCAATACTTGGGGGAAGTGCAGGCGAAACTCGAGAAGGTTTGGCGACGCTTACAATCTGAATCAGATATTTCAGCTAGCGGAGAGGCCTTTCTGTCTTTCAGGATATCTCCTTCCGGCAGTTTGATTTACCCCTCAATCTCGCGATCCTCCGGAAACCGTACTTTGGATCAGTTGGTTATTCGGGTAAGTAAGTCAGTGGGTAACTTGGGCCGGCCACCCGGCGGAAAACTTTCTTCTTCCCTCGAAATTCCTTTTCGGGTACGGTATTAATCCATGAAATTCGACTGGCGAAGACCGGTAGCCCCTGTCTTATGTATTGCGGGCATATTGCTCTGCCTTTCAAGGGATCCTATTATTGGCCTGGGAGTTTTCCTTGCGTGCTTTGCTTTAATTCTTGGGTTTTCCAGAGGGAGTGGCTGAATTAGCCTTCTTTTTTTGGCTCGGTTTTCTCAGTGATTTTTCGATTAACGACTTCTGCGCCGAAAATCCGCTCCTCGTTTTTGCGGTTACTTTTACCCGCACATACCTACCATCCTTCTTAAGCATGCTAGTACCTTCCGTATCTGCGAGTATTTTCTTCAGGTCTTCGAGCACGGATTCGATCATGATTGGATCTTCGATTGGGAAAACCGCTTCCACTCGCCTGAGGAAGTTCCTTGGCATCCAGTCGGCACTGCCCACATAAAGATTGGATCCGGGACTGGCATTGCGAAAATAAAATACCCGGCTGTGTTCCAAAAATTGTCCCAGTAGGCTGCGCACTTTTATGTTCTCACTTATTCCTCTTATCCCGGGGACCAGACCGCAAATACCCCTGATGATAAGATCCACTTTTACACCCGCTTGGGAAGCAAGATAGAGTGCGTCAATTGTGGGCTGGTCGATCAGACTGTTTACCTTGATGATAATTCGGGCTTCCATCCCTTCCAAGGCTGATTCAGTTTCATTATGGATTAGTTTTAACATCCGATCATGAAGAGTGAAAGGAGCGACCAGTAATTTTTTGAACCGTGGAGCCCGACTGTATCCGGTTAGAGTGTTAAATAGATTTGTTAAATCTGAAATGTAAGATGGGTGGGAAGTGAATAAACTATAATCAGTATAAGTTTTGGAAGTGCTCGGATTGTAATTTCCAGTTCCCAGATGGGCGTAACTTTTCAATTTCGAATTCTCTTTCCGTACGATCAGGCAACACTTCGAGTGCGTTTTTAGACCGGGTAAGCCGTACACCACATGAACCCCGACTTCTTCCATCTTGTGAGCCCATCGGACATTGGCTTCTTCGTCAAAACGGGCCTTCAGTTCAACCAGGGCTGTAACCTGTTTCCCATTTTTGGCGGCATCCATGAGAGCCCGAACAATCGGAGAGTTTCCGTTTGTCCGGTAAATGGTTAACTTAATTGCAAATACATTTGGATCCTCGGCAGCTTGGCTTAACAAATCAACCACCGGTGCAAATGAATCATAAGGATGGTGCAGCAGGATATCCTTTTTTCTTATCACATCGAAGATATTGTCTGCCCCTTTTATTTCATCTGGAATATTGGGTTCGAATGGGGGAAACTTGAGATCAGGTTGTTCAATTTCGCTTGGAAGGGACATCAGACGGTATAAATTGATTGGGCCCTCCACACGAATTACATCCTTTTCCGTGAGGTGAATTGCTCCAAGCAGGTAATCAAGCACTTCTTTTTGCACATCTTGATCGATTTCAAGTCTAACCGCAGCACCTTTTCTTAAATTGTGGAGTTCTTCCTCAATGCTCTGAAGCAGGTTCTCAACCTCCTCCTCATCCACATAGAGGTGACTGTTTCGCGTAATCCGAAATGCCCATGCACCCGTTGCAATATGACCGGGAAAGAGATCGTCCACGAAATGCCTGACCACATCACTTAAGAAAAGAAATGTTTTCCCCTGATTTCCCTTAACATTGACCTGTACAAGTCGGGGAAGAATTCGGGGAACCGGGACCACGGCCATAAGAGTCCCCGCTTTTTTTCTCCGCTGGTTTTTCAGGGCGACAATCAAATTAAGCGATTTATTGAGAATAAGCGGAAATGGATGAGTCGGATCAATTGCCAATGGGGTAAGAACGGGGAAGATCTCTCTTTTAAAGTAATTTTTTAACCAGCTGAACTCGGGCTTTGAAAGCTCTTCCACCTTTTTAAATGCAATATCTTTTTCCAGTAAGGCAGGCCTAAGTATGTTATTCCAGCATGCCTGTTTGTCACTTGCCATTTGCCCGGCCTGAATCCTGATTTCATCAAGTAACTCCGCGGGAGGCATACCGTCAATCCCACTCCTGTGGGATCCACCGTCTACCTTTTGCATTAATCCAGCCACCCGGATTTCGTAAAACTGATCAAGGTTGGAACAGACAAAGGACAGAAAACGAATTCTTTCCAGCAAAGGATAGCGCTCGGATAATGCCTGATCCAATACCCGGTTGTTAAATGCCAGCCAACTTAATTCACGGTTGAAATATTTGGCCGGGGGAGAAGTTGTGCTTTTGATCTGATTCATAAAACCGTCGCATCCTTTTATCTTCATTGAAGTATTTTCGCAATGGCAAAGGAGACCTTTTTCATTATTTTACAATCGGTTTACGAGAATCCCCTTCCGATTCTTGACGGAAAATCAAATTTAGATTAGATTCAAGTATTGGTCTTTGAAATTTTGTTGGGGGTGTTCCGGATTCGACTGCAATGTGGAAAATCCGGTCGCGTATCGAGGATGACGCTTGGCCTCGTAAAAAATGCTTCAAACCATTAAATGGCGAAAATAATATCGTTAACTTCGAACCTGAGTTCGAAGCCCTCGCAGCTTAGTTCTGCGACGTCGACAGTCCACTGACACCTGCTGGGTGGTCGGGGCGTTAAAAGGCAGGTAAAACCTCGGAGCGTTTGGTTGTCTATCGGAGGCTAAACGGCTGAAGATAACCTCGGGTTAATAGGTGTTCCTTCCTTCATTAGTCCTAAATCAATAAGAGAACTACATACGTAGACGCCGAATCAGAAAGATTGCGGGACGCGGGTTCGATTCCCGCCACCTCCACCAAAGTTTCAGATATGAGAATCTCTTTTGTATGATCAAGGGGTTGTGCGATTAAGACTGCCTCTTTTATTTCTTGCCTATAATTCGTGGTTTGACTTTCGTTATAAATGAAACTTCGTCCTTACCATTGATGTCTTCCTCTTCATTTCCAATTCAATTTGATAATTTGCCCAGGGTGATTCAACATCACCTTGAGGTTCTTGAACCTATTGATCATTTCACCCTTGCGGTCAATTTATTCATACTGCTTTTCTCCAAGTGGTTTCTTACCCGCTACGGAAACATAAAGAGTGATAGCAAGAGGCAATCCAGGCTGCGGGTGCTTCATGGGACGAATCTAATTCTGTTTATCACCTACTTAATCGCAGTTGTTTTTGAGATCAGTCTTGGTCGTTCAATCAGTCAGACTTTTCTGGTTATATTGGCGAGTTATTTGGTCATTCATTTTGCGGAAGCGTTTATTTTAAAGAAATACGGGAAAACCAAGACAATCGAAAGCTTTGCCCGGACCACGGAGACTCACACTTCCCGTACTTTGGAACTCTTTGTGTTCTTCATGATTGTTTCCGTTGCCCTTGTTCTGCTGATCAATATCTGGGGTTTTGAGGATTGGTTGCAGACGACCAGTGTACTGGGATTTCTTGCCCTCTTCATTTTCGCAAGTAAGGAATACTGGGCGGGAGACTTTCTCAGTGGTATTTTGATTATCAGTCAGGGGCGGATTGAACGCGGGGATGTCATCAAAGTAAGGGATGAAGGGCTAACTGCGATTGTTCTTCAGATTAACAGTTTCCAGACAATTGTGCGTGATCTTGTTAATAAACATGATGTTATTCTGCCTAATTCAAGACTGCGTCTTGCCCGGGTTGATGTTCTGAAAACCGATTTGGCAAGGGGGATCAGGGAATTTGAAGATTTTTATTTTGGCTACGGTACGGATCCGCAAAAAATAAAGGATTTATTTGGCGAGGTCTGGGCAAAGGTGGTGGAAGAGGATTTAATTGATAAAAAAGGCGATTTGGTTGTGGCGAACAAAGAATGCGGCGATCATGGTGTGCGCTGGCGACTGGCCTATACATTGAAGTCACCCCATCGAATCATTGAAGCTGGAAACCGCGTTCGGGAGGAGGCCTATGTTTTACAGAAAAAATTTGGGATTGAATTAGCTACGCCGCTTACCCATGTCGTGAGGAGTTAGGATAATTGTCCAACTGGCCTGCTTATAGAATTTTCATAAAGTTTGATGAATGAAATGCAGAATCTTCCTGCGGATGTGAAAGTCATTGATCGGCCTTGGTGCAGTCAGTGCGAAGAAAATTCGGCTTATCTTCACACGTGGAGCAGTGTTCAGCGGCCTGACATGGACGGGAGGAGTTATAACGAAGTGATCGAGGATAGAATGTGCAAGGCTTGCAATCAGGAAATGGTTTTTATTAAGGACCTCAGGCTTTTGAACATGGGAGTCAACCTGGTCTGCCTTTTCGTTTGGACGGCCCTTTTCTTGATCTGGGTTTATTTATTTCCGTTAGGGCCTTATCTGATTTTCGGAATTCTCTTTAATTTCCTGCTTATTTTTCTCTTAAGGCTTTTCACCCGGCGATCAAGAGGGCTGGTTTCGAAATGGGAGAAATGGTACGAGATTGAGAAAATTAAGAAAAAGAATCCCGATCTCTAAAGATTACACTAACAGTTCACTGCAGCCAGCCCCTCCGCCTCCCGGTGTGCGTATGATCAGACGGTCACCCGGGTGCATGGTGAGGGATTGAACCGAGGTCAGATTCTCCCGGCCTCCATTTTTCCTGATTACAAATTGTTCTCCTGGTTTGCCGGGAGAACCACCGGCCATTCCATTGGCACCTTCCTTTCGGTTCTGGGTAAGCAGATTGAGGGTCGATGCTTCTTCAAAAATATATTCCCGTTCGATTCCATTGCCCCCCTTCCATGCCCCCGTTCCCCCCGAGGAGGTTCTTATTTTGAAGCTTAGGAGTCGAACCGGAAAACGGGATTCCAGGATTTCCGGATCGGTAATCGCGGTGTTGGTCATATGAACCTGAACTGCGGAAGTTCCCTCTTGTCCAATCTTTGCCCCGGCTCCGCCGCCGATTGTTTCGTAATGGCTGTAGGATTGATTGCCAAAAGTGACATTGTTCATCGTACCCTGCGAACAGGCCACCCGTTCAAATGCACTCAGGACCAGATCGACCAGTTTTTGACTGACCTCCACATTCCCCCCTGCCACCGCTGGGCAGTCATCCGGATTTTCAGGGAAGACAGGCGAAAGAATTGATCCTTGGGGTATAATTGTGCTGACCGGTTCAAGAAGCCCTTCGTTTAACGGAAGTTCTTCGTCGATCAAAAGCCGCAGGCAATAACAAATCGCACTCATCGTGATTGCTTCAGTGGCATTAAGGTTATCCGTTCGTGCTGGAGAGGTACCACTGAAATCAAATGTTGCCCGGCCATCATTGATTGAAACTTTCAATACTAATTGATCCCCGTCATCAAACTTTTGAGTTGTCGTGAGTATCCCATCGCCCCAATTTTTCAGAAATGACCGGCAATGCTTATGTGAATCGAGCCGCAGTTCATTCATATGTCTTTGCAGTTCCTCCGTGGAATGTTCTGCTTCAAGCATCTGCATCTCTTTAATTCCGCGTCGAAGCGAGGCAATCTGAGCAGAAAGATCGGCCCTGTTTTCCTCCGGTTGCCGGGAGGGATATTTACCCGCGTTTAATAGATTGATTATTTCATTTAATTTTGAATGCCTGTTTTGGAAGATATGCATGGGAGGAATCACAACTCCTTCCTGACCCAAATCTTTGGAACCCGCAGGCATTGATCCTGGCGATATGCCCCCAATTTCGGAGTGATGGGCACGGTTGGCTAAAAAGCACAGTATGTTTCCGTTTCGATCAAAAACCGGAGCAAAGACGGTAATATCCGGTAGGTGTGAACCGCCAAAGCCCGGATGATTGGTAATCAAAATATCACCTTCCTTAATTTCGGGAATTGCCTGGATTGAATGACGGACACATAAACCAAGTGCTCCCAGGTGGACCGGGATATGGGGAGCGTTTGCTACGAGGTAGCCACTTTGATCCAAGAGTGCACAGGAGAAATCAAGCCGCTCCCGCACATTCACCGAAATAGCGGTGCGCTTTAACTGGGCACCCATTTCTTCGACGACGCAGTAAAATCGACTGGCAAATAATTCATGCTGAACGGCGGAGTGAGCCAGGTCTTTCCGTAGATGTTTTTCCCCTTCGATCAATAAACTTCCCTGGGATCCCTTAACTGCCCGCCACCCTTTTTCCACCCATACTGTGCCGAAACTGTCCACGATCAAGCATGGACCAAAGAGTGTGTCCCCTTCGGCCAGCTGGTCTCTTTGGGTAATCAATTCCCGCTTGTTATTTTCGTCCTGATCTATGATTTTCCTTTTGTTAAAAGTTTCTTTTTCATAGGGATCCTCGGGGCACGCCAGTACCAATCGAAGAGAGTAAACCTCAACGATCTTGTTGCCGGGGGAATACCCGAATATTTTTTTAAATTTATCTTCGTAAAGATCCCAGATCGCGTCACTCACTGAGTAATCGAGTTCCAATCCGGATTCCTGGCCCTGCATTCGTACAAATGCAGTTTTCCGAATCACTTTTGCCTGATGCTTAAACTCGCCCATCTTTTCCATGCCCAGCTGCAGAAGGTCCTCTTCCGCACTTTTGAGCCCCGAATCCCCGGGGGAAAAGTGAACGGCCCTTTGCACCACCCTTTCAATACGGGACCTCGACAAGCCGTATGCACTCAGCAATCCCGAATCGGCGGGAGACAGGATTTGATTAATCCCGAGTTTTTCAGCCACCCCACAGGCATGCTGGCCTCCGGCTCCGCCAAAAGAAATGAGGGCGTGTCCGCCCGGATCATATCCCTGTTCAACGGAGATTTTTCTTATTGCTCTTGCCATTGATTCATTGGCAATCGAGATAAACCCATTGAGCAGTTCTTTCCGTGGCAACTTTGAATCTTTAATAGATTGCTTTAATTTCTCCTCCGATGCCGCAATCAGAATGGGTGTTGGGAAACTTTTTTCATCCAGTCTTCCCAATAGCAGATTAATATCTGTGAGGCATAATGGTCCGCCAAAGCCGTAACATGCGGGCCCGGGAAAGGCCCCGGCACTTTCCGGCCCCACTTTGAGCCGTCCGTTTTCAACCCGGCAGACCGACCCGCCCCCGGCGGCAACGGTCTCGATATCCAATGCCACTCCTGCCAGCTGGGCATCCCCAATACGAAGCGTATTTTGGTAGCCAAATGAATTTGAAAACCTTGAAACATCCGTGCTTGTCCCCCCCATGTCCAGATTGATGATTTTATTGAGACCGGCCCGCTTACCCACTGAGCAGGCACCCACCACTCCCCCTGCTGGGCCACTGAGCAGGCTGTTGATTGCACGGTATTCAGTGGGGACCATTAATCCGCCTGCGGAATTCATAATCAGTAATTCTGAATTTTGTCCGAGACCAGAAATAATATTCCTGAGATACCGATCGAGGATGGGTTGCAGGTAGCCCTCCAACACGGTGGACTCACATCGGGGCAACCAGTTAATGAACGGGTAAATCTCTGCGGATCCAATTATTTTTTCGAACCCAATCTCCCGGAGCTCTTCGATGACTTTTTTTTCATTTGCATCATTGATGTGCGAATTCAGGAAAGACACCACCGCTACCCGGTGGCCATCATTTACGAGTGTTTTTGCCTGGAACCACAGACTGGGCAGGTCTGGCTCGGTAATAATCTTTCCAGTCCGGTCAATTCGTTCATTCACTTCCACGCAGGGCCCGGCAAATGATCGTCTTTTTTGAGGGATCAGATCAAACAGTTCGGTTCGCCTTTGATCTCCGATTTCGAGTAAGTCTGAAAAACCTTTGGTTAGAAAGAGGACCGGTTTTTCCCCGGAATCTTCAAGCAGCGCATTGGTGCATCGAGTGGTGGCCAGTCGCATTTTTATCTGACAATCCGCCTGACTCTTTTTTTCCCGTGCCAAGATTAACCTCATGGCAAGGAGTGGTGCTTCCCATCCGGAAAATAACTGGATTGCTTCTCCCTCCAAAAACCTTGTCGTAGGTTCATCTGATAAAATGAGAATATTTTCCCGGCTGCTCCAATGTTCAACTTTTATTTCCGGTTGATTTTTCGCTCCGGAGGAGATTACAAACCCCCTTGGGAAATCTTCCGGCCAATCTGTTTCTGAATCGAGAAGAATTTCCCGATCGGAAACCATTTGAACGACCTGAGCGGAAAGGCTTCCCCGGGAAAGCACTTTTACGCGCACTTCTTTTCCATCCGGCCCCTTACCAAGGCAGTCAGTAAAAGTCCCACCGGTATCCACAAAAAATTCCCATCTGTACAGAGATTTATTCACAGCATGTAAATTTTAATTTTCCCTGTTTATTCAAATTTTCAGGCATATGGATTTCCACATTCCCAGCTTTTTAAAAATTCAATATGTCCACTGGGTAAGCCAAGCTCGGAAGCTCCCTGAATCACGCCCAGTTGATAAGATTTTCCAGGAATTCCATAGGCTCGATTATTGGAAAGGTAGACCTCTGCTTCCTGCTTAATCAATTCCGGGTCTTTGATGACCATCATTTTTACACGACTGTAATATCCTGCACGGACTGCTTCATAATGATCAAGTGACTTCCAGTGGTCTTCGTCCAACCGCCAGAGGCAGCCATGGGTCATTGCATCCTCCTGCTCTTCAATCCCGGCATAACCGTTGCCGTTAATGAAATAGCTCCAACCATTCAAATGTGCGACTGAGACGAATTCAGAACCCGGACAACGGGAGCGCATTTGAATGGAATTCATGTTTGAACCGTAGGCAAAATAAAGAGAACCCATCTGATGATATTGAGCATTTGAAGAGCAGCTAGCAAGTGGGAAGCTTTCAAGCTTGTATAATGTGAATAATTATCTAACATATTTCATCAGCGTTAGAGGCCTTCATCATGACTGTCTCCTTGATTTCCGGTTTTTTGCTTCTGTAACTAACCGGGCGGAACGGTGCTCCGGCTTACCCTGAAGCACGGATTTACAAGTGTAAATTCCACGCATCGAGAACAATAAATATAAAATGTCAGAACAAGTTAAAAAACAAAGTATAATCGAAGATAATCAGTCTCATGATAAAGACACGGGTTCAAGTGAAGTGCAAATTGCTCTTCTTTCCGCCCGCATTTCTCATTTGACCGAACATTTAAAAACTCACCGCAAGGACTTTCATTCCCGCCGAGGTCTGCTGATGATGGCGGCCCGGAGAAGAAAGCTTTTGGATTATCTTAAGAGAACTGATTTGAAACGCTACCAGGCTATAATCGAAAAGCTTGAATTGCGTCGTTAATCTCGTTTCTCAATCCTCTGTCCCGGGAAATGTTCCTCCCGGGATCACCCATTCCTTAATTTTTACACAGCAGTAACATTTTAATCTGCTGATTAGAGCTTCAGCTAAGCAATTCGGTTTAACTGAACAGAAGAAGAACACAGAAATAACTATCGAAGTACGAAATCATGAAACAAAAGCACAATGTAACCGCTGAGAATCTCGGCATTCAATTATCCACCGGCACACTTGCCGGTTTAGCCGGAGGAGCCGTAACTATTTCACTGGGAGAGACGAACCTTTTTGTCTCCGCCACCGCTGCCTCCAGTCTGCGCACTGGACAGGACTTTTTTCCACTCACTGTTGATTACAAGGAAAAGTTTACCGCTGCCGGCAAATTTCCCGGCGGATATTTCAAGCGTGAAGGACGTCCGAGTGAAAAAGAAATTTTAACATCCCGTCTGTGTGACCGTCCGTTAAGGCCACTTTTTCCCAAAGGATTTCTTAACGAAGTTCAGGTGATAGGATACTTGCTTTCCACCGATCAGGTAAATGAGGCGGATGTATTGATGGTCAATGGAGCTTCAGCTGCATTGATGATTTCGGATATCCCCTGGAATGGTCCAATTGGCTGTGTGCGACTGGGCGAAATCAACGGTGAGTTCGTGGTTAATCCCACCAACGAGCAAATGTATGATTCCACCCTGGATCTCATTTATGTGGGAAGCGAAAAAGAGATGATGATGATTGAAGGTTCCGCGGATCAAATTCCAGAAGATCGCTTCGTACAGGCACTTGAATATGCGCACGAACAAATTCAGGACATCATTTCCGCTCAGATAAAATTAGCTGAGCTCTGCGGGAAGGAAAAGAAAAACTTCGATTTGGTTAAAGTCCCCGATGATGTGCTTGCACTTTGTAAAGAAATTACTGGAAACCGTATGGAGGAAGCAATCTTTGCAGATTCCAAGCAGGAAAGACAGGAAGCGGTGGATGTAATCAAGGAAGAAGCCCTCGTCGCTTGTGAAGAGAAATTTGGGGAGGATTTTAATCCTGATCATGTCAAAATGGCATACGAGGTCATCCAGGAGGATGTGTATCGAGAAAATATTCTGGTGCGTGGAAAAAGAGCTGATGGTCGTCAGCCTGCTGACCTGCGTGAAATTTCCTGTGAAACCGGGGTTCTTCCGCGCGTTCACGGCTCCGCTATTTTCACCCGTGGAGAAACCCAGTCTTTGGTTATGTCCACCCTTGGCACAAGCCGAGATGTTCAGGACCTCGACGGATTGACAGGTGGTCCAACCGCGAAATCATTTATATTGCATTATAATTTCCCTCCCTTTTCCGTGGGGGAAGCCGGACGCTTTGGTTTTACAAGCAGGCGCGAAATGGGACACGGTGCCCTGGCCGAACGGTCGGTGTTACCCGTGCTGCCACCCGAAGATGATTTTCCCTATGCAATCCGTATTGTTTCCGAGATCATGTCTTCGAACGGCTCAACTTCAATGGCCAGTGTCTGTGGAGGTTCACTTGCGTTAATGGATGCCGGAGTTCCTATTTCCAAGCATGTTGCCGGTATTTCAACCGGTCTTGTAACCGAGATGGATGAAGAAGGTAAAATCACCAAACATGTTGTGCTTACTGACATCATCGGTGCGGAAGACCATTTCGGAGATATGGACTTTAAAGTTTGCGGAACCCGCGACGGGGTAACCGGATTCCAGCTTGACCTTAAAATCCAGGGTCTTCCATTTGATATCGCCAAAGAAGCGGTTAAGCAAGTGACTGAGGCACGCATGAAAATCCTTTCCTCTATGGAAGAATGCCTTCCTTCTCACCGTAAAGAATTACGCGATCATGCTCCGCGTATTGAAGTCGTTCAAATTGATCCTGAGAAAATTGGTGCACTTATTGGACCCGGAGGTAAGAATATTCGCCGTATCACTGAAGTAACCGGAGCTAATTTAGACATCGACGAGGATAACAGCGGGAAAATCAGGGTCTATGCGAGCGACTCGGCCGCAATGGACCGGGCACTTCAGGAAATTGACCTAGTCACCGGAGAAATTGAAGCCGGCAAGTCATACCGTGGTATTGTCCGCGGAGTAAAAGAATTTGGTGCGTTCGTGGAATGTCTTCCCGGGAAAGAAGGGCTTTGTCACATTTCTGAGCTTGCCGATTTCCGGGTCAACAAAACCGAAGACATCTGCAAGTTGGGAGATGAAATTATTGTCAAATGTATCGGGATCGATGACAAGGGGCGCGTAAAGCTTAGCCGCCGGGCGGCACTTGAAGAAGAAAAGTCCAAAGAAGAATCTTCCGACACGCCTGATAATCAGGAAGAAAAAACCGAGGAAAGTTCGGAGACGGAGGAATCTTAAGGGATTGCCTTTTCTTTTAACCTTACTATTTCAAGGGGAGTGGCGTTCATCGCCCTCCCCTTTTTTTTATGAATTCTGAAAAACCACTGGCTCTTTTAACCAACGATGATGGAATTGATTCCTTCTTTTTTCGCGTTTTAGTCGAGGAGGCACAGGAGTATTTTGAAGTTTTTATCTGTGCTCCCGATGGTGAGAGAAGTTGGATCGGGCACGCGATTTCGAGGCACCAGAAATTACGCCCTGTACAAAAAGATGATGCCTTCTCATGCCAAGCCTATTCGCTTAATGGCACGCCTGCAGACTGTGTAAATTTTGCAATTGGAAACCTTTTACCCCGGGAGCCTGACCTGGTGATCAGCGGGATTAATCTTGGATACAATGTCACCCTTCCCATGATCCTTTCTTCCGGTACCGTGGGGGCAGCGTTGGAGGGATCGCTGCTGGGGGTTCGTTCATTTGCCTCGAGTATGTCGCTGCCTGTTGAGAGTTTTGAGGAAATCCGCGAGAATTTGGGCAAGGTGGATGGGGAGATTGGAGAATCCCTCCGGCATGCCGCCCACAAGACCGCATTCTACGCAAAAGAATGGCTCCATCATTCTGACCGCGAAGGATTGCAGGTGCACAACCTGAATTTCCCCAGTAATTTTAACGGGAAAGATAATCCAATTTTATCATTTGCCGGTTCCCTTAAATTGGGAAGCCTTTTTCAAAAAGTGGAGAATGAAGATTACCACCAACTTTTTTATGATCCAGCATGGTTGGAGCAAAATGAGCCTGAAATTGGGTCGGATCTATGGGTCTTGGAGCAGGGGAAACCCACAGTTTCTCGTTTAAATTTTGCTGATATTGCCGGGAGGAAGCACCTTCAGCCCTGAAGATTTCCTTTCGATGGGGAAGCGTTGATGTTACATAAGATTTTCCACTGGATATATTTGAGGAGAAGATCCTCGTTTGGAGAAAATTATAAAAAAATTGGAAAACGATCCCGGGATAATGATTTGCTTCATTATTTTCATGATTTTGGCGGGGAAACCACAAATTCCCGCCGATCATATTGGCTATACAGAAAAATTTTCAAATTGTTCTTATGGATTTTGATTTTGGCTTTTGCCCTGTGGTTTTCTTTTGAAAGTTATCAGGGTTTGTTAATATATGATTAATTTCCTTATTGAGCTTGATTGAATACTTCTAATTGGTTATGATTTACCCTTTTTTAGATCGACATGAATAAAACTCACAAAGGCATCGCGAAACGATTCAAAATAACGGGTACTGGAAAAGTCAAATTCCGTAAGCCAAGCAAGAGGCATCTTCGTCGCAAGCTAAGCACGAAACAAGTCCGTGCCGGCCGGCAGGATCAGGTTTTGGCCAAAGGAATGGCAAAACGCGTGATCAAAGCCATTTTATAAACCACTTTTAAACTACAGGAAATAATTAGTTATGCCAAGAGCACGCAATGTACCCGCAACCCGTAAACGCCGTAAAAAAGTTCTCAAAAAAGCCAAGGGGTATTTCGGGAATAAGTCTCGTCTTTTTCGTTACGCAAAGGATGCAGTTGATCGTGGTGAAGCGTATGCGTATGCTCACCGCCGTAAAAGAAAAACTGAATTTAGACAGCTTTGGATTGTTCGTATCAATGCAGCCTGCCGTGCAGAAGGTCTCCGTTACGGAGAGTTTATCCATGGACTGGCCAAGGCGAATATCGAGTTAAATCGAAAAGTTATGTCCGAGCTGGCCATTCACGAACCTGAGTCTTTTAAGGAATTGGTGGCCAAAGCAAAAGCTGCCCTCGCGGCCTAACGGCCCGAACGAATCATTTCGGCGTGGAGCAAGATCTCCAAGCCATTGTCGTTGAGACAGTCCGTAAACTTGAAGCGGTTACCAACCGTTCAGACTGGGACAATCTAAAAGCAACTGTACTTGGCCCAAACGGAAACTTAACTCAAATAGCCAAAGGTATTGGTAGTTTGGCCAAGGAGGATCGTCCGGCTTTCGGGCAGGCTTTAAATCGTGCCAAGAAAGAAATTGAGTCTGGATTTAAGAATTCTCTTTCTTCGATTGAGGGAAAAGCGGATCTTCTTGCTCTGGGTGATGAGGTAGACCCCACCCTTCCACCGCCCTCCAATTTTAATGGAGGAATACACCCGCTTACCAATACGCGGAGGAAAATCGTGTCTATTTTTCGAAAAATTGGTTTTACCGTTGCCGAGGCAACAGAAGTGGAAACTGAATGGTTCTGTTTCGATGCATTAAATACTCCCGAAGATCATCCTGCCCGCGATGAACAGGATACCCTTTTCCTGTCGCCAGATACAAAATGGAGTAATGTGGGCAGGAAAAAGGAGGAAGCCTATCTTTTGCGAACTCATACCTCCTCCGTACAAATTAGAAGTTTACTTCGGGAGAAACCACCGCTTCGGATTATAGCCCCTGGTCGGTGTTTTCGCAGAGATACGGTTGATGCCACCCATTCCGCTAATTTTCATCAAACCGAGGGACTTTATGTTGATCATAATGTCACTCTTAAGGATTTGAAGGGTGTGCTTGATTTTTTCCTGCGTGAATTATTTGGGAATCAAGTGGAGACTCGGTTGAGGCCAAGTTTCTTCCCGTTCACCGAGCCAAGCTTTGAGGTCGATTTACGGGCACCGAATATTGGGAAACTCAGCGATCAATGGATTGAGATTATGGGATGCGGAATGGTGGATCCAAAAGTTTTAGGTTTGGTGGAACTGGACTCAGAAGAGTGGACTGGATTTGCTTTTGGTATTGGTATTGAACGAGTGGCAATGATTCTTCATGGAATCGATGATATCCGTCACTTTTACAACAATGATTTCCGTTTTCTTTCCCAATTCAGTCAGGCATCATGAAGGTAAGTGTTGATTGGTTAAAGGAATACGTTGATTTTGAGGGAAATCCAAGGGATTTAATTGATTCCCTTCCTATGCTTGGGCTTGAAGTTGAGGAAACAGGTGGAAACACAGCTGTGAACCTCGAACATGTGGTGGTGGGCGAAGTTTTAACGAAAGAACCACACCCGGAAGCGGATCGACTAAGTGTGTGTGCGGTCCATGTCGCAGAGGGTCAGGACCCGGCAAAAATAGTCTGTGGAGCGAGTAATTTTAAAATCGGTGACCGAGTCCCCGTAGCACTGCCCGGGGCTAAATTACCGGGTGGATTTAAGATTAAAAAGTCTAAGTTACGGGGCGTTGAATCTGAGGGTATGATGTGCAGTGCTTCTGAACTGAAACTCGGTTCGGATGACGAGGGGCTGATGATTTTATCCGAAAATCCCCGAATTGGCACTCCGGTTGGGGACCTGTTTCAGGGAGATTTGACACTGGAACTTGAAATTACCGCAAACCGTGGTGATTGTCTCAGTCATATCGGAGTGGCCCGCGAAATTTCTGCTCACTACGAATATCCGCTCAAATTACCGGAATTACATTTTGATGCATCCACGGTTGGGAATCCCAGTGAGCAGAATCTGATTACCCAATTGCAAGTCGATTCCCCCAACTGCCCGTACTACGCCTTATGGAGTATTCGAGGGGTTAAAATTGGGAAAAGTCCGGAATGGCTCAAAACTCGCCTTGAATCAGTCGGTGCCCGCTCGGTTAATAATGTGGTTGATATTACCAATTTCGTCCTTCTTGAAACCGGTCAGCCTCTTCATGCGTTTGATGCTTCAAAAATTGAGGGTCAATCTGTGCATGTCCGTCAGGCACGGGAAAGTGAGAAAATTACTACCCTTGATGGTGTGGAGAGAACGCTGGACTCTGATATGATGGTAATCGCCGATCAAAAAAAATCACTGGTAATCGCGGGAATAATGGGAAGCGTGGATGCGGAAGTCGATGATTCAACTGTTGATATTTTACTGGAAGCCGCTTGGTTTAAGCCAGGAAATGTTCGCGCTACTGCCCGTCGATTAGGACTGCACACTGACAGTTCACAAAGATTTTCCCGTGATGTTGATCCCAAAGGTGTTCAATTTGCTGCCCGCCGTGCAATCGATCTGATACTTGAAATTGCAGGAGGAGAATGCGTTCCGGAAACGGTTGTAATGGGAGACGAGCCAAGAAGTGCGAGGAAAATTAAAATTGAAAAGGCTTTTGTGGAGGCAAGATGTGGATTCGAAATTGATTCCGGGGAGTTGGTTCGATCATGGGAAAGACTCGGGTTTGTGGTTGAAGGTGAAAACCCCTGGCTCGTGGAAGTGCCATCTTTTCGCTCTGAAGTGGACCGACCGATCGATCTGGTGGAAGAATTTATCCGAATTTTCGGAACCAAAAACCTCGGTGACTGTAAAGTCAAGATCCCTGCCATTCATCGCGAGAATGATCCGAGTTACGAATTTTTTGAGCGGGCAACCGAAAATTTGTCGGGGCAAGGATTTCAGGAAGTTTGCAATTACAGTCTTCGGGCGGCCGAGGAGACAGAAAATTGGGTTGCTGGTTTTGATGACTCTCAAATCAAACTCCACAATCCCTTAACTGCGGATCATACTCATATCCGTCATTCTCTCCTTCCCGGTTTACTTGATTCCCTGGCCAATAATCAGAAAAATCTAAATCCCATGTCTCAGGTCTTTGAGACCGGACGGGTCTTTCAAGCCGGACCGCGCGGGAATGTTGAACTGTTAAGCGTTGCATTTGCTGCCTTCCCCACTACGGGAGTAAGGGAGTGGAAGAAAAGTGAGGATCTGAATTTCTATGATCTCAAGCGCTCGGTGAGTCGCTTATTTCATGCGACCGGAGTCAATCTGCCTAAGCAATCCTGGATGGTTTTGAGTGATTGTGCACCCTGGCAGAGCAATCATTCCACGCGGCGGGGAGAGGTTCACCGGAACAAAATTGAAATTTCCGCTGGTGTGATTGAGCTTTCACTTTCCAAGAAAAAAGAAATTAACGGGCCAGTATTGGCCGTGGAAATATTAATTGATCCCGTTCTGCTTTCCAAAAAAAGGAAAGCCGTGAATTTTAAGCCTTTTTCCACATTTCCTCCGGCGATGAAGGACCTGGCACTTCTTGCGGATCAGGATGAGCCCGCTGAAAAAGTCCGGTCCGCTTTGGAGGCAATTGCCCTGGAAGTGGCGGATCACCAATTTCTTGTCGATCCAGTGACTATTTTTGATCTTTTTTCCGGTAGTGGATTACCGGATGGCAAGAAAAGCGTAGCCTGCGGTATGCGTTTTCGGTCCAATGACCGTACATTGGGGGAAGAAGAAGTAAACGGAGCTTTCGAGCAAATTGTTGAAAAAATTGAACAAATGACCCCTTATTCATTACGAACTTAAAGAATGAGTGATTCCAAACCCAATCCCATGGACATCGATTATGTCTCGAATCTGGCCCGTATTGAACTGACCGAGCAGGAGAGAGAAAAATTTCACTCACAATTGGGTGATGTTCTCGTTTATTTCGAAAAACTCAGTTCAGTGGATGTGGAGGGAGTGGAACCCACTGCCCATGCGTTTCCACGCTATAATGTCTGGGATGAGGATGTTGCCAAGGAACCATTCACGGTTAGTCAGTCCACCCAAAATGCCCCCCAGTCGAGGAACGATCAGATTGTGGTTCCTAAGGTGGTTGAGGATTAATTCAATGAGTGATTCCAGTATAACCGGAAAAACTGCGACTGCCCTTTCCCATGCATTGGCTGAAAAAGAATTGAGTGCCGTTGAAATTGCCAATGCATACATCAAACAAACCGATCGGGTGGACGGACAGGTACATGCGTTTTTACATCGTGACGACGAGGATTTCCTCAATCAGGCGAGGGCTTCTGATTCTCGAAGGGCTGAAGGGAACAGCCTTGGCCCACTCGACGGGATTCCCATTGCAATCAAGGATGTTATCTCAGTGGAAGGGCAACCTCTGACTGCTGCGAGTAAAATACTTCAGGACTATATTTCTCCCTATGATGCGACTGTAATAACTCGGCTTAAGGCTGCCGGTGCGGTCATTGGCGGACGGTTAAATCTCGACGAATTTGCCATGGGGTCCTCCACGGAAAATTCGGCTTACGGTCCCACTCGAAATCCCTGGGATTTCGATCGCGTACCGGGAGGTAGTAGCGGTGGAAGTGCGGCTGCTGTGGCGGCCCGGGAAGCACCGCTTACCTTGGGGTCGGATACGGGTGGTTCCATCAGGCAACCCGCTTCGCTGTGTGGAGTGGTGGGAATGAAGCCGACTTATGGAATGGTTTCCCGATACGGGCTCGCGGCTTTTGCCTCCTCTCTCGATCAGATCGGTCCTTTTTCGCAAACCGTGGAAGACACGGCTCTCTTGTTGGAGGTTATTTCCGGACATGATCCACTGGATTCCACCAGTTTCCCCTCCCTTGTGCCTGGTTATTCTTCCGATCTGTCAAAAACCCTTGAGCCCTGCTCGATTGGGTTGCCGAAGGAATTTTTTGGTGAAGGCATGGATGAAGAGGTTAGGAAAGCGGTAGAACAA
The DNA here is from genome assembly GCA_045567635.1 of Opitutales bacterium. Classification (GTDB taxonomy): domain Bacteria; phylum Verrucomicrobiota; class Verrucomicrobiia; order Opitutales; family Seribacteraceae; genus Seribacter. The sequence goes on along the minus strand of JBJLCO010000037.1, from coordinate 25,885 downwards.
ACGATAGAATTTTATCAGTCGCAAGGTCACCGCATTGTTGATGTTTCACTACCGACCACAGATCTGGCGGTGCCGGTTTACTATGTGATTGCAACTGCGGAAGCCTCGTCCAATTTGGCTCGGTATGACGGAATCCGTTACACTTCACGCAGTGATCGGGCGGAAAATGCAATTGATGTTTATGCCAAAAGTCGCGGGGAGGGATTTGGAGAGGAAGTGAAGCGCCGTTGTATTCTTGGTGCGTACGGACTAAGCAGCGGATATTATGATGCGTATTATTTACGGGCTCAAAAAACCAGAACTTTAATACGGGAAGATTTTACCCGTGTGTTTGAGGAGGTGGATGTAATCCTTACTCCGACCGCACCTACACCGGCTTTTCGATTTGGGGAAAAAAGTAACGATCCCATTTCCATGTATCTCAGTGATATTTACACAATTTCAACTAACCTTGCCGGACTGCCTGCACTTTCCGTGCCTTGCGGTTTTACTGATTCAGGACTGCCTGTTGGCATGCAACTGATTGGGCGGGCATTTGAGGAGTCCAGTCTTCTTTCCATTGCCCACGCCTACGACCGGGAGCACCAATATGGTTGCCGGGCACCCCATATTTAAGGAAGAACTAAATTTGTAATGAAATTTGAAGCAGTGATTGGTCTGGAGGTGCATGTTCAGCTGGATACTCATTCCAAGATGTTTACCCGTGTCCCCTGTGGCTTTGGGCATGCCCCCAATTCATTGACAGATCCTGTGGTGCTGGGCCTGCCCGGTGCCCTGCCGGTAATGAATCGGGAAGCCATTGAAAAATCAATCAAAGTGGGACTTCTGCTCGGTTGTAAAATTGCCCCTATCTGCAAATGGGACCGTAAAAATTACTTTTACCCCGACATGCCCAAGAATTATCAAATTTCACAGTTCGATCAGCCCATTTGTGAAGGAGGAGAAGTTGAGATTGAACTGCCCGGAGATTCCCCTGCGGTGATGGGAACGCATCGAACGGTACAGTTAACCAGAATTCACCTCGAGGAGGATGTCGGGAAACTGACCCACTTTGAAAGCGACAGTCTGGTTGATTATAATCGTGCGGGTTCTCCCCTTCTTGAAATTGTAAGCGAGCCCGATCTCTATTCTCCGGAGGAAACCTTCGCTTACCTCAATTCTTTGCGGAATTCTCTCATTTATGCCGGTATTTCTTCTTGTGATATGGAAAAAGGTCAACTCCGCTGCGATGCGAATATTAGTGTTCGGCCGGTGGGGACGGAGACTTTGGGAACCAAGGTCGAAATAAAAAACCTCAATACCATTTCCGGGGTTAAAAATGGAGTGGAATACGAAATTAAACGTCAAATAAAAGCGATTGAAGCGGGCGAGGAAATTTTGCAGGAAACCAGAAGATGGAATCCTGATCAGCGCTACACTGCGCCCATGCGCTCCAAAGAAATGGCTCATGATTATCGTTATTTCCCCGATCCGGATCTTATGCCGGTCAAGATCAGTCAAGAGTGGATCGACCGGGTCATGGAAACAGTTCCGGAAAAACCCTTTGATAAGCAGCGGAGATACATGGATGACATGAATTTGCCCTACTCTATTACCTCGGCTCTCTGTCCGGATCTCACCCTGTGTCAATATTTTGAGGAAACCGCTTCCTTGACCAAAGACCCACGGAAAGTGGGGAATTGGGTGGTTAATGATTTACTCCGCGAACTTTCTGCTATGGAGGAGAAAGATACAGGCAGTTTGATTGACGGTTCACCAGTCACCCCTGCCCGCTTGGCTGAATTAATTAATCTGATTGAAGATGGTGTGGTCTCCAATAATGTCGCCAAAGAACTTTTTCCGGAAATGTTTTTGACCGGGAAGTCACCGTCTGAATTGGTGAGTGAAAAAGGGTTGGAAGTTCAGTCCGATCAGGGTGAAATCGAGTCGATTTGTTCCCAGGCTATTGCAAATGATCCCGACGCCAGTGAGAAATTCAGGGGTGGAAAAGACGGGGCAATCAATGCCCTCAAAGGCTATGTGATGAAGGCAACCCGTGGTCAGGCCAATCCCAAAGTCGTCGATGAAATTCTCAGGCGCCTGCTTTCGAAGTAGTCCGGACAGTCCCAGTCCTGCTTACTTGAGACCGGGTCTCAAAAATCACTTTATTTTTTCATTTATTGCTGTAAGGTGAAAGGCACTATTATGCATTTGGTATTTAAAAATTTTATTTTTCTGCTGCTTTCTTTCTCCAGTCTCATGTTATGCGGACAGGTTAAGGAAACCCATCAAATTATTGAGGAGTGGGTTAAAACAAAGCAGTTACTCTCCGAAGAAGAAAGTGCCTGGAAATCTGAGAAGGCTGCACTTGTTGATCTCGAGGATGCATTGACCAAGGAAATTGCTGAACTTGAGGAAAAACTTGGTCAGTTTGAAAAAGAAAATATCGGTGCCGCCCGACAAAGAGCTGATCTGGCGGAGCGAAAGAAAAGCGCTCAGGCTGCTTCCCTCTTCTTTTATGAAGGAATGAAGAAAATAGAAACTGAAATTAAAGCAACGAACAATCTCCTCCCCACCCCACTGCGTGATCGTCTTTCCCCCTTTTTTGAAAAAATAGACTTTGAGCAAAATAAATCACTACCATTACGCAAAAGGCTTGAAGGAGGTATCGCGATTTTACAGGCCATTCACCTTTTTCATCGTGCGGTACATTTGGAAAGACAGGAATTCAAATTGAACGATGGTAAGTCACGCGAGTTTCGGGTTATTTATTTTGGACTGGGTGTGGCTTATTTTGTAAATGAATCAGGCAATGTCGCCGGTTGGGGCAAGCCGGATAAAAATGGATGGCAATGGACTCGCGAGGACGGGTTGGCCGGAGAGATTTCGACCGGCGTATCGATTTTGGAAAATCGTGCCCTCCCACGCTTTCTGGAATTGCCATTTTCTTCTCCCCTTAATTCAGAAAAATGAATTCCAAATTTTTGATCTTTTTTCTTTTTTTAGTCGGATGGGGTTCTGATGTACTGGCACAGTCTATGGGGCAGGTTGCGAACGAAGCCAAGGCTGATTTGAAGAATGCTATTCATGAACTTGCTCAATTCCGGGATACCATTGAAAAGGAGAAAATTCCTCTGGCACGGAAGGTGGCCACACTGGAGGCCAAGGCAAGAAAGCTCCGCAATGAACTTGAGCACAACCTCCGCTTACGAGATAACCGTGAAGCCAGTTTGCTACAGCTCCAGGATGAAGTGAAAGAGGGGGAAGCTGAGCTTGATTACAGTCTTAGTTTGCTCAGGGATTACGCTTCCAGTTGGCATTATGGCATCCCTCCCGCCGAAGATGTGTTGTGGTCTTCCCAGCTGTCTGCAATCCTGTCCGAGCAGGAGAAAGCAGATACAAGAACCAAGGAATTTGAGGCATGCCTGGACGCAATGTCACTATCAATCTCCTCTATTCATGGGGTCTCCGGTGGCGTTTCCTTTACCGGTAATGCAATTGTGCCTCCTGAAGGTACGCGTGAGGACGGTACATTTTGGTCGTTGGGTCCCACCATATTCTTTTCGGGAATGAACGGATCCGCGGGATTTATTGAGAACGGAATTACGGGTAGATATGATCAAAAACTTAGTCTGTCTGCCCGTTCAGTTCTTAAGTTATCCCCCGTCCGCCTTGCTCCTGCATCAAAAGAAACTTCATTAGTCATTAATTCGGCTCTTTCGCCTGATTCAATAAGCGGAAAAATTCCCGTTCTCCCTCTCGATCCCACCCTCTCCAAGGCATTGATTATGGAAAAAGGGGATTTAAGTATGATTGAAGAATTACAAAAAGGTGGAATTTGGATCTACCCTATTTTGTTCTTCGCCGTGCTTTCCCTGATGATTGCCGTGATCAAAGCCATGCAAATTATTAACATCCAGGTACCGATCAAACCTGCTTCTCTGGACGGAGTTTTTCATGGACCCTTTGAATTGTTGAGAAAAACCGCCAAGGGGTATCAGGGCAAGAACCCTGAAATACTGGAGGAAATTCTTTATGAGGCGATTATTGACATGCAGGTCAAACTTGAAAAAGCCCTTCCATTAATCGCTGTCACCGCGGCCACCGCCCCACTCCTTGGTCTTCTTGGCACCGTGACTGGAATGATTGATGTTTTTAGGCAAATCACCAACTTCGCCAATCCTGAAAACAGCGAGCTTGCCCGGGGTATTTCCGAGGCCCTGGTGACAACCAAGTTTGGATTAATCACGGCAATTCCATCTTTGATTGCCCATGCGTTACTGACCCGGAGATTGCAGGGGATTATCTCCAAGATGGAAGGGTTTTCCGCCCGCCTGGTCCGCCTAAAGCAGGAGGAAGCTGAAACCATAATCAAGGGAAATGCAGATGGCACCGATTCTTGATTTATGGAACCAGGCATCCCTCGTATGGGAAAAAGGTGGTATCCTTATGCCCGCACTGGCTGCTTTATCGCTCTACACTTATTACATTGCGTTTGATTTATGGTTTCGGCTCCGCTCCATTATTCCGCGCGACTTGCAGTCGTTCCCCAGGGAGAAGTGGGGAGCATTTCAGGGAGGCGGACGGATCAATCAGATTATGCATTACTGCCTGTCTGATCATCAGGATGCGGGCGAGACCAAAAAGAGATTTGAGCAGGTCCGGACTGTTGACACCTCTTATTTAAACCGCAGGCTTCGATTTCTGATGGTTCTGGCCACCGCGTCACCTCTGATTGGTCTGCTGGGCACAGTGGGAGGAATGCTTAGAACTTTTGACGGTTTGAGCATGCAGGACAGTTACAAAATGGATCTGGTTGCGAGTGGAATCTCGGAGGCACTGGTCACCACCCAGGCTGGCCTGCTGGTTGCCATTCCTGCACTCGCTTTCTCTCATCTGCTCAAGCGTAAAAAGAAAGACTGGCTGCACTGTGTCAACCGGCTTGAAAGTATTTCCCTTCGACAACTTAAAAACCTTAATCCCGCATGATGAAGTTAAGGAGAAGATCCCTGTTGGAGGAGGAAGAGGATGGAATTAATGTTTCTCCTCTAATTGATGTGGTCTTTATACTGCTGATTTTTTTTATTGTTTCCGCCACATTTGTCACTCTACCCGGAGTGGATGTCTCGAGGCCGCGTGTTGAAAATGCGGCGGCCCTCCAAAAGAACTCTGTTTTATTTGCTCTTTCTGAAAGTAATCAGATTTTTCACGCTGGTGAATCAGTCCGCCTCGCTGATGTTCCCCCACTCATTAGCGAGGCGATTAAGGAGAGGGATAAGCCAGTGGTTATACAGGTCGACCAGTGGGCCGACGCAAGCATTCTGGCCAAACTGGTCAGGGAAGCGAAGAAAGCCTCTCCTTCGGTGTCCCTTGCAACCTTAAAAACGAAGTGAAAAGAAGTTTGGACAGGCAGCATAACGAACAGACCGAAATCAATGTGTCTCCATTGATCGATATGGTTTTTATACTGCTAATTTTTTTTATTGTCGCCACTTCTTTTGTGAACGAGATAGGAATTTCTTCTTCCTACAAAGATTCAAGTTCCGCCCGTGATATCGATACCCCGCCTCTTTTATTTGATTTACCCGGTTCTGGACAGGTATTCCTGAATGGTTCTCCAGTTGGTCTGGAAGGAGTCGCACCGCAGGTGCGTAATGCCTTAACTCCGGCACCACCCTCCGTCATTGTGAGAGTGTCTGCGGGAGCGAAAGCTGGATTTGCAACCCAGGTCATGGATCAGGCTCTTTTAGCGGGTGCAAATGCGGTTAAGCTGGTTGCCGATACTCAATGAAAAAACTCTCTACAATTGAGTGGATTCCCGGAATTGAATCCGAAACAAGTGGAGAAAGCCATTCCAAGAGTATTCTTTTTTCACTCCTGGTTTCCATCGGTTTGTTTTTTCTCCTCCCCTTGTCCGAATTTGTCCGGGATGAAGAATGGATCGTGCGCGAAGTTGAATCCGTGCCCTTTCAATCACCTCCACCGCCCAAAACGAAACTGGAGGAAAAGGTGGAGGAACTGTTAAAAAAAGAATCCGTCCCTCAACCCCTGCAGACTGAGTCTGTACCCTTGAAAATTGAGGCACTTTCCGCAACTTTGGAGGTTGGCCCGGGCGATTTCAAAGCTGAGTTCTCATTGAACGATTTCACTCCGTCCGCAAAAGGATTTCAGGGGGATCTTGTTTTCGCCCTGCATGAATTAGATCGTACTCCCAATATTCTCAAAAGAGGTGTGCTTGTTTATCCTCCCCACTTAAAAAGAAGAGGCCTCGAGGGAGAGGTTAAATTATTGGTTCAAATTGACCCCAAAGGAACCGTCCGGGTTTTGGAAATTGTATCTTCCACTCACCCCGACTTTAATGAATCTGCCACCCAGGCAGCTGAAGGTTCCTCCTATGAAGCACCCCGGCGAAATGGAGAGCCGGTAAAAGTACAATTTTATTTGCCTGTTCGATACAGCCTTCTTGACCAATGAAAACTTCCTTATTATTTCTTTTATTCCCGATTGCCTCGACCATTCTGACTGCAGACGCACCCAGTCATGAATTGACGGCAGGTTTTTGGAACAGTTCCCATTTTGTGCGCAGTTTTATGGGAGATTACGGCTTCAGAAGTGAAGTTGAGCCAAGGATCAGTAAAAGTGAACAGCTCATCCTTCAGGAGGTCGTGGCCAAAGCTGAAAATAAATTAGATGAGGCAATTGAATACCTGGAGGGAAAAATTGTGCCCAAGTCCAGTGCAGCTCTTAATTTCGCTCTCGGGACGATGTATTATCAGCGGGGAAGATTAAGCCGGTCGGAAGCAAGCTATAAGGAATCCCTGGAAAAGTTTCCTTCTTTCCTGAGGGCTTATAAAAATTTAGGATTCGTCGAATTAAGTCTCGGTAAATTCCGCGAGGCTTCCCAGCATTTTTCCCGCTCAATCAGTTTGGGGGAAGGAGACGGAGTGACTTATGTAGCTTTAGGTTACTGTCATTATTCACTTCAGGAATTCGTGTCGGCGGAGAATTCATACCGTATGGGTTTGTTACTTTTTCCGGATAGTGATGATGCAAGGAACGGTCTGGTGAATTGTCTAATTGAAACAAGCAGATTCGGGCAGGCACTTGCTCTTCTTGATGAGGTCCTCATGAAGGAACCGGGGGATGTGCAAAGTCATCGGGCCCGAGTTTACGCCCTTCAGGGATTGGGCAGGGAAAGAGAGGCAACTGTGGCGATGGAGACACTCTTCAGGATGGGAGATTTAAAGGCCAAGGATTTACTCAGACTGGGTGATCTGTACCATAATCTAAATCTCTATGAGCTTTCTTTATTGAATTACCAACGGGCAATTGAAAGGAAGGAAAAATTGTCGATTGGAAGATATGTTCGGGCGGCAAGTATCCTGATGAACCGAGGTTCCTACAACGAATGCTTTCTGTACTTGGATAAGATCGAGGAGGGCTTTGGCGGAGATTTAAATGATCAGGATCAAAAAGAGGTGCTGCTTCTCAAAGCACAGGTTCTTCGTGCGACAGGCAGGACAACTGAAGCAGCGGCCTTGTTAAGATCACTTGTGGAGAAGCACCCTCTTGAAGGAAAGGCCCTTCTGATCCTTGGCCAGCTTGCGTGGGCGGAAGGTGATCATGTCCAGGCAGGGTTACACTTTGAGCGGGCGGGGAAAAGTAAGGATTTTGAGGCACCTTCACTGATTGAGCATGGGCGTATGCTTGTGAGTATGCGCAATTACGAAAAAGCAATTGATTTATTGGACCGTTCTCAGGAAATTGACCCCCAACCCCGAGTGAGTCGCTACCTAGAGTCAATCCGAAACTTACTGTTGGCTTCACGCACCCGACTCTGAAATTAATCTGCAATCCATCTTGCAACATATCAACATATCATGATATGTTGATGCGATAATGGAAGATGGTACATCAATTTCTGAGTTTCTGAAAAAAGGAGAGCCGCTTTTCTCGTTGGAATTTTTTCCTCCCAAAAATGAGTCCGGGGGGGAAAGAATGCTCAAAACAGCTTCGGTGTTAAAGCCTTATAACCCCGACTTTGTCTCGATCACTTATGGTGCAGGCGGCGGTACCCGGCGGACCACAATGAAATATGCCCGCATGCTTAAAAACGATTTTGGCTTTGAGGTAATGCCCCACCTTACCTGCGTGGGTCATACCAAGAGCGAGTTATTGGAAATCCTCGAAGAGTTTTCCAATGAAGGTTTTTGTAATGTAATGGCACTTCGGGGTGATCCGCCCGAAGGTGAGACTGAATTCCGTCCCGTTCAGGGTGGTCTTTGCTACGCCACTGAATTGGTTGCTCTGGTCAGGGAATATTTTCCCCATTTTGGAATTGGCGTGGGGGGATATCCGGAAAAGCATCCGGAGTCACCCAATAAAAAGATCGATCTTTTACACCTGAGGGAAAAAGTGGATGCGGGTGCAGATTTCATTACCACGCAGCTCTTCTTTGACAATCAGGTGTATTTTAAATTTTTGGCGGACTGTCAGGCGGAAGGGATTGAAATTCCTATAATCCCGGGGTTACTTCCCGTCTTATCCTTGGGGCAGGTTCAGCGTTTTTGCAAAATGTGCGATGCCTCCCTGCCTGCATTACTCAATGAAAAATTACAAAATGCGTCCGACGAGAAACAGCCAGGCGTGGGTTCCGATTGGGCCAGAGAGCAGGTGATTGAACTTCTGAACGGAGGAGCCCCCGGATTTCATTTGTATGCACTCAATCAGTTTTCTGCCAGTGTTGAGATTTTGAATGGAATTAAATCCCTGCCACCTCAGTAATTTCAGCCTCTTTTTTCAGGCCATCCAAAAATTTTTCAAACACTGAATCCTTCCTTCTCTCTCCGAGGTACTCTATTATTTTGTCTTTTACCTCTTCGAAAGGGGTAACCTCAGGCTCTTTTCTTTCATGCATTTTAATAATATGCCACCCGAATTGAGTTTTAACAGGCTTACTCAGTTCGTCTGGTTTTAAAGTCATTACTGCTTTTTCAAAAGGGGGAACCATTCGTCCTTTACCAAATGTGCCCAGATGTCCGTCATTTTGAGCGTCATCTGATTCAGCCCTGACCAGATCGACAAAGTCCTCGCCGGCTTCCACTCGGCTACGAATCGTTTCGACCCTGACCTTGGCCAGCTCAAATTCTTCCTCGGACACTGCTTTTATCAAGATATGGGATGCAGTAAAAAGAACTTCGGACTCAAATAAATCGGGACGGGAATCATAGTACTTCCTTGCCTCTTCTTCGGTTACCGCTTCGCAGCTTGATTCCTCCTCCAGCAGTCGGTTGAATTGAATCTGGCTGGTTATTTCTTTCTTTAGATCATCATGATTTTTGATGACCGGGTGCTTGCCTTTGGAAAAAGCTTTTTTTCCCCCATTTTGACTGATCCACTTCTTCATTCCCAGATTAACTTCCTCGGGATCAATTTCGTAATTCCTTTTTTGACTCTCCTGCCCCATCAGGGACTGATCGATCATTCGATCCCTGGCTAAATCAGTGGCGGCAATTTGGATGACCTCCCGTGGCTTTCCGGGCATTGATTTTGCAACTTGTTCAAACAGCGCCTGAGCCTGTCTTTCAATTGCCCAATCCGGAATCAAGTGTTCATTTACTTTGAGTGACATGATGATTTCCCTAACTGTAATTTTTGAAAAGAACAAGACTGAACCCAGACCCGCACAAAAACTTGGGGTCTTATCTCAGTTTTGTCTCAATAAAATTGACCCTGTAAAGAATCGGGTTTAATTAGTGATAAGAATTAATGATAAGTTTGATAAGATAATGGAGATTTGTGACAAGGAAACTTGGGAGAGTTTTTCGGACTTTCTTACCAGTAAGGGGCTTCGCGTTACTGGCCAAAGAAAAGGCGTGATGGCAGCTCTTTTTCGTCAAACTGGACATTTTACTGCAGATCAGTTGCTTCAGGATGCGCAAAATTTAGACGACACCGTTTCCCGGGCAACTGTTTACAGAAACCTCCCCCTGTTAGTGGAAAGTGGTATCATTCGGAAAATTGATATTGGACATGATAATAAATTCTACGCACTCAATGGTAGATCTGAGACATTCAAGGCTCAGGTGGTCTGTTCGGATTGCGAAAAGATTTTCGATATCGAGGCTCCATTTATGGAATGGTATGGAAAAAATGTTTCCGAAAAACTCGGGCTCGATGTGAAAGATCAAAGACTTCAAGTGCATGCGGAGTGCCCTGATTTCCGCAGTGGAGGCAAATGCAGCAAGGATAAATAATAATGAGCGAGGCTTTAGCCAAAAAATTTGATTTACAAGTTTTTCGTCACCATCCTGAGTCTTCTCCATTATCCGATGAGCAGAAGGAAATTCTTGCCCTGAAAAAGGAAAAAAATGCGGTTATTCTATGCCACAATTATCAAATCGAAGCCATTCAGCAAATTGCAGATTATGTCGGGGATTCCCTCGGGCTTGCAAGGCAGGCAGCGGAAACGGATGCTGAGATAATTGTTTTTTGCGGGGTTCATTTTATGGCAGAAACTGCCAAGATTCTTAACCCGTCCAAAACAGTTCTTCTCCCCAATAATGATGCAGGTTGCTCGCTTTCCGACTCCTGCCCGTCCGAACAATTAGCTGATTATAAAAAGAAAAACCCGAATATTTATGTGGTGGCTTATGTAAACTGTTCCGCGGGGGTGAAAGCACTGAGCGATGTAATCTGTACCAGTGGGAATGCAGTACAGGTAGTTAATAATGTGCCGGAAGACCGGGAAATTCTTTTTGTTCCTGATCAAAATTTAGGCCAATGGGTAATGGGACAGACCAAGCGGGAAATGAAATTGTGGCCGGGCAGTTGTTACGCTCATGTTCTTTTTACCAAGGAATCGATCGAGCGGTGCCGGCTGGAACATCCTGATTCTCCGGTGGTTGCCCATCCAGAGTGTATCGAGTCCGTCCGTGATTTAGCTGATGAGGTTTGCAGCACTGAAAAAATGGTCAGCTATTGCCGTGCCCACTCGGCCCATTCGTTTATTGTTCTTACCGAAACCGGGATGATGCACCGCTTGACCCGTGAACTGCCGGAAAAATCATTTATTGCCGGGCCCACGGGTAATTGTGCATGCAATGATTGCCGATTTATGAAAATGAATACAATTTCCAATCTCCTACAATGCCTGCAAGAAGGAAAACCTGAAATTCTTCTGGAGGAATCAATAATTGAACAAGCAAAAATTCCTATTGAGCGCATGCTCGACTGGAGTGTGTAACCCAAATTTTAATGGACCAACCCAATCAATATTTACTGATTTTCATTCTTCTCTTTGCCTCCTGCGAAAAGCAGGCTTCTGATAGTGAGCGAGACTCCCTCAAATCCGGGCAACTGGACGGCGAGCTTGCCCGAGAAGATCTTCTAAATAAGTCAGTCCTGGAGAAAGTTTTGGCAACAGCCCTGCCCATTGAGGACCTTGACTGGCCTGATGACGGGACACCTGCCATGCACAAGGGTGAGCCGTACACTGGATGGATAACGCAGTCAAGCGATCCCGTTTTTGGCGTAGCTTTTCTAAGTGACGGGATTGATGACGGTCCTTTTCTTTTGATTCATCCCAATGGGGAACCCATGATGAATGGCTCTTTTTCAGAAGGGTTAAAATCCGGAAAGTGGATATCCTGGGATGAAAACGGGCAGGTTGAATCTGAAGAATCCTGGCTGAAAGGCGAAAAATTACCCTAAAGACGAAAATTTTTCTTTATTTATATTTCGTTTTTTGAACGTTTTTATTGCTTCCTTGTCTGTAATATCGACAAGAGTCATTTTGTTTCAGTTAAAAGTTTGTTTTAAAGCCCCTTAAAGACACCGTTTCAACGCGGTGTCTTTTTGGTTTTTCGGGTACACCATCCATTCCATAGTCAGGAAATCACTTCAATTTTCCTGAAATGAAAAAGCCGCTTGGGAGTACGGTCCTTTTCCCTTTCGTTTTCCTGCGGTCAGCAGATCGGGCATATCGGGGTATGAAACAAGGAAATTATGCTCGTCAATAAAATTAAAAACATAGTGCGTGGTAGTCACGGGCAACTCTGCGATCAGTCGACCTTTAACAATTCGAGCATCCGCTAGATACCATTCCTCGCTTTTTTCTCCCCCATTCAAAGTATAGACCACCTGACCGTGAGTAACCTTTGACCGGTCATCTTTAAATTGTGCCCAGACAGCGTTTCCTTTTCGGCCATTTTTTACTCCGGACGGAATATCTTTTATCCCGGGTAAAATTCCTTTAAAGTGTGGATTAGAGTATGGGTAGGAAGCGTTCATACTGTCCAGCCTGTGAAAAAGCTCTTTTTCCATTTCTTCTGCTTTGTCCGGCCTTTTCTGTCCGCCAAGTTTTTTGATTCCTCAATATCAGCACGCAAGGGCTCTTTAGGATAGTTTTTATAAAGTTCATAAAGCTCAAGCCTTGGCTTGTGGGGCATATAATTATAAATCAGTTTCCATCCTCCACTCCGAATGGTTGATTGTTGAGCCACACCATGGGGAAAATGCCAAATCATCGAATTCCTCATCTCTCCGTTTTCCTTTTTGACTAAGTTCGCATCCCGAGGGTTAATTTCCAGCAAATCACGCAGATCACAACCATCCAATTTTTGCGTCTCCGGTTTTTTTGTTCCCGTCCAACTTAAAATTGTTGGATAAAAATCTAAGCCATTCACCATCACATTACTTTCCTGGTTTGGTTTAATAGAAGGGCCCGTAATAATAAAAGGAACCCTCACTCCACCCTCCTTTGCATTAATCTTCCCTTTATCCAATGGGAAATTATCGGTGATGATCTCCCCCGGTACCCGCTCCATACCACCATTGTCAGATGTTAAAATAATATAGCTGTTTTCAATTAATTTGTGACCCGGCCAGCGAGGATCTTCCGTTTCAGTGAGATAGGATAGAATTTGCCCCACATAATGATCAAACATTTCAACCATTGCACAATAGTAAGGGTTTCTTTGGCCGCTCAGGTTCCACCCTGCCGGATCCTGCGGATAGTCGACTTTTAGTTTTTTGCAGTATTTTTCGAGTAAAAACTTACTTCGCGTGTGAATCGGTGTGTGAACCAGCCAAGCTGCGTAATAGAGAAAAAACGGTTTTTGTTTATTTTCCTTAATGAACTGAATTGCGTCCAGGGTAGTTTGGTCCTTGGGGAAGCCACCCTGATTCAATCTGTAGGGATCGTCCCTTTTTTTTCCGGCAAACCCAGTCAGTCTGTGCGGGCGCATTGCCCTGCTCTCTCCGAGGTTGTTCCAGGTGAAGTCAAAGCCCTGGTCTCGCGGTTGCGGAAAGGCATTATGATCAATTGCCATGTGCCATTTTCCTGAATGTCCGCTAACATACCCGTTTTTTTGGAGTGCCTCTGCAATCGTCACTTCTGCCAGGGGCATTCTCCCACTGATCCACGGGTCCATAACTGGGTGAGCGGTTTTATTATAGGGAGTGGGGGGATTACCCCCGACCACATGTGTCTTCTGTGCCACCGCCGGATGTCGCCCACTCATAATGGCACAGCGAGTTGGCGCACAGGTCGGAGCGGGTGAGTAACCCTGCCTGAAAAGCACGCCATTTTTTGCCAGTTTATCGATGTTTGGAGTCTCCGTGGGAGATGGTTGGTCAATGTCATAACATTTCACATCCTGCCAACCGAGATCGTCTGCCAGAAGAAGCACAATGTTTGGACGATCTGGCCGGTCATCCGCCGATAAACAAAAGCTCGCATAGCCAAGAAGAAAGGCGAAGAAATAGTATCGCAAATACACTTTTTGGTTGCTTGTCAGGAAGTTGTGATTCCAGTGATCTGTTTGCTATGCTCGGAAACAATACCTCTTATATTTTCCAGGTTTTCCTCCATGGAAGAAAGCAATTTAAACTGGGCCCGTACCCGGTCTAAATTATGGTTCGGTCGTTTGATTTTGAAATACCGGTCTCCATTAATGTGATCGGACAGAAACCGTAATCCAAGTTCATAGGTGATGACCAATGGGGCAACGGGGAGATGATCAATTTCTTTTTTTTCCAGTATACTCCCGGCAGATTCCAGGTATCCCTGCACAATTGCAGAAAATGTGTCCGGCAGGAAATAAACTTTCTCAAGAACTGCTTCATCTTCCATTGCTGAGGAGGCTGCAGTCCGCACAAGATCTCCAAAATCGTGAAGGATACAGCCTGGCATTACCGTATCCAGGTCAACCACGCACATTCCCTTTCCCGAGGATTTGTGCAGGAGGACATTATTTAATTTTGTGTCGTTGTGAACAATCCGAACCGGGAATTCATGGTTGATGATTGTATCAGCCAGTCGTTCGCGTTGCAGGGCAAATTCGATGAGGTTCTTTACCTCTTTTGCCCGGTTTTGGGGGTCCTCCTTTACGATCGAGCGAAAATCATCAAACCTCATCCGGGTGTTATGAAAGTCAGGAATCGTTTCAATCAGGCTCTCTGCAGGGAGGTCAACCAGGCTTGCCTGGAATTCACCGAATGCCTTGGCTGCTTCATAAGCCTGATTTAAATTGTCAGGCACTTCAAGAGACCGACCGCCGTCGACAAATTTGGTCATTCTCCAGTAATTCCCTCTTGAGTCCTGATGGAAAGAATTTCCCTGGATTGTGGGAACCAACGAAAGGCATTTCTTATCCTGATTGCCAGAAGAAATTTTGGACTGCAGATGTCGGGTCACACGGGAAAAATTTTTCATTAATCCCTCAGGATTTCTGAAGACATCGTGATTAATTCTTTGCAAGGTAAAACGATGGGGGTGATCACCATTTTCACAGTGCAGTAAAAAAGTGTCATTTACATTACCATTTCCGTGAGTTTCACAGGATAGTACCCTGCCACCCATTAAAAACTGGCTGGCAATCTCATTAATCAAAACTTCTTTATCCTGATTCAATCAATTCAGCTTTCAAAAAATATCATCTGGGTCAATTCAAGAACGCGTTTTCAATTCATTTCTGAGTTCAATTCGAATCATCAGTGAAAACTTAATTTTCCCCGAATCAATTCTCTTGCGGTTATTTGGATTTTTAGAGTTAGGTGTAATTGTGAAAATTGGATTCTCCCTGCTTGTTTTTTTGCTCCTAACTGCTTGCTCGGTTCTGGCCGGTGCTAAACCAAATATAATTCTAATTCTTACTGATGACCAGGGATATGGTGATGTGAATGCACACGGGCACCCATACCTCAAAACTCCTCACACCAATAAACTGCGTTCAGAAAGCGTGAGCTTTGATAATTTTTATGTCAGTCCTTCCTGCTCTCCTACCCGGGCGGCGTTGTTAACCGGGTTGCATGAATTCCGGTCCGGAGTCACCCATACAATTGTTCCCAGGCAGCAACTTCACAAAGATGCTGTTCTTTTGCCCCAGCTCTTGAAAACGGGCGGATATAGAACCGGGTTTATTGGAAAATGGCACCTGGGCAACAAGCCCGGACCGGAGCAAAGGGGATTCAACTGGTGTTCGACTAATGTGGGTGGCCCATTAAAACACTTTGATGCCACCTTTATTCGAAACCAAAAACGAATGGCGACCAAGGGGTTCCGTGAGGATATTTTTTTTGACGAAGCCATGACATTTATTGAGGAATGCGAGAATGAACCCTTCTTTTGCTACCTTGCCACTTATTCTCCCCATACTCCCCTAGCCGCTCCCGAAAATTTAATTAAACCATTTCGGGATGCCGGATTGAACGATACCCATTCCACTTATTTGGCTATGATTGAAAATATTGATTATAATCTTGGACGGTTAATGAAATTTCTTAACGACACAAATCGGGAACAGGATACAATCATTATTATGCTCAATGATAACGGTGTGACGGAGGGCTTGGATGTTTATAATGCAAATATGCGTGGTTCCAAGTGTACTGCCTGGCAGGGAGGAACCCGGGCCTTCTCGTTTTGGCGTTGGAAAGGGACATGGAAACCAAAAATAATCAACCATTTGGCCGCTCATCTTGATATTTTACCTACTCTGTGTGATATAACGGATACTCCGCTCCCTCCCAGTCTCAAAAAGAAACTCGAAGGGTTTACCCTGCGTCCATTGCTAGAAAGTCACAAATCAATCAAGTGGAACCCGGATCGTATTCTTTTTCACCATGTTGCCCGATGGCCCAGCGGGTATGCAAAACACCATAAATATGCCATGGCCAGTGTTCGGCAAGACAATCACCTCATGCTCCGTAGTCATGATTGCGGAAATCCGGAATGCCTTCAATACATGAGCCAGTGCAAGGGCTTACAAAATGTCTCAAGAGGAAGTAAAAATATGACTTATGCCTACGGCACGGCTCAGTATCATTGGGGAGTAAGTCCCAGAGAACATTGGGTCCTTTATGACATCAAAAAGGACCCAGGTTGCAAAAATGACCTTTCCCAGCAAAAGCCAGATATGATCAGGACGCTATCCACGGCTTACGATACATGGTGGGATAATCTTTTTCCCGAAATGATCGCGAAGGGTGGAGATTTGGGTAATCCCAATCAAAGTAGAAAATCGGCCCGATGAGACTACAAGTAATCCCCTGAGAATAAAAAATGAAATTGGGTGGGATTCTTGGAGTTATTGATATTCTAATTCCCACAGCAAATGAACAATTTCAAGGCGTTGAACATTCATTCCCTACTTCCTGGCTCCATGACGCAAAATACTTTTCCGTCTGGCACCGGCAATACCAATGTTTTGACTTAAGGAAGAAAATCGTAGGGGCGGGGGGGCTCGAACCCCCGACAAACGGATTAAGAGTCCGCTACTCTACCAACTGAGTTACACCCCCAGGATTTGATGCAATAGCCAACTTTTATGGATTAGAGGCGCTGGGTTGTCAATTCAACTGTAATTGATTTGTTCCCTTGAATCAGATCATTGTTTTTTGAATTCAAATATTGAAGGATAAGTCAGAACATTGATTCTCATGTATTGTATTTGATAATAAATATAACGAGTTGTAAAATGCTGTGATGATTTATAAGTGCGCAGTAATTTTTTGGGGTATTCTTCCTTTGGTATACTCAAAAACAGCCCTCCCTGCCCTACCTGTGTCCACCTTTTCCATTATTGCGAGGGATGTGGAAACAGGCGAGATTGGGGTGGCGGTGCAGTCTAAGTTTGTCGCAGTGGGGAGCGTCGTTCCCTATGCTGAAGCTGGTGTCGGTGCGGTGGCCACACAGGCATGGGGAAATGTGGAATATGGTCCAAATGGGCTTAAGTTATTGTCGCAAGGGAAGAAAGCTGCGGATGTCATTCAATTGCTGATTAATTCAGACCCTCGGCAAGGTCATCGCCAGGTAGCCGTCATTGGCCTCGAGGGAAGCGCTTCGAGTCATACCGGGAAAAGGTGTTTAAGCTGGGCCGGGTCCAAGCACGGAGAAGATTTTTCGGTGCAGGGCAATTTGCTTACCGGTCCGGAGGTGGTGGAAGCTATGGCCGTAAGCTTTAAAAAAAGCAGGGGGGTTCTTTCTGAAAGATTAATTGATGCCCTCAGGGCTGGACAATCTGCTGGTGGGGATAAAAGAGGAATGCAGTCGGCAGCACTATTAGTTGTCCGAAAAAAATGGGGGTACGGTGGGTTAAACGACCGATTTCGTGATCTTCGGGTTGATGATCACCCAAATCCGATCGAGGAATTGGAGCGAATTTACACGATCCATCGAAAAGTTTTTCCACGACCGGATCAATAGTGTAGAAAAGTACGCCAGTCATGATATCGATTCGTTCTAAAAACAGAATAAAATGGATTTTCCATTCTTTGTTTCGGTTCCGCAATAAGGACCCGTATCAATTCCTCTCTTCCACCATGCATCATCACTTTTTAAAATGAAAGCAGTTGTCCTGTTCTCCGGCGGACTCGATTCAACGGTGCTCGCCTGCCATCTTCTTCGTGATCAGGCAGAGGTCACACTCCTTTCGATTGATTATGGACAAAGGCATAAAAAGGAACTTTCTTCGGCTCGTCACATTGCCGGTCTTCTTGATACCCCTCACCAAATCCTGAGCTTGCCCGGTCTGAGCAGCCTGCTCGGAGGAAATGCGCTTACTGATCATTCCGTGAATCTGCCGGAAGGCCATTATGCAGAGGAAACAATGAAGGCAACTGTGGTTCCAAACCGAAATATGATACTTTTGTCTCTCGCTGCCGGGCATGCAATCTCAATACAGTATGACACCGTTGCCTATGCCGCTCATGCCGGTGATCATACAATCTATCCGGATTGTCGCCCCGTTTTCGCGGATGCAATGGAGCAAGCTCTCAAATTAGCGGACTGGGAAAGCATTTCCCTTTTTCGACCGTTTGTAAATTGGAGTAAGGCGGACCTGGTGAAAAGAGGGAATGAAATTGGGGTTCCTTTTGAGCATACCTGGTCCTGTTATGCGGGGGGGGAGAAACACTGCGGGAAATGTGGAACCTGTGTCGAAAGAAAGGAAGCATTTGAATTGGTTGGTCTTTCCGATCCAACTTGTTATACTTCATAACTTTATTATTTTCCAAATGCTGACCTGCAGTAAATCTTACCGGGATATTCCACTTTCTCATCGTCAACCCCATCACCCCGGGCGTTGTTCCCGTTTACATGGACACAGCTGGTCAGTCACCCTGACTTTTGCCTCCAGCGATTTGGATGAGAATGGATTTGTGGTGGATTTTGGTGAATTGCACTACCTCGCGGACTGGATTGATGAACACCTTGATCACGGCACAATTGTCTGTCTGTCTGATCCCAGAATCGAGGAGATTCGTGGCTTTGCCAGGTCCGGGCTCCTGAAAATTACTGAAATTGAGCGGGCCTCTTGCGAAGGAATTGCGGAGTATCTCTTTGGAATATTTGACCCGCTTGTTCGTAAGCACACTGAGGGACGTGCCTGGATTCATAAGATTCATCTCGAGGAAGATTCCAGAAACTCCGCCACTTTTGAGCCGGATTCCACCAAGTGAACGAGTTACCCGTCTATGAGCGCTTTCATTCCTGGCAGGGGGAAGGTATACATACGGGAAAGTCAGCTTTCTTTATTCGACTTCATGGTTGCCCAGTCCATTGTCCATGGTGTGATTCTGCCGGAACCTGGCACCCCAAGCACAGACCGGAACAGGTTGAGCGAGTCGATCCCCGCACATTAGCGGAAGAGGCTTTCGAATCGGGTTGTGAAATCGTCGTGATTACTGGTGGGGAACCAGCCATTCATAATTTGCACGATCTCGCCCATGAGCTGCACAGTCGCAGTTTATCAATTCATCTTGAGACCTGCGGGGCGTATTCAATCCGGGGCGAGATGGATTGGATCACGCTCAGCCCGAAATCTCTTGCCCCCCCGCTTGATGAAAATCTTGAACGGGCGGATGAATTCAAAATTATTGTGGAAGGTACTGAAACCATTCAATACTGGCTCAAGAAAATAGACTTCTCCCGCCTTGGAGTCCCCACTTGGTTGCATCCTGAATGGTCGCAGTCAAAGGATGAATTGGTTCTGTCTTTGATTACCGATTGGATCAAAGGAAACGGCTCTCCCTATCGGGCAGGTTTTCAGATACACAAACTTTTTCTTGCCGATGAATGCGATCACCGCTCTATGCCCGTTGCCGCTTTGTGTGCAGAACCCGGAGGAAGTGATTAATTCTCATGACCTTGGCAACAATGAACAGATGTTAACTTTCTGAAAATGTGCGGCCGTTATGCCTGGGGTCAAAAGATACCCCTTCCTCATCCCAAGAATCTCCCCCTTCCCCCTCCCCCGCCATCAGTCAGTTACAACCGTGCTCCCGGTCAAAAGCACCCCATTGTAATTCAGGGTGAAAAAGAAGCGGCCTGGGTCGAGGCTGAATGGGGAATTGAGCCTGAGCAGAATTTGTCATTTAATTGTCCCAAACCGATCAATGCCCGAATTGAGACGGTTTTAGAGAAGCCAATATTTAAAATTCCTGCAAATAAACGGCGCTGTCTCGTACCTGCGGATGGCTACTTTGAGTGGCAAAAGTTAGAGGATCAAAAGTATCCGCACTTCCATTTTCTCCCGGACCGAACTCCGTTTGCGATGGCCGGTATTTGGAATGAATCATCCCGGGAGGGCTTAGCGGGACATTCTTTCGCCGTTCTCACGCACTCAGCCTCGCCCGGCTTGCTTCATGTGCATCACCGTATGCCGGTTATTCTTGAGCCCGGTGACTGGGCCGACTGGTTGTGTCCCTATGCGGAACTTGACCCCTTGTTGGATCATTATGCCCAGTGCCGGCAAGTCCCCGTTCTTCACCAGGTCAGTTCACGGGTAAACCGGGTCAGGGAGAGCGGGATTTCCCTGACCGAGGAATTTTCCGAAAAACAGTCCACCCTGTGGTAAGCAAAAGAAAATCCCCTAATGCCCGGAGTTCCCCTGCTTCGGATCCCGTTGATTGGGGAAGGCAAGGAGTGGACAAATTCTTTCAGTCCCGGAATTGGAAGGTGTTTCCTTTTCAAAAAAAAACCTGGCAGGCATATCGTGATGGAAAAAGCGGCCTGGTTCATGCCCCCACCGGAACCGGTAAGACTTATGCAGTTTGGGCTCCGCCGTTGATTGAATGGATGGAGGGTACGAAAACGGGGACAAAGCGAGCTCCCAAGTTGAGTGTTCTTTGGCTCACCCCCTTGCGTGCTTTGGTCGAGGATACCACGCGTACCCTGCTCGAACTGGTCGATGAACTCCAAATTCCATGGACTGTTGAATCAAGGACCGGGGACTCCTCTTCAAGTAATAAGGCAAGGCAGAGAAGGAAGTTCCCGTCCACATTAGTCACTACTCCTGAAAGCCTTTCCCTCCTTCTTTCCTATCCGGAAACCAGGGAGTCTTTTTCTGATCTTCAAGCAGTAATTGTGGATGAATGGCATGAGCTACTCTCCACCAAGCGGGGTACACAGACCGAGCTTGGTCTTGCCCGTTTGCGTAAATGGAATCCAAAACTCCGAATCTGGGGACTGTCCGCCACTTTGGGGAATTTAGAGGAGGCGAAGTCCGTGCTCCTGGGTAAATCTGATACCGGCGTGCTGATTAACGGGGACATCCGGAAAAAGTTTATCGTTCAAACCCTGATACCTCAAAATATGGAAACTTTTCCGTGGGCCGGGCATTTGGGTGGTAAACTTGTCGAACAGGTCGCCCAGGCGATTGAAGCGAAATCCACAAGCCTTGTGTTCACCAATGTGCGTTCCCAGACCGAATATTGGTACGACGCATTGCTCAGCGTTCGCCCGAAATGGAAGGATCAGATTGGTATACACCATGGATCGATTGACCGGAAGGTCAGAACGGAAGTGGAGAACCGTTTGCGCCGCGGGGATATCAAAGCAGTGGTCTGCACCAGCAGCCTGGATTTGGGGGTCGATTTTTCACCGGTGGAACAGGTGATTCAAATTGGCGGACCCAAGGGCGTGGCTAGGCTTCTTCAGCGGGCCGGTCGATGTGGGCACCAGCCCGGAGCGGTAAGTAATGTGCTCTGCGTCCCCACGCAGGCCATGGAATTAATTGAGTATGCTGCAGCCCGAAAGGCAATGAAAGCAATGCGGATCGAGCAGCGCGAACCGCTTGACTCTCCCTTGGACTTATTGGCCCAGCATTTGATTACCCTCGCACTTGGAGGCGGATTTGAGGAGAGCGAAACGATCTCTGAAATTCGCTCTGCCTGGTCCTATCGGAATTTAAGCAAGGATGAGTGGGACTGGACGATTGAATTCATTGTCCGGGGTGGAAAAACTCTCGGAGCATACGATCAGTTTAAGAGGGTCGTGAATGAAAACGGTTTTTTTTCCGTTCAATCCAGGTTAATTGGCCGTTTTCACCGTATGTCAATCGGAACGATTACGAGCGATCCGGCAATTTTGGTTAAGTTTCAAAAAGGAAAAAGTCTCGGAACCATTGAGGAATCATTTATTTCCAGGATTCAAAAAGGAAGTAATTTCTTTTTTTCCGGCAAGCTTCTAACCCTGATCCGGGTCAGGGATCTCACCGCGGTGGTCAAGCTGGCCAAAGGAGGGAAAGGGATTATTCCCGTGTGGGGTGGAGGGAAGTCCCCCCTCTCCTCGGAGCTGTCCAATTCAGTGAGGGAGATGATTGAGCAGTTTCGGCTTGGTCAGTGCCGTGAGCCTGAAATGAAAGCAATGAAGGGTATCCTAACCCGCCAGGCTGATTGGTCTCACCTTCCCTCCTTCTCTGATTTTCTGATTGAGCGAACACTTTCCCGGGAGGGAACCCACTGGTTCGTTTTTCCTTTTGCCGGTCGTCTTGCCCACGAGGGGTTGGCCTCGATTATTGCCTACCGGATGTCCCAGCTTGAGCCAATGACCCTTTCGGTTTCTTTTAACGATTATGGACTCAGTCTTTCCACCAACTCCACAATCGAACTGAGCGAGACCGAATGGCGTAAACTCCTTAGTCCGGAAGGCTTGGTTGAGGAATTATTCGAATGTATGAATCAGAGTGAAATGGCCAAGCGTCAGTTTCGCGAAGTGGCCCGAGTGGCCGGACTCATTTTTCAGGGCTACCCTGGTGCTCAGAAGTCAATTAAGCAAGTCCAGGCATCTGGAAGTCTCTTTTTCGATGTATTTGCAAAATACGACCCCGAAAATCTTTTACTTAATCAGGCTCAACGGGAAGTGCTTGAGCGCCAGCTTGAAGCAAAACGACTGGTGGAAAAGCTTACCGAAATCCAATCCCAGCAGTTCGTGCTCACCTCACCGGATAATCTTTCGCCTTTTGCTTTCCCGTTGTGGGCGGAATCCCTGCGGGCCCAGGTAAGTTCGGAATCGTGGAGCGACCGGGTCCGGAAAATGTCACAGGAACTGGAATCCTTTTTTTCACTAGTATGAGTCAGTCTCAAAGTGTGGTATGGAACGGAATCGAGTTGGAACTGATGGCGGACTGTGCGATTCATTGGCGTCAGGAAGAAACCCTTTTCCTGGCCGATCCCCATTTTGGTAAAACCGCCACTTTTCGTGAGGCTGGAATCCCCGTTCCGGAGCAAACCACTCGCGATGATTGTGAGCGCATATGCTGAATTAATCGTTCAAACAAAATCGAGAAGATTGATTTTTCTTGGTGATTTCTTTCATTCACGGATCGGGAAAACCGTGACTGTTCGTGATTCTCTCCTCCTCTGGCGCGGTCATTTTCCTGAGGTTGAAATACATCTTATCCGTGGAAATCATGATTTAAGTGCCGGGGACCCCTGGACAGAACTTTCAATTGACTGTCATTCAGATCCTTGGACTTTTCGCGGACTCGAATGCAGGCATTCCCCGGTCGGGCAATCTCCCCATTTCTACCTTGCCGGGCATGTGCACCCTGGATTTACCTTAAAGGGTCGAGGGAGAAATTCAATTCGTGCTGCCTGCTTTCACCTTACGCACTCCAGGATTGTATTACCCGCTTTTGGTTCATTCACGGGGCTAAGCACAGTTAGACCCGAGCTGGGTGACAGAATATTTATGACTAATCGACAGGAGATCATGGAGGCACATTTTTAACTCGTAAAAAGCTATTGCCGTGATTAGATTATTCTGATAGCACTATTCTATATTCAATTAATAAGTTAATTATTATATCAAAACAAAGTACACTATTATGAAATTCCTATTGTCTCTATTGACCGTATTATCAATGTTATTTTTCTCTTCCTGTGGTGGAGGTGATGACCATGCTCATGAAGAAGGTGAGGAATGCTGTGGTGAAGGTGGAGAGTGCTGCAAAGACGCAAGCACTGAGTCCGAAGAAGCAGCTCCTGCAGCCGAGTAAGTCTAAAATATCTATACTCTTTTAAACCCCTACCGTTTTAAGCGGTAGGGGTTTTTTATGTCCAGTTTAAATTGCTTTAAGGATTCAGGGGGATAAATAAGTTGTTATGAATGACAAGAAAATTCATGTTTTTGAACCTTCATCGAAACATGTCGGTGTGGAAGTCACCGTTTCCACCAGGAAGAGTCGAAAAACTTTTCATCTCAAACGACCAACGGTTAAATCAGAACAGCCTCCGCTTGCGGTGGAATCCTTTGCCGTCTGTCCGGAAAGATATGCCGAACTGATGAATCGTGTCGAATCCCTGAATCGGTCTTTTAAATAGTCCATAGAATCGGATTTTGTTTGAATTTCTCCTTACCACGGGAGATTTTCATTGGGTGCTTACTTTTTTTCACATTTTATCGTGCTGAATTTTCTTGCTAGTGCAAAGGAGCAGAAACCCTCCTTTACGTTTGCCCACTGGCTTTTTGGCCGATGCCTGGGTGTTGTTTCACTGATCGCTTTTCTTTCCTATTGGAGCCAGGCGGATGCACTGATTGGACCAAATGGTCTTAATCCATGGACAAGTGAACTGGATCGCATTGAATCCTTTCTTGGGGTCAACGAGGAGAAGCCCAGTAAATTCAGCCTACGCCCCACCCTCCTCTGGTTTTCATTCTTTGATAACCATCATTTGCTCTTTACCCTTGGTTCCATCTCCTCGATCGCTCTTGCCTTTGGTTTTATGCCTGGTCCGTCAGCCGTCTTGTCGTGGTTGTGTTATCTTTCCCTCAGCGTGGTCGGGGATCCCTTCCTTAGCTTTCAATGGGATGCACTGCTCCTTGAGACCCTTTTTTTGTCCCTTCCTTTTCTCCCTTTCATTCCTCGCCACCGTCTATCCGAGCCGATTCACTATTCAAAATGGGCAAGAGTTCTCGTCCTTCTTTTACTGGCGAAGCTAATGATTGAATCCGGAGTGGTTAAGTTTACTTATTTTGATACCGATGAAAGTAACGCATGGATTGATTACACCGCACTTAATTTCCATTACTGGACGCAGCCGCTTCCTCATACATTCAGTCCACTGGTTCATTCCCTTCCTTCCTGGTTTGACTGGATTTCCCTGAATGTAATGTATTTCATTGAGCTGGTTCTCCCTTTTTTCTTTTTTCTTCCCAAAAATTGGCGGAGATTTGCCCTGTTCGGTCAGGTAATCCTTCAACTCGCCATTCTCCTGTCCGGTAACTACGGTTTCTTCAATCTGCTTACCTTGACCCTATGCATTCCATTGATCGACGATGGTATGATCCCACAAAAATTCCGCCCGTCCTCCGGGTCGAATGAAAAGGAGAAGAAAACTGTCCGGAATGGGTTTCATCTCTCTCACATTGGAGCTCTTTACTTTATTTTTCTTTCCACTGCCTGGGTATACTTCAAATCCGACCTTCAGGGAAACCGTTCCGCATCGGTGCATAAAGCCGAGGTAAACTGGATTGGAGAAGTGCGAAAAGTAGTTCAACCCCTGCGCTCGGTCAATTCTTACGGATTATTCCGGGTGATGACTAAAACGCGACCGGAAATTATAGTGGAAGGAAGTGTGGATGGGAAAGAATGGAAACTCTATGATTTCAAATGGAAACCGGATCATGTCGATGATTCCCCGGGCTTTGCCGGCCCGCACATGCCCAGACTCGACTGGCAAATGTGGTTCGAGGGACTGCGCGCAGAACGTTATCTGAGTCAGCCATTCCCCAGGTTTCTTTATGGTCGGTTTCTCAATATCATCGCCAATGGTGGTGGACAGAAGGAATGTTTCGATCTGAATTATGTGCTTGGAGAGCAGGAAATGCGGGCATTTGCACAAGCTCCACCGAGGCAAAAGCAGTTAATTATCCAAAACTTCCAAAATTTGATGAATGCTTTTCTGAGACAATCCAAATGGTTTGGAGAATTTCTCCAGGCCTGTCTTGAGCGAAATTTAGTCATTTTGAATGAACTTGGAACTGTACCTTTCGTTATTCAATCACCCAATTTTTTGCGGATTTCTTTTTTTCATTATCAATTCCAGTCGGAAAGTAAGACATCGAATCAGCCTGCATGGGAAGCACAGAAAATTCCTAACGGAGAAATTCGTATTGATAAAA
>JBJLCO010000036.1:0-27721 GCA_045567635.1 Opitutales bacterium | reverse complement strand
GTCATTTCTTACAAAATTCATCGAACATTAATTAAGACGGGCACCCAGACCCCCGCCATAACCAGCGAGTTCCAGGTAAGCATTTCCTATCCGCTTGCCATTCAAATTCAAAACCTCACACGCTCCTTCCCAATAAGCATTATCCGATCGGTTGCCGGTAAATTCCTGGGCGTCAAGTAAAGGACGAATTTGGTATACCTGTTGCCCATTGGTTGGATGTTTGACTGACACCTCAACCGAGGTGGGATATTGGAGTCCTGTTTTTGGACTGGTCCATGTATCCAGGGTTTTCCAGGTAAAGGAATCTGCGTATACCCTTTCCGGTTTTCCCTCTTGATCAATCCAGTAAACGGCTGACCAAGGATCACTTCCTCCGTCCTTTTTCCGTAAACGATAGGCTTTCAGCTCGGTTCCATCGTCTAATTGCATACAAGTCCAATCCCAGCCCGCTAAATCTTCCCCCAATTGACTGGATGAAATTTCGTGATCCATCCAGGCAATTCCTTCCACTGCAATCTCCTTACCATTCTGAAAAAGTGTACCCTTTGCCTGCAGACGGGTGTAGGACCAATACCAACTGACCGAGGCAGGGTCGGCCCCTTTTCGACTCAACCCACGATCTCCAAAAGATACTAATGGCTTTGTCGGATGAAGAGAGAGTTCAAGCTTTCCACCACCGGGGTAACGAGTAATGACCTCGTGACCCTTCCCGTCCTCGAGAAGGCTCACCTTTACTCCCCCTACAGCTAATTGAAGAGTTTCCCGAGAAGCACTTGCCTGCCAACCCTCCCGTAGTACTCGTTCATGATGAATATATTTCCCTTCTTCTAAATCGCTAAGCGCACTGTGGAGCAAAAAAAGATTTTGATGACCAAAGTGACCATTCGAAGAATGACCGGACTTCTTAGGATCCCCGGCCAACCGAAAGATCGTGGATTGAAAGCCAAATTGTTTTTCCGAATCAACCGCATTTAAATGACCGACCCAGTACCACCATTCAATCCCATGCTCGGGATGGGAACCATGATCCTGTGGAAGAACGGGCACATAATCGGGGGTGGGCACAAGGTATCCTTTGGAAGAACGAGTGGGCGGTTCAATCCATTTTCCCCAAACAATATTTGAGGTAAGGACTACGAGAATAAGAAGTAATTTCATGTACGTTTAAAATTCCAATAAGCAGATGCCAGGCAACCGGAAAGAAAACCAGTCAGAACCAGCAGAATACCAAAGATAAGAAAATCGATGTACGGCACATGCCAAAGAAGGGTCCAACCAAAAGACTGCACATTAATTACCTTAACCAACAACCAACCAAGAACCAATCCGATCAGGGAACCACTTACCCACGCAGCCAGCCCAATCCCCGCACCTTCAATACCCGCAGAGATTAAAAACTGACGATTGGAAAAACCGAGATGGCGCAGAGTGAGCCAGGTACGACTGGACTCATCAAAAATCGAAAACAGACCAAGCAATAAACCAGCAAAGGCAACAACCAGACCGATGATATTGAGTGCGGAAGTGGCTTTAAAGGTCTGTTCGAAAATACCCAGGGCCACATCGCGTAATTCCTTACCATTGCGAACATCCAATCCAGGAAAAGAAAGGCGCAACCGATCCCGAACCTGGTTTACATCTGTACCCTCTTTTAAGTACAGGCTTACATTGATAGGTCTTTCAGATTGAGTCCATGCTTTCCAGGTTTTCATATCGACTGCGGCGGTGCCAAACTCATTTCCATAATCAGAAAATATACCAACCGGAGAAATTTTCTTTCGACCGGACGGAGTATCCAATTCAGTTACACCACCATTAATCAGATCAAATCGCCGGGCAAAAGTCTCACTTATTAAAGCAGGTTCTGCCCCCTCCTCGGCAATGAAAGAACCGGGTGGTTTGTACCAAAGTTGTTTAATTGAAGTAGTCCATGCCTTCATATCCACTCCGGATAAAATAGTAATTCCCTCTTTTGGTTTCGCATAGGAGATGTAAACCACATCCGCATAAGCAATCGTTTCGTCCTGGACAAGCTCATCCATAATGGTTGGATCGATTCCGTTAATCGTACCCGCACCCGTAACTCCCCGTTCTGAAATGTAGAGTTCCGCCTGAAAACGAATATCGAACCATTCCTCAATCGTATACCTGAAACTGTCCACCATTTGAAACATCCCAGTCACCATCCCCACCGCCACGACCAATCCGGCCACTGCCAATCGATGCCTGCTCGAACCATCCTCTAATCGGCTACAGGCTAACCGGCTGACCGGTTGTGTACAAACAGGACGAAACCACCCTGCAAGCATGACCAAGGCATGACCTGCAAGGAGTGCCGAGCCCAGAATCCAGAATCCGGCAGACAGAAATCCACCCACTGGCATTTTGCCACCACCCTCTAAAGGTAAGGGAGGGAATAAAAGACATACTCCCCCCAAAAGTAATAGGCACAATCCAACCTGTGGTTTTTGTAACCAGGAAAAACCAGGTGACCAATCCCCCTTGGAAAGAACCTGAGCCGGTGGGGTTTGCATCGCGTCACGAGCCGGCAGCCAACCAGCAACCAGGGTAAAGAAAAGGCCCAGTCCCACCCCGAACACGCAATCCATCCATGTAAGTGAAATCGCTTCCAGTGTGGTCGCAAAATAAAGCGCATTTACTGTGTCCGCTAACATCTGGGCGGAAAAATAAGCAAAGAACCAACCCACCCCAATCCCCGCAACGGATCCAATTAATCCAATGATAATTGATTCCAACAAGGAAGTGATAAAGAGCAGTTGGCGACTGACACCAAGTGAAATAAGAGTGGCAAATTCAGTTCTTTTACGAACCACAGCCGCGTCCAGAGCCTGTAAAATAAGGTAGGCTCCGACCAAAATTGCAATCAGGGAAAGAATGGTGAGGTTCAGGCGAAAGGCCGCGGTCATGGCCGCCCGATCGACCGCCCGATTTTCGGTCGGGCTCAGGGAGATATTTTCCGGAAGATCGCGGGTTAAGCGTTTCTCAACCTCCTTGAGGTATCCTGAATCCTGTCGAAGATCAGGGCGATTGAGGATAACCTCGACCCGGTTGATTTCCCGGGGCCGGCTAAGGAGGGATTGAACGGTGGGAATATCTGCGATGACCAAGTCGTCCGGAAGAGGCGAACCGTCCTGCTTTAAAATTTTCCGGATCCCCATCTGCTGACGGCGACCACTGGCAAGAATTGTGATCTCACCCCCCTCTTCCACTCCAAGTTTATCCGCAGTGGCTTGGCCAATCCAGACCAGGTTTTCACTCCCCAACCAATCATACCAGGAGGATTCGTCCTCACCAAAATCAATTTTATTTTCGACCAAGTCGGGCAGGTTGGCGAGTGACAATAAATCGAGTCCGACCAGACGAAGTTGCTGGGCTGGCTGATTTTCGGAATCAAGTGCAGTGACGGAACCTTCTATAACTGGCACCATATGCCAATCCGGGTCTCCCGCCAAATGACTCAGCCTGGGCAAAACATCAGTGGATAACCTCTGGGTTGGTGATTCGATCAGAAAATCGCTCTGTC
Source organism: Opitutales bacterium (assembly GCA_045567635.1). Taxonomy (GTDB): domain Bacteria; phylum Verrucomicrobiota; class Verrucomicrobiia; order Opitutales; family Seribacteraceae; genus Seribacter. The sequence continues at coordinate 24,177 of JBJLCO010000036.1, read as the reverse complement.
CGGAAACCGCCTGATTAAAAAGACCGAAATTGGCCGAAGCCGAACGGCTCGCCTGGCGAATCCCATTAAATGCCCCCACGCCGACGGCAACGATGGCCAGGAGCAAAAGATAACTACCCAGCTTTTGCTTCCAATGCCTGAGTGTTGTCCGGACAAGAATGAGCAGGACAAGACGGATAGAATGTGGAAGTATGGACATGCAGGAGCTTAGGCCAGCATTCCATCTTTCATGGAAATCACCCGGTTACAAATTCGAGTGGATGCCTGATCATGGGTAACGACTAAAAGGGCGACCTGAAACTCTTTTGACAAGTCCTCCAACAGGTCAAGAACCTGTCCACCAATATCCGAATCCAAACTACCAGTTGGTTCATCGGCAAGAATTAGATTCGGCCGGTGAATCAAAGCACGGGCAATAGCCACTCGTTGGCATTCCCCTCCACTCAGCGCATCCGGTTTATGATGTGCCCGATGAGACAAACCAATTGCATCGAGTAACTTCTCGACTCTTTCCCTGCGTTCTCTTTTGGGCATATCAACTAACTGAGCAGGGAATTCTATATTTTCCATCGCTGAAAGTGTGGGCAAAAGATGAAAGGATTGAAAAACATACCCGATTGCCTGCCGCCTGATTTGCTCAAGATTTTTTGAACTCATATCTTTAAGGGATACACCACCCAACTTAATTTCTCCCTGGTCCATTGATTCAATCCCACAAATACAATTGAGCAAGGTGGATTTACCACTACCACTGGGGCCCATTAATGCAACCCGTTCACCAATATCTAATTTTAGATCGACCCCTTTAAGGACATCAACCTGTCCAAATGACTTATAGACCGAGTTTATCTCTAAAGCAAATTTTTGAGTATTCCCCGCATACGGGGATGAAGGGGAAGAAATCATTCACTTATACTACTGATGGTAGACAAAAAGTCCAAAAGGGAATTGTGTAAACAACCCTTCTTTAAATAATTCAATTCAACATTTTACGATCTGTCCCAGAAAGCCCAATCAATTTCTTACTCAACACCTTTGATGAAAGCTCCTCGCCCCGCTTTTTTACTGGGGTTTTGGCATATGGTAAATCAGGTTCGATTCCCGCGACCTCCACCAAAGTTTTATTCCGGTTTAATTTAAAAAGAATGTTTGGAAGAAACCTTTGTTTTTAAGTTCGACTTCTCCTCTTGCGCTTAAGGAAAATTCAGAGTCCAAGTGATCTGCTGTTTTTTCGGAGATATGGACTTTTCCTGCTTGCCCAGAACTCTCCATTCTTGCTGCAATGTTCACGGAATCTCCCCAGACATCAAATGCACCGGCTTGAAAGTTGGCTATCAAGGGACCTGAATGAATTCCAATGCGTAATTTCCATATAGGCTTCTCCAAGACTTCGTGCTGAATATTTATGCCCTCAACAAATTTTAACATATCCAAAGCAAACATACACATATTCAAAGCATGTTCCTTTTCTTGTTGCGGGATCCCGGAAACACACATGTAGCAGTCACCAATGGTTTTAACCTTTCTTACATTATGCTTTTGGGCAAGCCTGTCGAAACCTTTGAAAAAGACGGTTAGGGTCTCTATGAGATCTCCCGCTTCCAGCTTTTCGACAAGCTTTGTGAAGCCAACGAAATCCGCGAACAGGATGGAGGATGTCGAGAAGTACTTCACCATCGATTCGTTCTGATTGATGGATGGGGCATCTTTTTTTCCGTTATCGTGTTTTTTCAGGAAGTCATTTTCGATCGAACCAACGACTAGATCCGCCAATATCCTGAGTCCTTCAATTTGATCGTGCGTAATTTTCTTTGGTTCAGTACCAAGAACGCACAGAGTGCCAATGGAATAGCCCTTCGAGGTGACAAGTGGTGAGCCAGCGTAGAATCGCAGGCTAGCATAGGCTTCAAGCTTTTGAAAATTCTTGGTTCTTTCATCCAAAAACAAATCTTCAATTATGAGGGGTTCCTTGGGCATCAGAAGGCTGTATTGGCAAACGGAAATTTCTCTTGGTAACTCCTGGGCAATGGCACTCTGATCAGCACTGAAACCAAAATCCATTTTGCATTTTTGAATGTTCGAGCCCAAAATATTAATCAATCCAATCTGAGTGCCTGTAGAGATGGTGGCAAGTTGTGTGAGTGCATTATAATTTGATTCTGCGGAGAAGTCCTTTTCCAGAACACCCAATCGTTCCACTTCGTCTAAACGACATTTTTCGTTAGGAATGTCTTGAATTGGCTTGATGCCAACCTGAATTCCTTGTTGACGAAGAATTTCATTAAATTTTTTTTGGGTAGTTTGGTTCATGTTTAGCAATTCTCTTAAGTTGTATTTTTAATAATGTAACGATGAATTATCAGACACGCTGGAGTAAATATCAGTATCATAATTGGCACTCATCTCACTGTATAATGAAAATTATGTAAATTAATTAAGCCAATCCCAAGATCATTGAATCCTTGATTCGAAATTACTAATCAATAAAGAATCTTTGAACTTTGTATTAATTCAAAGATAATGTACTCACTACAGACATCATGCATATTAGAATTATCTTTTTCATTGTTTATTTCCTTTGTTTGCAAAAAAGTTACGGTTCTTAGCCATCCGGTGTGCCAAAAAAAGTAGACAAGAGTTGCGAATAAAAAACGATGTTCATAAAGCGAAATGAATTTCGCACTTGCTTACGCAATTAATTCATTGATCACTTCGCCGCCGAACTGGGAAAGTTGTTTGTAACGACCTGCGTGGTAGTAAGTCAATTTGTTGTCATCGAGCCCAAGTAAGTTCAACCATGTGCAATGAACATCGCGGATATGATGAACGCAATCCACCGCCTCGGCCCCAATCTCATCAGTCGCTCCGATGGTATGCCCTGCCTTGGTTCCACCACCCGCAAACCACATGGTCATGGCTTTGGGGTTATGATCTCTTCCATAGCTTGCCCCTCCGCCTCTTATTCCGTTGTCCGGGGTACGACCAAATTCACCACACCATACAACCAGGGTATCTTCGAGGAGGCCGCGTGCCTTGAGGTCACCCAGCAGAGCGGCGATTGGTTTGTCAACGGAACGGATAAGGGATCCATGGGCCCGGGAAATGTAATCGTGACTGTCCCAGTTCCCAGCGTAGGCTTGAACGAATCGGACACCCTTCTCGACCAATCGACGGGCCAGGAGACATTTCCTCCCGAAAGAATCTGTCTTGCTGTCTCCGATGCCATAGGCCTCCCTCGTTTTTTCGGATTCTCCATCAATATCAAGAATTCCCGGGACCTCCATCTGCATACGGTAAGCCAGTTCATAGGAAGACATACGGGCATTCAGTTCATCCTGTTGCGGACGCTTTTGGAAATGTTTTTTATTGAGCTGAGCAAGCAGGTCGAGGTTACTTCGCTGGTCCTCGCGGGTCATTCCTTTGGGCAGGTTGAGATCGAGGATCGGACTACCCTCTGGTCTTAGAGGCGTGCCCTGGTAATCTGCGGGAAGAAATCCGTTGGACCAGTTGCTGGAACCCCCCTGGGGGTAACTGGCTCTTGGAAGCACAACAAACCCGGGCAGGTTGTCATTAAGCGAACCCAGTCCATAGGTAACCCAGGAACCCACCGCCGGGTCTCCCCCGAAACGATTTCCTGTATTCAAATGATAACAGGCCGTTGGATGGTTTACGGATTCGACTTGGCATCCACGGTAGAAGCACATGTCGTCGGCATGATTTTTCAAATGATGCCATTCAGATGAGAAATCAGCTCCGCACTTACCGGCTTTTTCAAATGCAAACGGACTTTTCACAAAATATCTTTCCCCCGAGGACATGGCACTTTCCCTTTCCCCATTGCGCTTAAATTTCTGGAGGTGCCTTTTCTCGAGTTCAGGCTTGGGGTCAAAAGTATCAATATGGGAAGGCCCACCTTCCATCATCAGAAAAATACAACGCTTGGCCTTGGCCGGGTGATGGGCACCAATTGAATGAATGCTCTCTGCCTGAGCAAGGGAGGAAAATGCAAGTGACCCAATACCCGTACCCAAACCATAGAGAGCCTCCCTGCGGGTAAGATTGGCGACTATGTTTTGCTGTTTCATAAAGTGTATCCGAGTTATGACCTAATCAAGGTAGGCGAATTCATTCGAGTTAAAAAGGACTAGGCAAATATGAGCAAGTCCACGCGTGCGGGAATCCGTGTCACTGCCATGCATGTCCGGCTGGTAAGATTCGAAAGATGGAAGAAATTCCCAAAAATCATAGGGCTCTCCCGTTTTCTCAGCCATCACTGTTCTTTTAATCTTTTTGGGAAACGACGGTGCGACTGGTTTCTTCCCATCTTCTGATCTCGTTGAATTTTTCCATCGTGCGACACAAAGCTCAATTTCCTCTTTGCTGGGTGCACGTCCAAGGGCGAGCTCGAAAGCTCTTTCTATTACGGCTACTTCATTTTTTTGCTCCATCAACAAACGAGCGGCAAAGGCGAGGGCTCGGTCCTGCACCTCTTCCGCATTCAAAAGAGTCAGTGCCTGAGGAGCAACCGTGGATGACTCACGCAGTTCACAGGAAGCATCAGGTCCCGGTTGATTGAACGCCTCGAGGAAAGGATCACGTAAACCACGTAGTTTTTCAGCGTAGAGCGTACGTCTGTTCCTTTGTTCGGGAAGCGGATCCGGTTCATAAACTGATGCGGTTCCTCCCATGATTTGTCGAGGTTGTAAAGCAACTTCGAAATTAATATCGGGGCGTGAAGGAATTCCTCCCACCCGAGGATTTAATTCTCCACTGACCCGTAGCATAGCATCCCTAATTTCTTCAGCGACCAAACGACGTGGAAGAAAACGGGCGTACAACTGTCCCTTAGGATCTTTCTCCGCAAGCGATTCAGGATCAGGATGGCGGCTACTTCGGCGATAAGTTTCAGAAGTTAAAATCAAATGGTTCAGCTTCTTGACCGACCATCCGTTGTTCATGAACCAGTCCGCCAGATAATCAAGTAAAGCAGGGTGAGTGGGCAATTCACCGGTTCCACCAAAATTATTTGGGTTACCGGCAATTCCCCTCCCGAAATGCCATGACCATATACGGTTTACCATGACCCGGGCAGTGAGAGGGTTTCTTTCATTCACGATCCATTTAGCCAGTGCCAAGCGTCGCTTTCCTTTCCCTTTTGGAAAAGGACTCGCATTCATACCCCCAAGGGACTCTGCTGCACTCAACCCACCAGGCTCCACCTGCCCGCCCTTTGAATAAACATCTCCTCCGCTGTAAATGACATCAGGATCGAAATAACCCTTCTGCCATGGGTTCTCAGGCATATCGATGCGACCCTGTACACTTTTTCTGACTATAGTCTTTCCGGTGTATACCGCGTGTGTGAATGGTTCTACCCGATTCAATTCGATCTTATGACGGATCAGATTTTTATAGATTCGTGACTGGGACGCTTCGTCACCAGGATCCAATCCGTTGTCTCCCACTTTGGCACTTCCCGTTTCCTCTCTTTTCAGCCGTTTCATTTTTTCATTTAGCTCGGCATTCTGATGATCATAAAAGGCAATTTTGGATTGAATGAGCCCAGTGAAAGAATCAAAGTCCTCCCTGGATTCTGTTGGAAGAAATGATGCCTTGCGCTCGGCTAACTGCGTCGTCGAAAAGACAGCCATCATACCGTAATAATCACGGGTCGGGACCGGATCAAATTTATGGTCATGGCATTTCGCACACTGCATGGCATGGGCCAGAAAAGCCTGGCCCACTGAATCAGTCACATCATCAAGCCAAAGTTGTCGGGTTTCTTTAAAAACACTCATCCCGGTCTGTTCCCATGGCCCCATTCGGAGGAAGCCCGTGCCGACTATATTCTCCGGCTTACTTGAATTCAATTCATCTCCTGCCAATTGTTCAATGATGAATCGATTATAGGGTTTATCCTGATTGAATGCCCGGACCACATAGTCCCGGTATCGCCAGGCATTAGGCCGTGAATAATCATTAGCGAAACCACCGGAATCGGCGTAGCGGGCGACATCCAGCCAGTGCCTGGCAAAATGTTCACCGTAATGAGGTGAGGCCATTAACTTATTGGCATATATTGAAAGTGCTTTTTTAGATTCTTTGAAATTCTTATCAAACTCTCTCACTTCGCTTGGCAATGGAGGCAAACCCGTTAACCCAAAGGACAGTCGGCGGTATAGTTCACGGGTAGAAGCAACCGGAGCTTTCTCAAGTCCCAATTCATCGAGCTTTTCATTAACAAACCAATCCACTGGATGGTTGCCCTTCGGCACTTCACCAACTTTTAGTGGGCGATATGCCCACAACTTTTCCGATTCGTATCTACGGTTCTGCCAATCCTCGGAAAGTGCCTTGGAAGTGGCCACTTGCACACCTTCGGCATACTTATCCTGAATCTCGGTAATTCTCTGCTCACTCGGCCAAGGAGCACCATAATCTATCCATTCCCGAATCCATCCAGTTTCTTCTTCGGTTAATTGATCGGATTCCTTAGGAGGCATCTCCAAATCCTCCTCCACGCGGGTACTGAGAATATAAAAGTAACTTCTTTCTCCCTGTCCCGGAATTAGAACTTCATCTTCAAAGATTTCTCCTCCTTGCAGTATAGATTCCCGTGTTCGCATATCAAAACTACTCTTGATCTTTTCCGGGTCGTCACCATGGCAAGCCATACATTTCTCGGCAAAAAGAGGTTTTAAGTGTAATGAAAAGAGCTTTTCCCCTTCAGAGGGTTCTTTCGAATATGCAGATACGACCAAGATCAACGAAAGAATATATATACGAAGATTCATTAAGCTTAAATTTTTACTGATGCCTTACTCATCAGCAATTTTCAAATGATATTTGTAATGAAAAAAAATATGAAGGAATAAGAGTACTTTGGAATTCTCTACTCGAAGTTTGATCCCTTTTTACGAAGATGGGCTCTGAAAAAATCGTCGAGAACAGAGACCGCAATGCTTCTGTGTTTAGAAGCCTTGAGTAATCCATGGGGTGCTCCCGAAATTTCGGTTAACCCAGTAGGGACTCCCAGTTGTGATGCTTTTTTTCGAAAAGCGTTCGCACGAGTCGATGGTTTATCGTATTCTCCGCAGATGATAGCAATAGGTGGATCGTCCTTCGTCAGATGATTTATTGGGGATTGTTTTAAGTATTTCTGAGGAACTTGGTGGTAAAATCCACCCATGAATTTTGACCAGTTCAGAACTGTTGAATTTTGAATATGGGGAGACAGTAGATCCGTTTGGGCTCCCATGCCCACCGCTGCATTAGGACGACCCAGTGGATCACCTCCATCAAAAGTAGCGGCCATCACAGCAAGATATCCACCGGCTGAGGAACCTGTCACTCCAATCTTTTTTGGATCGATCCCAAACTTGAAAGCATTTTCACGAAGGAAGTGAATTGCCGAAAATACATCATGCAACTGGGCGGGAGCCTGAGCCACATCAGTGAGGCGATAATTTGTACACACCGCAATATATCCCTTTTCCACTAAATCTAGAGCAAGCGGATGCATAAATTTCTTGGAACCCTTTGCCCAAAATCCCCCGTGAAGACAAAGAATTGCCGGTCTTATCTGCTTGTCGTCACTACGGAATACATCGAGTAGCAAATCACCGGTTGCGTGTGATATGAATTTAACATCTTCCCATTTTTTTACTGGCGAATGAAAATTCTCTTTTGCATTTCCACTAAAAAATGCAAAAGAAACCGAAAGCCCCCAAATAAGAAAATTAAAATATCTTTTCATTTTATTAATAAAATCCCTCAAAGTATCGTATTGCCCAAAAAATGTCCTGAATTTGGAAAAAGTCTATCTAAATAAATCTTACAGATTGTGTTCTTCGTGTACCCAATTTTAAATTTTCCCTGCTAAAAGACAGTTCTGCTGGATTATAAAAAATCCAAGAATTCGCTTCAGTTATTTACTAGGTGGCTGAACAATGGTTAAACTTTTTAATGACCAAAATTCTCGTACTCTTCAGTTTTTTATCCCCATTTATCTTTGGACAAAATCCACCCTATGATATTTCCCCGAAAGCCGAACCACCGTACTATCGAGTAAGATACGAAGCTTCTGTAAAACCCGGCGAACTCCTATTTCCTGTACAATACACAGTTTGGATACCCGAAGGGATCAAAACATTGCGCGGTGTGATTGTTCATCAACACGGATGCGGGGAGGGGTCATGCAAGTCAGGATTAACCGGAGCATGGGATCTTCACTGGCAGGCCTTGGCGCAAAAGCATGACTGTGCTCTGCTCTCACCGTCCTATGAACAACCCGGGAAAGCAGATTGTCAGATGTGGTGCGATCCACGAAATGGATCGGGTACGGTCTTTCAACAAGCACTGCATGATCTGGGCAAAATGAGCGGGCATCCCGAATTAAGCAAGGTTCCCTGGGCACTTTGGGGACATAGCGGGGGCGGACACTGGGTGGGGGGGATGACCCTGCTTTTTCCTGACCGGGTGGTGGCCTGTTGGTTGCGCTCCGGGGTTCCGATGTTGGAGGCAAATCCGGAACGGGTTCACATTAAACCACATACCCTTCACCGCGGTGCACTGAAAGTTCCGATAATGTGCAACCCGGGAACAAAAGAGGGAGTGACGGTGAAGACCGGACGGTTTGCCCGGGTCTGGCCCGCCAATGAAAAATTTTTTAAACAGATTCGGAATGCAGGGGGACTGATTGGAGTCGCAATTGACCCCCTCACCTCCCACGAGTGCGGAAACTCCCGCTACCTCGCAATTCCCTGGCTCGATGCCTGCCTCTCTGCACGCTTACCCAAAAGTCCGGGTGGAAAACTCGTTCCGATGCCAACAGATAATTCATGGCTTGCTCCCCTTTTAGGAAAAAAAGCCCAACCCATTTTACAATTTAAAGGCAATCCACTCGAGGCAGTCTGGTTACCCAACAGAAAAATTGCCCGTGCATGGATGCAATTTGTAAAGGACACCAACATATTGGATCACACCCCTCCCCCTGCACCCACCCATGTGGTGGTGAAGGATAATGTAATCAACTGGAATGCAGAGGCCGATTTGGAAAGCGGAATTGCCCGCTTTCTGATTAAACGGAACGGTCAAGTGATCGGTCAGGTACCCGAGGACCCAAGCAATAAGTTTGGCCGCCCACTCTTTCAGGGCCTCTTGTACAGCGATACTCCCTTACTTCCCCTGAGAAAAATGACATTTACGGATCCTGAGGCAATGCCCGGCAGGAAATACTCCTACCGCGTAATCTCAGTCAACACCGTAGAGTTGGAATCCAAATAAGGAAAGTACTCCCGGAGGTCCGGCTTTCTTGGTAAAAATAAAATACTTACGCGATTTCTGATGCGTGAAATCCCAACCAGTCATCGAGGTTATTCAAATTAATTGCGTCCCTGGGATCTCCATCGGCCAATCCGTTGGCCGACAAAATGGATTGCCGTGTCGCGTCATCATGAATGTATCCGGTAATGGAATCATTCAGGGAGGAAATCGTGGATTCATCCAATTTTACTCCGTCCTGACTCTTTACCCATCCCTCAAACTGAGGATAAGTGGGTTTCGAATCGGTGATAAAAGAAAGGACGGCCTCCGCGTTAAGACCAAGAGCATCGATGACCATGGAGTCATATCCTGCTCCGATCCCGGGGTAACCATCGGCAATTTTTCCCGCGGCTTCCAGGGAAACTTTCTGCCAAAGACGGGGAAGGTGAAGAACACCAAGCGGACCGGCGGTTCCGGAACTAATAAGAGGTACTATTTTAGACATATTTAGATTATATTTTAGTATTAACTTTTCGTGAAATAGAAGAAAGTGGTGTAAAAATTTTTGGAGAAAAAAACAGGGGAAGCGGTAAAAAAAAAGTCGACTCAAACGAACATACAAGCCATTCAAAGTAAAGACTTTTAAGATTTATCACACCTAAGAATTAATAAGAACTAATGATATCGAAACAAAAAAAAATCGGGCTGGTGGGCGTAGGGCGAATGGGGGCAAATATGGCCCGAAACTTAAACGATAAAGGATACCAAATCAGTTGCGTAAATGATCTGAATAAAGATATTGCCCGGGCATTGGCTGAGGAACTGGATTGTATTCATGCCAACACATTAGCGGAGGTAACTGCAATGTCTGATATCATTTTGACGGTTGTCACCAACGATACTGCGATGGAGACAATCTTCTTTGATTCAAATGACAATTTGTTTAGGGAAGCATCCGGCAAGTTGTTTATTAACTGCGCCACCCTTTCACCTGCCATGCATATCAAACTCGAGCAAAAGGCCGCTGAAGTGAACGCTCAAACCCTCGAAGGATGCATGGCTTCCAGTATTACCCAGGCCCGTGAAGGAACTCTTTACCTTATGATCGGTGGTAAACATGAAGTTTTCGAAAGCGCCAAGGATTTACTGGATGATTTAAGCGTAAATCTTCGCTTCGTCGGAGAAGCCGGACGGGCGGCTCAGGTCAAGGCACTGGTTAATATGGTCATGAATATAAATACCGCCGCTCTGGCTGAAGGCTTGGGCATTGGCGATGCCCTCGGCCTCGACCTGAAAATGCTCTGTGAAATTTTCTCGCAAACCGGGGCCAATTCACGAGTTCTTGAAACCGATTCCGATGACATGCTCGACCGGGATCACGAATGTTATTTCTCAGCCGAACATGCGGCCAAGGATTCCGGTATTGCCATTTCAGTAGCGGAAGAAGCTGGCATTCAGGTTCCCCTTGCAAAGGCAACCCTTGCCCAGTATCAGAAGATGGTTGAACTTGGGCTTGGTGAATTAGATAAATCTGGAGTTGCGGAACTGACTTTTAAAGGGCGCGGGAAGGAAAAGTAATTGACTGAAGTTTCAAGCTGAATCAGAAATTAATTTATTATGAATGATAAATTATCCGTAATCATTGGTCATAAAAAGTTTTCCGGCATTTTATGCGGCCTGGTCTTTCTATTGCTGATTCCTCTGGTGATTCAATTCATCCAAATTGCCCAATCCGACGCGGACAGTCACGAAAAAGTGGAAAAGCTCATTCTAGATCAGGAAAATATTGCCCTTATTCTGATCGGTGTGGGCACTTTCCTCAGTGGGCGCCGAATCATTCTCACCTGGCTGGATGATTCAATCAGTCCGGAATCCGAACTGAACAACGAGAGCAGCCGGATATGTGAAATTAATGGTTTCTATCTTATTCTTCTGGGTAGTTTTATGGAAATCCTCGACCAGTTAATCATGCATATTGATGGACTGATGGATATCGGGGTGATTCTTGAATTAACCCTGAATTTCCCCCTCGATCTGCTTTCCTGTTTCATTCTTGCCCGACTGTGCTACACCATACTGACCCAGAAGGATTCAGAGGAAAACGATCAGCAAGAAGCATAGAATCCGGGAGTTAATGAGTTCAGGCCTGTGTTCATTTTTAACCTGTCCTAAAGTTTGTCGTATTTATCGGAGGATCCTTTGGCCTGTTCAACGGGATATTTCCCGGCATTCTTTATGATTTTATCCTTCACGATTTGCCCCACATCCAATTGGTGCCGTTCGGCAAGCATCAGAGCGTAGGCAAGAACATCCGCCAATTCCTCCTTCAACCGTTCCCGGTCCACCTCTTCCGCATCCGCCTCTTTCTTCCATAAAAATAGTTCATTCAATTCGGCCGCCTCAATCGAAAGAGCAAGGGCGAGATTTTTCGAATCATGAAACTGCCCCCAATCCCGCTCATCACGGAACTCAACCAATAAATCAATCAGTTCCTGAATATCGCTCATAGGGAAATAGTGATAGCGGATACAACCTGATTTGCTTTATTACGGGCATCCGCAATTGTATCCGCCCGACCCAGAGCCACCCCCATTCGTCGCTGACCGTTCACCTGGGGTTTTCCAAACAGACGGAGTTGGGTATCGGATTCCGTCAAGGCTTGGTCAAGATTTCCAAAAGAAACATTTTCCGATTCGCCCTCCACTAAAATTACACTGGATGCGGATGGGCCAAATTGGCGAATAACCGGTATGGGCAGACCAAGGATTGCCCGTGCATGAAGCGCGAACTGGGATAAATCCTGAGAAATCATGGTAACCATTCCCGTATCGTGAGGACGGGGTGAAACCTCACTGAACAGGACCTCCTCCCCTTTGATAAAAAGTTCCACTCCAAAGACACCGTATCCGCCCAGGGCATCGGTGATTGCTTGTGCATATCTCATTGCTTCCTGTTGTGCAGTTACCGACATCGGTTGCGGTTGCCAGGATTCACGGTAATCCCCGTCTACCTGAATATGCCCGATTGGGTCGCAAAAAGAGGTCCCACCAGCATGCCGAACGGTTAACTGCGTGATCTCATAATCAAATTCCACAAAGCCTTCCACGATAACCTTGCCTCCCCCGGAACGGCCACCTTCCTGAGCATACTTCCATGCCTTCTCAATCTGATCGGATGAGCGGATTGTGCTCTGCCCTTTTCCGGAGGAACTCATAATTGGCTTCACCACGCAGGGCATGCCAATGGTTTCCACGGCCAGCTGAAATTCATCCGCATTGGATGCAAAGCGGAAGGGGGATGTTTTCAGATTAAGTTCCTCCGCAGCCAACCGGCGGATACCCTCCCGGTTCATGGTCAACTGGGTGGCACGGGCAGTGGGAATAACCGTGGTGAATCCGGAGTTTTCCAGCTCGGCCAAAACATCAGTGGCAATGGCTTCGACCTCCGGCACAACCAGGTCAGGTTGTTCCTGTTCGATTACCCGTTTGAGTTCTCCGGCATCAAGCATCGAAATCACATGAGCCCGGTCCGCCACCTGCATGGCCGGAGCGTCAGGGTAGGAATCCACCGCAATCACCTCGACCCCAAATCGTTGAAGTTCAATCACGACCTCCTTACCGAGTTCTCCGCTCCCGCAGAGAAGGACTTTTTTGGCTAAATGGGTAAAGGGAGTTCCGATCGAAATTGACATCGTATCACTTTACAAGAGCAGAACCCGTAATGGTCGAGCCAAAAAATTAATCTTCCGTTTCTTCGAGGGTTGCCCCTTTGATCAGCCGGCAAAACTCCTTCTTTGAAACTTCGATTACATCTGACTCTTTAAACTTCGATTTGTGCGAGTGTTTATACTGAATCGTCATCCGTGCCCACTCCGTAATCCGGTAACTGTCTTTTCCTTTCACCCAAACCTGTCCCTGTTGAAGTTTCATATCTCTTCGGTAGCACAGATTGAAGAAACACACGATTGAATTATAAAAAAACCCGAAGGTTGTAATAGAACATTAGGGGCGGAATAACTATCATGAGACACACTATGATCGAAAAAAATAAAATCAGCGAACAGGTTAATCCATTGGCCGGAAGAGGATCACGTTTAGGAGCCGTAATTATTGATTCTATAATAATCATTCCTATTCTTATCGGTATTGCAATTGTTACTGGGTTTTGGGATCACTTCCTACCCCGTGCGATGAATGGGATCCCACTATCCTTAAACGAAAACTTGATTGTTTTTTTAGTTGGGCAAAGCCTGTTTCTCATCTTAAACGGGTCACTTCTTGCCAATCACGGACAAACTATTGGCAAGAGAATTATGAAGGTTAAAATTGTGGACATGGAAGGCAAGCAGGTCGGTTTCTTGAAACTGTATTCACTCCGATACCTTGTTTTTTCTTTAATCAGCCAAATTCCAGTAGCAGGCGGATTACTCAGCCTGCTTAATGTTTTATTTATTTTTGGAAAAGAAAGAAGATGTCTTCATGACCGAATTACGGGTACGAAAGTCGTGGCGGCACATTGATTAATGAGCAACCAAAACATTGCCAATCTTTGGTGGATGTCATTCATCCTCGCATTCAGTTATAATTTATTATGCAGTTCCGCCTTTTTTGAAGAAAGCGTGATCATTATGGCGATCACAAATGCAAGTAACATTATACTTGGATTCTGGGGAATGTACCGCCTCAAAAGATCGGTTCTGTTTTCCGAACTCAAACGATCGCGAAACAATATCAAAAACTGAATCATCAAGTTTGATTAGTGAATTAAAATTACTCCTTTTCCCCCAATTCATCCCTTAAGCTCAATAAAATCTGCTCTTAAAAGAGGGTGGCATGGTTTTATCATTTAGCTTCAGAAACAAAAATTTAGTTGTATTCTAAAAGAAAAGCGGGCTTTTTATAGGCTCTGTTCCTTACTTTTTATCTCCTTCTTATTGTGAAACGAACTATTAATTTGAAACTCCTTCTGGCAAGCTTTGCTTTACTTGTGTATAGTTACACCGAATCCACGCTGCACGGCAAGGAAAGTTCGCCCGAATATGCCTATGCTAAGAATGGGTACTTAACCTTTGATCTAAAACCCTTGGGGAGCATGGATCAACCCCTCGTGTTACGAACTTTTGTGCCCACTCTGGGTTTGCCTCAGGATGATGTATTATCCAATCATACCCAAGGACTACCCTCCCCCAAGTACAGTCCAAGCAGTGGAAGAGAAGTTACCAAACAATACGAACCTATAGATGGTATTCCCGCGGCTGTTGCCGTCAATTTGGGGAAGTCGCTTTCCTATGCCTGGGATACAACGGAATGCCGCCTTCTCTATGCATGGACGGAAGGATTCCTCGATATGAAAAACTACTGGGGGGATCGGACCAGTGGAAGAAGAAAGGGTTTTGGGTATGTCCCCAGATTATACGGTTTTGTGTTTTACAAAGCATTGGGAAAACATCCGCTTTCCATCAACGGAAAATCAATTTCCGAATTGGCATCTCTCCAATACCTTGGTTATTCAATCGGGTCAGACCGACTGCCTGTATATGACTATGAAGCGGGGACAAGTAAGATCTCAGTCAAAATACAACCCGGCCCGTCCACCCAGACGCTCAGTCTTGCGTTCTCTTCTAAAAATAATGAAAGTCTTGAGTTTTCATCTCCCAAGACACAGGTCGAAGTAATCAAAAAAACAGCAGGAAAGCTGAGCATTGTCATCCGCCCCAACGCAGGAGAGAAATTCTCCGCCGAGGAAAAGAAAGAAGTGATTAAAAAACCGACTCAGGAAATTGGGCAAAAGCTTTACACCTCTTTGGGTTGTATTGCCTGCCATTCCTTGGATGGCGGGAAAAATCACGGCCCCACACTCAAGGGTTCCTTCGGTTCCAAAAGGGAATTCCTCAACGGTTCCTCCCTGATCGTGGATGATGCCTATATTCGTGAATCAATTGAAAATCCAATGGCAAAAACGGTTCAAGGATACCTGACTGGGATGATGCCACCCTATAAACTTCAACAGGCTGAATACGATTCTTTGATCATGTTCATCAAGTCCGTACGGTAAACATCACACTCACTTTTTCATGAAAGCATCTATACTTTTTTTCCTCTCTCTGATACCCTCCATTTTCGCGTCCAGTTACACCATTGAAAATATGGCTTTCCCGGACGACATGCCCCCCGAAGTGGGCGGATTGACTTTTGACAATCAGGGAAACCTTTACGCCTGTCTCCGCCGGGGAGATGTGGTGGTTACGAAACCCGGCAAAGATCCGAAGTCAACCAAATGGAAGGTTTTTGCCACCGGACTTCATAACCCGATGGGAATGATTCTGGTCGCACCTGGTCATATCCTCGTTTCTCAAATGGCTGAACTGACTGAGATCATTGACACCGATCAGGACGGAAAAGCCGACCGCTACAATAACTTATCCACCGAATTTGGGATCAGTGGAAATTATCATGAAACGAACGCAATCTGTAGGGACGGTGACGGAGGATATTACATCGCGTTGGGCACGGCATCCCACAACGGTCCCACTTTTCATACTCCCCGAGGTGACTATTCAAAGGAAGGTCGACGGGGCCGTAACTTTTCTTCGAATCATCTCCGCGGATGGGTCGTTCAGTACGACAAGAATGGAAAACTGACTCCGTTTGCCAGCGGCTTTCGGATGCATAATGGAATTACCCGCTCCACGGATGGAGAGGTCTGGTGCGGGGATAATCAGGGCGATTGGCGCGGCGGGTCTCCCATTTACAATGTCCGACCGGGTTCTTTTAATGGTCATCCTTCCAGTCTGGTCTGGGATCCCGATCTGAAAAATTTCGGCACGCCCATTTTCTTGCCCCGCAAAATGCTCGATGATCTGCACAACCACCCATCGGTTCAATTGACGCGGAAATCGATGAGCTCGTGTGGAGAACCTTTTATTATCCAAAGCGAAAACTTTGGCCCCTTCAATGGACAAATGCTCGTACCCGACGAAAACGGCCGCCGGATCAACCGGATCATGATGGAAAAAGTCGATGATGCATGGCAGGGTGCCTCCACCCTTTTTCTCTACACCAAAGAACTTCGTTCAGGCGGGGTACGAATTGCCATGGATCCATCGGGAAAATCGATTTACTACGCCTCCACTGCCCGGGGATGGCAAAGACCAGATGAGGGACTGCAAAGAATTACCTACCATGGAAAAACACCATTCCATGTGAAAGACTTCAAATTGAGTACAAGCGGATTTAGAATTTGGTTCACCAAAGCTATTAAGGACCCACAGAAGTTGGCTGAAAAAATAAGCGTGCGCAGTTTTCAGTTTGAATATGGGTACCGCTACGGGTCCAGTGAGAAAGATAAAAAAGAACACAGGATTCTAAAAGTCTCCGGGAATGGACCCTTTGAAATACATATCGATGGGCTGGAGGCGGGAAGAATTTTTGAACTGGAATTCAGTCCGAAAGTACTCTCGATAAAGGGGGAATCCATCAAGGAACCGAGGGTGCAGTATACCCTCAATCGTCTGAAACGACCCGACTCTATCCACCCTGCAAGTTTGATTGAATCGGACGACGGTATCGAGGTGAGGATTGCTGGAAAATTCTTTGCCAAATATAATTTTGAGAAATTTTCCCAACCGATTATTTGGCCGGTTCAGGCACCGGGTAACATTCGAATGCTCCGTGATTATCCACTCAAAGACGGTACACCTGGAGAAGCAAAAGACCATCCCCATCACCGGGCAATTTTCATTGGGCATCAGGGAATGAGCGGCGCGAATTACTGGCATAACCAAAATAAAAATGCCGGAACTGTGGAATACCTCAAGGTAATCGAAACCCGCTCCGGGAAAGACCGTGCCCTGATCAAGACATTGAACGCGTGGAAAGATAAAGAAGGGAAAACCATTGGAGCCGATACCCGCACCATGACCTTTGGGGGAGACGATCTTGCACGGTTTCTCGATTTAGAAATCAATATGCATGCCACCAATCAGGATATTGTCTTCGAAGAATTCAAGGATGGCTTCGTGGGAATCCGGACTCATCCAGACCTCCGCCTCAGCCCCAGCCCGAAGCACGGAGTGGATAAAGTATATGGCCAGGCTCGTAACAGCGAAGGAATCGAAGGAAAAAATATCTGGGGGAAACGGGCGGACTGGGTGCATTACTACGGAACAATCGAAGGGGAAAAAGCCGGAATCGCATTCTTCAGTCACCCGAGTAACCTGACCAAGAAGGGTGAGAAATCCTGGTGGCACGCCCGGGATTACGGTCTCATCTCCGCCAATCCATTTGCTCCCATTAAAATGGGGGGGGACGGCGAACACACAATCAAAAAAGGGCAAAGTTTGAAACTGCGTTACCGTTTTGTTTTTCACCGCGGTCCGGGCAAGGATGCGAAAATTGGCCAGCGGTTTACTGACTATGCCAAAGACCCGGGACATCCGACCTCACTCATGCCCGACCACCCGGGGTATCCGGAAAATTATCTTTCCAAGGAATCAAAATAATCCAATAATCATTGATCATTGTTTATGAAATTTGCTCTCTGTAACGAAGTACTCCAGGATTTATCCATTGAGGACGGCTTAGCCCACATTGCCAAGATTGGCTACGAGGGCGTGGAAATCGCCCCATTTACACTCCAGGAAAACCCGCTCGAAATCAATGAAAGGGATGCCGAACGATGTGTGAACGCCGCCCAGTCTGCTGGGATTGAAATTGTCGGACTCCACTGGTTAATGGCCAAGACCGAGGGCTTGCACATCACCTCTGCCGACGAAGGAATGCGTCGGGCCGCCACTGATTACCTGAAAAAACTTACCCGGCTGACCGCACAAATGGGCGGAACCATTATGGTGCTGGGCAGCCCCCAACAGCGCAACCTGGAGCATGGCACCCCCTACGAAATTGCCTTTGCCCGGGCAGTCGAAATCATCCGCGAAGTCTGCGAACTGGCGGGCGAGATGGGAGTCACGCTTGCGGTGGAACCGCTCTCTCCCGTCGAAACCAGCTTTCTGTCCTCCTGTGCGGAAGCCCGTCGGTTCATCACCGCAGTCAACCGTCCGGCCTGCCGACTACACCTCGACATGAAAGCGATGGCTCATGAACCCGCCGGAACGATTGCCACGATTTATGATCACCGCTGGGAAGTGGCCCATTTTCACGGTAATGACGTCAACCACCGCGGTCCCGGACAGGGCCCAACCGACCTGAACGCGGTCGCCCGGGCATTGAAAGAGATCAATTATAACGGCTGGGTATCGGTTGAACCCTTTGACTACCACCCGACCCCTGAGGACTGTGCACGCATTAGCCTGAGAAATCTCCAGGCCAGTTTTGTGGATTAAAGTTTATTTTTTGGTCACGGAAACTTTCAAACTCCGGCTCCGCGGAACTTCGGTTCTTTTTTCTTTCGAGGAATAGCCTAAGTTAATTCCCTGAAAGGGAAATGTTCCCCCATATCCCTTGGAATAATTAAAATTCATATCCTTCCCGTTATTGGGAGAAATATTAAATTTAAATTGATAGTAGGGAGAACCCATCACTTCCACTCCTTTGAGGGACGAAAGTGCTCCTCTTGGTATCTTAAGATCAATCCATTTTTGATCGAAGGGTAATTTTATCCGTTTTCCTTCCACCGGGGTCATGTAAAACGCACCGTCTCCAATCTGTGATTTTATTTTGGCCATCGGGGTGTCTTTGACATTTGGAACCACTCCGTGAAGACTGACAACCACACTTGTGTAAGTAGGCCATTCATTACTGGGAGGATCCTTAATCCTTGACCAAAATTGCATACCGTTTCGATTAATTTCCATATTGTATTCGAAAGTACCCCCGTTGTCATACTTGCCCGTAAGAGTAATCTTTTCACGCTCAAGGGAAGGCTCGGGAGATGAATCAAAACTGGATATCTTTCGAGTCCTATTCCTTTTACGCTTTGGATCGGTGCGATCCACAAACCTGGAATTAAAGCTAATACTCATTCTTCTCAAACCGAGCGGATTGCCCTTGGCATGATCTGGCAGTTTATCAGCACCCGGGTTAATCCACACATGCAATCCACTTCCACTGTAAGGTAATCCAATGGTGTAGGAATCACCTTCAAAAACGGTGTTATAATCCTTATATTTACCATTTCCATAATAAGACAACCGGTTGCCTTTAGCAGGGATAATTTTGGGTTTCCTTGACGAAATTTCTAGTTTTTTCCTGCGTAGTGCTTCGAGCTTGGCAATGGATTCAGAATCGAATTTGTCCCAGGGTAATGGAATGGCATTTCTCGAACTTGTCTTGATCACAACTGAAACAGTCTGATCATCAGCATCTATGAACTGAGCCTTAACCGTTCGGCCCTCGACATCCTTAAATTCATGCTCTATTTCGAGATCCGCATCGGTTACTGCAGGTACTTTCATCGTTTTTCTTTTTTTGGCCAAGGATGCTCCCGCCTTTTGAGCCTTAGCCCGCATAATTTTAAGTTTTTGGGCTAAACTCTGCGAATCCTTGGCAAGAGAAGCGAGTGGAATAGAAACCTCCCTCGTTCCACGATTGATGGATAATTTCACATCATCCTTACTTACATCAAGGAAACGCCCGTTTACGGTTTTACCCGCGGAGTTTGCCCATGGATATTCTGCAAAAAGATCAAGTTCGCCGTTCAAATCAACTTTCACAACCGGGTTACTCTTGGATGAAACCGGCTCACTTACATTTTCACGTTGTAACCTGGCGGCCATCCTTTGAGATTCCTGATCAAACATGGATAATGGAAGAACCGTGGTCTTTCCGTTCCAGTTCAATGTGACGGTCAATTTATCCGACTTGATAAATTTCGCCTGAATAGTGCGACCCGCGGTATCTTTCCATTGTTGTGAATCAACAGCTGTTCTCGGAAAAGCGGGACTGTTTTCAATAAATTTTTTTGCCAAAGCCTTCGACTCATCGCTCAGTGTATTAATCGGCAAATCAAAACGTTGCCCATTCCATTCTATGGTAACACTTGAATCATTGCCCTGAATAAATTTCGCCTGCAAGGTCCGGCCATTCAGATCCGTCCAAGGATGTAACTCGCCTGCGTCCTGCCCAGACAAAGGAATCAGGTAGAATAACAACAGGGAATAAAAGAATTTATAGCAGGAGAATTTCATAATAGAGGGAGTTGGATAATTGAAGACATAGATAATTATTTCCTAATCTGTCTTCAATAGTAATAACATTACATGATAAGTAGTTTCCAAAAGAATCATTTATTTTGCCTTAACTGAAACTGGCATTTCGTGTTCAGCAAAAGTGAAATATAAGCCGAGCCATAGGCATTGGCTGTAACGGTAAGTCAGAAGCGGTAAAATAATTGCTCCGCCAAAAGTTAACCCAATTAACCACTTCAGCGGTATCCAATCAAAGAACCAAATCACCAGTAAGGGCACAATCCAAACACTACAGGTTATTCCATAGCTGATCGGTATTCCACCAATAAAAAAACCTTCTTCACGACTGTATTCAAGGTCACATACTGAACAACGATCGTTCCGGTTAAAAATATCATGTAATACTTTTCCTTCATTGCATCGCGGGCATCGATTTCGAAGAGCTCTGAAAAAATATTTTGTTTTCATTTTGATTCTGCTCCCTCGATCATCGACTTCACATCGATTCCCGGCGGTAGCGTTGAATTAGTTTCAAATTGTTCGATCGCAGAGCGGAGTCTGAAATGTCTCCGAATCCCCATTCCTAAAACTATGGATAACAAAATTATCATTAACCAAGTTCTTCCTGAAAAAAACATTTACATTCCCTGATAAACCGGGGACTTCCAATTTTTAGGCAATTTCCCCTGCGGCTGAACGCCTGTTGAACCTTTCGGAATGGGATGTTCCTTTAATTTTAAAACGGGTAAATCATCCGGCAGGTGCTTGATCCGTATTTCCTTGAATTCGACTTTCATCGGGGGACCCTTATGCACCTGCAGAGCGAGGACGCCCTCGAAAGTTTGTTTATTTTGATTCATATCAATGAAATCGGCGGTCGGGTGACCATTAATCCATTGACGGATTCGGTTACCCTCCGCCAAAACTCGGTATTCATTCCATTTTCCGGATTCAACTTCCCTAACCTCAAAAGTACCGGTGACCCACTGGCCGCCTGGCGGGTCCGCCACCACCTTCTCTCCGGCGTGAGCGAGAATTTTCCTCCCCCCTTCCTCGTGAAGCTGGCCATTATGCCTCGATCGGCCAGCCACAATGTCGCATTGGTATCCGGTGACCACATCCAACCCGAGGTCGGGACGGGACATGGCACGAAAATGAATACCACTGTTTCCCCGTTTGGAAATACGCACCTTAACCCGGAGGTCGAAGTTTTGAACCGTGGCTGCTTTCCAGGTAAGAAAACGGTTCATCTTCAGGGAACCATCCGTTTCCCCGATCAATACACCATCCTTTTGGGACCATAACTTTTCATCCCCAGACCAATTTCGTATACGGTTACCGGGTCCAATTAGATTCGCGAAACCATCTCCACCCGGTCGATTGGCCACTTGGGCAGCAGAAACCGGATGTGGATCTGTCGACTTGGAAAGAGGGCTTTTCATCGGAGATAAGGGGCCTCCCAATTCCTGAACTCTTTGATCCGTCAACCCCCTCATTTGTTTCAGAGTTTTGGTGTATTGGGGATTACTTGCCAAATTAGTCAGCTCATCGGGATCATTTTTCAAATCATGCAGAAACTCGTAATTTTTTTCATCCACATATCGGACATACTTAAATCGGTCACCTCGCATACCCTCGAATGCGGGAATTCGGTGCCTCACCGCGAAGTGCTCATGGAAGGTATATTTGCGCCAAGGTGATGGATTTGAATCAGAAATTAATTTTGCAAAAGTTTTACCCTGATATCTTTTCGGGATGTCTACCCCTGCCCAGGAGAGAAAGGTGGAGGGAAGATCAAGATTCAGGACAGATTCACGCCGTACCTGTCCACGGGCTTTTCCTTTAACCCGTGGATCATACACTACCATGGGCACACGGAGTGATTCTTCATAGTGTGACCATTTCCCCGCAAATCCGCGATTCCCCAGGTGGTATCCGTTATCCGCAGTGTAAACAATAATGGTGTTCTCAGCCAGACCCTGCTCTTCCAATGCTTTCAGAAACCGGCCAATTGCATGATCGATTCCACTGACCATCCGCAGGTAAGCCCGCATATTAATCCGATAACGCTCATCCGTATTCCAACGCCAAAAAAAACGTTCCCGGTTAATGGTGGTTTTGAGAAAACCCGGTTGTTTTTCAAAAATCTCAGGATCATTCAAACGAGGGGGCCCAATCTCGTCCTCCTCGTACATTCCATCCATTGCCCGAGGCCAGGGGAAATGGCCAATGCCGGGTCGCCGGTCGCCGTCCTCTGCGTGGCATGCATTGAACCACATGTTCATGGCAAATGGTTTATCCCTGGGCTGATTTTCAATAAACTCAATGCCCCGGTCCACAATCAGTTCCGTTTCATGGCGAAGGGTTCCATCCTCCTGTTTTTTGTAAAACGGATTTCTGCCAATGGGATGAAATTCATCAAAATGATCCTGTGCTTTCCAACCCTTGGGCATCTTCGCATGCCACTTACCGGCAAATCCGGTACGGTATCCAGCGTCTCTCAAATAATCGACATAAAGCGTTTCCACTGCTTCGGGCTTGGCCATATCATGATTTCCCGGAACGCCATAACTTCGTCCAGTCAATCCGGTCAGAATCGTGGTCCGACTTACCCAGCAAATCGACTGACTGACAAACGCATTTTCGAATCTGGTTCCCTGCACTGCCAGACGATCAATATTGGGCGTCCTCGCCAACGGGTGCCCGTAGCACCCCAAAGCACTTGATGTTTGATCATCCGTAAAAAAGAATACGATGTTCGGCTTCTTTGCGAACAGGCTAATACTGACTAAGAAAAAAAGAGGGAGGGACAATTTGATCATATATGGGTGATTGGATGCATTTACAGGGGAGTGATCAATTCAAAATTGATAAACTCAGGCAAAAAGTAAAAAACACACTTATAAAAAAACTATAAATTTATAAGCGATAATTGAAAATATATAAGCTAATATAAGGTATTTATTTTAAGAGTTTTTTTCTATCTTGGTAGTTCGGTCAATTAGCGCATTGACCAACTTGAAACAAAATGACTACTATTTAGTCTGATCAGACCTTCCAAATTGAACCACATTTCATAATATGACCACCACACTTATTGTAATCGGAGTCCTCATTGTCCTGTCGATGATCCTTGTCGGGATCTACAACAAATTAGTGACTCTTAAAAATCGTTTTGAAAATGCATTTTCCCAAATTGAAGTCCAGTTGCAGAGAAGATATGACCTGATCCCCAACCTGATTGAAACGGTCAAGGGATACATGAAGCACGAGAAGGAAACCCTGGATGCGGTCATACAAGCTCGTAATCAGGCACAAAGTAGCCTACAGGCTGCTTCTCAAAACCCTGGGGATGCCAGTGCAATTGCAGGCTTGGCTGGAGCCGAAGGTATGTTGGGTGGGGCTTTGGGTCGTATCTTTGCATTGTCGGAAAGTTATCCGGATCTCAAAGCCAATCAAAATATGGCAAATCTACAGGAAGAACTTAGTTCAACCGAAAATAAAGTCTCATTTTCCCGCCAGGCATTCAATGACGCCGTCACGGCGTACAACACTTATAAACAAACTTTCCCCCCCGTTATTTTCGCCGGTATGTTCGGACACAGTCAGGACGGCACGCTTCTGGAATTCGAAAGCAAAAAGATTGCCGAAGCTCCCAAAGTGCAGTTCTAGAATTACATTCAGTTCAATCTTCCACAAGTGGATTTTTTTGAACAACAGGACCGTGCCCGTGGGCTCAGTGGATATCTGATTTTTCTTTTCGGTCTGGG
>JBJLCO010000035.1:0-65434 GCA_045567635.1 Opitutales bacterium | reverse complement strand
GGATAAGGAAAATCCCTTCCTGCTCTTCCTCTCCTATTACAACATTCACACGCCCATTCAGGCATACAGAAAACACATTGATCGCTACGAAAAAAAGGCGGATAAATTTGTAGACGACACGCCCAGCCAGCCCGAGCATGAAGCCCTGACCCGCATGCGTCAGGATAACCCCGTCCTTGCGTCGATGGTGTCCGCCGTCGATGACAGCGTTGGTGCTCTTTTGGTAAAGTTGGACGAATTGGGGCTTTCCGACAGCACCGTGGTCATTTTCTTCAGCGACAATGGTGGACTCAGCACCAAGGCGAAAATGGGACCTGGAAGTAACACCCCTCTGCGAGCCGGCAAGGGCTGGCTTTACGAAGGAGGAATACGCGAACCCACAATTGTCCGCGCTCCCGGAGTCACCGAACCGGGTAGTGTGTCCAATCACCCAATTGTTTCAATGGACTTCTTTCCCACCATGCTCGAACTTGCCGGTTTTCCATTGCGCCCCAATCTTCATATTGACGGACGAAGCATGCTTCCCGAGCTGAAAGGTAAGAAAGGAAAACCTCGGCCTTTGTACTGGCACTACCCACATTATCACGGATCAACCTGGAAACCGGGTGCCTGTATTCGGGACGGGGACTGGAAACTGATCAAGTTCTATGATCAGGAAAAAGTGGAACTCTATAATTTGAAAAAGGATCCTTCGGAGAAAAAAGATTGGGCGAAAAAGAATTCTGCCAAAGCCAAAGAACTCGAGAACAAACTCATCGCTTGGCAAAAAAAAATCAAAGCGAAGCTCCCCAAAGCGAACCCGAATTATAAAAACTGAGCTCAGGCACCAAGGAACTGAATAGCGGATCCGCAAAGAAAAATGATCAGCCCAGTCGCCGCATGCATGTAGTTTTCAAACTTCATAAAAAGGGAGAAACGGGAGATACCGTAATAAAAAAACATTACGCAAAAAAGCATGGTTAGAATTGTTGTCCCACAAAAAGCTGAAATTACTAAGACGGTAGAAAGTAATCCAACATCCCCTCCCCCATAGGTCATAAGTGGGATTAGAGGCTCACAGGGACCAAGAATAAAAAACAAAAATAGGGCAAAGGGGAAGTACATCGCGAAAAACTTGAATTTCTTTGGACTACAACAGATGAGCTATCCTGAGCTATTCGTTTTGCTCGGATTGCCCATTTTATTCCCCAAATAAAATAAACGGCACCAAGTAACAACAGAAACCAACCCGCAAAATCCCCCCGAATAGATTGCACGGTTTCAATGTTAAAGAAAGCAAAGCCTAGAAGGAATACCAGCAAGCCAACTAATACTGTTCCTAAGACATGACTGACTCCACAAAACGCAACATAACTTGCCGTTTTTGGCCCACTCCAACCATTCGTTTTAGCCATCGCAACAAGGGGAAGGTAATGATCCGGACCTAAAATTGTGTGAACAAAACCGATAGATGCGGCACTGCCTGCAATGACAACCGTTTCATTAATCATAATTGGAAAATAATTTTCTCTCTTTAATACCTGCGAAAATCGGTGGGTTTACGTTCAATGTCTTTATAAAGAAGATTCCTGATTTCTTTCATTGCTCGTTTAAATTCATAAGGATCCCCCGCCAATACCTTAATCATCCAACCTGCCTTATGATGTAAAGAAGACGATCCTGTTAGAAGGTTTTTACTTTTCATCGATTGAATCCTATCACGACAAGGCAATTGCTCCCTGTGCTTCTTGGAAATCAGGTAAAAACAACCGTAGTAAGGAGTGGAGAATGAGTTTTTCCATGGGAGTACAGATTCATTATCAGGCTCCAAGTTAAAAGACTCGAAAAGTACAAGTTG
Source organism: Opitutales bacterium (assembly GCA_045567635.1). GTDB lineage: Bacteria > Verrucomicrobiota > Verrucomicrobiia > Opitutales > Seribacteraceae > Seribacter. The sequence continues at coordinate 63,597 of JBJLCO010000035.1, read as the reverse complement.
ATTTTCTTTTCGGATCTTCAATTGGTTGGAAAATCTTTGAAATAAAAAAGATTCCCCATGGGCAATTCTTCCGGGAAGCATTTTCTCAACGAATAAAACCTCCCCATCTTCATCGACTTCAATTTCAGTTACCTGCTCTAAATTGGTGGCTTTTTGTAAGATCAAAGCACCCGGATTGAATTCCAAAAAAGAACTTTCCTTAATCGTAAACTTTTGCTCCACCCGTGCGATTCCTGATCGCATAAAATGGGCACGCGTAGCACCTGGGGTGGTCACCACCATGGAGGCGTTATCGGAGACTTCAATATCACAGATCAGCCGATCACCGGCCAGTAGTCCAGCCGTAGGACAGGAAAGGTTGATCAATAAAGAGGATGTATCTTCATCAAAGTAAGGTTTACTTAAATGAACCGGTGGTGAAAAACGCTGACTCGAAAGATAGGGAACTCCATCACTGTTTAGTCGGCATCCTAATTTCACTCCACCATCCAGGCTAAAATTATTCATTATTAAAAAAAGGAGGCACAAGCACCTAGAATAAAAACTCTTTGGTCAACCATTCCACTACCGCATCCAAACCCTTGTGAGTCTTTAAGTCAGTGAAAAGAAAAGGCCTGCCTTCCCTCATTTTTTTGGAATCCCGATCCATCACTTCAAGATCAGCCCCCACCAAGGGAGCTAAATCGGTCTTATTTATGATTAAGAGATCGGAATGTCGAATCGCAGGACCTCCCTTCCTTGGGATCTTATCTCCTTCCGCCACATCAATGACAAAAATGAACGCATCCACTAATTCCGGTGAAAATGTGGCAGACAGATTATCACCGCCACTTTCGAGAAGAACCAATTTTGCATCCGGATGTTTTTGTTGTAACTGCTCGATAGCAACCGCATTCATGGTTGTGTCATCTCGGATCGCGGTATGGGGACAACCTCCTGTTTCCACTCCCATTATTCGATCTTCGGGCAGTGCTTGATTGCGTGCCAAAAACTGTGCATCTTCGACGGTGTAGATATCATTTGTAATCGCGACCATGGAAAACTTATCCCTGAGCACTTCACACAAACGTAATGTGAGCATTGTTTTACCAGAACCAACAGGTCCACCGATGCCGATCCGGACGGGACGGCTAAATTCATTATTATTTGTTTCTGTCATGATATAAATAGTCGGGAAAATGCCAGTTCGTGTCGGGCGGATGCAATGTCTAACAATGGATTAAAAAAACCAGCGCTTCCCCTCTGAACATCGAGGGATTTGGAAAGTAAATTTTGAACTCTTTCTCGATCGATACAGCGGTGAATTATTTTCTGACAGGCAAGCTCACCCAGTCTTAGCAATTTAATGGATGCGGAACAAAAGTTTGAAACTGCTTGGTATATCCACGCAATCATGGATGAAATCAAGGGAGCTTTTTGTGCATTTCGAAGAAGAGCGGTTGCGGTAATTTGTTGGCATTGATCTCTTCCTTCCTGCAACAACTGATTAAACTTTTCAGAGACTGGGCATTCATAAATCTCGAGTATCATTCTCAATAATTGTGCCCCCTGTGATTTCCCAGCATCGCGAATTTCACGCGTCAACTTCCACGCTGAAATTTCTTCATTAAGGCTTACCAATTCATTCAAATCATTTTTCTCTACCGCCTCCACGCAATATCTCAGGTAGGGTAATTCCAGGTTTTCTAAACTGGGTAAGATTTGTTGCATGAGAAATTCTTCCAAGTCCTTTGCGGAAGAGACTTGATTAAGTGCCACCATTTCCTCCAATCCATAAGAATGAGCATATCCTCCACTAGGAAAGAGGGTATCAGTGGTTTGGATCAAACCACCCAGCCAATCAAAATTCTTACTTTCAGGCATCGATGCGTTCGTCAGGTTATCGGTTTTTATTTTATTGATAATGGTAATTAAAACTCTACCACCTGTTAAAATACTGCAGTAACTTACCACCTCCATGATGATGACCCGTCGCGGCAAGCACAGGTTGAAATACTTCCATACCTTCTTCGAAGGGAATTTGATTACGCTCCAGCATTAGCCGAACTGCAAGATCACCTTCAACCAATAAATAAGATTCTAAAAATTGAGCAGGGAAATGAAGATTGCCCACCTGCCAGGCTCGATGTGCAGCTTCCTGTTGATCAGGATAGGGAATCCGGAAGACCACTTCCGGTTTTTGATCTATTACATAGTTCTTATCTTTTTCAGCATGGAAACAAATTCCGTGTCTAAGTGGTGAAATTAAATCAAAGCCAAAATCAGCCCCGTCCTGTGCCTGGCCACGCCATCTGCGCTTAGCAAGAACCCGCCTCTCAACGGTTAAAGAAATTGGGTTTTTGAATACTTCAGGATTTATCGGATTAAATTCTTTAATTATTTTCACTGTCAAAAAAGAAAATACCGTTGGGCTAATGGAACGACTTTTGCCGGTTCACAGTACAATTCCTCCCCATCCGCTTTGACCACATAGGTTTCAGGATCCACTTCGATCTTGGGTAGAGAATCATTTAGAATAAGATCTTTTTTTCCAATCTCTCGAGTATTACAAACAGGAACGAATTTCTTTTGTAGACCCAGATCCTTTAAAGATTCGTTTTCCATTGCTGCCTCGCTTACAAAGGTAATCGATGTCGAAGTTTTGGCTTTACCAAACGAGCCAAACTGTGGACGGTAATGCATGGGTTGAGGTGTGGGGATGGACGCGTTGGGATCCCCCATATTAGCATAGGCAATAAAACCCCCCTTCAATACGAGCTCTGGTTTTACACCAAAAAATGCCGGTTTAAAAAGAACCAAATCGGCAAGTTTGCCCACCGCAATTGAACCAATCTCCTCAGACATACCGTGAACAATTGCCGGATTAATTGTGTATTTTGAAAGGTAGCGCAACACCCGGAAGTTATCGGCATCCGGATGGGTGGAAGATTCAAGCTTTCCAAATTGCCGTTTCATTTTATCCGCGGTCTGCCAGGTCCTGCACAAGACCTCTCCCACTCTCCCCATTGCCTGACTGTCACTTGCCATCACCGAAAATGCTCCGCGGTCATGAAGGATGTCCTCCGCGGCAATAGTGGAAGGTCTGATTCTCGATTCAGCAAATGAAACATCCTCCGGAATTTTCGAGTCCAGATGGTGACAAACCATCAACATATCCAGATGTTCATCAATGGTATTCACTGTGAATGGACGGGTTGGATTGGTGGAGGAAGGTAAGACATTCGGCTCTCCGCACACTTTGATAATATCCGGAGCATGTCCGCCACCCGCCCCTTCGGTATGAAAAGTATGAATGGCCCGGCCTTTGAACGCGGCCACCGAATCCTCAACGAAGCCTGCTTCATTCAAAGTATCGGTGTGAATGGCAACCTGCACATCCATCTCGTCCGCAACCCCGAGACAAACATCAATCGTCGAGGGTGTGGTCCCCCAGTCCTCATGAAGTTTCAACCCGATCGCACCGGCACGCACTTGTTCGCGTAATGCTTCAGGGTTTGATGAATTACCCTTTCCTAAAAATCCCAGATTCATGGGAAATTCATCGGCTGCCTGCAACATTTTACCAATATTCCATGCACCGGGCGTGCAGGTGGTTGCATTGGTTCCGGTTGCCGGCCCGGTCCCTCCACCCGTCATGGTGGTGACCCCGCTTGCGAGTGCTTCTTCAATCTGTTGGGGACAAATAAAATGAATATGCGAATCATACCCTCCGGCACTTAAAATCATTCCCTCTCCCGCAATCACTTCGGTACCGGCACCCACAACCATGTGGGGATCGATTCCATCTTGAATCAAAGGATTCCCACCATGCCCGACACCGGCTATTCTCCCCTCTTTTATTCCTACATCCGCTTTGATTACACCCAGGAATGGATCAAGAATCGTGGCGTTTGTAATGATCAGATCCAGGCATTCCCGATCGAGTGCCCGGGGAGACTGCCCCATTCCATCACGGATCACTTTGCCTCCTCCAAACTTTATCTCATTACCATACCCGCCATTCTCCGCAATTAAATCCTTTTCCACCTGAATAAAAAGCTCGGTATCCCCTAGGCGAACCTGATCACCAACCGTGGGACCATACATTTCTGCATACTGACTTCTACTTAATGATAAACTCATTGGTCGATTACTCCATTGGTTAAATTATTCAGACCGTAGACTTCCCGGGAACCGGCCAAGGCCACTAATTCCACCTCCCGCGAATCTCCCGGTTCAAACCGGGCGGCGGTCCCGGCGGGTACATTCAATCTGAACCCCCGGGCTTTTTCGCGATCAAACTCCAACGCCCGATTGACTTCAAAAAAATGAATGTGGCTCCCCACTTGAATCGGACGATCTCCGCAATTACTTACTTTTATGGTGATCGCCTCAAGGTTTTCATTGGCAATAATGTCGCCCTGATCCTTGCAAGTTATGATTTCTCCTGGTTTCATCTTATCGGATTATGTACGGTTACCAGTTTTGTGCCGTCCGGAAAAGTTGCTTCCACTTGGATTTCATGAATCATCTCAGGAATACCTTCCATCACTTCACTCTTCTGTAAAATAGTTGATCCAAAACTCATCAAATCGGAAACCGAGCGTCCATCCCGGGCTCCTTCCATGACCTCGTATGTAATTATGGCAATTGATTCAGGATAATTGAGCAGGACTCCACGGTCCTTTCTTCGCCTGGCTAAATCGGCCGCGACCACAATCATTAACTTATCTTTCTCTCTGGGTGTAAGGTGCATAACTCTTTATACGCTTAGGTGTTTCTTAACCATGGAATCATCCAATTCAGAAGTCTGTCCCTGAGCCACAAAACGCCCACGGTTCATCACTTGAAATGAATGGGCGAACTTACGGACAAAATCAACATACTGCTCGACCAAAAGTATGGTTATCCCCTCCTCCTCCACCAGTTTACGGATGATTTCCCCAATCTGAGTAATCACATTGGGCTGAATTCCCTCAGTCGGTTCATCGAGGACGAGAAGTTTGGGTTGTGTGACCAAAGCCCTTGCAATTGCAAGTTGCTGCTGTTGCCCGCCGGAAAGGTCTCCCCCTTTGCGGTTTCTCATTTGGTCCAATACGGGAAAAGTTTTGAAAACACTTCCTGGAATTCGCCTTTCCCCGGTATGAACCGCCTCCAAGGCAACGGAAAGATTTTCCTCCACCGAGAGCAGCGGAAAAATCTGCCTGCCCTGAGGAACATAACCGATTCCAAGAGCTGCCCGTTCGTGGGCCTCGGCCGAAGTCACATCTTTCCCGTTCATAAAGATCTGGCCAGCGGATGGTTTTTCCAATCCGACAATATTTCGTAAAAAGGTTGTCTTTCCGACCCCGTTTCTGCCCATCACACAGGAAATGGTAGCCGTGTTTATCTCAAGATCCAGTCCGCGCAGGACAGTGACTTCCCCATAAGCGAACTCCATGTCGGAAACTTTTAAAAAGGGGGTCATCTTCCTAAATAAGCCTCCATCACTTCCTCATTACTCTCCATTTCATCCAAGTCCCCTTCGGCCAGGACTTTTCCCTCATTCAAAACCGTCACTTTCTGCCCCAATCGACGAACAAAATCCATATCATGCTCGATTACCACCAGCGTGTGATCCTGAGCAAGCTCGAGGAGTAAATCGGCGGTCTGTTCCGTTTCAATGTCCGTTAAGCCAGCCGCCGGTTCGTCGACCAGAAGAAGTTTGGGCTTGGAAATGATCAGTGCACTGATCGCGAGCCATTGCCTCTGCCCATGACTGAGTGACTTGGCGGGTTGGTCTCTCAATTCGGCGAGATTCACTTTTTCAAGAATTTCTTCAATTTTTTGCTTTTCCCCCTCCGTTTCATTCCAAAATAAATTACTTTGCCAGTTCTGATTCCCCGGCAGGGCAAGGAGAAGGTTTTCGTAAGTCGTCAAACTATCAAAAACAGTCGGGGTTTGAAATTTTCGCCCAATCCCCATCAAAGCAATATCCGACTCCTGTAATTGAGTAATATTTCGACCGTCATAATAGACACTGCCAGTGGAAGGCGTAGTTTTTCCGCTTACCAGATCGCAAAAAGTCGTCTTCCCCGCCCCGTTTGGGCCAATTATCACCCTCAGTTCCCCATGCCTGATACCAAAGTAGGGAATATCCACTGCCTTGAAACCGTCAAAGGAAACCGACAGGTTCTCAACGAATAAGAGAAATTCAGAAGACCAGATTTCTTTTTTTATCTTACTTGGAATGAAATCCCTGTAGGCGAGAAGAGAAGGATTGACTGGTTCCTCTTTTATCAATTCATCGGTATTTTCTTCTGTTATCTCCGTCATCTTTTCTCCGATCCCTCTTTTTCTCCATGAGTGGATGCTGCTTTTAGCTTCGACTTGTCAAACAATTCAATCAGTCCGTTGGGGAGATACAAAACTACGAGAATGAAAGCGATTCCCAGAAAAATGGGCCAGTAATCCGGACTCCAGGAAATAAATCCATAATCATGCTCAGAAGTCAGATAATTATAAAGGAGATTAACTGTCAGAGCACCGAGTATGGCCCCACGCAAAGTCCCCCTTCCCCCCACTGCCACCCAGACCACCACAAGAACCGACCGCACCGCTTCCATGTTGGAAGGTGTGACGATTTTCATCTGTGGAATATAAAGCATACCGGCCAGTCCCGCCAATGAGGCTGCAATGCAAAAGGCAAATATTTTGTAGTGATACGGTTTATAACCAAAAAAGTTAAGGGTTGTCTCATCATCGCGGATCGCAAGGAGCACTCGGCCAAGTCTTGAATTCACAATCCATTTACAAAGAAAAAAGGAGCCAAAAAGTGAAATCAGGGTAAGAAAATAAAGCGACAGCTGAACATTGGGCTCCGAAAGGGAGAATCCAACATCCGCCATTGAATAATCAAGCTGGTCGAGTTTCCCGTCTCCATTAAGATCCTGCTCCGGATCACTGTTGTGGGAGGCAATCCAAAGGTCCTTGGCGTTCTCCGGGTGAAAAGTGGTTACCGACTCCACCGGGGCAATCACATCGAAACGGGTCAGTCCGTTGGTCCCGCAAAGCTTCATATCGTTACGGCAAAAAACCAGCCAGCCAGCCACTGCAATGGCCTGGGAGAGAATAGCAAAATAAACCCCGCGGACACGGCTGCGAAACACAAAATATCCCAAAAGAAACGATACCACTGCCGGAATCAGTAAGCCTAAAGCAATGGTTAGGGGTAGATTCCAAAAAGGTTTCCAAAACCATGGAACCAAGGCGTCCTGAGATGATTCTCCAACCTCGTAGGGATAAACCACGAATAAACAGGCCGGGAGTTTCCATCCATTCGCATCCACAATTCCTTCCGGTCCACCATGATGAGCCAAATGCATGCCCATCGCGTACGCCCCGAGGCAAAAGAAAGTGAATTGGCAAAGACTCAAAATACCCACATATCCCCACAACAAATCCAGTCCGAGGGCAAGAATAGCAAAAGTCATATATCGGCCAATCATGTTGATCTGACCGATGGTCAGAATATCAACAGAATACAATACCGGGAGCAGGATAAATCCGATGAATGCCAGAACCAGGAATGATTGCCTGGACTCAATAAATTTGTTTTGAGATGAAATCATTTTTTATCCGCAAGTCGCCCTTTCGGTGCGAACAGTCCCGAAGGACGGTATTGAATGAACGCCACAATGAAAACAAGCAGCAGAACCTTTCCCCAGACCGGCCCGATGACAAAGGTGCCAAACTCCATCGGTTCAATCGCCTTGGAAAGAACCCCAATCCCAAGTCCGGAAAAGAGCACACCCGCCAATTCGCCCACTCCGCCCGTAACCACAACCAAAAAGGAATCGACAATGAAATTAGTTTGTCCCATGTCCGGTGTGACGCCTCCAATAATTGTCCAGCCGTATCCGGCCACCCCGGCGATACCGGAACCAAGGGCAAAAGTGAAACGATCGACATTTCTTGTCCGCACTCCCAGACTTCTTGCCATGTCTCGGTTCTGCATGGTTGCCCGGATGAGCATTCCCTGCCTCGTCCGGCGAAGAATGAAATAGACAAAACTGACACAAGCCACACACAAGCCGATTAAATAAAGCCGTGCATAGGGCAGGATGATGTCCTGAGCAACTTCATAGCCCCCACGGGCCCAGGTGGGTGAGTTTACCCCAATATTGTCGCCATAGCGTATTCGGATCAGTTGAATCAACAAAAGCCCCACGCCCCAAGTGGCCAGCAACGACTCGAGCGGACGGTTATAAAGATGGCGCACCACCAGGGCCTCCATAATTAATCCGACCAAGGCGGATACGAGAAATGCCATAGGCAGAGCAGCAAAGTAGTAGGAATCCACCGGATTCTCGGGAGTGTGCCCAAAATGCATCTGCACTTCATAAGTTACATAGGCCCCGATCATCATCAATTCCCCGTGAGCCATATTGATCACCCCCATCAGACCAAAAGTGATCGCTAAGCCCAATGCGATTAATATGAGTACCGTACCATAGGAGACCCCTCGAAATAAATTGCCGGCAAGTTCGACAGTATCCTTATGCCCATTCAAAGATCTTTCGATTTTAGAAATTTCCTTGGTAATGGATTCCTTTTTCCCATAGCTGATCTCTTTAGATTCAAATTGTTTCGCAATCACATTGCTAAAATCAGCAATTCGAGCGTAGGCCCGTAAGCTCTTCAACTCTCCTAAACTCGAAAGGGCATCCAAGCGGTCATTAAGACTGTCTTTGCCCTCAATTTTTCCTGCAAATTGAATCAGCCCGATACTTTCACGGGCCAACCATTTGATTTTCTCGTCCCCTCCCTCCTGCTCACTAATTTCCTTGAGAAAGGGAATTGCTTCCGGAAGGAAAGGCGGATCTCCGCATTTCTTAACCCCCGAACTCCTCGTTTCAAGATCGGGTGAAAAAAGACGAAGTAAAAATTTGGAGGAATTTACAAGGTTTCTAAGAGTGCGTCCCGGGCTAATATCTTCCAGATCAAAAAGATCAGGCTTTGCCTGTTTTCCATCCACTAAAAAAGCTTTTCCAGTTATCGGTTCGAATAGAGGAGCGAACTCATTAAAGTCATCGTCCATTTCAGTTTCCTCATTCACCACAATTCTGACTTCCCCGGATTCGTCAGGCCAGTTGTAGACACTACCCTGACGATATAATTCAAAAAACCTTTCCAACCGAGCGTCCCCGGATTTAGCCAACGAAGTAATTGTATTCGCTCTTACATCGTCATCATCAACCGCTAGGGTTTTTAAAAGAGCACTCAATTCAGAGTCCCCTAATACTGGGTCACTGGCCTCGACAGACGGCTCAACTGAGAAAAACAAAATGAGGAACAAAAATGTAAAAACTGAATGAAATTGATTCAAAATAAGATTTAAAAACAAAATAAAGCGGGCTCGGATCTCTCTCCGAGCCCGCTGGAATTAAAGTTTAAAATAAAACAGGATTACAGAGATCCATCACCGTTTGGACCACCGGTTGGTTTGGGGAAATTCCCATCAGGCCAAAGGTAAGAACTGTAGGAATCCGGGGAAACTAACCCGTCACTGGAATAAACGATTTTGAACATACCATTCTTCAGGATTTCTCCTACATAAACAGGTTTAAGTGTATGCTGATTGGTTGGATGCATTGACTTCTTCCCTCCTGGTGCGTCAAATTCGAGCCCGTAGACTGCTTTACGTACTTTATCGACATCGAAAGATCCACATTTTTCAACTGCAGCTTTCCAGACATATACTCCAAAATAAGCTGCTTCAATGGGGTCACAGGTTACGCGTTTAGCACCACCGGGCAAACCAGCTTTTACACAGTACTTTTTGAAACTTTTAACAAAAGCCGCGTTTTCAGCAGTCTTAACACTTTGGAAATAATTCCAAGCTGCCAAATGTCCCACAAGTGGAGGAACATCCATAGCACGAAGCTCATCCTCAGAAACGGAGAAAGCCATGATAGGGCAATCGTCGGAGGTCAAGCCTTGGTTGGCAAATTCCTTGTAAAAAGGAACATTACTGTCACCATTAATGGTGGAGAGAATGCAGGCGTCGCCAGTTGCAGCGAATTCCTTGACCTTGGCGACAATTGTCTGGTAATCCTGATGATGAAACGGAGTGTACTCTTCCATAACATTTTCATCAGGAACACCTTCAGATTTCAAATATGCTTTTAAAACCTTGTTAGCAGTTCTGGGAAAAACATAATCAGTACCTAATAAATAGAATTTCTTACATCCCATTTCCTCTGCCATGTATTTAGCCGCAGGAACCAATTGTTGATTGGGTGATGCAGCGGTATAGAATACATTCAACGATTGCTCTTCACCCTCGTATTGAACGGGATAGAAAAGCAAAGCATTATTTTCCTCAAAAACAGGAAGACATGATTTACGACTGACTGAAGTCCAGCAGCCAAAGGTGACCGCAACTTTATCTTCGGTAATCAACTGTTTTGCTTTTTCTGCGAATAAGGGCCAGTCCGAAGCAGGGTCAACCACAACGGCTTCCACCTGTTCGCCTAATACACCGCCGGACTCGTTGATCTCCTCCACTGCCATCATGACAACATCTCTCAGTGAAGTCTCGGAAATCGCCATGGTTCCACTTAAAGAGTGAAGAACTCCGATTTTAACCGCGTGTAAACTTGAAATTGACATCGTCAATCCCAACAGCGCTGAAAGCGCCACTTTAAACATATTACTTTTCATTATATTGATTTTATTGATTTGGATTTAATACAGATCCCAAGAAAACATTTTCTTTGCTTAGGGTTTGCAATTTAGTTCCATTTTTTGCGCCAATTTTTCAAAACCCATGAAAAAGACAAATTAAATTACTGCATTTATTTTATTTATCATTTTGCCATATTTAATTCATGCATTACGATCTAATTTAAATCAAAAAAAAACGGGTGGACGATTGCTCGCCCACCCGCAACAAACATACTAGACTGAAAGTTTAGAATGTGAAAATAGCCTCAATTCCAAAAAACTCATCTGAATCTTCTATATCGGAATATTCTGCAAGAAGAGCAAGACTGTCAGTAACCATGTAGGTTGGCGAAACAGTGAAGACTTCTACTTCAGAGGTTTGCGTTCCAACGGTTTCTGTAGAGGAAAGACGAAGTGTTAGAGAAAATGAATCGGTGAATCCATAATTACCCATGATTAAGTAGGCATCTGTATCATCGCCTGCCGTACCTCCATTATCTTCATGTGCGGCAATTTCACCACCCAAAAGAAGGGAACCCATTTGATAGCTTGCCCAAATGGTTTGCTTGGATTCAGAAGATGCACCATAATCAGCATAGATGTATTTAGCAGTTAAATTTTCTACGCCGGTGTAGGCTACGGAATACTCAAAGCTATTCTGCTCGAACAAATCTGCCCAAATTCCGACCGCAAACATGTCAGTGGCGAAATCAATAGACACACCATCCGCATAACCATCATAGAGATACCCATATGACCCAGTCTTGTAAGCACTGGTTATTTGGTACATGTTGGGTGCATCATATGCCTCAAAGCCGAGGTAAGAAAGCATTCTTCCGGCACTTACACTCAAGGAATCGGAAAATGAGTAAGTGAGAACCGCTTCTTCCACGAATGTGTTTGCTGATGCATTCGGAGTGCCTGCTCCGTTTTTGTAAACTTCAACATCTAAGGCAAAGGAAACAGGTCCGGTGCTGTAATCGAAATTTAATTCAACTTCAGAAAGCATGAAGGATGAATCGTCAGTGGGAGTTGCAGGGTCTGTAGATGTATCCATTCCCCCATCGTCGTTTACATAATCCATAACGACGAAACCAGACATTTCAACACCGCTTCCGGTTGGTCCAATTTCAATCGCATTAAGATTGAATACAGCTAGAACACTAGCTAATGATAATAATTTTGTTTTCATATTTGTTTTGTTTGTAGGTTAGTTAGGTTGTTTCAAAACCAATATCCAAATCTAGTATTTAACTAATAGAAATCAATCAATTTAATTGATATTTAATTGATATTTTTTTATTATAATTATTAATATTATTCATGATTAAATATATTTATTATTTACATGCATTAAATTCATAAAAACGATTCTTGCCCATTCTTTTGGTTTGTAAGATGCTTAATTATGTTTATCACAAATTTTATAATTCTTTGAAAAAATTTTTGACGATCGGACTTCCTTGGGCTCTTTCACTAAGCGGTGTGTTTTATTTTGGGCTACACCTAGGCTCATCCAACATTAATCAATCCCCTGGACCAACATCCACAATCGGGACCGTAGATCGTGATTTAAAATCTCAACAATTAAATACCGCGCTCAGAACAACCGATCAACGCAGCCAAGATAATATTATCCAAATTCCATCCCAATTTTCCAACCCGACTCTTCCTCCCAACCTTGAGCGGATTATGGAAGGCGGTGACTTAATTGAAAGAATGGGAGCCTATCTCGATGCAGTGCGAGCAATGGATCAGGGTAACGCACAGTCTGTGGTCGGGGCATTTGAAGCACTACCCAAAGGATACGGTCGGCATTTGGAGATGAAGTTGTTGATGAGAAGCTGGGCTGCAATTGATCCGGAGGCTGCCCTTCAATACGCCAATGATTCATTGGATCCGAAAAGTGAAAGAAGATTTGGTATTTCTGAAGCTTTGGCTGGATGGGCAAACCGTGACTCGCAAAGCGCTCTCGAGTGGGCCCGAGCTAATAATTCAAATGAAAATCCAGGCGACAACCCCCTCCTTCTTGGCGTGATCAAGGGAATAGCCGAAAAGAATCTCGACTCTGCCAATCAGATTCTCAAAAGCTTACCCGAGGGCAGTGCCCGATGGCAGGCATCCACTTTTCTTGCTCAACAATATGCTGAGGCGGGATTCGAACAGGCAATTGAATGGGCCAACCAGTTCCCCAAGGAAGATGAAAGAATGCGGGAAACCATTTTAGGTCAGATGGGGGCACGGTTAGCCAAGACAGGATCTTAGTGCCACTGCCGAATGGGTGAAATCAATGAAAAAAGATGAGGCCTCTCTCCGGGTGATGGATAACCTGCTCACCCAATGGGTCACCAAGGATGCCCAGGCCGCCTCGCAATGGATTGATAAAATTGAAGAAGAAGAGAAAAGATATTACGGCATGAAGCAACTCACTTCGAGGTGGGCTCTCCGCGACCCCATCGCCACCGCCGAGTGGTTAAACTCGTTTCCACCCAAGCTTGAAATGGATCCGGTGGTCAATGAATTCGTCAACCGAATCTCCACCCGGGATCCGGAGGGTGCTGCGGGATGGGCACTTTCCATCGTTGATCCTAAAGCAAAAGAAAAAGCAGTGACTCAGGCAATTTCCGCCTGGAAACGGTCCGATCCGGAAAAAGCAAGTGCCTGGCAGAAGGAGAACTTTCCCAATAAAAAATAATTGGATTATTTACCAATTGTCTCGATAATCGCAACGATGGGCAGAAAAAGGGCAATAACGATAAATCCAACGGCCACGGCGAGAAAAACGATCATCACCGGCTCAATCAACGAAGTCATACCCGCCACGGCATTATCCACATCTTCGTCATAGTTATCCGCAATTCGAGTGAGCATGTCGGGCAGCTCACCCGTTTCTTCCCCAATTTCAACCATACTGGTCACCATCGTGGGAAAAACAGGCTCTCTTTCCATTTGAACAGCCATCGCCTCGCCATCACGAACGGAATCATGCACATTGCCCATCGCGTTTACAAATAAACCATTGGAAAGCGTGTCACGAGTGATCTGCAGTGCCTGCAAGATAGGCACTCCACTGCTCAATAAAGTGCCAAAAGTACGGGTAATTCTTGAAATATTAGACTTTCCGACCACGTCCTTAACTGCGGGTACATTCAAACCCAACCAGTCAAACACTTTGGCACCCGGCTTTGTCTTTTTAAATAAAAATAATCCGCCCACTGTGCCCCCCATGCCACCCAAAACCAGAATGGGGTGCGTGGAAAAAAGTTCGCTGATGCCAATGACAATTTGAGTGGGGCCGGGAAGGGGTGCCCCCCGGAGCATTTGCTCGAATATTGTCTGGAATTGAGGAACCACCACCATCATCAGAAGGGTGACGATTCCGACTGCAACAAACATGATCACACTGGGATAAATCATGGCGGATTTTACTTTTTTAATGGTTCGAATATTCTTTTCCTGAAACTGGGCCAGACGATCCAAAACCAGTTCCAACACTCCCCCAGCCTCTCCCGCTTTGACCATATTCACATATAAATTATCAAAGATTTTGGGATAAGCTGCCAAGCCGTCTGACAAATTTCCACCGGAAGACACTTTTTCTGAAATATCCTCCAAAATGGCCTTGAATTTCGGTTTCTTTTCCTGCTGTTTGATCATTACCTCCAGACTTCTCAGAAGAGGCAGTCCCGCATGAACCAGAGTAGACATTTGCCTGGTGAAAATAGAGATATCCTCGGAATTGGGACCACCTCCCAGTTCGATTGCCAGGATTCCGCCTTTTTTCTTTTTCTTTTTGGGGTTGGGGGGCTTGGGGGCTTTTTCTGCTTTCGCCTTCTTTTTGGATTTTTTCGCCGCCGCCTTGTCCTCTGGCACTAAGGGAGGAGCCGTGACCGGGGCAGGAGCAGCGGCGACCGGTTGCTCCTGCACGGGGACAAGCTGAGAAACCGCGAGTCCGTGCTGGGCTAACTGAGCAAAAGCTTGCTCCTCATTCGGTGCCTCAAAAGTCCCCTGAGAAGGGGCTCCATTTTGGTCAGTGGCGGTAAATTGGTATATAGGCATGGCAAATTGTTATATTTTTTTAGGTATATTTCAAGACTTCCTCAACTGTGCTCTCCCCATCAAAAATGGACCGTATCCCGTCTTCCCGCAAAGTGCGCATTCCCTGCTCAATTGCTTTTTGCCGGAGCACGAGAGTGGCGGCACCGGAATTGATCATTTCCCGGAACGCATCGGTGGCCTTGATCATCTCAAACAAACCGGTTCGACCTCGGTAACCGGACTGATTGCACTCGTCACATCCGGCTCCAAAGAAAAACTGTCGTTCACCCAATTCATTTGGATTCAAGCCGAGGTTTTGGAAAACCTCCTTTTTAGGCTCATATGCCTGCTTGCAACCGGAGCAAATTTTCCGAACCAGTCGTTGAGCAAGAACAAACTCGAGGGAGGCGGAGAGAAGAAATGGCTCCAAACCCATATCAATTAACCGCGTCACCGCACCGGGAGCATCATTTGTGTGCAAGGTACTCAGAACGACATGCCCCGTCAGGGAAGCCTGCACCGCAATTCTTGCCGTTTCAATATCACGAATTTCCCCAACCATAATTTTATCGGGGTCCTGCCGAAGAAAAGCACGCAAGGCCCGCGAGAAATCCAATCCTACCTGATGATTGACCGGGACTTGCATGATTCCCTCGATCTCATACTCAACGGGATCTTCCGCGGTTAAAAGCTTGGTGTCCATATTGTTCACCTCCCGAAGGGCACTGTACAGGGTGGTCGTTTTACCCGAACCAGTGGGACCGGTAACAATAAATATACCATTGGGACGGCGGACGGCATCGCGGATATTAGTTTTAACATTTTCCGGAAGCCCGAGGTTATCCAGATCCAAATTAACCGCAGACTTATCCAGCACACGAAGAACCACGCTCTCGCCAAATTGAGTGGGTAAAGTGGAAACACGCAGGTCTACTGCCCGGCCCTCGATAGTCATCTTAATTCTTCCATCCTGTGGAATACGGTGTTCGGCAATATTCAGGTCAGCAATGACTTTAATTCTGGAAATTACCGGTAGTGCCAAACTCTTTGGCGGGGGTGACATTTCATAAAGTGCCCCATCCACACGGTAACGAATCCGGAATTCATTCTCAAAGGGCTCAAAATGAATATCCGATGCCTGGGCCCGGATCGCTTGCTGCATGACCAAGTTTACAAAGCGTATAATGGGCGTTTCATTGGCAGCATCACTTAATTCATTTTCCTTCGTTTCATCGAGACCCTCAAAATCCTCCAGTCCCACATCGCCCAACAGATCGTTAAGAGAGCTTTCTTCCTGGGGATAGTAAGTATCCAAAAGTTGGGTGACATAATCGGGATCGCATACAATCAATTGTATTTCGAGATTTAAAGCGAAAGTTAAGTCGTCGATAATGGCAGAATTAAAGGGATCGCCGGCAAGAAAATGTATTCCCCCTTCCGAAAGATAAAGGGGCACAATTCCGTACTGACGAGCCATATCCGATTCAATCGATGAAATGACCTCCGGTTCAATTTCCGATACCTCCCCCACCTGTAATTCGTATCCCAGAAACTCTGCAACCAAGCTTAAAATGTCATCTTTGGAAGCCAGACCGGCAGCAATAATTGACTCCGAGTAGGAACGTCTGCCCGCCACGACTTCCTCATCAAAAAGTTCCTCTAATCCGTGCTGTGAAACCCCCTCTACCTGTTTAAAGATATCCCGAATACTTGAATTATAATCTATGAACAGCATAATATCGTTCTATTCCTCGGCAGTGGTTACCATGAGCACTTCATCCAGAGTCGTCACACCCGCTAACACCTTGCGAAATCCATCTTCCCGCATCGAACGCATTCCCATTTCGCGAGCCTTTTTGCGCAAATCAACAATACTTACATTATGATAAATCATTTCCTCGATTTCCTGATTAACCACAAAGATTTCAAACACTCCCTTTCTTCCCCGGAATCCGCTTTCTCCACATTTTGCACAACCCGCACCATGCATAAAGCTAGCGGTTGATGCCTGTTCTTCTGTCACACCCAAAATATTGAGTTCGTTGTCGCCGGGTTTATGCGGTTCTTTACATCCTTGACAAATTGAACGGACCAGCCTCTGAGCAAGAGCCGCACGCAATGAAGCGGAAACCAGGAACGGCTTGACTCCCATATCAATCAGCCGGGATACTGAACTCGGGGCATCATTGGTGTGCAGCGTACTAAAAACCATGTGACCGGTGAGCGAAGCATTGATGGCAATTTCTGCAGTTTCCAGGTCGCGGATCTCTCCCACCATAACAATATTGGGGGCTTGACGGAGCATCGAACGCAAGGCCGCGGAAAAGGTCATTCCGACCTCAGTCCGAACCTGAACCTGATTGATACCCGCCACTTCATATTCGACCGGATCTTCCACGGTTATAATTTTACGGTCCGGTTTGTTGATCACATTTAACGCCGAATAAAGGGTGGTCGATTTCCCGGAACCGGTGGGTCCGGTGACCAGAAAAATTCCGTCCGGTAATGCAATCACTTTTTCAAAGGTGGACTGATCATCTGAAAAGAATCCAAGTTGGGGAAGTCCCAGGCTTAGGCTTTCTTTGTCCAATATCCGCATGACTATGCTTTCTCCATGAACCGTGGGCAAGGTGGAGACCCGCAGGTCAATCACTTTCTCGCCCACCTTCACATTGATTCTTCCGTCCAAAGGAACACGCTTTTCCGCAAGGCTGACATTGGCCATTAATTTGGTTCGTGAAATAATGGAAGGTTGCAATCGTTTGGGAGGGTCCTGTTGCTCCCGCAACTTCCCATCAACCCGAAAACGGATACGAAACTTCTTTTCAAGAGGTTCCATGTGAATATCAGAAGCCCTCATTTCCAGGGCATCTTTAATCACGGAATGAACATATTTGATGATCGGAGCATCTTCCTCGCTCACATCCTCGGGCTTGACTCCGTCTCCAATTTCAATCTCATCATCCCCCATCCCGCCAAAGAAGTCCTTCATTTTACGGTCTTCCGCGGCACCATAAGCCTCGTCAATTGCGGCTAAAACGGAACCGCGGTAGGCAACTTTGGGGTTGATGGTTTTTCCTAATAGATGCGTAAGGTTGTCATAACCATCCTGATCAAGTGGGTTCCCGAAAACAATTTCAATTTCGGCTCCCGTTGCCCCGATAGGAAAAGCTTCATATTTTCGGGCCCATTCGGGGGTAAGAAGAGAAATAATATCTTCGGTCGGGTTGACTTGCGCCAGATCAACCGCATCCATGTTAAGCTCCGATGCTAAAAAGTTGACCACCTCCGTTTCAGGCATACCTGTCTTGGCGAGGACTCCGTTCATAACTGCCAGTTCCCTATCCCCCACCAGGCTTTCTCCTTCCGCTTCAACTTCCGCGGTGATCTCGGCCACCATATCACCGGAAAGTAACCCCTGCTGCTTAAAAGCATCGAGGATGTATTCGTCAGTGGGGTTCATAAAATGGTAACAGGCGAGAAAAAGTTCGATAAATAAGGGTTAAAATATAGTAAACTTTCCCCGGTCTTTACAAGCTCATCTACCCAGACCGACCAAAAATTCCGGATTATTCTTCGTTTTCCGCACGCGTTGGATAAACATTTCCATCGCCTCCACCGGGGGCACTCCCTTCAAAGAACGCCTCAAGGAATAGATTTTATTTAATTCATCGGGATGGTACAAAAGCTCTTCCTTACGGGTGCCACTCTTTTCGAAGTCCAAGGCAGGGAATATTCTTTTATTGGAAAGCTCACGATCCAAATGAAGTTCCATATTCCCGGTTCCTTTAAATTCTTCAAAAATCACTTCGTCCATTTTACTGCCCGTCTCAACCAATGCGGTGCCTAAAATAGTTAAACTTCCTCCCCCCTCGATGTTGCGGGCCGATCCGAAAAACCGCTTCGGGCGCTGCAAGGCGGTGGCTTCAACTCCACCACTCAGAATCTTTCCGCTGTTAGGCATAGTCGTGTTGTAGGCCCGGGCCAACCTGGTGATTGAATCTAGTAGAATAACCACATCCTGATTACATTCAACCATTCTGCGGGCTTTCTCAATGACAATTTCTGCGGCATGGACGTGACTTTCCGCACTTTCATCAAAAGTCGAGGCAATGACTTCAGAATCAGGGACCTGACGGCGGAAATCAGTGACCTCCTCCGGCCGCTCGTCGACCAGAAGAACAATCAAATGTGCCTGTGGATTATTTACGCGAAGAGAACGGGCAATTGCTTGCTGCAGGACCGTTTTTCCGGTTCTGGGGGGAGCAACAATTAATCCCCTCTGTCCAAAACCGACCGGAGACACAAGATCGACCACGCGCATGGACACATTGTCCCATTCCACATCCGCACTGGTTTCCAAAAACATCCGCTCCAAGGGATAGTAAGGTACCAATTCCGTAAAAGGAAGAATCTTCGAAGCCTCCTCAGGATCCCCGTTCATTACTTTATCTATCTGTATTAAAACCGGACAGGTGGAACCCTCTGTCTTTGGACGGATAAAGCCCTGCACCATATGACCGGTCTTAAGTCCAAATCTCTTGATCAGGGGTGCCGGCACGAACGGGCTTTGTGCCTTCAAACGGTAGTTGTCTTTTTCATGTAAAAGAAACCCGTGTCCATCTTCAGTCACCTCGATGATTGCAGAAACCTGGACGGGAACGGGCTTTGCCAGACAGGCATCAAATAAAAGATCAAAGATTTCTTCCCGAATCGGAGCGGGAGGAAGCTCAATTTCCAGGGAAAGAGAAGCAACTCTTTCCTTTAACTCCGGAAGGGAAAGAAGATACAATTCGTTGAAAAGAATTGCGGGATCGTCCGAGCCTGCGAAAACTTCCGCAAGTGAGGAAATTCCCTCCACTGTTTTAAGTCCCTCTAAATCAAGAAGGTTCCCAAGCTCGAGTGGCTTTGATTCCGTGTCCTCGTACGGGAGTTTCCTCGGTTTCTTAAATTTTGGACGAGGTTTATTGTTTTGTCTTTTTTTTATCCTGCCAATTTTGTTTTTTTGAAGTTTTTATTCCCCGGATTCGGTCCCTTTGGGTGAGGATGATTATGCCTCGGTTGCTGTGGCTGATTTTTGGGCGGGCCCTGCGTATCATTGGAATTTATATTTTTCCCCGCAGGCTGACTGGCAGGCTGTGGGCTTTCCACCCCTTGGTCTTTAAAAGGATTCACCTCCGGCTTTTCCGGTTCGCTCCCGTCTGTGCTAAAAAAAAAGTTGTCCGTCCTCTGATGGATCGGGAGAAGAGGGCTTCTCCTTGGCAACGATGACTTTCTCTTCGGGTGGACTATCAACCTGTGAATCCTCCTTGCCCGCTTTGCCATTGGACTTTTCGGGCGAGCTTTCGTCTTCTGGTTTCTTCGACTTTTTTAGTGGTTGTTTTTGCAGTTTTTTTAGTAGGCATAACAAATAGTGAGGTGATAAGATTTACAAAAGAGAAAGGAACAATTTTATCTGTCGGAGAATAAATTGTGGGTCTCCCTCGCCTAAAATAACAAAATCAGCCCGGTTTGATTTTTCATCGACAGACATTTGTGAGCTCAGGCGTGCAATGATTTCTGGGTCGGAAAGGCTTCTCTGTTGAAGGCGTAAAAAATTGATGATTTGTGGATGCATGAACCGAAATCGTTTTGGTAAACAGAGAGTATAAATCATTTTCAAAAAGAAGCGGTACTTCCACGACAAAATTTGATTGAGAAGAAATATTAATCGAGGAAATCCACTTCTCTCGAACTTTTGGATGTAGCAATTGCTCTAACCATAGAACGTTCCGAAGGATTAGAGAAGATTACATCAGCAAGCTGGGTTTTGTCAATATTTCCCCGTTTGTCTTTAATTTCCACGCCAAAACGATTCACAATCTGATCAATTACTTCTTGATCAAATTGCAATATTTCATGGGCGAGAGAATCAGTGGAAATAACCTGCCAGTCAAGTTCCTCAAATTTTTTGCACACTGTGGACTTTCCGCAGGCGATTCCTCCTGTGATTCCCACGACCAATTTATCAGGTAATGGAAACATTTAATCCATTTTTATTAATTGCATCTTACAGGCAAGCCCCGAAATTAAATTTTTCGCACCATAATCGGCTTGCCTCAAATTGGTGTTTCTGTAGATTTCTTAGTTTCTGTTTCGGTAGGGTATCCAAGTGGCTAAAGGATGCGGACTGTAAATCCGCCCGCTTCGTGCGTTCGTCGGTTCGAATCCGACCCCTACCACCATTCTTTAAAATTTTCCTTTATTATGGCAGGAACCCCAACCTGAGTTGCCAGATTCATAGTGTTATAACTTCAGCATGTTATTTTAGCACCGCTAATAAACAGAGAAAAAAAGACCGACGAATTCAGGATTTGACATGAGGTAGGTACCTTGGAAAATGGACTGCATGAGAAAAGTCATGAAGTGGGTACTTATAGTGGCAGGTGGTGTTTTGCTGTATTTATACAATGTGTGGTCGGGCAGATTCCCCTAATGAGCAGAATCTCAAAATGGGGGGGCAGTTTTCTGCATGTCGGTGTACTTGGATTAATTATCTCCGCAGTATTTTCAGAATACACCAGTCAGTTTCTTTACGCTCATTATCAAACCTGGTCAGGATGGCGGTCAATTGCGGGCTCAGACCCAAATTCTTTCACTCTAATCATACAAAAAATCACCTGGGCAGTTTTCTTTGTTTCCTGTTGGTTCATGCTTTGGAAGCTGGATTGCTTTTTTCTTCCCCCCCCACCCCAGATTGAGGAACCTGCTAAGGAAGAAGACCTGGAAGAAAATGGAGCTGAGAATCGAGTCAGGAAAAAACGAAAAAGAAACGATCCCACTCGCGAGGAGGAAGACAAGGTGGTTGTGGAAACCAACGAGGATCTACCTCCCCCCCCTGAAAAAAATTCGGACGAAACAACGGATAATTTTTTCACGGATGAAGACTATGCTTTTGCAGAAATTTTGGGTCTTAGTAAACCGATCGAATTATCAGTAATTAAATCAACCTACCGAAAAACAATCGCACAATACCACCCGGACAGAGTAATGGCGATGGGTCCCGAAATAAAGGAGGTGGCCGAAAAAAAAGCCAAGGAAATCAATGAGGCCTATGAGCACTTCAGGAAGAAATTTGATCTAAACTGATTCCATTTCTGCAAAAATTTTGATTTTCGGGTCGGTGTACTTCACGCTTGATGAAAAAAGCCAAAATTTATATAATGTTACGCTTTTAAAATTATGACTGACAAATCAACTAAACACGAATTTCAAGCCGAAACCAAACAGGTTCTCGATATAGTGGTGAATTCACTCTATAAAGATAAGGAGATATTCATCAGGGAATTAATTTCCAACGCATCCGATGCACTCGAAAAATTGCGTCGTTTGCAATTGACTGAAAAAGAAATTCACGAGGAAGACTTAGAACACGAAATAAAGGTGACCACGGACGACTCGTCGAACACACTCACCATTCAGGATTTTGGCCTTGGGATGAACGCAGAAGAATTAGTTGAGAATCTCGGAACCATTGCCCATTCCGGTTCGAAGGCCTTCTTGGAAGCCCTCCAATCGGACGGTGAAAAAAATGATTCCCTGATCGGACGGTTTGGTGTCGGTTTTTATAGTGTTTTCATGGTGGCCGATAAAGTTCAGGCATTCACAAGAACCTGGAAAAAAGACGGGGTTGGGCAGTGCTGGGAAAGTGATGGGAGTGGTTCCTACACGATTGAAGAAAGCAGCGACCAGCAACGAGGAACCAAAGTTGTGATCAATCTGAAAGAAGATTTTTCAGAGTTTGCGAAAGAAGACAGGGTAAAGGAAATCATTAAGAAATATTCCGCTTTTGTCCAGTTTCCCGTATTTGTGAACGGGGAAAAAGTGAACACTGTCGATGCAATTTGGCTCCGTTCCAAAAATGAAATCAAGGACGAAGAGTACGAAGAATTCTATAAATTCCAGTCCAACGACTATGAGGCTCCCCTCATGCGCATGCACTTCAGTGCCGATGCTCCCCTCGAAATCAACTCACTCCTTTTTGTACCGAAAAGAAATATGGAGAAAATGGGGATGTTCCGAAATGAAAACAAGGTGGCACTACATTGCAGGAAGGTATTGATCGACCCAGAACCCAAAGCCCTGTTCCCGGAATGGCTTCGATTTTTGAAAGGGGTGGTCGATAGTTCTGACCTGCCCCTCAATGTTTCCCGTGAAGTAATGCAGGACAGTGAATTGCTCAGAAAACTCAATCAAGTTCTTACCAAGCGCTTCCTCCGTTTTCTCAACGAGCAATCCAAAAAGGAACCCGATGACTTTCTCTCTTTTTGGAATGAATTTGGTGTCCTGATCAAGGAGGGTGCGGCCACAGACTTCACCTACAAAGAAGATCTGGCCAAGCTTCTTCGATTTGAATCCACTGCCTTGGAACCCGGGAAGCTTACCGGTCTCGATGAATACATCGACCGTATGGCCAAGGATCAAAAGGATATTCTTTTTCTCTTCGGAAAAAGCAGGCAGTCCATCGAAGCGGGGCCCTACCTTGAAGCATTGAAAGCACGCAGTCTTGAGGTGCTGTTACTCACGGAACCGGTCGACGAATACGTCATGCAATCTGTCCGGGAATATAAAGAGAAAAAAATAATTTCAGCAGACTCTGACGAACTAAAACTTGAAAAACTTGACCAGGAACCGGAAGGGAAAGCACTCAACAAAAAAGACACCAAGTCATTGTGTAAATGGCTGAAGGAAAGTCTGAAAGAAAAAGTCTCCGAAGTTGAAACTGGAGATCGGTTGATCGATAGTCCAGTTTGTATTGTCGGCGGTGACGGACTCGGAGGGGCTTCGGCCAGACGGGTAATGAAAATGATGCAGGGGGGAGAAGATGCAATGCCTGCCTCACCGGTCAAATTACAGGTCAATCAAAGGCACCCGATTATCAAGGGGCTGTCAAAACTGATTGATTCGGATCAGGACACTGCCGAACTCGTTGCAAACCAGCTACTCGACAACGCGTTAGCCACCGCCAATCTATTGGATGACCCGAGAGAGATGATCGCACGGAGCTACCAGGCGATTGAAAAACTTACCCAGACCTGAAAACTGGATTGCGAAAAATTACATTGCCATGTGATCCAACCGCATTCTTTGTATGTTTAGTAGACATAAATTGGTATTGCGAAAAAACTAAAAGAATTAATAATTTTTTAAAATGAATAGTAAATCCCTCATATTTCGTTTCCTTACTGGAATATTTTCCTTAGCTCTCATTTTGGTATTTTCTTCCTGTTTTGGTGGCGGATCTAGTATCTTTACGCGATCGACGACGAAGAGGTAGATGAGAATGTTAAAAACTTGATGGGGTTGTCTGTAGGGATGACTAAGGGCGGAGTGTTTGAGCTACTCGCCGGTGTCGCTAACATGATTAGAAGGTTATGATTGGGGGAGTGTTTGGCGATACAAAACCATTAAGGGACCAAGTTCTGGGACACTCTCAGCTAACAGATATTGATAAAAGCCTTATGCCAGTTGTGTTCGATAACACTGACCGAGTGATGGGTTATGGGCACAAGTTATACGAAGACACCCTAAGGGATCTTAGGATCAGGTCAGCTTCTAAGCTCAGTTTTAGTTATGCGAAAATTATTTATTGTTCGGTTGACGATTGATGCTGAGTTTGCTTTACTTGCATGCTTTTCTCCAAATTCAACATGAAAACTACACTTGCCAAAGCGGAAACCACCACTCACGGGTGGAAAATCGTAGATGCCAAAGATCAAATCCTTGGCAGACTCGCGGTCACTATAGCCAACTCCCTCCGTGGACGGGATAAACCCACTTACACTCCACATGTGGACACGGGTGATTTTGTCATCGTAATCAATGCAGACAAAGTCAAGCTTACCGGAGCCAAGGAAGAACAAAAAAAATATATGTTTTACAGTGGCTACATGGGAAGTGAAAAGTATCGGAATGTTGCTGATTTCAGAAAAAACAGACCCGAATTTATTATTACCAATGCGGTAAAAGGAATGTTGCCCAAGAACAAACTTGCCAGCCGTATGCTTACCAAGCTGAAAGTCTACAGTGGCGAGGATCACCCCCATACTGCGCAACAACCCACCCCATTAGCGAGTTAATCAATTTCATTTATGAGTGCTAAAACTTCCACTACAGAATTTATTGCCACCGGCAGAAGAAAAACCAGTTCCGCCCGGGTTCGTATCAAAAAAGGAACCGGAATCTACCTCATTAACGGCAAGGATTACTCCGACTATTGTAAAACCGAAGAATTTCGCAAAATCGTATTGTCTCCCCTTGCCACCGTTGAAATGGTTGGTGGAGTTGATATCTCAGTCAATGTTTCTGGTGGTGGTGGTGCGGGACAAGCAGGAGCAATCCGCCACGGTCTATCCAGAGCACTCGAAAAAATGGATTCCGAATTGCGTGTACCTTTAAAAAAAGCAGGACACATGCGACGAGATCCTCGCAAAATTGAAAGGAAAAAAACCGGTCAACCGGGGGCAAGAAAAAGATTCCAGTTTTCAAAACGGTAAAACATCTTCTAATCTCTTTAACTCAACCCCCCGGAACTCCAACCGGGGGGTTTGTTTTTTTTATCAGTTAAAACTATTTTATTTCTCAATCATGAATGTAACAATCGTAGGGGCATCCGGATATTCCGGCAGGCAACTGGTTTCCATTCTTGCGTGGCATCCGAAAGTCAACCTGATGGGCGTGACCTCAAGAACCTATGCGGGGAATCCCGTTGAATCCAGCATCCCTCATTTAAGAGGCAAAGTAGAAGGTCTAACCTTTACTAATCCGAGCATCAAAGAACTTTGTGAAAATACGGATTGCGATCTATTTTTCCTCGCCCTACCCCATGGAACTGCAGCGAGTTACGCCATTCCGCTTTTAAATGCGGGAAAAAAAGTCATTGATCTGTCAGCGGATTTCCGACTCAAAACAGACCAATGTTATCAGGAGTTTTACGGTTCGCCCCACCCCGAACCGGAATGGCTTGGGCGGGCAACCTACGGCTTACCTGAAATCCATAATTTTTCCTGGGAGGATTCATCTCTAATTGCTTCCCCGGGATGTTACCCGACCAGTATTTTGATTCCTCTCTTTCCGCTTCTAAAAGATGGATTAATTGAAGAATCCGGCATTGTGGCGAACAGTATGAGCGGGGTAAGTGGGGCGGGAAGAAATGCCACAGAAAAACTTCTTTACTGTGAAAGAAATGAAAGTGCCGGTCCCTATGGCCTTCCCAAGCATCGCCATCTTTCTGAAATCGAAGAGCAACTATCCCTCGCCAGTTCAAATGATGTCATCATTTCCTTTCATCCCCATTTAGCCCCAATGAATCGTGGGATTTGCTCCACTATCTCCGTATCCGCCAAAGAAGGGCTGAACCGGAAGAAGGTTTGGGATTCCTGGAAAAGCTTTTATCGGGGAAGAAAATTTGTCCATCTGCTGGATGAAGGTGAATTTCCTGATGTTGCCCATGTTGCCGGGACTAACCGAATCGATTTATCGGTGAATGAGGACAAAAGAACCGGTCGCTACACAATATGCTCCGCGGAGGATAACCTAATCAAAGGGGCTGGCGGACAGGCAGTGCAATCAATGAATATCTGCCAAGGCTATGAGGAGGGAGAAGGACTGCCGTGAAGTTTTATGAGAACGGGGACGCCCTTACTGAACCCATGGGATTTTTCTGCTCCGGAGTTCACTGCGATGTAAAAGGTGTAAGAAATGGAAAACTTGACCTCGGAATTATTTATTCACAAAAATCCTGCAACGGTGCTGGTGTATTCACGACCAATGATGTACAAGCCGCTCCCGTTCGCTACTCGAAAAATTTAATTTCTGAATCCGATAACACTTTCCATGCGATTGTGGCGAATAGCGGAAATGCCAACGCCTGCACTGGAGAACAGGGAGAGGCGGACGCCAAAAAAATGGCTTCGGAAGTCGCCAGGCATTTAAATATTCATTCCAAGGAAGTACTGGTCTGTTCAACGGGAAGGATTGGGGTGTCCCTTCCAATGAGTCGACTAACCATTGGAATTCGTGACGCATGTGAAGATATAAGGGATGGATGCGACGGAGCCCGTGCCTTTCAGGAGTCGATTCTCACTTCAGATACCTGCACCAAATCCTGCTCGGCCAAGATACAAAGTTCAAGGGGAGATATTACCATTGGAGGCGTCGTCAAAGGAGCGGGAATGATTGAGCCAAACATGGCCACCATGCTGGCTTTTATAACCACGGATGCAGATATATCCGGTTCTGCGTTACAGGAAATTCTTACAGATGCCGTGGAACATTCATTTAATCGGATTACCATCGACGGAGATATGAGCACAAATGACTGTGTTTTGCTTTTGGCTAATGGACACTCCGGCGTAAAAATTGAAAATGAAACAATTGCGGTACAACGAGAATTTAAAGAGGCGGTGCATGCAGTTTGTTCCTGCCTGGCCAGAAAATGTGTTACCGACGGGGAAAAAGTTACAAAATTTGTGAAAGTTCGGGTAAAGGGTGCAAAGGACTCACATTCGGCTTTGAAAGTTGCCCGGTGCATCGCAAATTCTCTGCTGGTCAAATCATCGTGGTATGGTTGCGATCCCAATTGGGGCCGGATTGCTGATGCAGCTGGTTATGCAAAAGTGGGACTGGTCTTTGAAAAGCTAGGGATGCATTACAATGATACCCCCGTCCTAATCAAGGGCATGCCCTTGATTGAGAATAAGTCAAAATGGAAAGAAATTGTTTCACTCGATGAGTTTTCGATTTCACTGGACTTAAAGATGGGCAAGGCTGAGGGGGAAATTTGGAGTAACGACTTGAGTGAAGAATATGTTAAATTCAATAAAAGCGAGTGATGCCTGAAGTCGAAGAGAGCAAAAAAAAAGCGAGTATCCTCGTGGAAGCGCTCCCCTATGTTCGCCGATTTCGCGGCTCCACCTTTGTGGTCAAGTATGGAGGAAGCTTTATGGACTCCCCCGACCCTGAAACCCGTTCGCAAGTTGCTCGGGACCTTGTTTTTCTAAATTTCGTGGGCATCAAAGTCGTTGTCGTGCACGGCGGTGGAAAGGCAGTGACCCGAGTACTTAAGCAACAAGGGATTAAGGCTCAATTCATTGATGGACTACGGGTCACCGATGAGCAAACAATCAAGGTCGTCGATGAAGTCTTAAACGGTACAGTGAATGACGAGGTGGCTTCCTTTGTGGCAAAAAATGATTGTCCCGTGCAAAGAATACCTGGGAAAGATGTGCTCGCATGCACCAAGTTGCCTCATTCTTCGGACCTCGGTTTTGTGGGTGAAATAAGATCGGTGAATACCGGTCCCATTCAGGAAGCACTGGATTCCGGAGTCATGCCTGTCGTATCGTCAACCGGGTCAGATCATTTGGGACAGTGTTACAATATTAACGCCGATACGGCAGCGGCACAGATCGCGATTGCATTACATGCGAGAAGATTAGTTTACCTTTCGGATGTTCCGGGTCTTTTACGCAATCCGGATGATCCCAGCAGCCTCCTTTCCAGCCTCGCCGTTGACCAGGTCGAACCATTAAAAAATCAGGGAATCATCGCTCAGGGAATGCTCCCCAAAGTGAATAGTGCCGTGGACGCACTCAACGCCGGTGTGAATAGAGTGCATTTGATCGACGGTCGACTCGCCCATAGTATCCTTCTTGAAATCTTTACCGATGAGGGAATCGGTACGGAAATTATTCATTCTGAGTCGAACCATGAATAATCCTGAACAGAGTCATTATCTAATAAGCAATTATGCTCCTCCGTCCCTGGAAATAGTAAGGGGAAAAGGTTCGTACTTATGGGACTCTTCCGGAAATAAATTCCTCGACTTCACCTCTGGCATTGCGGTTTCTAACATAGGACATGGCCACGAGCATTGGATTAATTCAATCAATGAACAGGTCACCGAGCTGGTTCATTGCTCAAACCTTTTCTCCATTCCGCAACAGGTAAGACTGGCCAAAAGGCTGGTCAATAAAATTGGGCCGGGTAAAATGCTTTTTTGTAACAGTGGAGCCGAAGCAAATGAGGCACTGATCAAATTTGCCCGCCTTGTGGGAAACCAGAATCCATCCCTCAAAAAGTATAAATTAATTGTCGCCGAAAATGCCTTTCATGGCAGGACAATGGGAGCCCTGTCTGCCACCTCCTCTCCAAAATACCGCGATGGATTTGAACCGCTACTCGATGGTTTTTCATTCGCCCCCTTCAATGATCTAAGTGCATTTGAAGAAAAAATTGATGACCAGACAGTGGGTGTAATGGTTGAGTCCATTCAGGGTGAGGGCGGTATTCGAGTAGCCGATGATAAGTTCCTTCAGGGGCTCGAACATATTTGCCGGGAGAAAGGGATCCTCTTGATGCTCGATGAGGTACAAGCCGGAATCGGACGGACTGGAGAATTCCTTGGCTATCAGAAATCCGGTGTAAAACCCGATGCCATTGCCATGGCCAAGGGATTGGGAGGTGGATTTCCAATCGGTGGTGTCTGGTTAAGTGATCAGTGGGCGGATATTTTTCAACCCGGTTCGCATGGAACAACATTTGGTGGTTCCCCACTCGCCTGCTGTGCCGGTAATGCTGTCCTCGATGTGCTCGAACAGGATAATCTCATTCTCGCAGCCCGGGAAAAAGGAGAATTCCTTGAAGCTGAGCTGCACAAACTGAAGAATCAGTATCCCAGTATAATTAAGGAAGTGCGTGGCAGAGGATTGATGCTGGCCCTTGTAATGTCTGCCCCCCCCAGTGAGCTGATTGCTCAATTTCGTCAAAATGGAATGCTCGTGGTGGGCGCTGCTGAAAATGTGGTTCGCTTTCTCCCCCCATTGACCGTAAGCAAAGAAGAATTATCTGAAGCCATGGAGAAAACCAGTATTTCCCTCAAAAGCTTTTACCAAGAATCAGAAAAATGAACCATTTTTTAGAAGAAAATGATTTCAATAAAGAGGAAATCATATCCGTGTTTGAAAATGCCCGGGAATTTAAGAAAAACCGCGCCAACAGACCCACCGAAGATTTATTCGGTGAAAGTTGGGGCATGTTGTTTTATAAAAACAGTACCCGCACCCGGGTTTCCTTCGAGGTGGGAATACGTGAAATGGGCGGTCACCCGGTGCTTCTTGACCTATCAAGCACACAGATCGGCCGAGGTGAGAGCGTCAAGGACACAGCAAAAGTACTGTCCCGCTTTTTGGATGGTCTGATTATTCGTACCCACGGACACGAATTAATTCAGGAATTCGCCCATCATGCCTCCATTCCGGTCGTGAATGCATTGACGGATTTCCTTCATCCCTGTCAAATATATGCAGATTGCATGACGATTTTGGAAAAAACATCCTCCACCTCAAACCCCTACTTGGGACTCAAAGGTAAGAAGGTTACTTTTTTCGGGGACACGAGTTGCAACATGGCCAACTCATGGATTTTAGCCGGAGCACTTTGGGACATGGATATTTGGCTGTGTGGACCAAAAGAATTCAAGCCAACTCCAAAAATTGAAAGCTTCTGCCAAGATGCCGGTCTTCCCGCTAACTGGCACTTCACATCTGATTGCAGGGAAGCCGCAAAAGATGCCGATGTTCTGTATACCGATGTCTGGGTAAGCATGGGGTTGGAAGAGGAGGAAGAAAACCGGAAAGAAAAAATGGCTGAGTATCAAGTTACAAAGGATCTGCTGGCTTTAGCGAATGAGAATTCCTTATTCATGCATTGCATGCCCGCTCACCCGGGAGAAGAAGTAACTGAGGAGGTTCTTTCCTCCCCCCGTTCCATCCTTTTTGACCAAGCTGAAAATCGTTTGCACATGCAAAAAGCGGTCTTAAAACAATTATCTAAAAATAACCTAATTTCTTAATGAAAATCATTCTCGCTTATTCAGGAGGCTTAGACACCTCCGTTCTCGTACACTGGTATGCCCACGAGCAAAACGCGGAAGTTATTACTTATTGTGCTGATGTGGGACAGGAAGAAGAGTTGGACGGCCTCGAGGAAAAAGCTCTTTCCACGGGTGCAACCGCTCACCGCACGCTCAATCTGGTTGATGAATTCGCACAGGATTTCATCTATCCCATGGTTCGTGGAAACGCGGTGTATGAATCTCAGTATTTACTCGGAACTTCAATTGCACGTCCTCTTATTGCCAAGGCCCACATTGATATTGCCAGAGAATTCAATGCCAATGCTGTGGCTCACGGGGCGACAGGAAAAGGCAACGATCAATGTCGTTTTGAACTTACCTTCTCCGCACTCGCCCCTGACCTGACTATCTTAGCTCCCTGGCGGGACGCCTCGTTCAGGGAACGTTTTCCCGGTCGAAAGGAAATGATAGAATATTGTATCACTCATAAAATTGATGTGGAAGCCAGTGCTTCCAAACCATATTCGATGGATCGAAACCTTTGGCACATCTCCTATGAAGCCGGTATTTTGGAAGATCCTTGGTTTGACCCGACCACTCCGAATAATCGTGAAATGTATAAATTATCTGTTGATCCGGAAGTGGCACCGGACCAAGCCGAGTACATAGAGCTAAGTTTTGATAAGGGAAATTGCATTGCAATAAACGGTAATTCACTTTCTCCCTACGGGGTGGTGTCCGAACTCAATAAGATTGCGGGGAAGCACGGTATCGGTCGGGTTGACCTTGTTGAAAACCGTTTTGTTGGGATGAAGAGCAGAGGAGTCTATGAGACCCCGGGCGGAACGGTTCTGCTTCATGCCCATCGACAAATGGAGACCTTAACAATGGACCGTGATCTGATGCATCTGCGGGACTCGTTGGTGCCCCGTTATGCGGAATTAATATACTATGGATTTTGGTTTGCCCCAGAACGCGAGGCTCTGCAAGCTTTGATTGATCAAAGCCAAAAAACCGTATCCGGAACCATTCGATTAAAACTCTACAAAGGCAATGTGATCACAGTGGGCCGCAAATCAGATTTTTCTTTATATGATGAAGGTATTGCCTCCATGGATGATGATGTCAGCGATTACCAACCCGAAGACGCAGGTGGTTTTATCCGCTTAAATGCACTACGCTTGAAGGAGAGAAATCGAAAACAAGGCTATAAGGGATAGTCATTCAATTATGCGCCTTCTTGTTATCGATAATTACGACTCCTTCACATACAATCTTGTTCAGTATTTTGGCGAGTTGCTCGCGGAGGTTGATGTTTTTCGCAACGACGCAATATTGGTTCAGGATATCGATACCTCAAATTACAACGGCGTGGTGATTTCTCCGGGCCCCTGTGATCCCACACGGGCTGGAATAAGTCTGGAAGTTATTGAAAAACTTAAAGGTATAATACCAATCCTGGGGGTCTGCCTGGGTCAT
This sequence comes from Opitutales bacterium, assembly GCA_045567635.1. GTDB lineage: Bacteria > Verrucomicrobiota > Verrucomicrobiia > Opitutales > Seribacteraceae > Seribacter. Next base: position 31,499 of record JBJLCO010000035.1, on the reverse strand, counting down.
CAATGTATTGGGCAGAGTTTTGGGGGAGAAGTCATTCGGGCAAATCGTCTCATGCATGGAAAAACCTCCCCGATCGAGCACGACAACCAAAACTTATTTCAAAACTTACCAAACCCGTTTTCCGCCACGCGGTACCACTCTCTGCTACTAAACAATTCGAATCTTCCTCACTGTCTGAAGGTGACCGCCAAAACTGAAGAGGCTGAGATTATGGGAATTGAGCACCAGTCCCTACCAATTTGGGGCGTTCAGTTCCATCCGGAATCATTGGCTACGGAAAAAGGAATTATGATCTTGAAGAACTTCCTCGAACTCTGTTAGAAGATATCTGTGAGTGTGGAAAGAGGAATTATATTTAGTTAATGCATTGTCCGAAGTGCTCTTCTGATGACCTGAAGGTTCTTGATACAAGAGCCGGTAAAGTTGCATCGACTAGGCGCAGGCGGGAATGTCAGAACTGCGGTTATCGCTTTTCTACTATCGAGGAGATCCTGCGTGAAGATTTGGTGGTGGTAAAAAGAGATGGAAGGAGGGAAAGCTTTGACCGAACCAAACTTGCCATGGGATTGAGGCGTGCAATTGCGAAACGTCCTATTGACGCCGAGCAGATTAACGGTTTGCTCTCCAAAACTCTTCGCCATGTCGAAAGTGAATTTGATGGAGAGGTGCCAAGCCGGGCAATCGCAGATGCAATCATGCTTCGACTTCAAAAAGTGGATGGAGTGGCATGGCTGAGGTACGCAAGTTTTTATGAGGATTTTATGGGGATATCTCGATTCGTCGAGGAATTGGTTAACTTGGGTGGTAACAAAAAGGGTGACAAAAGCGGCGGTTAAAAAAGACGATTACACAAGACTACAAAATCTAAACGCACTATTCTCAGTTATTGGGAGTACTTCTACGCGTGAAGAGACCTTGCAGTTGCAAAGGACGCTCTCTTTCCTTCGGGAAAACGACGAGATGCGACAGATGCCCGTGAAATCATTCGAGCACTGTATCGAACAAGTGGTTCGCTTTCATTTCCCCAATAAGAGAAATTTAAATTATACCCACTGGAACGCTCGAGTTTCCTCGATCGAGCCACTGTGGGTACATGCCTCCGTTCTTGAATCTATTAACTCGTTCCAGAATACTTTCAGGGGACTGCTCCTCGTTTCTGGACTCAAAGAGTCCTTGATGAAAAAAAATAAAAGATGGACCGCAAAAAAAGAACAAAACTACCGGGAAATCCGTTCTTTTATTGAAGAACTGGTCATGCATAATGCCAATCCTGATCAGGATTTATCTGTTCTGTTCTTCTAAAAGCACGGTGAAATCTCAATCCGGATAACTGCCCAAGACTTTGACCAACGGGCAAAGTTTTTCAAGTTCAGCCATAACTTCCATTACTTTTTCATCCTCCCGGTGTCCAATGAAATCAACAAAGAAATAGTAATCCCATGTCTTGAGCCTACTTGGACGGGATTCGATTTTACACAAATTCAAGCTTCTTTCAGGAAACGGTTTGAGCGCATTTTGCAAAGCCCCGATCTGATCGGGCAATGACAAAACTAAACTGGTTCGGTAATTCACATTTTCCCGCTTGGGCAGGGACTTGCGGGCAACCACCAAAAAGCGGGTAACATTATTTTTCCGATCCTGTATCCCTTCTGCTTGCAAGGGTACCTGATAAATTCGCCCCGCCAGTTTTCCCGCGATTGCCGCGGATCTTTTATCACTGGATAGGCTACGGACGGCTTCCGCGGTACTCGTATACGGAACCAACCGGGCCTTGGGCAAATTTCTTCTCAGCCATTCACCGCACTGAGCCAACGCTTGATCCTTGGACCGGACTTCCTCAATTTGATTAAGGGGGAGCATGCTGAAAAGAGAGTGTTCTACTTTCAGATAAACTTGGGCAATAATAGTCAACTCCGTTTCAACCAGAAGGTCCAGCGAACGGTTCACCGCTCCCTCCGTTGAATTTTCAATCGGAACCACTCCATAATCACACTCTCCCTGCTCAACTGCCTGAAAAACCTCCGGTATGTCCGGTAAAGCACGATAATCCAAAGTGGACCCAAAATTATTTACCGCCGCCTGGTGAGTGTAAGTTGCTTCAGGACCGAGATAACCGATAACCATCTTTTTCTCCAGTGCGATTGAAGCGGAAATTACTTCACGATAAATTATTTGCAAAGAATCTTTGCTGAGGGGACCGCCATTCAGATCTTCCAACTTTTTAAAAACCTGTTCCTCGCGGGCTGGATCATAGGGATCCATACCCAACTCACTTTTAATCTTACCAATTGCCACGGCCGCCTGCACACGCGAGTTGAGCAAACTGACAATTTGCGAATCGATCCCGTCGATTTCGTCCCGCAGGGACTCTAGTTTTTTATTTTCCAAAAAAAAGGTTGTTGCGAATGAAGAAGATATTGGTTGTTTTCGCAAGTCTTTATCTAACTTGATTCAAAACCAATTCAAATCATAATCGTAATAAATGAATTCCTGCAACCGCAACTTTTCATCCATCGTCGTTGATGGGAATGATCGTGCTCCCAATCGCTCGATGCTCCGGGCCGTGGGCTTTGAAGATGAAGACTTTGAAAAACCACAGGTTGCGGTCTGCTCAGCCTGGAGTATGGTTACCCCCTGTAATTCCCATCTTGATGTGCTGGGGAAAGCATCCGTTCAGGGAGTGGATCAATCCGGAGGGAAGGCGGTTCCTTTTGGAACGATCACCGTTTCCGACGGAATCAGTATGGGTACGCCTGGAATGCGCTATTCCTTAGTTTCCAGGGAAGTGATTGCAGATTCCATTGAAACGGTCGTAGGGGCAGAGGGAATGGATGGAGTGGTGGCGATTGGTGGTTGCGATAAGAATATGCCCGCATGCGTGATGGCGCTTGCCCGTCTGAATCGTCCTGGAATTTTTGTTTATGGGGGAACAATACTCCCGGGTTTGCATAAGGAAGAAAATTTAGACATCGTCTCGGTCTTCGAGGCTGTGGGGTCACACGCAGGAGGGAAGATTGATAAGGACGAACTTACCGCCATTGAAAAAAAGGCAATACCCGGCCCGGGTTCCTGTGGGGGAATGTACACGGCAAACACAATGTCCTCCGCCATTGAGGCTCTGGGTATGAGCTTACCTGACAGTTCCGCACAATTGGCCATTTCAGACGAAAAAAAGCGAGATGCCCGGGATGCGGGTGCCGCGGTGGTGAACTTAATTAAAAATGATATCAAACCCCGCGATATAATGACAAGAAAGGCATTCGAGAACGCCATCACCGTAGTCATTACTCTGGGAGGTTCAACCAATGCAGTCCTTCATCTGCTTGCTATGGCTCACACCGCGGAAGTTAAACTTGATCTCGATGATTTCACTGAAATTGGGAAACGGGTACCCGTTCTCTGTGATCTCAAACCCAGTGGAAAGTATAATATGTCTCATTTTGTTCGCATTGGCGGTTTACGCCCATTACTTAAAACCTTGCTCGAGGAGGGGCTTCTTCACGGTGATTGTATTACTGTAACCGGAAAAACTCTCGCTGAGAATGTTCAGAATGCGGCTCCCTACGCACCCTACCCCAGCGGGCAGGATTTAGTCCGTCCATTTGATCAGCCAATTAAAAAAGATAGTCATCTTCGAATTTTATATGGAAACCTTTCACCAGAAGGCTCTGTCGCCAAGATTACCGGTAAAGAAGGTCTAAAGTTTACCGGCAGGGCAATTATTTTTGAATCGGAAGAAGCCTCACTGCGGGGGATATTGGAAGGAGAAGTGAAAGCAGGGCATGTTATTGTTATTCGTAATGAAGGACCCGTCGGAGGCCCCGGAATGCGGGAAATGCTTTCTCCCACATCAGCCATTATGGGAAAGGGACTCGGTAAGGAAGTTGCCCTGATCACGGATGGTCGTTTTTCAGGGGGTAGCCACGGTTTTGTGGTCGGGCATGTTACCCCCGAAGCTGCAGTCGGAGGACCTATTGGGTTACTTCAAAATGGTGACCCAATTACGATTGATGCGGAGAAAAACGAACTTTCAATCGATGTAAACGATGATGAAATTAACAAGCGCAGAGCGGCATGGAAAGCCCCCGAACCCAAGGAAAAGAGGGGTGTTTTAGCCAAGTATGCAAAACTCGTCAGTTCGGCTTCAAACGGAGCAATCACAGATAAATTCTAACGATATGAATCAAGATTTTTACATTTCTCACTCCGAAAGCCAATTCTGGGCAGATTTTTCATTTGTTGACTTTTCTGGAGACTACCTGTCTTCAATGGATCAGTCCATTAGCCGGGCACTCAAGCAAATGCAGGATCTGGAGGGCGGAGAGATTGCCAATCCCGATGAAAACAGAATGGTCGGGCACTACTGGCTCCGAAATGCTGACCTCGCACCAAACGATAAGCTAAAGAAGGCGATTAAAGAAACTTTGGAAAAAGTCAGGGAGGTATCGAGTCAGGTCCATTCCGGTGTTCTTCAATCTCCACACGGTCCATTTACCGACCTTCTGGTTATTGGTATTGGTGGATCCGCACTTGGACCACAATTTGTGGGCAGAGCCTTGGGGGATCCGCAGAGTGACAGGCTGAAAGTTCACTTTTTCGACAACACCGATCCCGATGGAATCGATCTTACCCTTGCTGAAATAGGGTCCGCTTTAAAAACTACGCTCGTCGTAGTCATATCCAAGTCCGGGGGCACGGCTGAAACACGGAACGGTATGCTGGAAGCGGAAAACGCCTTCTCCACGGCCGGTTTGGATTTCTCCAAGCATACGATCGCGATCACCGGAGAAGGTAGTAAACTGTACGAATACTCGCAACAAAATGGATGGCTCGACTTCCTGCCCATGTGGGACTGGGTAGGTGGCCGAACAAGTGAAACTGCCGCGGTCGGATTGCTTCCCGCCGCGCTTCAAGGTATAGATATCGATAATTTTCTTGCCGGTGCCAGGGAAATGGATGACTTAACCAGAAATTCTGATTTTAGAAAAAACCCGGCCGCTATGCTCGCACTTACATGGCACTTTCTCACCGAAGGAAAGGGGTCAAAAGATATGGTAATCCTGCCTTACAAGGATCGGTTAGAGCTTTTTTCCAAATACCTGCAACAGCTCATCATGGAATCACTTGGTAAGGAAAAGGACCTCGATGGAAACATCGTTCATCAAGGAATTTCAGTTTATGGGAATAAGGGATCAACGGACCAGCACGCCTATGTTCAGCAATTGCGCGAAGGGGTGCCCAATTTTTTTGCCACCTTTATAGAAGTCCTGAAGCACCGCAATGGAACCTCCATCGAGGTGGATAACGAAGGAATGAATTCGGGAGATTACCTCCATGGATTCCTTCTCGGCACGCGAGACGCACTCTACGAAAAAAATCGGAAATCGGTGACCCTGACCATTTTAGAGGTTAATCCGGCAGCAATCGGCAGATTAATTGCGTTATTCGAACGGGCAGTTGGGTTGTATGCTTTTTTAGTCAATATAAACGCCTACCATCAACCAGGCGTGGAAGCGGGAAAGCAAGCGGCTTCGGCCGTTTTGGCTATCCGCAAGTCGGTCATTGAAAAACTTAAGTCAGAGCAAGGGGTTCCCCAAACAGCCTCCCAATTAGCAAAAGCAATTGAACAAACTGAAAAAACCGGTTGGGTGTTCAAAATTTTGGAAAACCTCGCAGTCAATCAACCCAACCAGTTTGAAAGAAGGAGTGGAGAAAATCCACTCGAAGATCTTTTTCTCGCCCGTCAGGACTAATCCAGCACATTGGCCGGTTTTTTAGGTGGAACCGCTTTAGGCTTACCGGTGGATGGCTTAGGCTTTGGTCGGGCAGCCAAATATGCCTTTCTCCCCACCACTCGATAACCCCAGTCGTACGGCCACCAGTCACTTCCGCGATGTGCAGGCTTCCAACCGGCAGGAAATTTCCTTTGATTCGAAAGATCACGCGCCGCTAAGTAAGCACCAAAACTATCCGGAAAAACTTCAAATAAAAGGTAGTGCTTTGTTGGATTTAATCCACCCAGAGCTTTAAGATAGTTCGAGTTTGGCTTGCTCATTCCAGTTTCATCCTCACCCGCATTGGCTTTTCTCTCAATCACAAATCGTAAGACTTTATCAGGACTCAGCTTAGACTGAACCGTAACTGAAGAATCTCCGATTTTTTTATCATTAATCAGCTTCATTAGCTTCGCCCCTTCATACTCCCTGTCCTTATTGGGTTTGAGCCCGGACTGGGCAACGACTGATTTAACACGGTTTTGAAGACCAGAATCGTCAACTGAAAAAATTTTCCCTCCCCTGCATAGGAACCGGAAAGGCTTTGCCCCGGGGGAGGCTGGTTTGGGATCCGGCAAACTCACATCCTTACTCAAAGATTCTGTGCCTCCCTTGGGTGCCTGGACAAGTAGTCCCTTAACTTTTTTAAACTTTACCTCTATCGCATTTTTACTGCTATCCAACTTTGCCTTTTCTTTTCTAAGGTTTTGCAATGCGGGAGGAGCAGGAGGCATATTTTTCTTCTTTTCCAAGACTTCTTTCTCCAACTTGGAAATTTCCTGAATCAGTTGCATTTGTCCCTTATTCTGTGCTGCCATTTTAAGTTGTAATTTTTTCTTTTCCTCCAAAAGGGCTTTTTTTTGAGACTCAAATTGCTGCATTGCTAACTCCATGAGCTCCTTGGAGTTTTCTTCCTTTTTTTCATCCACGATCCGCTTGACCGCCGAGTCGGCTCCTAACTGTACAACAATTAATAAAATAATCAGAATACCGACCACCGTTGTGATAGTATCCAACAGTGAATCAAGGCTTCCCCCATCATCTTTCTTTCTTTTTTTCATGAGCCCTTAAAAAGAGATAGGTCTATTTCCCCTTCACCATCCAGGGGTAACTGTCCAAACTTACACCCCATACTTTGGCAAACGGATGAAGCGTTATACCAAGAGGAAAACCCTTTTGAGCGAAGCAGAAAGATAACATACCGGGATTCGGGATCGGGCAGCTTGGCCTTTCTGGCCTCCTCATATTTGTAAATAATTTTGCGTGAACCAGGATCCAATTGAAGGGCATTCAATTGGATGTCCTTCCCTTTTTTATCCCTCAGTACAATGTCACTCCCCTCCCGTTTTACAAAACGGGCATCCATTTTACTTCCCTGAGCACTTCTCCAAGTTCTGTAAGGAGCTTCCTTGACCAGTTTTTGAATAATCGCCTTGAGCTTGGCATGCGATCTGATCTGAGCAGTTGCAATATCAAAGTGCCCTCCACTCTGTTCATACACCCGAACACCTTCTGCCCGGCATTCAATAAATGTGGGTTCAAGTTCTCCCCCCATGCCGGATCCGCTCTGCTTCACCACCATGGTGGCAAATTTTTCCGGATTCTTCATTAATTCCCATTCACTTTCTGCCTTTTCCAGGTTTTTCATCACACTTGCCAACTCTGACTGAACCTTAACCACTTCTCCCTGAATTTCTTTACTCTTCTTGGTTTCATCGACTCTTTTTTTTGCCTCCGCAGTCAGGGAAACCAATTCTTTTTTTAACAATTCTTTTTTTTGGGGATCTATTTTCTTAAGTGGATTATTTCGAATTTCACCTATCTCCTGACGCAACTTTTCAATTTCCTCTTTTTTTTCTTTAATTTGGTTTTGAAACTCCTCGTCATCTTCCAAAGCAGTCTCAATCTTCTCGTTCACTGCTTCCGGATCAATCTGGGCAATCACAATTGCAGTGATCATAAGAGTAAGAATTCCAATCACGCAGGCTAGAATGCTGAGAAATGGGAAAAGCGAAATCTGTAAATCTGCTTTTTTCTTTTTCAATGAATAACGGGATTAATGCAGTGAAATTAATTATTATTCATTTTGCTCCTCGAATGAAGTATTTTGCATGATCTGATTAAACTGGAGGGCGACCTGAGTCATTTGTTCAGCAACCAAGCTTTGAGACTCCTGAAGTTGCAGAAGATAAGCCTGTAGGTTTTCGATTCGCCCCATGGTATCTCCGGATTCCACAGTACCGCCCTCTCCGTGTGGCTCGCGCAGACGCTTGAGAAAATACTCATTGCAGTACTCGTCTACCTTGTTAAGTAAATCCTCCTCGTTCTTTTGCATCACGCTGGTTGGAAACATCACCCAAAGACTAAAAATCAAGGAGACGAGCGTGGTGTCAAACGCCTCACTCAAACCTCCCGTTACCTGTCCAAGCTGCTCTTTGATAACCTCAATATCCGCGGCGGCACCCATCTCTCCTCCGAAGCTCGATACCGCATCACTAATGCCGAGAACTGTGCCAATAAAACCAAGTATTGGAATGGCCCAAATAAAAACCTTGATAAGAACATAACTTGAATCGACCATTGTGGCGTCGATTTCAGATTGAGACTTGAGCATATCCGCCGTCTCCGTGTGATTCTTCCTGACGCTGAAGTGCTCCAACCCCCGCAAGATTCTCGTTAATAAAAAACTTTCCCTTGGATTAAAACCCAGACGATTAATATGGGCACCAAAATGCGGCAGGTTCTCAACGCGGATATCCTGACTAATATCCTCGGGCAAAAGTTTAAACTGCATGATATTAAGTTGACCTTTGAGTTTTTTCCTCTTCAGGAACAAAATCGCAAAAGACCAGCAAGCTAAATAGGTCAAAACATAAGGTACCCAGCCCCGCTCGTAAAAATAGTCCGATAAAATTTGCGTGTTCGGTGAAATTCTAAAAATCAAAATAAATAAATAAAAGACCACTTCAACGCCTAGTCCAATTAAGGCTGTGATACCCATCGATACTGAAGTGGCAGAAGCATTGTCAAACTTTCCCATTTCATCTGTGCTTCGTTGCATCATGTTAACTTGAGCCGCCCTTTTTTTTGCTTGCATCGGGACTTTTTGAATTTTTGGCGAATTTTTCTGCATATTACATGCTAATAATAATTCTTTAGTTAATTCAAAGGAAATATGATGATTTAGATTGTGTTTTTTGTGTAAACTTTTTTTCAATAGACGCACAAATGTCCAAGACCTTAAATAAAGATGGGACTCCCAGAAAGATTGGGAGTGGAAAAACAAAAGGAGCCGGTTGCTATGCACAAGTTACTCTGGCTGAACTCCAGGAAGTTTTAAGCAACGATGCCAAAATTCAAGTCAGTCGGGTATGGCTCAAAAACATTGGGCTCCTTGAGGAGAATACTCAAAAGAAATTACCCTCCAAAGCCCAGGTAAAATCATCGCCTACTCAAACCAAAGATTTACCCACTCCCAAAATTATCCGAATAAACAGTAAAAAAGAGGGTACAAAGCAATCCAACGATACACAGAGTACTGAAAGTTATGAGCCTCCCCCGCTTTTCGCAACCGGAGAAATCAAACTAGACCAGTATTAAATTCTTTATTGATTTAATTATCCGAAAGGATCAGGCGGAGGATTATCCGCAGATTCTTCCAAGGGACCAAGGGGGGGAAGTCCTTCTGGTAACGGGGCAAAAGGAGCAGGTGCAGTGCTTTCCTCATTGGGCAAAGCGGGCACGGCGTCAAATGGCAGAGGAGCAAATGGAGTATCATCGCCAGGAGATTCACTTGTAGCGGATGGAAAATCAACATCAGCCGAAATCTCAACAGAATTTTCATTGGGGCTCTCAATAACCTCACTCGACTGGACTGGACTGGGGGCAGGTAAATTATCCAGGTTGATTCTATTCAAAGATGTGCCTTGATCATTGTTTTGTTCTTTTATGATTCTTATAGCAGTCGATGGACTCGCCTCTAAATCCTCTTTTTTTATATCCCTGACCCACCACTCCTTGTATTCTAAAGTTCCATCCTCCTTATACTCCTGAACCGCTCCCCACCGAGTTCCCCCGACCATGGGAATCAACATTCTTCGCTCATGATCATATTTATTCCGGGCAAGCCATGCTCTTTCAACCGCGGCTTTTGGTTTTGCAGGACGAACAAATTCTTTTTTTTGATAACCATAATTTTGCACACCCGTACAACCCCCAAAAAATAATGCCAGCAGTAATGGAAGAGTAATATTAATTATTTTCATCGGCATATCAGTAATTGATTTGTGTCTATTTAATACTGGAAATCAAGCGTAACTTGTTCGAACTCATACTGAAACATTCAATTTCTCCGGATTCCATGTTACATCTATAAATCCATCTTTCGTTTTCATCGCAAATAAACTGATATTTGCCCCCCTCATCCTCTGCTTTGCTTTCGAGTAACATTTTGAGAAAAGATCCTTCTAACCGATCATAATCGACCACGGGAGAGTCCGGAATTGCATTACTTATTTCATCGATAATTTCACCCACATATTTCTGCAGCAATAAATCCATTACTTGAGGATTCATTGGTTCACCGGGAATTAACCCGGGAATTTTAGTGACCGGTTCTGGAGAAATATTCTGACTCGCACTTGTTTCATTGGCATCCGTGTTTTCCAACTTCAAATCTTCCATTTTACAGCCCGTCACCCCAAGGGAAAAAATAATCAAAGCAAAAGACTTGCTGGTGCAAAGAAGAAAAAATAAGGATTTAAACATATTATTCTTTTCAAATAATAAATCACCTTCGTCAACCAAGAGCGTTCATAATTTTACTAGATAAAGATTGCCTGCTTATCCAAAAGACATTCTAAACAAAATATGAACAAACAGATTCAATGGGGCATAATGGGGACTGGAAGGATCGCAAATGCATTCGCGGAGGGGTTACAAAACACCACAAATGGGGAACTTCAGGCAATTGGTTCAAGAAATCAGGAATCTGCTCAAAAATTTGCCAAGCAATGGAATATTCCGACTGTTTACAATTCCTATGAGGACTTAGCCTCCAGTACATCAGTTGATGCAATTTACATCGCCACGCCTCATACTGAGCACGCAAAAAACGCCATCCTTTGCATGACCCAAGGGAAAGCAGTATTATGTGAAAAACCCTTTGCGGTAAACTCCGAACAGGTTCGCAGTATGATTGAAAAATCCCGTGAGCATAATGTTTTATTAATGGAAGGAATGTGGTCAAGATTTCCTCCACTCATGAGAAAAATTAGGAATATTATCAAAAATAATGAAATGGGAGAGATTAGAACCATTCATGCTGATTTTGGCTTTAAACCCGAGAATAATGACCCTAAAGGCAGACTTTTAAATCCTGAACTTGCTGGAGGGTCTCTGCTGGATGTGGGGATTTATCCGATTTCCCTCGCTTTCATGATTAATGGTAAGCCTGATTCCATTGTCAGCGAGTGGACCCGTGGAAAAACCGGCGTGGATGAACAGGCATCTATTATTTTTAAATATGCAAACGGGAGTATGGCGGTACTTCATTCATCAATTCAGTCAGACACGGGACAGGAAGCTTTCATATCCGGCACAAAGGGAACAATCCGGATTCATAAACAATGTTGGAAACCACAGATTATGACCCTAACCGATTCAAAAACGGGTGAAAGTAAAAAGGTGGAAAGCCCGTTCATTGGAAATGGTTTTAATTATGAAGCGGAGCATTTTGGACAGTTACTGATCGAAGGAAGAAAGGAAAGCCCAATCATGCCGTTGGAAGAAAGCATTTCGATTATCTCCACATTGGATGATATTCGAAAGATTTGGGGCCTTCGCTACCCATTTGAATAGACTTGGAAATTTTTATTCAATCGGTCTTCGATACCAAAAACTGCACCATCTTTTTGACCGAACGGCCCAGGGAATAAAAACCGGGATTAGAATGGCCAGCAAAATCTGAAAAGGATTAAACCAGCTAAGCTTTCTGGATGATGTGATGACCGGAAAACTCGTCAAAATCTCAAATCTTAGTTTTTCTTTTTTACAAACCTTTTTCAATTGCGAAGAGAAGAGCAATTCTTCAGCTGCAAAAAGTTTTTCTGAAAAACCATCCACTTTTAAAAAAAGTCTTTTTTTACAGAAAATAAAACTCCCTGCAGCCAATTGCAAGGTATGGGAAATACAGGACCAAAAAAAGGGCAAAAATGAGCCAAAAAAAAGTTGGTTTTGATTCGAATCAAACTTGAGGGTTGCCCCTCCCCCTCCGTATCCCTCATGGTCCAATTTTTTTAAGGCAAGTGCGAGAAGTTCAAAGGGAATTTTGGTATCGGCGTCCACAAATATTAAATTTCTGCCTAATGCCTCTCTGGCCCCTGCGTTTCGAGCTCGCGATATCTGATTGATCGATTCGAAAATTACCCGTACGCCCTTAGATTTTGCTAAATTTGCGGTTTGATCGGTGGAGTTATTGTCCACCACAATGATCTCCCCTTTTAGGTTGGGTAGCTTATTCATACCAAGATGGAGGATATCGAGAACTTCACCTAGATAAGACTCCTCATTGTATGCAGGTACAACGATGGAATAATCCAATCTGTTTGCAGTTTGTTGTTGTTCCGTAACAGGCAAAGAATTAATGCCTGATTATTTGGAAAATTTCTTGGCCCGTTTACTCACCCCGAAAGAAAGACCAGAAAGCCATCCATCCAACCTCGCCGTCGGACGCTTTCCGAAAAGATCACAATCACCAGTTGGTTTAAGAAGTTTTTCGCCCGAAATATCCGAGGCGATCTCATCAAGGGAAGGCAAACTCTCACCCGAGTCCTGCAAAGACTTATGTAAAAAAGCAAGTCTGTCCAATTCCAACTGTCTCGACAAACTAGCCAAAGTCTGTCTGAACTGTGCCACATCTCCATCTCCATTGGTCTTGGAAACCGGTCTGACAGGTTTTTTAATTAGAGTATCTTCGGCCTTTGCAGCAGAACCATCCACCATTTCTTGTTCATTTTTTTGACTGACTTCACCTGGTGCATCACCATCATCGCTCTGATTACCTTGTGGCTGGAAATCTTCATCAAAGTCATTAATGCTGAAAGACTCTTCACTGCTGTCCACCTCGGGACTGGAATCATCTAATTGCGGAGGAATGCCAGTTTCCACAGCCCCACTCCCATCATTCCCGTCACTTTCTGCTCCATCAACACTCTCATTATCAGCCATCAAATTGGCTAATTCTTCGTCTGAATTTTCTTCGGGGGTAGTCACAAACAAATTAATAGGATTTCTTCAAGAATGAGGGAATAAAAAATATTTAGCAAGGAAGAATCTAATTTCAGTTCGGTGCGTTTAACAAATAACAGTTCACTTCGAGTTCGTAAGAACTTCAGATGAATTCTCGTCTAAAATAAAGTTTCCACTGCGAATAAGAATCAATGTTTGCCCTTCAGTTGCATAACTAGGGTCCGACACTTGCGTTGCATCCAAAAACTCTAAGTACGAAAAGTTTTTTTGCACTAAGGTCGCTTTTAAACGAAAGGATAAATTTGAGGTTGCATCTTCATTTTTTGTTAGAAATTCCATCCCTGCACGCAATCCTTCCAAATATCCAAAATTGATAAAAATTCCTTTCCCGGAAGGTGCACGGCTTGCAATGGTGACCTCTTTCGGTTCTGCATAATAAAGATGAAAGGGCTTTTTTATTCCTTCCATTAACCTGTTCAAATCCTCATCGAAACTTTCCTTGGCTATATTCCTTTTCGATTCAAGATTACTTAACTCAAGTGCCTTCTCGTCCGCTTCTTTTTTGTGTGAAAGTAAAGTTTCAAGAATTTTTGATTTCTCCTCTTCCAACCTTTTTCTTTTCTCCTCGAGTGGTTTCTTTTCAGACTCAATTTCCTCTAATGGGGCAAGTGCAGAGAGAAGCTTGGTTTCCAATTGTTTCAATTCTCCCGCCTTATCATCTTTTTCTTTTTCAAGTTCAGTTTGTCTCGGAACAGACCCGTCAATTTGAGATTTTAAATCTTTTATTTGCCCCAAAAAACCCTCTTCTTTATCACGAAAGTCACCGCGTGCCCGGTAAAGACCGGATAAAGCAGCTTCAGATTCATTTTTATCAATTTCCAACTGCAAAGCTAATTGGTTTAGCCTAACCTTGGCCTGTTCTACATCTGACTTTACTGAACTGGTGTCAAACTGACCAAGAAGCAGGAAGACAATCAAGCCAACGAGGGAGAGCAAAGTCACAAATCTAAAGATAAATAAGATCAAGTTTTGAAAACTCCTCAAGTTTGCTGGGGTTACCGAGTAAGGGAATGATCATGGCCACGCAGTGGTCAAATCCGACCTTTTTTATTTCGACTTGGCAAATCGATTGACCTTCTGCACGCACCGCGAATCTCATTTTTTGCTCAATTCCGTGATCTTTTCCGATCGGAAGCATAAGCAGGCCCGAAGTTAAATCTAGTTTTGAAAATTCTACACTCACCCTTTCCCCCCGGTCTAACCATGGGCGTTCGTAGAAATCTTTTTGTAACGCGGATATTGTTTTATCATAGTGATCCTTAAGAATTCCGGTTTCTTTATCGTAAGTGGCAATTTCATAATCTAAATCTTCTTTTCTTTGCTTTTCACCTAAAATCTCATTCTCTACTTCTGTTATTTTTGATTGGAGTGTTGGTATATTGAGGGTTATCGCCCGATTTTCAACACGAGCTGCTTCAACCCGCGCGTCCGCACTCCCCAAGCTCACTTTATGCTTTTGAATGTCCGCCGATAACTCATCCGATTCCTTTTGGGCACTGGCAATAACTTGATTTATTTCATCACGCTTGCGGGTAAGATCGGAAACTTCATCAACAAAGGCATTCGCTTGATCTTCGAGCTCCAGATTTTTTCTTTTTTCCCGGGCTAAGCGATCAACTTGTCCTTTTTTTGCCTCATCCAGTGCCAGTGTCAAATCGGAAACCTTTAATTTAAGTTCCGCAAGTTTTCCATGGGAGTATTCAATTTCGGCCTGTATGGAAAAAATCTTCCATGCCCCGATCAGACAGAAAAGCAATGCCAGGGAGTTAAGAATGTAAGCTAACTTGATCATGGATCACAAAGGGGGTAACGGATCAAATGGAGAAGGTGGTTGGGCTTCCGGATCTGAGGGCATTCCAGACCCATTTAAATTTGAGTCCGGGAAGGGGGGAGCGCCTGGTGAGTCCATAGGAGGAAATAAATCAGCAGGGGGCTCTTCTGAGTCAATCGAAATTCCCTGAGGTAAAAAAGGAACTGGCATCGAATCATCAAATTCTTCAGCTGCCTCCTCTTCATCCCCACCCTTCTCATCTTTATTTCTTGCGACTTCGGAGAGTTTGAGCTTTCGAGCTTCAATTAAATTTCGATTTGCCAGGTTCCACCTATTTTCACGTGCAGAATCAAGCTTAGCCTCATGGTGCTTCATGAGATTCTCTCCCTTAAACGGTCGAGTGACCCAGTATTGATCATAGTTTATTCTTCCATGCTCATCCCTACCGGTAGCTCTTCCAATCTTTTGGTTTTCATAAATTGAAACAATTCTGCGATTTTCCAAATCATATTGATACCTAGCGTTCCACGCCTGCTGAACTTTTGAAACTTCATTCTCGTCCAATGGTCCACAACCGGTCGACCAGAGAATAGAAATTATAAAGAAATACTGTGAAATATAATTTTTCAACACTACATCTTACGATAATTAATTCTTTTAATGCAAGTACTCTTCAATCTTTAACATGAAACCCTTAATCTAATATTCCCGTATTTATGATCGGTCACCCCGCAATTTTTTATTCGGGATTTTTATGAAGTGGATGTTTCACTAATAAATTCATTTACAGATCTCTTTATGCCTCCGCGTTAATCCCTTAGTAATTTCTGGCTTTCGAATCGAGCCATATGCTGACAGGACCGTCGTCAATCGATTCAATCTTCATGTCTTCGCCAAACTCACCAGTTGCCAAACGATTGGGCAAATGTTTTGTAATGGAGCTGATAAAATTTTCGTAAAGCATTCTCGCTTTCTGAGGAGAAGCCGATTGATTAAAAGAAGGCCGATACCCCTTAAGCAGAGAACCATATAAAGTAAATTGGCTAATCAGCATAAGCTCTAATCCTGTATCAAGAAGGGAAAGATTCATTTTCTTCTGACCATCCTCAAAAACTCTCAGTCCCACTATTTTTTTTACCACCCAATCGAGGTCGCTTGGATCATCGTCGTCGTGCACTCCCAAATAAAGTACCAATCCGGGACCTATTTCACCGACAACCAACCCTTCAACTGATACCGAAGCAGAAAGAACTCTTCTAACTAAAGCTCTCAAATCTAAAGTTAAATAAAAAGAAGAGGGAATCCTCTTCTAACTGAAAATTCCCGAGGTGCAGCTTTTCGTGTCGGAGGACCGGAGTTGGACGGAAACTATTCCTCTGCAACCGCATCCAATACTTCAGCTGCCGCTTGGGCGGCGAGCGGAGTGGAAAGATAACGCTCACCGCAACTCGCACCAACGACAACAATGTTCTTGCCTGCCATTTCGGGTCGGCTCGCAATCCTTAACCCTGCAGTTACACTCGCACCTGTAGAGATTCCACCCAAGACACCCTCTTGTACGCTAAGTTTTCTTGCCATATCAAAAGCATCATCACTACTCACGAGTTCCACTTCATCGACAATGTCCAGGTTAAGGTTTTTAGGTACAAAACCAGCACCTATCCCTTGAATCTTGTGAGGTCCGGGCTTCACCTCATCACCATTTCTGGTTTGAGTAATCACCGGGCTTTCAACCGGTTCAACAGCAACCGCAATCATATCGGGATTTCTTTGCTTAATCACTTCTGAAACCCCGGTAATCGTGCCTCCTGTTCCAACTCCTGAAACAAAGCAATCCACTTTACCCTCCAAAGCCGACCAAATTTCTTCAGCAGTGGTTTGCCTGTGCACCTCAGGATTGGCGGGATTATTGAACTGTTGAGGCATAAAAGCCTTTTCTCCATATTCATCCATTAATTGACCCGCCTTTGAGATTGCTCCACCCATACCCTTCGGCCCAGGCGTGAGAACCATTTCGGCACCAAGCAAACGAAGAAGCAGCCTTCTCTCTTTAGACATGGTTTCCGGCATGGTCAAAATACATTTGTATCCTTTAGCGGCACAAACAAAGGCCAAAGCGATTCCAGTGTTTCCGGAAGTGGGTTCAATCACCACACTGTCAGGTTTCAATGAACCGTCTTTTTCGGCCGCTTCTATCATCGCCGCCCCAATTCTGTCTTTCACGCTGGCAAGCGGATTAAAAAACTCGGACTTTAGAAAGATACGCGCGCCGCAATCTCCCGTGATTTTAGTAAGTTCAACTAGTGGAGTCCGTCCAATCGATTCTATGATATTCATAATTCCTAAGGTTCGTGTTCAGAGAAAAGTTACCTCTTTTTGCTTCTTGGTCCAAAACTTCGTATGGGAGCATTTCGGTTTACTTCTGCATTTTTCAATCGGTAAACAATTCTTGCTTTTTGCAAATCTTGGGTACTCATTTCCATTTTCACTATGTCCCCGACAGTGATTTTAATAAAATGCTTTCTTAGCTTGCCTGAAATATGAGCTAAAACCTGATGACCATTTTCTAATTCAGCCCTAAACATTGTACTGGGTAGAACCGCAGTGATTTTACCTTCGACTTCAATAACTTCTTCTCCAGACATAAATTTAATATTAAAAGCTTCCATCACACCATCTTTTTCGATTTCGTCAAGTGTCACCTTTCACTTAAATAACGAAACCGTGAAATTTAAACAACCGACCGCCAAATGATTCCCCATCAGCAGTGCCCTTTCCCCAAGCTTTTCCCAAGCCAACTCGAGAAGGATGTTTCCTTCTTTATGCAACACGCATACAATGAATCAATTAAAGCGTGGGAAGCGGATGAAGTTCCAGTGGGTGCTGTAATTACTCATAATGATGAAATCATTGCTTCCGCCCACAATCAGACGAGACTGCAGAAAGACCCTACTGCTCACGCGGAAATGATTGCGATCACGCAAGCATCTCGTTTCATAGGTGATTGGAGACTAAACGAGTGCAAACTCTATGTAACCAAGGAACCGTGCCCAATGTGTGCCGGTGCGACCGTCATTTCAAGGATTAGTGAAATTCACTTCGCACTCGAAGATCCAAAGATGGGAGCTCTCGGGGGTGCGACCTCCCTTCATTTACTTCCCCATTCCAATCACAAACCGTCAGTTTTCTCAGGCACACTGGCCATGGAGTGTAAAAGTCTATTTCAATCTTTTTTCCAAATACGGAGGCAAAAGCTCTCTTAAAGAAAGCCCGTCAAAAGATTTCTTGCCATTATCATTAAGAAAATTAACAATTAAACTTTAATTAATCATACAATCATGACATTCAAATTACCTAATTTAAGCTACTCCACCGATGCACTTGAACCTCATTTTGATGCCAGGACTATGGAAATACACCATGGCAAGCATCATCAGACCTATATTAATAATCTAAATAGTGCGTTAGAAGGTAATGATCAACTACTTCAGTCTAAAGTCGATGATTTGATCTCTGACTTCTCGGTTCTTCCTGATGCAGTCAAAGGAGCGGTCAGGAATCAAGGCGGTGGACACGCGAACCACAGCTTTTTTTGGGAAAGCCTTTCTCCTGAGGGTGGAGGTATTCCACAAGGTGCACTTAACGATGCAATTTCTTCATCATTTGGAGACTTTGAATCAATGAAAAAAGCCTTTACTCAGGCCGCCCTTACCCGATTCGGATCAGGATGGGCTTGGCTCATTCAAAAATCAGACGGTAGTCTTGCTGTCACCTCTACTCCCAATCAAGATTCACCCTTGATGGAAGGGATTGCGGATGTCACCGGAAAACCAATTATTGGTTTGGATGTCTGGGAACATGCTTATTATTTAAACTATCAGAACCGTCGTCCCGATTACATTGCCGCTTTTTGGAATGTTGTGGATTGGGATAAGGCGGGATCCCTTTTCGTCTAAATAAAGCTCCTTTACAGCCCACTACTCCGCCATGAAACTAAAATACTTGCCTAGGTTTATTTTATTATTTTTGTTTCGTGTGCTACTTTTGCCCTTTTGCTTCTTTGTTCAGAATATCGAGGCAAACGAGGCCGGGGCAATCATTGTGCTCTCCTCCAAAGGTACCGTAAACGCCATCTCTCCAACCGGTCAAGTTGTGCCAAGCATTCTCAAATCGGGAACCGTTTTAGCCGAAGGGTTTTCGATTAAAACTGGCCTGACAGGGGAAACCTCAATCCTTTTTTCCAACGGCACAACCGCCTCGATTGAACCTAATTCACAAATTAAAATTTCGTCTTTTACACAGACCCCCTTTATTTCAAGAAATCGTAAATTAGGAGAATTACAATCAGAACCTAGTCAAAGCAAACTTTCTTTAGATCTTGATTTAGGGGCATTGGTTGTTCAAACCATAAAGCTCAATAAAGGTTCAACATTTACGATAAATTCTTCCCTTGGAACGGCTGGTATTAGGGGAACCGAGTTTCAAATGGGGCTGTCACCTGCGGGAAATTTAAACTTGGATGTTTCTAGTTCTGTTGTTGCATTCACTCCGCCCGGGAGTACCTTGCCGGTCCTGATATCTAAAGGAAACGGTTTAAGTTTCACTAAAGGAGTAGGCGTTGTAAGGCGGCCCATTAATGCAAAAATCTCTCAAAATATTTCGAATAAAAATAAATCTGCTAAATCTGTGGCAAATAATGTCGCTTTATCCGTCATCCAAGTTGCTTCCGATAAAGCCAAGCAGCTTTCAACTGGAGATAAAAAAGCCCCTATGAAAAAGTCAAAATCTACCGATCAGGAAAATGATCTAGATTCTGATTCGGAATCCGAAAAGGATGATTCAAAAGTTGAACTCATGGAAAGATCTTCTAATGCCCCAAGAAGCGTTACAGGTGCGGAAACATCTTTGGAATATTTTAAAAAAATAAGCCAGTTGCTTCGCGGAACGACTGATTCTGACCCTTTACTTAATCCACCAACCGGCTCTCCCCCTTCTCCACCACCCTCTGTAAATCCGGGTTCGCCACCGACAAGTCTACCCGGCGAAGGAGCCGACCCTTCTGCAATTGCCTCTCTCTCCTATGAGTACAACCCTGCAAATCAATCATTGATATTTAATTATTTAGATGAGGGCGGATCAACACTCAGTAGTTCACAGCTACCGGTATCCAATTCCAATTATGAAAGCATTGGAGCGATGCTTAGCCCGTGGGAAAAAAATCAGGACAATCAATTGGATGTACTTGGAATCCAAGTGTTCATGGAAGAACTCGTTCTATCCCCATCCAAATACAACAATCTCAATGAAGCCCTACATAGTGCAATCCAACTTTCAAGGATATTTCTGACTGATCTCAATATTGAAAATAATTTGCCCGGGGGAAATGTGTGGAATGCACAAAAATTGGTGGGTGAATTTGCAAGCAACCCGTACGCATTTGAATTTGGGCAACTTCTAATCAAGTATGGTGCTTTGGGAGAAAACGGAAATTCTGAAATTACCAATATTGGAAATCAAATCATCGATATATTGGGTGGACGCAGTAACCTCGCGGACTCCAACTACCTGAACACTTTGAGTACTAAATTAATACAACCGGGTGACACCTACAATGGTAAAACACTCAATGGAAACTTACTCGGAACTCGAACCGCAAAGCTTAGCGAAACTGACGCAAAACTGCTCCAAATAGGCTTAAATAATGTTAACGGAGCAATTGGATCAAAAATCACAATCAAACCTCCAAGTGGATCCACGAAAGCGAGCATTGATGTTTCTTCTTATCTCACCAAAGCCAGTTCATCCGAAGACAAAAAAGTTTTTGCCATTGCCGCGGTCAAAGACCTACACATTGAGGGAGATGTTGATTTTAAAAATTCGAACCATTCTGAGGACCACGCTCTTTCCATCGGGGCAGCAGATGACATACACATTAAAGAGGGCTCAAAAATATACAACGAAGGATCCAACCTTGGTATTGGTTCTTATGATACATTACAATTAGTTAATGTGGATATCGACACCGGGGGGAATTTGGCCCTGGCTTCATTGGAAGAACTTCATATCCGAAGCACTAAACCGGACGAAGAAAGCGCATTGTCCAGTACCTTTTCCGTTGGCAGATACAGTGATTCGGATAATCTTTATTTATACGCTGACCAGTTGATCAATGTGGATGGCTTGCGCTTTTCCGGCAACCTGCGGGAAGTCTACATGGAAGCAATCACCATCGACTTGAAAAATATTAATTTTCCCAGTAATTCTGAAGTTATGCTTCGGAGCAAGGATGGTTATCCAACTTTTGGTTCGAGTAACAGGATGATAGGAGCGGTTAACTTTATTGAAAATGTAAAGCATGGTTCCCGCAGTATAAATAGCGTTCAGGACTTCAATACGAATGGCAGTAATGGATATGACTCAAAGATCATGAGCGGTCATTCCGCAGCCATTAAAATTAGGAAATTCCCCAACTGATTAACATTTTTTGACGCTATGATTGTTAACCAAAAATTCTGCCCTTTACTTCCAATACTTTTCTTCAGCATCAATATTTTGTTTTCTAATCAGTCCTTAGCGCAGGCCAATTCAAGACAGGCGGACATCAGGCCTAATCCATTAGACGAAATTCGTTATCGTCAAAGCATTCAACACGGGCGTCCCGCCAGGCCTTTGTCCAATTCTAATATAGGAAAAAGCGATCTCGGTATTCAACGGCCCGTGGAGGCCAAAAAAACAGGTTTCGGTTATCACTTGGGATTTGATACTAAGCTCTATTTCTCCAACAATCCGGCATCCATTGACACCGGGGAGCTCAAAGAGCCCTGCGGATTATGGGAAAACTCTCTTCGAAATACCTTTTTGCTCGGAGCATTCGATTTGGGAGGAGCCACATTTTCCCCAATCGCAAATTTAAGCTACACCAAGTTTACCCATTTTGGAGATGAATTATTCGATAACTTCGATTTTGACACACTCGGTTTGAATTTTGCGGGTATTTTCCAGTTTGGACAGGGCTGGTCCATCCGACCTGGACTGGGTCTCACATTTGACCTCAATCCAAGGGAAGGCCTCGAAAGGCAGTACCATCAGATTTCTCCCTCTCTTTCTTTTAGTAAAGGTTTCAAAATGGGATCTGTGCAGTCATTTATTGATTGGTCACTTACCTACAATTTCACTGATTCAGCATATGGTGTACATGATGAACTTAATCGCTTCGAAACCGCATTTACCTTTGGGACGAATATTCCTTTCAATAATTTTGAGTTCAGCCCATTTTTACGGTTTGCTTACAATGGATATTCCAACCAAGACCGAGATGACTTTATGTCTAACCTCGGATTGGATTTAAAATATTCATTTTCAAATTGGTTCTATTTGAAATTCTTCGCCAACTTGAGCATGCGCCATTCAAATATGGACAATATGGATTTTAACCGCTTCGACTCGGGACTTGGAGCTGCATTCAATGCAAAATTTTAGTTTCCCTAAAGCATAATAATTAAATCAAATACTTTATTTTTGTGGGCTTTCAGTTCGCTTTTTTTTCATTCTCAAACGATCGCCCAAGCCAATTTTCTGGGTATGCCCCAAGAGGGTCATCAAGTACGAATTGTTCATGGCAAATGCTTTCTACAACCAAAAAATTCAGCCGATGGCGAGGCATTCCCCCTGGGCAAGGGCTTTAAACTTGTCAATCGATTCCCCTTCGCACTTGTCTCGAGAGTTGATTCATATCTTGAAATTTATAACTTTCCGAAAAGTAGTAACATACTTCGGATTGGGCAATCCAGTGCCGTAGAAATTCGAAGCCACTACCATCTGTTTTTTTTTCAGGGTTCCGCTCTTTTCTCAAAAAGAATTACAGCAAATTGGAAATTCGAAACAGACGCGACGCAAATTGATGTAACTGGAAACGGCACATGGCTGATTGAGACCACTGAAAAAAGGGGCTTTAAAATTATTTTACTTGAAGGCGAGTTACGAATTACAAATGGGTCAAAGTCGATATCTTTAGATCCTGGCGAACTACTTTTAGTGGGAGAGAAAAAAGATCAAATCAGTCAGAAAATCCAAATCGATCTTCCTCTATTAATTAAAACCTGCCGGTTGCTCAACAACTTTCAATCCGAACTCCCGTCAAAGTCCCGCATTATCAGTGCCGCTCAAGTCCAGGCTCTCCGATTAAAAAAAAGATACGAGGCAGTGGTTGGGGGAGTAAAAGATAACAAACTCCAAATTTGGGCGATTAAGAAAAAAAATAGTAAATGATCCAAACAGGCAGTTGTGAATACTCCATTTCACAAATGTGAGGCTGCCTCAATGTGCGTACTTGCCTATGAAACAAATAATGAGTATTTGTAATCTGACTTGAATTCAAATAAGGAATACAAATACCGTGCCTTCATTACTTATGCCCACAAGGATGAGGATAAGGCTCAGTGGCTTCGTAAAAAGCTTGAAGATTTTAAGGTTCCCAAACACTTAGTTGGTGAAAACAGTCCTTACGGTCCAATCCCGGCCAGACTTTATCCGATATTCAGGGACAGGGATGAATTGGCGGGGGCTGCCCAACTTGGGCCCTTGATCGAACAGGCACTCGAGGATTCGTCTCACCTGATCATTTTGTGCTCCCCTCATGCGGTTCAATCACGGTGGGTAAATGAGGAAATTCGTATGTTCAAAGCAATGGGAAAGCAAAATCGGGTACTTTGCCTGATTTTATCGGGAGAACCCATGGCTGAGGATGTAAAAGGAGATAGTGAAAATGAATGCATACCCCTAGCCGCCAGGAGGCAGGTCAGTGAAGATGGACAAATTACCGAGCAAAAACACGAACCTGCCGCCGCCGACCTCAGGGAGAATGCCGATGGAGAGAAAAATTCCCTGCTCAAATTGGTGGCCGGATTAATCGGAGTTGGGTTGGACGATCTCAAACAAAGAGATTTACTGGCCCGACAAAAGAGACTGGCACAGATTGCAACTGTTTCAACTTTTCTGGCAATCTCTGCAATCTCTCTTGCAGTCTACGCGATGTTTCAGCAACAGCAGGCCAAAATCGCCCGGGCAAATGCTGAAATTAAAAGTCAATTGGCCGAAGTGGAACTGGCCAAGACGCAAACAATCACCACTTTTGTCCAAAACCTTTTTATATCCCTGGATCCTCAAAATACTGCGGGAATGGACACACAGTTACTCAAAACAATGCTCGACCAAGGTTCTAGGCGTGCAAATGAACTAGAAGGAAAGCCAGAAATTGAAGCTCAAATCCGACTTTGCCTCGGACAAACTTATCGGTCCATTCGTTCCTACGAAAAAGCTGAGCTCGAATTGGAAAGAGTGTTAACCTTATTCCATCGACCCGACCAATTAAACCTACCCACACGGTTACAGGCGATGAATGAAATTGCCATGGTTCACGAAGCACTCGGAAATTATGTGGAAGCAGAGCCAATGTTGGAAGAACTTTTACAAAGAAGGACCGAGTCCCTTGGTGCAGACCATAACGATGTAATCGATGCACAAATTGATCTGGCCATCGTTTACCGCAGAATTGGAAAGCTGGATCAGGCTGAAAATCGTTGCACCGAATTGCTTTCTCTCCTCAATGATCAAAACCGCACTCAGGATGATCCGGTACTTCTCCGTTGCATGACGGAGCTATCCAAAATCTATCTGGCCAGTGATAAAACTCAGCAGGCAGAGAGTCTTGCCCGGAACACCTACGAGAGAACGAGACTCAACTTTGGAGCAAAAAACCCTAAAAGTCTTAAAAGAGGCCAGGTTTTAGTTGAATGCCTCCGGCAATTAGGTCGGTTGGACGATGCCCAAAGTTTATCAAGCCGAATTGTTTCGAGCCTGCAATTGGCATTGGGGGCCAGTCATCCCGATACCTTGGGTGCAATGGATTCACTGGCCAATATTGCCGCCGCACGCGATGACTTGAATCTTGCCCTCGAGCAGTACATGGAAATTTTGAAGCTCAAGGAACACGCATTGGGCTCCATGCATCCGGAAACTTTGCTCACCCTGAATGCCACTGCGGGGATATATCGTAGATTAGATATGCTCGAAGAAGCGAAAAGAGCCCAATACATGGTCTACAGTCGTTTGCAGGAAAAATATGGACACGAACATCCCGAAACTTTGAGATCGATGAATGAATTGGCTGATCTTCTCCTCGAATTGGGTGAAGATGAGAGTGCGTTTTCAATCAGCGAACAGGCACTTGAAATTGAACGTGCAATTATGGGCGAGGAAGACCCGATGACTCTGAACACATTATTTCGAATAGGTAAGCTGCATTTTATTGCCGGACGGACGGATGAGGCGATGGTAATTCTGGGAGAAACTCTTTCGAAGCAGGAAAAACTCCTTGGATTCGATAATGCGGAAGTCACATTAACCCGGGATTTACTCAATCGCATTCTTGGCGAAAGAGCCACTGCGATCAAAGTAACGGAAGATTTTTACCCGTCACCGGATGAATCCACATTAGAGGCCCCCCTACCCGACTTTCTTACGCCTAGGGATCAGAACACCTCAATTCTCACCCCTCCAACGGAGACAAACGCAAAATCAACCGAACAAACTGAACGCTCCTCCCCTCCTGAAAATTCCATTATCCCTTTGGCTAAGACCGGGGATGAATTATCTCCCTCCGTTGAAAAGACCATTGAAATTCCGCCAAAACCAGTCGAGGAAAAGGGTTTCTTCAACAGCCTAAAGAAAACATTGGGGCTGGAGAAAGAGTCTGAAAACGGTTCAGGAGAATAATTGAGATGCCTTTGGGTGGCGTAATTTTTGACTGGGATGGGGTGGTTATTAATTCCTCGTCCCTGCATGAAAAAAGTTGGGAGATCCTGGCAACCGAGCTTAAACTCCCTCTGCCCGAAAATCATTTCGAACTTGGTTTTGGAAAAAGAAATGAAATTATAATCCCCAATATCCTCAGGTGGACTAAAAATAACACTCTGATTAAGCAATGGGGAAACAGAAAAGAAGAAATTTACAGGAAGCTTGGGGAATCTGAGGGAATCCCAATCTTAAAAGGAGTCAGGCAGTTCCTCTATGCGCTTCGTGAAGAAAGCATTCCCTGCACAATCGGAACTTCAACCGAAAAAAGAAATCTCCTGCTCGCTTTTAAACAACTTAACATCGGTCAATTCTTTTCCGGTTCAATAAGTTCAGAAGATGTAAGTCGTGGAAAACCCGACCCCGAAGTGTTTATTAAAGCAGCAGTGCTTATTAATCAGGATCCGGCAAATTGTGTCGTGCTCGAAGACAGCACCCATGGAATAGAAGCCGCGTGCGCCTGTGGTATGAAAGCCATAGGCTTATCAACCACGAGAGAAGAAAAGGTGCTTCTTGCCAGCGGAGCCGACAAAGTGGTGTCCGACCCCACCAATTTAAACATCTCCTTGCTCAAAAGCTTGTTTACGAATTGAATAGCACATTATGAAGAAACTTGCCCTCCATTGGAAAATCCTGATCGCTCTGATACTCGCATTCTCCATTGGATTGTGGGCAAACTTTTCAACTGAAACTTCAACCGAAAAACCGGCTTGGTTTGAGAATCTGCATTACTTTTCAAATTTTGTCGGTTCTCTTTTTCTCAACGCACTCAAAATGGTTGTGATTCCCCTGGTCATGACATCGATTATTTGCGGGGTGGCCAAAATTGGAGAAGACAAAGACTTTGGTCGATTGGGCATCAAAACGCTTTTGTTTTATTCCCTCACCGGTTTACTCGCTGTGATTGTAGGACTGCTTTGCGTCAATTTGATCGAACCGGGGCAGGTGGACGCGGATCTGCGCGACAGAATGCTAGCTGGGCAAACCTCAATGGAGAGCGGGAAAATGGAGCGTGCCTTTCAGCACGCAGATGGTGGATTAAAGGGGATTCTGGAAATCTTTCAAAGAATGATACCACAAAATCTTTTCAAAGCAGCAGTGGAGGGACAGTTGCTTGGCCTAATTTTCTTCAGTCTGCTGTTTGGTTTCTTTGTGGCCCGCCTTCCCAAAAAATTAAATGAAAGCCAAACAGCCTTTTGGGAGGGTCTGAATACTGCAATTCTTTCAATAACAAACTTTGTCATCTCGTTCGCGCCCTATGGAGTATTCGGTCTGGTCACTCCGACACTTATGATGGTGGGCATTGAAACAATTTTTGTAATGGGAACTTTTGCCTCCACGGTCCTGCTTGGTCTTGCCATTCACAGTTTTGTGGTTCTTCCACTTTTGCTCCACTTCCTTGGCAAAATAAGTTTTTTCAAACATTTCCAGGCACTTTCCCCTGCCTTACTCACCGCTTTCTCGACTGCTTCCTCTTCCGCCACTCTTCCAGTCACCCTGGATTGTATTACGAAACGGGCGGGAGTTTCAAAAAAAATTGCCAGTTTCACACTTCCACTTGGGGCGACCATGAACATGGACGGCACCGCACTCTTTGAATGCGTTGTAGTGGTCTTCCTCGCTCAGCTTTTTGGAGTGGAAATGACTTGGGTGACCCAATCAACCGTGGTGGTCATGGCCCTTCTTACTTCGATCGGAGTGGCCGGGATTCCGTCCGCCAGTCTGGTCGCAATTATTGTTATCCTGCATGCGGTAGGATTTTCCGAAGCCACCATTTCCATTGGAGTGGGCGTCGTTTTTGTGGTGGACCGAATTTTGGATATGACCCGAACCGCGGTCAATGTATTGGGAGATAGTTGTGCAGCCGCGATCATTGGAAAATCTGAAGGTGAAACCGGGTACTATGCGGATCCGCGGGGCTGACTTTTTAAACCAATAAATGGGGCTTATGGATTTTCGGTTACAATCGGATTATCATCCCATGGGGGATCAACCGCAGGCAATTGAAGGTTTAGTTGATTCCATTAAGAAGGGAAACCTTGATCAGACTCTTCTTGGGGTTACGGGTTCAGGAAAAACTTTTACGATGGCAAATGTGATTCAATCACTCCAACGACCCGCCTTAATCATTTCCCACAACAAAACCCTGGCGGCACAGTTATACTCAGAGTTCAAAACATTTTTTCCCAACAATGCGGTTGAATACTTTGTCAGTTACTATGATTACTACCAGCCCGAAGCTTATGTTCCATCGACTGACACATTCATTGAAAAAGATTCCTCCATTAATGAGGAAATCGAGCGTCTTCGTCTCGCTGCCACCGGATCCTTAATCAGCCGTCGTGACGTGATTGTGATTGCCAGTGTGTCCTGTATCTACGGGCTCGGCTCTCCAGATGATTTCAGGGCCCTTTCCCTGGAAGTGGTGAAGGGTGAGGAATTCGGGAGGGATGAACTTCTGGAAAAACTGGTGGAGGCATTATACAATCGCAATGACATGGAATTAAAAGCAGGGCGCTTTCGTGTTCGTGGGGATGTGGTTGATTTATTTCCCGCCTATGCCAACAATCCTATTCGCATTGAGTTTTGGGGAGATGAAGTGGAGGATATCCGCGAAATCGATCCCATTTCCGGAGAGACCATCCGCAAGCATGATTCCTACCGGGTATATCCTGCCAATCAATATGTGACCACAAAGGACAAGCTTGAAATTGGATGCAAGGCCATTGAGAAAGAACTGGAGAAACAGGTCGGTTTTTTCGAGGAAAACAACCTCCTTTTGGAAGCACAACGCATTCGTATGCGCACGGAATACGATTTGGAAATGCTTCGGGAAATTGGTTTTTGCAATGGAATTGAAAACTATTCTCGACATCTCTCCGGAAGAAAACCGGGACAGCGCCCCTGGTGCCTGATTGATTTCTTCCCCGAAGACTTTCTCCTTTTCATCGATGAAAGTCATGCCACGATTCCTCAAGTTGGCGGGATGTTCCGAGGGGATCTCTCAAGAAAACAAAAGCTTGTCGATTTCGGATTTCGTCTTCCCTCGGCCTTGGATAATCGTCCCTTAAAACCCGAGGAATTTGAAAAAGTAACCGGACAGGCAATTTATGTCTCCGCCACTCCCGCACCCGTTGAACTGGAAAAATCTTCCGTGGTTGTGGAGCAACTTATACGTCCCACCGGTTTGCTGGACCCTGAAATGGAAATTCGTCCGATCAAAGGACAGGTGGAAGATTGTATTGGAGAAATCAAAAAGGTCGTACAACAGGGATACCGTATTCTTGTGACTACCCTGACCAAAAGGATGACCGAAGATTTAGCTGAATTCCTGCGTGATCATGAAATTAAAGTTGAATACCTTCATTCAGATATAGACGCAATCGAGCGGGTTGAAATTTTGCGAAACCTTCGGGCGGGTGCCTTTGATGTACTCGTTGGAGTAAATCTTTTGCGTGAAGGCTTGGATTTACCGGAAGTTGCACTGGTCATCGTACTCGATGCGGATAAGGAAGGATTTCTCAGAAGCGAAACGAGCCTGATTCAAACTGCCGGAAGAGCAGCAAGGCACGAAAAAGGGAGAGTGATTTTTTATGCGGATGTAATGACAAAATCACTAACCCGCACCCTTCATGTCTGTCAGTATCGCAGGGACAAGCAACAAGCTTATAATTTAGAGAATGGAATCACACCCAAAGGGGTAAGCCGACCGTTGCAGGAAAGCTTGCGTGAGGAAAAAGAAGAAAGCGAAGATTTACTTGCGGTTTCTGAAAGCGTCTCTAAAGAGAAAATGAAAAAACTGCTCAGGGAACTCGAAAAAGAAATGCTGTCCGCGGTTAAAAAGCTTGAGTTCGAAAAAGCCGCTCTCCTCAGAGATCAAATCTCTTTTCTCAAAGAAGGCGGAAAGCAGATGAAAACCGCACAGGCGGGAGGATATTCGGGAAGAAAAAAATACGGTAAAAGAAAAAAGTATGGAAAGAAAAAACCCTAATCTATTCCTTTTTGCTCTACTACTGATCTCTTTCTCCGGTTCACTGGCCGCAGAAATAACGATTCAAAAAAAATTGCTTTTTTTCTTTGATAAGATTGAGGTCAGGGGAAATGTGGATGTTTTCCTGGTCGAAGGGAAGCGATTACGGGAAGCTTCGATTTACGCGGACGCGGAGATCATTGATTCAATCCAAGTCCGGGTGTCCCAAAAAACACTTTTTATTGATGCAAATAATACCTATGAAATTGCCCGGAGACTTCCTTTCCTCAGGCTAAAGGCGGAGCGAACTTTTCCCGTTGAAATCGTAATTTCCATTGATGAACTAAAGGAGATCAGGTTGCTGGGGCAGAGCAATCTGACTGCCAAGAAACTCCATTCCGATCGGATTTCCCTATTTATGGCAAGTTCGGGAAAATTGCACATCGAAGACATGATTTCCAAGGAATTGAATATTGTTCACGACGGTGACTGGGGATATTTTGCTCAAAGGGAATGGAGTGGATGAAATCAAAATCAAGGTTTCTGAAAACGGTTCCTTGTTTGCCGAAGAATTAGAAGTCGAACGGGCGACTTTGATCCACCAGGGGAACGGAGTGGCTCACTTAAATCCGAAAAATTGGCTCGATGCGCGAATACATGGGGATGGTAATCTTTTTCTCCATGCCAAACCGGACAGTCTGGTGATTGACCAGCAGGGTACGGGAATGGTAACTGATATTCTGCCCGACTCTGCTTCCCTCTATGACCTCAACGCCACCGAGTAAAAAAAAGCAAAATAATTAAATGGTAACAGTTTCCCCTTCGATTGCCGGCCGGACTCCACCCCTGATGGAGGAGACTTCCCGGGCAATCTCGTCCATCTTACCATCGTTATGGGAGGGATCGTGATGAAACAGAAAAGTCTGCTTTACATTGGCAGCTTCAGCAACCTTCAGTGCTTCCTGCCAAGTGGAGTGCCCCCATCCCTTAAAGTTAGGATATTCCTGATCGGTGTAAGCGGAATCGTACACCATCAGATCGGCATCCTGGGCAAGTTCCACCACATTTTCGTCAATGCGATTCTCAAAATGTTCAGTATCCGTACATATCGCGATTACCTTGTCAGCAAATTCGATCCTGTACCCACAGGCCCCATTGGGGTGATTGAGCTGTCCGGTTTTGATGACAATACCGCCATCCAATGTGAATACATGACCACAATCGTAGTCATTGAATGAGCATGCCTTTTCGATCAGGGCACTCGGTACAGGGAATACCGGATCCTTCATTAACATTGTCCCAATAATTCCGTGTAAATCATATTTATCCCCGGCCAAGTGCCCGGCGTGCAAACGAACATCACTGTTCGGATTGTACAAAGGGGCGAAAAAAGGGAGACCCTGAATATGATCCATATGGGTATGAGTGAA
Organism: Opitutales bacterium; assembly: GCA_045567635.1. Lineage (GTDB taxonomy): Bacteria > Verrucomicrobiota > Verrucomicrobiia > Opitutales > Seribacteraceae > Seribacter. The sequence continues at coordinate 395 of JBJLCO010000035.1, read as the reverse complement.
AAATAAATCGGCATCGAGAAGGTTGCCTTCTTCAATCATGATCTTCTTCCCCAATAAACGAATCCCAGTACCCGCATCTACAATTACTCTTTTTCCACCACATGTTATTTCAAAACAAGTGGTATTTCCACCATACTTAATAGTGTCGGATCCGGGGCATGGAATGCTTCCACGCGTTCCCCAAAATTTCAGACTGAAGGATACGGGACTAGTCATAACAGGATAATTTAGTAAATTTGAATAAATAAAAGATCATTTGGCAACCACCAATCTTGTTAAGTATTAAACCACTAACTCTATTCTCGATCCTGCCATTCGCCATTTTCATCCTGATAGGAATCGGTGACAATTCCATCCCCCCAATCATATAATCCGCTATTGGCCAAACCCGAGAG
>JBJLCO010000034.1:0-50161 GCA_045567635.1 Opitutales bacterium | reverse complement strand
TTTGGTCATACCGATTTCGGCTTCCGCAGTTTTACGGGCTGTGTCGTACCAGTCAGGCCAGGTTTCCTGTTTTTTTGTGATCGCCCGGTTTGCGAAAAATTTATGTTTCTTAAGCTCAAGTTCTTGATCAATAATTGCTTTTTGCTCTTGGTAATCAGAAGGCTTGTTCTCTTCGAGTTTCTTCATCTTTCGTCTATGATCCTCTTCGGCCCGTCCTTCGAAATCATCCATGGTTTCGTAAAAAGCCTGGTAACTATCCTTCACATCACCCCCGTCCACCTCCTCGATATAGGTTCGTAGAATCTTATCCATAGAAGCCAATTTTTTAGGCATCTTTTGGGCAAGATCATTCTTCTCGCGGTAATCCCCCACAACATTGAAAAGTTTTTTTTCATCGGTGTTCATATTACGCATAAATTTATAATCTCCTATACGGATCGCACTGATTGGTACTTGGTAGTGACTGGGAAAGTGATGAATAATACCCGGTGCACCGCGTTTCACTTTCCCCTTGTTACCCTTATAAAAGACATTCTTCAAACTTCCGCCATCAATTTCATCAGGCAAGGGAGTCTCATTTCCACTCAAGTCGTGCAGGGTGGCAAGAAGATCCCACTGAACAACCGGAACATCACAATAGGCACCACCTCGGATTCCGGGTCCAGATACAATAAAGGGAACGCGAATGCCTCCCTCAAAGCAGGAATATTTACCCTCCTGCAGCGGACCGTTGTTGCGACGATTTTCTTTTGTTCGGGGGATACATTCACTCCCATTATCGGAGGTAAACATGACATAAGTGTTATCCAAAACGCCCGTTTTTTTTAGGTAATCAAGAATGATGCCTATGTGCTGATCCGTTTCTTCCAACATGGCCCCATACAGCGGTTTGCATTCCCTTTCGAAAAGCCTGAGTTCTTCCTTATCCGTGGGTTTTTCAAGGGCGTCATATTTAGCCTGCCACTTATCCATGTATTTTTTGGATGCCGCATGCGGTACATGAACAGAATAATGGGAAACCATCATCATAAACGGACGCTTCCCTGCATTTTTCTTAAGAAATTTCATCGATTCATCAATAAGTGAATAGATTCGCTTGGGATTATCCGGAGGAAGATCCTCGCGGGTAGGAATATCAATTTTTTCACCATGTAAATTTCCGTTAGGTGCATGCTCTTCGTATTCATCGGTGACATCATAATTCAACATCTTTAGCTTCTCCGTCATCCCCTTACCAAAATGGGCCGTAATGTAGTTCTTGCCTGCGGTCTTCACGGAATCTGCCAGAGAATATTGTCCGGCATAACCCTCCGGACGCTGCTTTTTATGGTAAACATCAAATACATATCGATACTGCGTACGGGCGGAGGTTTGCCCGAATTGTATACTCACACGGGATCCGGTACAGGTCGCAGTGGGTGCATAAGCATTCGAAAAGCACATACCCATTTCAGCTAGACGCTCCACGTTTGGTGTTTTGTAAAAAGAATGCTTCGAGAGCGGTTCCGAATCCATCATTCGGACGGAAGTCTGGTGCCAACCCAGATCATCCATGTAAATAATAATGAAATTGGGGGAATCCTTGGCAAAGGATGTAAAAACTGAAAGTACGAGAAAAGGTAATGGAAACAAAAACTTTTTCATAAATTATTCTATTATTTGAAATTGAGATTAATCTATAAATTCAACAAATTTTATGCGGGCATTTTTTTCTGCCTCTTTCTTTTCCGGCCCCTCTCTCCAGGAATAAAGGGTTCGGTGTACATTTGTTTTCTCCTTGTTCACTATATTTTTGAAGAGATCGTCGTTGAGCTGTTTGAGCATTTTTGCCTTTCGGTCTTCAAAATCAGGAAGACTCTGTTCCTTCAGGACCGCTAACCTTTTCCTGTAGAAATATACCGACTGCTGGCTGAAATGATCCATCAGTTTATGGTGTGCCTGTCTAACCTGTTCGGCCGTTCCGCCATCCACTTTCTTGACATATTTTCGACAAGCCTGATCCATTTCCTTGACCTTCTCAGGCATGGCGGATGCCAAATTCTTTTCCTCGCGATAGTCGCTTTTCAAATTAAACAATTTAAATTCATTGGAGTTTAAATGACGCATTAATTTGTAATCGCCCATAATGATTGAACTGATTGGTGGGTGGTAGTGGCAGGTATAATGATGGATAATTCCCGGTGCGACCCGTTTGACCTTTCCCTTGTTCCCTTTCTTAAATACCTGACGCAAACTTCCTCCATCGGTATTCGGAGGCATTGGTGCCTCACTCCCACTCAGGTCATGAAAGGTGGGCAGAAAATCCCACTGTACGATGGGCACATCGCATTGCGAACCCGCTTTAATCCCTGGCCCGGATATGACGGTGGGCACACGGATTCCACCCTCATAAATGGAACGTTTCCCCTCCTGTAACGGACCATTAAACCTGCGGATTTCTCCATCAATTTTTCGCTTTTCGGAATGTCCGCCTCCATTGTCGGAAGTAAAAATGATGTAGGTATTTTCCAATTCGCCTGCTTGCTCAAGTGCATCAAGCACATCGACCAATGTGAGATCCATTTCCTCCACCATGGCTGCATAGGTAATCTTTTTATTTGCTTCTCCTTTCGGGTTGTTAACCGGATCATCGTTAAGTTCTTCCAGGCCTTTCGTATCATATCCTGCTGCGACCCACCGCTTTTTAGTTCGTTCAAAAGCCTCCCGAGTACAGACAAAAGGAATATGAGGAGCATAATGCGAAACCATCATAAAGAAGGGCTGCTTTCCGGCATGTTTCTTAAGGAAGCCTGCGGCATCTTTTCGTAACGAATGCATCCGCTTCGGATTATCCGGAGGAAACGGGGTTTTATCCTTAATCGGATCCCAATAGGAACCATGCCCGTTACCATTTCCTCCCGGTTCACCCGGATTTTCATCGGTTAGGTCATACCCGGCCTCGTCAAATCGTCCCATCGCACTACATCCCTTGCCAAAATGAGCGGTGATATAATTCTTTCCCGACTCCTTGAGCATTTCCGCCATGGTAATTTCAGCTTCATACCCATCCGGACGCTGAACTTGAGACAGAACATCAAAAACATTCCGGTACTGAATCTTGGCGGTCGACTGACCATGCTGGATACTGATCCGAGATGCGGTACAGGTAGGTGATGGAGCGTATGCAGCAGTAAAGCGGGCTCCCATTTCAGCGAGCCGCTCGATTCCGGGTGTTTGAATGAAAGCATTTTGGGTCGAGGGCTCTGCATCCATCATCTGTACCGAAGTATCCGCATAGCCGAGATCATCCGCATAGATGAGAATAAAATTGGGTACCTTTGCCGATAAGCAAAGTGACGCGACAAAGGGAAAAAATATCGTGATTAGACGAATGGTATTCATGGTAATTAGTTTTGGTTAGCAGTTCCACGATCCTCGTGCATCTGGATCAGCCGTTTGGAACGTTCGAGTTGTTTATCCTGAAAATCAACATGGTTCTGGGAAACACCCACCTGAAAAGCTTTTTGCTTATTCGACGGATCGGTAACCAGTTCCGCCTTCAGTTTAGCCAACCGATTCCTTCCATTTTCAATCCACCCTCCCTCAAGTAGCTCAACATAATTACGTCGGGTTAAGGTAACCGTCTCCGCATTAACCTCTTTCAGGTAATTCGCCCGTTTCTTATCAAGCTTCCGGACAAGATCGGGCATATCCGCAGCCAAATCATTTTCTTCACTGAGGTCCTTACTAATATCAAATAATTCAGTGTTCAAAGAATCGAGGTCCTTGCGCAGTTTATAATTACCGGAGCGGATGACAGACTCGGCGACGCCGGTATGCCAGGGAAAATGAAAAATTAATTCCTTGGTATTACGTTTTACCCGTCCCTTGTTTCCTTTTTGAAAAACATCACGCAGGCTACCTCCGTCCAAATCTCTGGGCAGTGGATCCGTACCGCCTGCCAAGTCATAAAAAGTCTGTAGAAAGTCCCACTGCACCACCGGGACGTTGCAATAGCTCCCTTTTTTTATGCCGGGCCCACGGACCAGTGAAGGCATCCGGATTCCACCTTCGTACAAGCTACCCTTACCCTGCTTAAGTGGTGCGTTCCCACGAAACCCGCCCCCATTATCAGAGGTAAAAATAAAGTAAGTGTTTTCTCGTATGCCCAAGTCATCAATGGACTCCAGTAATGTCCCCATAGCCCGGTCCACATCATCAAGCATGGCCGCATAATTGATAATCCATCCGTGGTTATACATGGCAATGGGAACTTCAGACTCGGGAAGATCATCTTTCTTTTCGTACTTCCTGCCTTTGGGTAACTTCAGGTACTTCTGACGAGTTCCCTCAAGCGAATCGTGCCAAATGTGCATTGCATAATGGGAAAGCTGAAGATAAAAAGGCTTATCCGCCTCGACCTGTTTCCTCATGAAGTCGACACTCTTTTCGGTGAGGGAAAAGATTCGTTTCGGGTCGTCATCTGGGAGATGGGTCTTACCGTCATCATCAAAGTCTCCTGGTCCGTTTCCATTCGGACCATCGGTCACATCATATCCAGCTTCAGTCGGCTTAATACTTTCATTGTGCCACTTGCCAAAATGAGCAGTCTGATAATTTGAGTTCGCTTTTTTTAAAGCCTGCGGAATCGTGATTTGTCCAAGATATTGCTTCTTCGCTTCCACCGCAGAAAGTACGGTGTACCTCAACCGACTAGGCGTCATTCCATGGAGCATACTATTTCTTGACGGAGCACACAAAGCCGAGGGTGAGTAGCAGGAGGACAGAACCATCCCCTCGCGTGCCAGTCTTTCCACATTGGGAGTCCGGTTAAAATCACTCCGCGTATCTTCGCGCCCCTTGATCATTTCAACCGAAGTCTCAGCCCAACCGAGATCATCCATGTACACCAACACAAAGTTCGGAGGTTTGGATGCTTTTAAGATGAAAGGTAGTGCCAAAATCGCTACCAATGTTTTCAAAAGGCGGACATCATAAGAAAAAGAATTAAATAAATTTTCCATAATTTTTAATCAGGTCACCGGGCTTATTATTTGTAGGCAAGAAATTGAAACGGTTCAGCGGTCCGGCACATCATCGGCCTCAAGGTCACCAAGAACATATTGAAGTCCGCGAAGGTAATGCTCAACGATCTTAGGGTTCCAATAAGCCGATTCATTATGCCCGAAAGTGGCATAAAAGACGCGTCCCTTGCGTGCTTTTTTACACCAGGAAGTTGGATACTCACGCTCTAAATTGAGCGGGACTTTAGCGGGGTTGGGTTTACCCGGCTTCCGTTCCGCTTCGGGAGGGACGGTTTTGATTTTACCGTTGTTGTTATGGGTGTTCTGCCTCGCTGAAAGATCGATGCATGTCAAGGTATGGAAGTTACCTTTTTTATAAGGGTGGATCTGGCGATAAAGCTCATCATTGATGTCAAATCCCTCTCCATGAAAACACAGGTTTATGGCATGCCTCGGATCATAGTTTCGTATTCGCCAAGTACCGGTTTTACCCCAAGGGTGGCCGCCAAATGCACCACCCCAGAGCTCTGAGTATTCAGGCCACCACTTTTTTCCTCCATCAGTGGCGGCATGGCATCCGAATAAGCCGCCGCCTTCATATACGAAGTCGAGAAAGGCCTCACGGTTTTTGCCTTTGAAGCCACCGTGTAAGCTAGTGGCGTTCAATACCGCAATCGCATCAAACTGTTTGAGGTAAGCTGAAGTCCACTGGGTTGAATCGTTATTAATGGTCAGTACAAAAGCACCGGTTTTCCGCTCGATCCGTTTCAGCATTTCTTCGCCGATCAATCGAGAGTTATGCTTGAAACCGTGACTGAGGCTATAAATCAGGAGTTTCCGGTCTTTCCTCGGTTCTGCTGGTAACTTTTCTGGAATCGCGGACTCGACCTTTTTTAATTCCTCCTCCGTTGGAGGTATCCACCCTCCTTTGGGTGCAGACAGATCCCGCTCCCCTGTCGCTTCCCATAAAAAGGAAGCCATAAGATAGGCCAACAGAAGGATATACTGGGCTGGCTTCATGAACTCCTATTTTCCTTTCGGAGTGGGTATATTCAATTCGGCCAAAGTAAATGCAGTGGATCGCTTTTTGTTCCAACCACGCACTTTTTCAATATCTTTGGGATTTACGGGAGCTCCGCTGTTTCCCCAAGATCGTCGAACATAGGTCATGACAGATGAGATCCATTCATTATCATAAGCTTCCATGGGTGCCATAACACCCCCATAAGTGACGCCATCAATCGGCCCGGTCATTCCCTTAAGAATAATTTCCGCCAAGTAACGATAATTCCTTTCGTTGACTCGCGGAGAACCTGCCAACGAAGGTGCGAGCATCGTGTGATTCTGCGGTTCCGGCATGTTTACCCCCTGTCCTTCCTTTCCATGACAAGAGGCACAAAGACCCTGATAAATTTCACGACCTTTATTAAAGCGAGCCAACTCAGATTCGTCTAAAGGAGGTAAGGCCTTTTGCAGCTTGAACTTTGGATCGCCTGGCCAGGTAAGAAGGTCATAGAGAATCGCCAAGCTGTATTCTGGAACCCCGGCTTCTTCCATTCTCGTTAAACCGGAAGGTTTACTTTTGCAGCGAATCAAATCTCTGGGAACAGATCTCCCGCCTTGGCTGCCAAGGCGGAATCCCTCGAGCAGCGAAGCACGAAACCCGGATTGAGTTTGTGCCGTAAAATCAAGCAGAGCCGTGAAGGAAGCCTCCTTATCAGCCAAGGTAAAACAAGCAAAAGCAAGGTGCTGGGGAAGCGGATGCGTATCCAGATTCTGAAAGCGAGCTTCTTTACTGAGCAATTCCAATGCAGGAATGTACTCAGCCGAATTCAGGGCCACCATGAATGCTTTGGCAATAATTTTCTTATCGATGAACTTTCCCGCGGCATTGAGGACGTGTTCGATGTGTCCCGCACGAACTACATGTGCTTTGGTTTGTTTTTTGTAAAAGCTCAGGGACATCAAACGCTGGGCAGCGATATCGAGGTCATCATCAGGGAGAGCTTGCCCCACCGCATCAAGAAGGGCATTCGAAGCTTCATGATGAAGCAGTCTTTCACCGGCTATCCGCAACGCGGCCAAACGAACCTCGATATTCTTATCCTTGATCGCACTCAACACCAATGACTCATCCCATTCGCCCATTCCGTCCAGGGTCCAGAGTGCATGAGCCCGGGCCAAGCCCTTCTCCGCCTGTTTCACCATATTCTTCAAAAGGGGGATCGCGTTCGTTTCCTTGCGTAAAACCAGCAGTTTCTGGGCTTCGTCCCGCCACCATCCATTTGGGTGGCCCAATGCTTCCACTAATTCCTTCGCATCAGACTTTCCTAAGCGGGGCAACGGTCCGGGTTCGATATCCTCACGAACCAATCGATAAATACGTCCTTTACCAACATTTTTGTCCAAACCGCGACGCAGGATTTCCTCGCGTAGGTAGCTGCCTTCCCTGGTCCAGTTGCCATGCTGAATGATACCACGATACATATCTATAAAGTATAAAGTTCCGTCCGGACCGGTATAGGCATTTACAGGTCGGAAATTAGGATCGGTGGAGGCAATGAATTCGAGCCTCTGTTTCTCCAACCGGTTATGCAGGGTGATCATGCCTTCGTCATAGTCTACATCCGAGCACCGGATCATCCGTCCCACAGGTTCGCAAACCCAGTAGGTGCCCTTCATGTCATCTCCGAGCCGGTCTCCCCGAAAAACGGTCTGCCCACAAGCTCCGGTGAACCGTTGTAAAGAGCCGTCGTCCGATCTTCCTAATCCACGCCCACCCTGCAAATCGGAGGTTCCCTGAATTGGCCAAGTGGCTCCATAACCTTGTCCCAGCTTAACTCGTTCGAATAAATGTCTATACTTGTTCGAAAGGGAAAGATCACCCAAGTATTTTCCAGGGAAAATGGTCGCTAAACCTGGTTCACTATTTTTGGTGGCGATGCTTTCACCCCGGTCATTCACCGTCTGGCCCCACTGTCCGGAAAAGACTACTTTTCTCTCTTCAATCGTCTGATCCCGGTATCGGAAAATAGAGGAACTCTTGGTATTGTAAATCCAGTTATCCATAGTCCACTGCAATCCATTGATTTTATGCTCCACATTGCCGGATTCTCTTTTGCTGAAATTCTCGTAAATACTGACTTTTATATCGGCCTTACCATCCCCATTGGTATCTTCGCACAACCAAAGATGGGGCGGCTCTCCAATCAACACTTTATTATCCAGCGTGAGGATCGCCCGGGGCAGAACTAAATTATCCAGATAGGTGGTCGCTTGATCCATGCGCCCGTCCCCATCCAAATCGACTAGTTTCACAACACGACTGACCGGGTCTAATTCGCCACTCATATCAATATCCTGCATGTAGCTCCGCATTTCGGCAACATACAGCTCCCCGTTTGGTCCCCAAGCCATGCAAACCGGTTCTTCGATCATGGGCTCTGCGGCAACCAGTTCCAATTTGAAGCCATTCGGCACACGAATTTTTGAAAGGGAATCCTCCGGAGAAAAAGTGGTGGATAGAGGATCGGGATCTATTTTAATTTCTGAACGGTCCTCTGCGTACGCATTTAAGAACAAAAATAAAATAGCGAGTGTAAACAGAATCCAATTAAATGCACGGCAGTGAGATGTTTTAAAATGATTACTTATTTGGATCATATAACGAAAATTGAACCGTAATTACTGTGCTTCAACCAACACTCTTACTTGGTCTAAATGTCCGGGGTTTTCCCTTAATTCAAGAATAAGCGAATGTCTATCCGCGGTTAGAATTAACTTATCAAAACCCTTTCTTTCATCGCCTTCCGGTCTGGGTTCAATGGTTCGTGCAGAGGGGTAGTCTGCCCCGGGTATGCCAAAAACGACCTCGGATTCATTTAATAAACGATCTTCGGTGATAACACCCACAATGGGGTTCGCAAATGTAATCTGTCCAATGACACTACGGCGGCGGTTCGGATTCTCTCCTTCGGGGTAGGCATCCAACTGTAACAAGTAACTTGTCATTGCCCGGTGAGGAACAAGGGTTGGTTTTTCCTCATAATGTGACTTCTCATATTCCCCGGGATCAATCATATCCACCCGCATACTCTCGCTGGAAAGAAAACCTCTCTTTTCAGGAAAGACAACGATGTGTTCGTTATCTTTATAATTCCCGGGATGAAAGTCTGGTCCCGGAGAGACAAATCGCATGGAACCGGTGGTTTGAAGAACACCATAATTAACCGGCAAAGCATTTTCAAACTGACTGGTTTCATAAGAAACGGAATCAATCACCGAAGAATTAACACGTGCACTTATTGATTCCCCCTCCCTTACTAAATGAGAAACTTCTTCCAGCCCTGCTTCACGGGGCAGACTTACTTCCACCTCGCCATCAAATACGCATACCTCAGTTTGGCCATTCTCGCTCACCGAAACCCCGAATGATGTACCGAGATCCACCACATGAGCTGCCACTGTGTCGACCACAAAACCAACCGCGGATTCTGGGATCGTCGCAGTCACCAAACCCTTATGAAGAAGGACTCGATCTTGATCAAAAACCTCCAATTCTGCTGGTCCCTGCACCGTAACCCGTGCCCCATTTGAAAAATCCAGTCTCAATAATCCACGGGACAAGGAAAGGATTCCAGGCTCCACTGTTTCCCCAGTCTTGTAGGTAACTCCATCGGCACGGTATGCACCGATAACATGCGCCACCTCGGCAAATGGCCGATTGGATACCTGAAAAATAAGCAGCCCAAAAAACAGAACCAGGCAGGCGGCAACCGCCCACACTGTTTTACGGGTAAAAATGCTTTGCCCGGGAAACAGAATCGTTCCCTCTTCCTCCTGCTGACTTGAAAATCGACGTCGTAAAGAAGCATGCAGACCAACCGAGTTTAGGTAGTGAATACGGGCTTGGGGATCTTGAAGCATTCGTTCCTCCAAGGCTTTCATATCAACCTCACTAATGGTTTCATTAAGAGACTGATCAATTAACTCCTGAAATTCCTTATCTTTCATCAGATCATACTCCCCTCTATTCCAAGTTGAGCTTCGATACATTGATGTAGTTTACCGCGAATGCGATTGAGCTTTTTATAAAATTTATTGGCGGTGCCGCCCTTTTGTTTGGCGTAGGATTGTACGGTGGCACCTTCGGCATAACAGCCGGAGACTATTTCACGATCGTCCTGTGGAAGTTTCTCCACACATGAATCCAATGCACGACGACGGGCTTCCAGTTTATCGGCTTCCTCGGAATTATCTGAGGCTAAGAGTTCAATCATTTTCTCGCTAAAGACATGGCGATCTCTTCGAGCCCGGGTCAGGTGATTGAGTGCTTCATTCTTGGCCACCTGAAAAGCCCAGTTCCGAAAATTAGTTCCCGGCTTAAAACGATCAAAACATCTCCACATAGTCATGCTCGCCCGTTGAACCACATCTTCTGCATCTGCGCTTCTTCCCACCATTCCCAGGACAAAGGAAAACACTGCAGGCTCGTGACGCACATAGAGAGCAACAAAGTCTTCATGTCGGTTGGAATTTGAGCTTGGGGTTGCCATTGAAATAAAGGTTATAACTAGTAAGTTACAATTAAACCAAAATTAGCCGATATTTTATTGCATGTAAGGACATTAATAATCTGCACTGGGATCCTGCAGGGTTTACGAGTCGGAGTCGAAAGAGAAAGCATTAATATTAAATCGGCTCACTTTACTTATTTAGTTATTTTACTCCGAGTGGCATGAGGCGTTTTTCATAGTCCCAATTGGCTTTTTTGTTCATGTTCCTGAGTGTAATAATGGGGGGGCAATAATATTGGTTCCTTAAACGGACCAGCTCTTTTTTAAGCTTTGTTATAACTGTTTTATTCTCAGGTATGAAATATTGACTAATCATTTCTTGGGGATCTTTTTTAAGATCAAAGAATTCCCACTCGTTGTACTTTGGGTAATAAATCAGTTTGTTCCGTCCGTCCGTTACCCCGAAATGGGGCTGCACATTATGGTTCGCCAGTTCGTGATAGGTGTAAAGAAAAGTCTTTCTCCAATTATCCGGAGTTTTGCCCTGGAGGACGGGAACCATGCTTTTGCCTTGAATTTCTTGAGGGATTTCAATTCCTGCAATATCAAGAAAAGTGCTGGCTATATCAATATTGGACACAATGTCTTGATCGTTCACCACGCCCGCTTCGACTTGACCCGGCCAATGGACGATGAACGCGGTTCTGAGTGACTCCTCGTACATAAACCGCTTATCAAAGAATCCATGTTCTCCCAGAAAGAATCCATGATCCGCCATGTAGATGACAATGGTGTTATCCGCCAAATCATTTTCTTGAAGAAAAGCACGGATACGCCCCACATTCTTATCGATACCAGCCCCCGCAGCCAGAAAGTTTTTGAGAAGGGCCTGATACTTGAAGCGGGAAAGCTCCCTGTTTTGATCATTCCAATTCAAATTCATTGCCTGAAAAGGTTTGGAAAATTTTGAGCGATAAGCATTCCAGGCTTTTCTTTGCTTCGGGTTGAGTTTGCCTAACTCCCCTGGATCACCGACTAGAATCGAATGAGATAAGTTTTTATAGAGAGTTAAGGTTTGCTCGCGTATCGCCGTCCCCCTGTAGGAAAAATCATCAAATAAATTATCAGGTTCGGGAATATGAATGTCATCGTATAAATCATATTCTTCCGGACCCGGACAAAACCCATGGTGTGTGGCCTTGAACTGGGACATCAGCATAAAAGGTTTGCTTTTATCACGTCCGTTTTTCAGCCATTCAATCGTAAGGTCGCCCACAATATCAGAATTATAACCGACCACCGTCCGGGTATCCTGTAACCCTTCCGCATTACCCCTCTGAAGAAAAGGATTATAATACCGACCCTGCCCCTTCATGACATCGAAATAATCAAAGCCTGTCGGTACTGATGCCAAATGCCACTTCCCGATGATCGCGGTTTGGTATCCATTTTTGCGCAATATCTTAGGGAAGGTCTGCTGGGATCCGTCGAAGTTGGTATTTCTATTCCAGGTAACCCCGTTTCTATGCCCGTATTTACCGGTAAGTATGGCCGCCCTGCTTGGACCGCAGAGTGCATTGGCTACGAAACATTTCCTGAAAAGCATTCCTTCACTCGCCAGCTTGTCGATATGCGGAGTATGGGCGACTTCTTTAAGTCTTCCACCGTAAGCTCCAATTGACTGCCAAGCATGATCATCGCTAAAAACAAAAAGGATATTGGGTGAATCCGATGGCTTCTTCGCCTGCGAAGCAACTACTTGCGCCCAAAGGAAAAAGAGAAGGATGGAGTACTTGTATTGCTTATTCATGTTTGATTTTCTCTCTCGAAGTCATGAGGGAGGAAGATGCCATGAAAGCACTGTCCTCACCCTCGGCACTCAAGAACGTTTAACCTCAATTAAATCCACTTCAAGGTTGGTTCCTTCCGAGCCCTTGAGCTTGATCTCGAGAGATTTGATAACGTTTTTCCAGTTCGTATTACCTGTTAGCGGAAGCCGAACCTCCTTGAATTGTTTGGAGGCAGAAACTTTCATGACGGAACCAAGGGATTTGCCATTGGCAAGGGCCTCGATCTCAAGAGGTGCATCTGCCCGCAGCTTAATGAGCAGTGCTTGGTCGGATCCGTTGGGTTTGATCTTGAGTCCCTTGCGAACCAAAGAACCGGGTTTGCCGGGAAGACGGAATTGCAGAAAACCCTGAAAGCCGGCTATATTTTCCCGTATTCCCCTGCCCTGCCAGCCTTCGGTCTGCCAGCCCCCGCAATCGAATTCATAGGCGATTCGTCCATCCTGCGGATTCCGACCGTTGAGCTTTTCCCACTTGTCGGACAATCCGTCGCCGTCGTTATCTTTGCGGTTGATTTCGTATTCCGGGTTCACCCCCCGCCCACCTTGCCAATCGTCCCCGTTATGACGGAGCGCATTGGAGGATTCCTCACCTTCTCCCTGGTCCCCCTTGGCCAGCCAGGCGTCAAGTAACTTGCGATGACGGTTGAGTTCTTTGGCGAACTTGGGATCGCCGACCAAGTTGCGTACTTGCGCAGGATCTTTCGATACGTCGTAGAATTCCTCCTTGGGGCGCTCCCCAAAGTAAATCCTTTTTAGGTCGGCGGAAAGTTTGCCTGCGGCGTAGAGTTGTTTAAGGTTCTTAAGGTAGTCCTTGCTATCCCTGTACTGCGGTTGGAGCAAGATACGGTCGAGCTTGTAATTCTGGGTGTAGCGGAACTTGTTGGTCCGGATGGTACGAACCCGGTCAATGGTATGATCCAACCGGTCCTTGGCCGAGGCCACCCACTGACGGGGCTCGAAGTCCTTGGCGAAAAGATTGCGGCCTTCGTACCAATCGGGCAGCTTGATTCCCGCCCAACTTAAGGTGGTCGCAGTCAGGTCCAAGGTACTGACCAAGTCCTTGCGGGCACCTTGCTTAGGCACCCATTTGTCGGGTCCCATGAGCATAAACGGAACATGTAATCCGCCCTCCGTGGGCATCTGTTTATGCCGGACCAAGTGATTGGCTCCGTGATCGGATAAATAAACCACAATGGTGTTCTCTTCGAGTCCCGACCCCTTGAGACTAGCTAGGATTTTCCCGATGTGATCGTCATCGACTCGAATCGCATCGCAGTGCTGAGCCACGACTTTACGGTACAGGTCATTCTGTGGGTAATCGGCGGGTACGGCAACCTTGGAAGGATCGGTACGCCTGTCCGCAGACAGTTTCCCGGTATTGATTTTTCCACCCTTGGTTTGGAATTGAATGAAGAAGGGCTGGTTCTTCTTGAGGATGTCCCAACTGTCAGCCTGTCCCTTGAGTTTGACCTTCGAGTAGACCTTGTCGCTTTCCCATACGAAGTTGTAATCGGTCTTCCCATGATTGAAGGTCATGTAACCTGCTTCCTTCATAATTTGAGGTAGAATCTTCATACCCTCGGGCAAATAAAGCTGTGCATCCTTGGCTCGGGACGAACGGTGCTCATGGGAACCAAACCTTATTTGGTTCGCCCCGACCATCATCGAGGATCGGCAAGCTGAACATACGGGAGCCGGTACATAAGCACGATCGAAGCGCACGCCCGCCTTAGCAATCGAGTCAATATGTGGGGTAGCCAATTTGTTAGCCTCGTGGCCATAAGTGCCCATCCATGGGGAAGTATCTTCGGCAAAGATCCAGACAATATTAGGACGGGAATCCGAAGCAAAAAGACAGCCTCCGAGGGCAAGCAATAAAGTAGTAAGTAGTTTAAAGGAACTTTTCATTTTTTATGTTTTATAGAAAGGTAATACTATTTCTTCATGGGAAGAGGATCCCGGTATGGACGATGCCAGATATTTCGGTAACGTACCGGATTCCCATGATCCTGGAGCCTAAGGTTACCGGTCTTTCCCTTGCTTCCTCCCACTTCCATATTGTCCTGGATCAGAACGCCATTATGCAAAACCGTGTAAGCACTTTTACGAATGTATTTCCCCTCCTTATCCTGAACGGGGGCATGTACAATGACATCATAGGTCTGCCACACACCAGGAGCCCGGCATGCATTAACCAAGGGAGGGTAGCGGTTATAGATAGATCCTGCCTGACCATGAGAATAAGTGGAATTTTTGTACGAATCCAGAACCTGAACTTCGGGGCCTCCCAATGGGAAAAAAGCCTGAATTCCCCCTACCCTGCCCGGAACCTTTTACTTCGTCTGGAGTCCGCCACTCCACATGATACTGGCCATACCCGAGCTTCTTTTTTGTCTGAATCGTACCGGTACCACGAACCACTTCCATGGCGCCATCAATCAATTTCCATTTCACTTCCCCTCCCTTTGTGCTCTCCCAAAGATTAAAGTTCGTTCCATCAAAAAGTACGATGGCATCCGATGGTGCCTTCCCCACTTTATCAGGATTGCCGTAAACTCCGGGGGTCACTACGGGTGGTAGGGATGAGTCTTGTTTTGCATTTTCTGCCAATGCAGAAAAAGTAAAAAGAGAGGATGAGAAAATAATCAAGAGCATGTATGTTTTCATTTAGCTATATCTACTCTTTAAAATGTTATGAGCCTAGAAAAAAGCGTTCATATTGAACTGATTTTAAAAAGAGTTAAACTCATCGGGTGCAATTCCAGGCAATACTCAACGCCGATATTTGCGCAATCTTTGATCGCTTTCCAATAGGTCAGAAAAATCATCAACATCGATATCCTTTGTCGCGGAACGCTGTCTTCTCGGATCCAAATCATTGGACACCAGTCCATGAGGACTGAGAGGTTCATCCTCCCGTCCCAAAACATCCAATACCTTACGGGCTAATTGCCTGCCAACAGGTTCACCCAGTAAGCCCCCAATATGCAGATCTCCGTAGGGATTGTTTTCCCCTTTCTTATGAAACCCGGCTTTTTTCAACCAGGTGGCATAAAACTTTTCGTTGGAAATGAGGGCATGTTGATCACAAATCTCGATCTCCGGATGCCGGCTCATCACTTCCAGTGCCCATGGGTTGATGAATCGCTCCATGGTTTTCTGTACTCGCCCGGTTGCCTTATTTTCGGGGCCCAGTTCACCAGGGGGAGGATATCCACCGGGAATCGGAGTCGTGGTGACAAAGATCAGTTTTGCCTTGGTTTTCTTCAATTCTGCAATCACTTTCTCTAAATCATCCTGATAACGAGCCTTGGTATTGGCTGAATCCCACTGACCAAAATTAAAACTGATCACATCCCAATCCAGTCCGGGTTGGTCATAAGCTCCGA
This sequence comes from Opitutales bacterium, assembly GCA_045567635.1. Classification (GTDB taxonomy): domain Bacteria; phylum Verrucomicrobiota; class Verrucomicrobiia; order Opitutales; family Seribacteraceae; genus Seribacter. The sequence continues at coordinate 34,404 of JBJLCO010000034.1, read as the reverse complement.
GCCACTGGACAATATTTTCGACGCCCTTGCGGACTGGTCCGCAATTAGTGGGAGGATGATAGATATTCAGTTTTCCCATCAATGCAGTGCGAAGAGCTTTGTCATAATTTCCGGAAATCGAATCTCCAATGAAAAGGTAGCGGCCAAGTTTTGGATCATCCTGGTGTTTAGAGTCCTCGAGCATTCGCAGGCAGACTTCGCTCGCATGAAAAACATCTCTATCCATCTTTCCGTGAACGAAAGCCTGCTGAACAAAGGGTTTGATATCTTTCTGACTCAGAAGTCCCATAATCCGGTGCTGTCCATCATGACCCTGGGTGCCGATCTGGTAGATTGCATCACCAATCTGCACATCCATAAAACGACCGTTTTCACGGATAAATCTTCCTGATATCCAAGGCTTTTCAAGGGTTGGTAATTGGTCGGGGATTGGAGCTATATAAAGTTTTCCGTCCATGATTGAACGCCTTCCCCGCTCTTCCCATTTCCTGATCGCTTCTGCATCCTTGAAGGTTCTTTTGACATATAAATTCTGAGGCAAGTCATAGGAAAATGGTTTATCTCCCATGTTAAACTCAACCCTTCGTGCTTCGAATCCGCCTCGTTGCACACGGGATTGCAAACCGATTTGAACATTCTCCTGGAGCAGAACCTCGATCGCACCGTCCGCATTACGGACATAAAAGTTGACCATCTTTTGATCCAAGGGAGTAATAACACCATTGGTCACCCAGTCACCGGTCGGAGGATCGGCATAAGATCTTTCTGCTTTAACTGTTTTATATTTCCCAGCAACGGCCAACAGCACACTAGACATTGCGAAAAGCAAAACAGACAGAATTTGAGTCATTTCTTACACTTCTGAAAAAGTTCCGGTACTTCCCCCAAAGGAGTCAGTCTCCACTCCCAATTTTTGCAACATGGTTAAGTAAAGATTGGAAAGTGGAAGTTCCGTATAATCCATCGATCCTTTCCACCCCGCATCCGACGAAATTGCGGAAGTGGCCTGATTCTTCTCATTTCCTTCTCCAAATTTAAGGAATTGTCCGTGTTTAAAACCCATTCCCTTTCCACCCAAAAGAAGCAGAGGGTAATTCCGGGAAAGGTGAAAAGCACTGGATGCAGAACCAAACAGTAAAGCGGTGTTATCAAGCATATTGCCCGTCCCGCCAATTTCTTCGGTGTTTTTTAACTTCTTCGCAAACCGGGCCAACTCGGTACTCAGAAAATTACAATAGGTTCCAAAGTTTTTCCATCCTCCCGGTTTTTTGGTTTCATGAGAAAGTTGGTGAGTAAGGTTAAAACCTACCGCCCTGGCCATGTAATCACTGGCTCCGACACCGTTCTCCCGACCAATCTGATAAGTGGCCACCCGGGTGGAATCGGTTTTGAATGCCAGGTAGATTAGTTCATACATAGTCTGTAGATAAGTTCTCGGCTCTTCGGGAGTAATATCCAGATTAAGATGATCCACCTCCACCTGAGGAAGAGGAATATCGAGCCATCTTTTTGCCTTCTCCACATTTCGTTCGGTATCCCGAACAGATTGCAGATATTCTTCCAAACGGTTTTGGTCATGATGGGAAAGACTTTTACTCAGAGAATGGGCATCCTCCAAAAGATCGTCCAAGGCACTTTGAGTTGTCGCCAAACGACGGACTGCATCCTTTCCACTCTTCACAAAAAGCATGTCAAAAATACGCTTAGGCTTGTGCTCGGCCGGCATATGACGACCCTTTCGATTGAAGGACATCGTCTGGGCGCCTCTCGGAGAACCGGTTCCTCCATCCGTGGACATTACCAAAGAGGAATGCCGAGTGTGCTCACCCACCTCGGCGGCAAAAGCCTGATCGAGGGAAATGCTGTTTTGATAACCGCCCCGATTACCGGTGTCCGCTCCGGTCAGGAACTGGTCCGCATTGGAATGTCCATGCACATTGCGGACCGCCGGATGAGACAAACCGGAAAAAACGGTCAGGTTATCCTTGAGTGGGTTGAGCGGATCGAGGCACTTCGTCAGAGTGAAATCTTTTCCCTTGCCGTGTGGAAACCAGCTCCAGTCCGTGTAAGCAGGATCATCCACTCGGGGCATGGGCACACCATCAGGCATATAAAAGCAGGCAAGTCGTCTAATCGAAGATTGAGGGGGTGTGGCGGCACTTAGGGAATGGGAAAAGGATTCAAACCAAGGCAAGGCTAAGGCCACTCCCGACCCCCTGAGAAATTTTCTACGATCCAGTGATGAAATTTTACGATTCATTACCCATTTATTATTTATGATTAAATTTGCCGAAAAAGGTTACTTTTTACAATCAGAAAGACAAGATCAGCGAGACCATCCCCAGTTCTTCTCAATTCACTGGCAATCTGGTTAATTTGAGCACGATCTCCAAAAGTTAATGGCCGGCCAAGGGCGTACGAAGTCATCTTATGACTCAGACTGCGGGCAAATTGATCCTGGCGATTTTCTAACAGGAATCTTTTCAATCCATCCATGCCATTTAACTCCTGTTTATTGTATAAAAGACTGGAGGCATCAACCGGTTCTTTCCCAACCTCTGAACGCCAGGCACCGGTCGCATCAAAATTTTCAAAAGCAATACCCCATGGATCAATCTTGGCATGACAGGACCTGCAGGCTGGATCATTTCGATGATCTTCCATTCGTTCCTTTAAGGATAATTTAAGAATCTCGGGATCGGCCAGATCGATTTCAGGCACGGCGGGAGGCGGTGGCGGAGGAGGATCATTAAGCAGATGTTCGAGCAACCAGATCCCCCTCTTCAGGGGGTGAGAATCTTTCCCGTCCGAGTTCATGGCAAGAAGACCGGCCTGAGATAGCACACCCCCCCGTTTATCGCTAGGTTCAAGGGATACTTTTCGTAACTTCGTTCCATAAACTCCGGAAATTCCATAGTGTTTGGCAAGGCGCTCATTGATCATCGCGTAATCTGAATGCAGAAAATCCAGCACGCTTCCATTTGTACTCAACACTTCGCGAAAAAAAGCAACCGGTTCTTTGCTCATGGCTTCCTTTAACGCGGAATCGAATTGCGGATAGGCTTTTTTATCCACCTCCAGGTACTCCAATAAATCCATTCCCAACCATTGACTTACAAAATGCACCATAAACCGTTCAGCTTTAGGATCAGCAAGCATACGCTTTGCCTGAGCAACCAAGGTTTTGGAATTGGTAAGCTCTCCCTTAGAGGCCAAGTCAAATAATTCTTGATCAGGCAGACTCGCCCATAAGAAGGCAGACAAACGGCTGGCAATTTGAAAATCGTTTTGAATGTCATTTGATTTACCTTCCTGCTGGTTTCCGCTCCTTACGAAGTAAAGAAAATGGGGAGAGGATAATACCGTGGAAAGGGTTTCAATAATCGATTCCTGATATTCAATTCCGGCTTTTCGAAACTTCGAAAACAAAGCCACCTTCCTCTCCATTTCCTGGGTGGTCACCGGTCGGCGCCAGGCCTTTTCCATGAATTTTGAAATGATTTTCCGTGCATCCGTCACTGTTTCGGAATTCTCCGTATCCGTGGGAAAAACTTTTCGATGAGAATCCGGTGGCCACTGCTCGTAAAAAGGAGCGACCACTTCAACATATAATAGGGTTATATCCTCTTTGGAAGAAGAGGTATTTTGAAATCTTATAAATTCGGCGGGGTTTGGACCTTTCAAATCTTCCACATTTCGAAAAGGATTCCGAATCACCTCACTCAACGGGAAATTCCATTCATAGAATTGCGGGTTACCCAAAACGGACAGAATTTCCTGATCCGAACCGATGGTTTCAGATGCGAACGAATTATTACTAACTTGGTGACCGAAAAGCAGACTCAAAGTGGGAGGACTTTTATTCTCAGTCGATGAACGGGCAGCCAGTGCCCGCACTTTCATAATTCCAGTATCCGGAAGTACATCCCATAAATCAACAGTGAGCGACTTTTTAAAAGGAAGAATAGCAACAATAGGAAAATCTTGGGGTATAACCGCCATGACCTCTGTCGGTGCGATTGAATACTTGGATCTCCATGAACCTCTTTGCCACTGCGAACGAATACGCAAACCATCTTGAATGTTCAAAAAATGGGCATTGGTTGGTTTGGTCTGAAAGGAGAATCGATCCAACTGTTTTTTTAATTCGGCGGGATTGTCCTTATGTGCTTTCCTAATTTTTCCTAGCTTTTGTTCATGATTGTACCAATTTTGCTGAGATAGGTCTTCCATGGACACTCCAAAATAAACTGATTTCTGGTCACCTTTTTTAACCGTTGCCAGACTAAGTGCTTTGTGGGCGATCTCCCGATACTGTTCAAATTGCATAGCTGTCATCTGGAGCATTTCTGAACTGTTTTTAAATCCATCCTCAGAAGTGGTTTCCGGTGGTAAATCTGCTGCAAAATCGTTTGGAAGAGCAAGCAGATCCTGCAGAGCATAGCTATATTCGTAACGAGTCATCCTTCGGAAGGTAGAATGCCCGCTCTCACTCCGCTTTACCTGCGAGGCCGTTAGTATTTCCGAGGCCAACCAGTCCACAATTCTGGTGCGGTCCTCATCACCGAGCTCTTGATCCGCATCATCGGGGGGCATTTCGCCATTGCTTATGACATCCTGAACTTCGAGCCACCATGCAACATCTTCTCCATGCAAAAGATCAGGATCGAGCGTATCAATGCGAAATTTCCCTTTCTGCTTTTTCGGACCATGGCATTGCAGGCAAGTTTCCCGAAGAGCGGGTTCAATCTCGGTAGCAAATTCAGTGAGTTTCGGTTTTGGAGAAATACCATTGGAAAGGCTATCTTGATCCTTAATGCTTTCCGACTTTTCCAGCAGCACGGAATTCTCCCGACCTGCTTTTCGAGCCTCTGCAAATGTAAGGGGTAGCAAAGGAATCCCAATTGCATCAATCTCAAGAATGGAGGAGTGTAAGGAATTCTTGGAGTTGTTCTTTTCTCCGGGGTTACGAAAGGTAAACCGGAGATCTGTCACACCATCCACCTGGCAGGGAACTCGAGTCAGGTTACAGGATCCATTTTGTGAAGCACGAACCTCTTTAGCCAATGGAAGAAATGTCTTTCCCGCATCCGTGCTGTAGGCTAGATCATAATCCTGCTGAGCCCGCTGATCTCCGTTCCAGGAAAATACTCGAACCTCTTCTAGCCTGATGATTTTGAGTCTTGAGAAAGTGACCACCCAATCTTTGATGTCATCACGGGCGAAAGTTCGAAGAGATCCATCCGTCTTGCTTCCCTTGCCATCGGTTAATTTTAAAAAGTCTCCAGCCTGCAAGTTTAAATTGGAAAGAAATGGATAGCCGGTAAGAAGATCATCATTGGAAATTGATGTTTTAAAGTGTTGATCGACCTCTAGCCTAAATTCACCAGCAAATAGTCCGGACATTCCCAGAAAGCAAAAGAATAACAGCATGCACTTTACCCATAAGTACTTCATACAAATAATTGATCGACTAGATTAAAAACAAGAAATAATAGAATGAATTCTTGTTTTTAGTACAATTTTTTAAGGCGTGCTAGGAAGGTTTCGAAAAAGAAACGCATCCGAAGTGACCAAGGAAAGAATCAGGGCTTTCATGCTTCCGCCACTTTCCCGGTAAGCCTTATGGGCCGCCTGTAAAACCGGGCGATCATGAAGGGTTTCATTGCGCCCCATCCAAAAACGGAAGGCATGACGCACAAACACCTGCTCGACCCGTTCACTGTTGGCCAGTTTATCGATCATCTCGAGAGCGTTGGCAACTGGTCCGTCCAAAGAAGGGTCGCCGGAGTCGATAATTTCCCCTTTTGCATCAACCGGTTTTTCAAACTCGGTGGTGCGATAGATTCCCGCATGGTTGTACATCTCAAAAGGGAGTCCAAGAGGGTCCATTTTCTCGTGACAACTCCAGCAATACTTTTCCCGGGTTACCCGCATGCGTTCCCGTAAAGTAGTTCCAGGTTCGTCAGGAAGCTGAGCATCCACCGTGATCGGTACATCGGGAATACCGCCGCCAAGCAATCTCTCCCTGACCCATATTCCTCGATGAATCGCGTGGTTGTCCATGGCATCAGAATGCGAGACCAGCCAGCTTGGATGGGTCAGTATTCCCAATCTCTGACCTTCGGGTACCGTCGACAAGGTTCTTTCCGGCTTCATCGATCCGTTTCCGAAGGAGCGTCGGCTCACTCGGGCAAAGATTTGCTTGCCGGAAAAATTCGCTTCTTCGACATTCGTATTTACATTATTCCCTGCCTTTCTTTTCATATCAGCCATTTTTTTGATTAAGGCTTTAAGCTCTTTTTGCTTACTGGCCAATGTTTTCTTGAGTGCTTTATCGCTCTCATTGGCCTTGGCCTGACCTTCCAGCTTATTGACTTCTTTCGTTAGGATCTTTCGTTCTTCGGCAATTTCCAATGTGGCTAATTCTTCAGCCCTTTTCTTTTCCTCTTGAGCATTTTTCTGCTCTTTCTTGGTATACCTTCTTCCGAACAGCGATCGATCATTTCCTGTATGAACCACTTTTTGAGTCGTCAATAATTCTTTCAGTACCTCTTTGTCATCAGCTAAAATCAATTCAATTAAACGATCCGTGCTGGCAGTGGCATCAAACATGGCACGAAAGTAAGCGTTGTCTCTGGCAGGAAGTTCCAGTGCTGGCAAGAGCTTTTTGATCCTTACAAATATACCCGCTCAGATCATAATCAAAGAAGTCCCGGAAGAAACGAAGAACCCGGGGCTTGCGGATGGAGTCATCATCCAACATTCGTGAAACTTCACGGCGCACATCGGAGCGGGTTCTCATTCTTCCTTGGACAATTGCGTCCCTCAATTTCTCATCAGGTCTGATGTAACTAAGAGCATGATTTACCGCCAATCCAAGTTCCCAATCCTGCAACATGACTCGTCCGTGTTTGTCCGCTTTTCCCTCTTTTGCGAGTTCAGGGCGAAAAAGAGCATCACGATCCAGAAAGATCGAAGAAAGTCCCATAAATGCACCCTGTTCATGCCCAATTTTTTTAATGGATTCGTTAACAATTTGCAGATATTCCGAAACTTCTTTTTCCGACGGCGGACGGAAAGTCAGTGCTTCAAAAAGAAAGGTAATGGTTTTTCGAATCGAATCCTCCGTAAACTTTTCCTGTCTCATTAAATCGTAGACAGGAGTAATCGGACGAACGACTTTAGTATTGTAAACAATTGCAGAGGGTAAGCCACGTAGGTCTTCCTTCGGTTTTACCGCATCGTAGGTTTTAGGATTGTCGGTTATTTGCTCGGGAAATTCAACCAAGCTCATTGGACCGTAAGCCATGTATTTCAGGATGTCCTCCGCCTTATTCAGGATCTGAGTGGCTTCGGAACTGTTAACTGAATAAAAGTCAGCATAATTTTCAAATCCATGCTTCCGGTTCGATGACAGTACCACAGGCACACTCTTCACCGCAGTTTGGTAGGCAACCGTTCCACCCTCCCATCTGATAATACGGTCCGTCCCGAAATAAAGCTTAAGTTCTCCGCCATGGTTGGTGGGCACGAAATCACCCCGTGTTCGCACTCCAGGTTTGGAAGGATTAAATGCGGGCTCCGTGTTAATCAGTTCATTGAGTCGTGTGATGTGCTCCTGTGGAGTGATCCGCCAAATTCGAGAGGAAGAAGAGGTAGGTTTAAGCTTAATGTCATTGGGTAGTTCGCCAAAGAGCAGATCATGTTCAAGATAGTTTGCCTTTTTGGGATCGAGGTTCGCCTTGAAGCCACCCTTCTCCTTCATTTCCTCTCTTAACTCCTGAACTACCCAATCCGAGAATTTGAGGCGTTCCGTGATCTTGGGCTGAGATTTGTTCGGGGGGGGCATTTCGCCCATGGCGACCTGTGCCCAAACCGATTTCCAAACCGCGGCATTAATTTCGTCCACCGGTCCAAGATCCAAAAGGTTTAGATCAGCCTCCTTCGTTTCATCATCATGGCAATCAAAACAATGGTTTTCCAAAAACAATTCGCCAATTTGCTTAAAGTCACCACGAATAATTTCACCGGGTACGAAAGGATTCCCCCGCAGGCTAGGGACAACCAGTATGGCAAATGCCAATAAAGTGCTTCTGCCGAACACAGTTAAGACAGAATTTGCGTAATTGGACCGGTACTGGAATCGTACTTTTTGGCCATCGCCTCGGTCATATTGAACCGATCACCCTCCACACCGGATACCCGCATAATTGAATTATAGAGGGCATTGATGGGTCGCGTCCCATCCAGTTGAGTGAAGCAACCCGATTTGAAAGCACCGCCACAATTCCCCAGCAACATGACCGGCCAGTTCGCGCCATTGGTGTGCTGTTTATCGGCATTATTGCTGGTGTAGACAATCAAAGTGTTATCCATCATGGAACCACTGCCTTCAGGAACACTTTCCAACTGCTCCATTAGCTTAACCAGCATCCGGGAGTTGTACTGGCGAATCTTGATCCATATCGGATTATCCTTTTGCTTCATATGTCCAAGGTTATGTCCCTGTTGCTCGATTCCTAATCCTTTCCAGGCACCAAAGATTTCCCCGCGTCCGGAACCGATGGTCAATGTGTTCGTAGTTCCCGACTTAAGTGCAGAAATACCAAGGTCCAAGAGTGTGTCGTGCCAATCAGTTTCAAATTCCGGATTGGTGTATCTTTCGTCTACTTTGGGAGCAAATTTTTTCAAATGCCCTGAAACTTGAGCCAACCGATCACGCAAACCATTCATATCCTCGAATCCACGGACATACTGATCGTACCTTTGTTTCTCTTGTAAAGGAAGTTGTTGACCTTCCGTGGATGCCATACTTTCAATTCTTTCTAACATGGAGGATCTTGCTTCATGCTGATTACGAATATCTCCCTCTGAAATACCGCCATATAAAAGTTGGTATAAATGATTGGGATTGGAATGCATAAAGATTGGTTGACCGGCCCCACTGGCAGAAAGATTCGCCACGGTAGGCTTGGCCCGCATATTCTCAATGGAATCCATCCCGATGCAAAGATGGGGCAATAAAGTCTGAGGTAGCACTTTACTCAATTCATAATCGACTGTCGGTCCGCCTGGAGGCACACCATCACTTCCACGATACCCACCTAAAGCTCCGAAAAAAGGACTATGCGCCGGGCTGGTATGCTTACCATGCAAACCGTTGATAATATGCAACCGCTCCTTAAAAGGTTCGAGAGCCTCGATCGGCTCAGGCAACTTGGCCTTGGACAGGGATCCACTGTTTTTCATCCCATCCGGAATGCAGGTACCCGGCTCAAATCCCTGGTTCTGAAGAAAGAAAATTACCCGCTTGGGAGCGGAACCGGAAACGGAGGCAAAGGCAGAATGGGGGAATAATGATCCAGAAAAAGCGGCACCCGCACCCAAGGCCAACTGCCTGATGGTATCTCTTCGATTAAGCTTCATAAGTATTGATAATATAAGTTTAATAGGAAATATCACTCCTTTTATCCCTTTTTTTTCATATTTTAAATATCAACCTTACTTTATAAAAATCTTATTTTTTCTTCTTTATACTTTATTGAAGACTTTCAATTTCAGATAGTAAGGAATGCAATCATTGTTTAAATATTATCGGATATTTCTCCTTGGATTGTTTTTTCTGCATTCCATTCAGGGAAAAGAAATTAGCTCAGTAAGTTATCAAGCTAAAATACTTCCGATACTCGAAAAACATTGTATCCAATGTCATGGACCCGAGAAGCAAAAAGGGGATGTGCGTTTCGACACTCTTTCAATCGACTTTCTAAAAGACCGGACTGCTGCCGAGACCTGGCATGATGCATCGGATCAGATCAAACTGGGAGAGATGCCACCTGAAGAGGAAAATCCTCTTTCCTCGGATGACCGAAAAATCCTGACGGAATGGATCGACCACGAACTGTCTGAATCCTTCAAGAAAATGCAAGGCATGTCGAATTCTCTGGTCATTCGCCGTCTCAATCGTGCCGAGTACCAGAATACCATGACTGACCTGCTCGGTCTCGAAATGGATTATGCTGACGAATTACCCAACGATTCTCTTTCTCCTGACGGTTTTCTCAATAATGGAGCGAGCCAGATAACCTCTGCCATCCAAATTGAAAACTACTTAAAATCTGCCCGAAAAGCGCTCCATTATATTCTTATTGAGGGAGGACGACCGCAAACCTCGACCAGTGAAGTAGTTTGGAACAAGGGCAAAATCCGTGGTCCTGGAAACAGTCGCTACCTTGGCCACTCCTCCCCAAATCTCGGACGTGTGAATTACTGGCATGGTTCCTATCAGGAGCCGCCCAGAGATGGCAGATTTACCATTCGGATCAAGGCATCAACCGACCGTAAACCGGGACAACCAATTCCGGTTCTCTCTGCTCGGTATGGCTATTTCGTAAGTGGACTGACACTTAATATAATGGATGATCTGGGTGAGATTCCTATCTCTTCCAGCACTCCTCAGCACTACGAATTCTCCTCTTATGCCCATTTTTTCCCACGGGCTGAACCGGATGTTCCACTCGAGAAACTCAACGGTGTGATCACCTTGCAAAATTCCCTGAATGACGGCCTATCTGCCCCGAAAGGTAAGGACGAGGTAATCGAGGAGGAGGTCAATGCGAAAAACACCCGCCAAAAACTTGAAAAATGGAAGAAGGATCGATCCGCACTGATTGCGAAGCAAGAGCAATTTGAGCGGGACACTCTTCCTGATCGATTCAATAAATGGTTAAAGAAATTACCCTCCCAAGTTCCTGCCCCACACGATTGGCTCATCCTTGGCAATGCCCAGCCCAAATCCCTTGAAGGTGCGATCTTTCGGCCCAAGGAAGATGGTTCTTTTTTAGTCTCCGGTTCAAACCCAAAGACGGACCGTTGGGTCGTGACCGCCGAAGTGGATTTACCTATCATCCGGACTGTACGGATTGAGGCACTAGCTGATAAGTCCCTCAAAAAAAGGGGGCCAGGCCGGGCCAATAGCGGAAACTTTGCTCTTACCGATCTGAGAATTTTTGCAAAACCAAGTGGCACGAAAGGCAAAGGTAAGCCAGTCCGCATGATTAAACCCATGAGCAACTTCCCACAAAAGAATGGAAAATCCTCAGCCGCTTTAGCGATCGACAATAAACCAGCTGAAACCGGTTGGTTATCGGAAGGCACAATTAACACTGATCAACTCGGTAAGGACCATGCCTGTCTATTTGCTTTTTCCGAGCCTGTGGTCAACAAAGAGGGAACGGTTTTCACCTTCGAACTGGACTATCTCCACCAAAACCGACCCGATAATGGACAACAGACCATCGGAAGACCCCGATTTTCTGTTTCTTCTTCCCCACTGCCTCCACTTGATGGAAATTCCGTCCGTTCGGAATTTATCAGTATCATCAAGACCGTACAAAAAGGGGGGGGAGCAGAATCTTTAGACTCTGTGGAAATACTGGAACTGGTGCAGAAGTACAAATCCATTGACCCGATGTGGATTGCCATGAAATCGAAGTTTTTGGGACATGAAATCCGCAAGCCCCAGCCTCAAATTAAAAGGAAGAAAATCAGGGTTTTCCCCGAAGACCCGGACTTTCCCAAAATCCTTATCGATTCGGTCGAATTCATCCGTAATGACTATCCCTCATGGCCTCCCGAGCCACATCGTAAAATCATTCACCAGGGAGAAGACATCCGGCAACCTGGAACAGCCAAAACGATAATCGCCCGTTTCCTTCGCCGAGCTTGGCGCCGACCGGTAACGAACGAGGAACTAGGCAAGTGGGTCGGTCATTTCGAAGGAATTTGGAAAGATGAGGGCTCGGCTATTTTCGCGCTTCGGGAAACTTTGGCTGCTTCCCTAGCCTCCTCCAACTTTATCTACCTGAGTGAACCTCACAAGGGTCAAAAACCAAGAATCCTCAATGCCCACGAACTTGCCTCACGGTTATCCTATTTCCTTTGGTCTTCGATGCCGGATGACCCCTTATCAACCCTCGCGGATAATGGAAAATTACTAGAACCCGGCATTCTCGAAAAAGAGTTCGAACGGATGCTAAAGGACGAAAAATCCAATCGTTTCGCAGATCAGTTTAGCACGCAATGGTTCGACCTGGACGGAGTCGACCGGGTCGCCATCAACCCTCAATACTACGAGAAATTTGACAGTTCCCTCAAGGCCGCAATGATTCAGGAGACAAGAGAGTTTTTCCGGGAAATTCTACGAAGCGAATCCTCCGCCCTCCAGTTCATCGACGCGGACTTCACCATGCTCAATGCTTCGCTCGCCAAACACTATGGACTGGAAGGACCGAAGTCCCAGCGCTTCGAACGGGTATCGCTTACGGGTACGGACCGACCCGGTGGCGTGCTGGGTCACGCATCCATGCAGCTCTCGGGCTCCGACGGAGCGGATTCCCACCCGATCAAACGAGCCGTATGGATTCGGGAACGACTCCTTCATGATCCACCCAAACCACCGCCTCCTGATGTTCCGGGAATCGAACAAAGTGTGGAGGGGTTTGAAAAACTTTCGGTACGCGAACAGTTGGAGGTTCATCGAGAAAAAGCCGCCTGTGCTGATTGTCACCGAAGTATTGATCCATGGGGTATTGCCATGGAATCCTACGATGCTATTGGTTTATTTCGGGAAAAAACCGTACGCACGAATAAGCCTGTCTCAACCGAAACCGTACTGCCCGGGAATTATAAAATAAACGGATTGGAGGATCTCAAAAAATACCTCATTACTCAAAGACATGAGCAATTTGCCCATGCACTGGTTTCCAAAATGCTCACTTTCGCACTGGGCCGATCCCTTGAGCTAAAGGACGAACCGGTAATCAGGAAATTGAATGAAGAGTTCATGGAGGCAGATTACCGTCTCTCTGCCCTGATGAAAAATATTATTCAAAGCAAACCTTTTTTATCGCGTTAATGAAAGAAACATTCCACCATTTTATAAGTTTATGAGTACGAGTAATCTCAAAATGAACCGAAGGACTATGCTCCGGGCAACAGGAATTTCCTTAGCTTTGCCATGGATGGAATCCCTGGCCTCCCCAATAGTCCAATCTCCACCACGACGGTTCTGTTCGATCTATTTTCCTTACGGCGTAAGCCTTCCGAATCCGGACAGTGAATTTGGTCATTGGAATTGGTTTCCCAAAGGTGAGGGAAAAGATTTCACATTCAATCAATCGCTCAAACCTTTAGAACCTTTACGCAATCAGGTCACCGTGTTAGGCGGTCTATCCCATCCTAAAGTTCGTCGCATTGGTGGACATGACAGTGGTGATACCTTCCTCACCGGCGAAGAAATGAGCCTCGGAGCAACCGGGCTTAAAAATTCAATTTCCCTCGATCAGTTCATGGCCCGGACTCAACGGCTTGGAACGAAAACCCGCTTCACCAGTCTGGCCCTTTCCTCGGACGGGGGAACTGGACTCCCTACACGGGCCAATACGCTTTCCTACTCAAGCAAAGGCTTGCCCATCCCCTCCCTTAACCGGCCAGCTCTTGTCTTCGAGCGCCTGTTTGGTTTGAAAGGGGATTCGATTGAGGCTCAAAGAAAAGGACTTACCCGTACGGGGAGTCACCTCGATTTACTCTTGGGCGAAGCCAAGACTCTTCAACGCAGGCTCGGTAAATCTGATCAGGACAAGCTCGACCAGTACCTCACCTCGGTTCGTGAAATCGAGCAGGATGTCGAGCGCTCCGCTCAATGGCTTAATGTACCCAAACCCAAGGTTAATGCCGAGGGCCTTACCTTGGACGCAGACAACGAGACTCCGGGCAAGTTAATATATACGATGCTCGACCTGATCGCATTGGCCTTTCAGACCGACTCGACCCGTTTTATAACCTACCAATTGGCCAGCATGCACGGAGCTATTTCCATTGCCAATAAGTTCCCATCCCTTCTTGGATTTGCCAAAGATGCCCATGGTCTGGCACACGGTGCCGGGAAAGGAGCAATCGGAGCGGAGAACAAGGGAAAGTGGGACCTTTACCAGACTGAATGCTTGGCTTACCTGCTCAATCGACTAAGCGAAATGAAGGAAGGAAACGGCAGCGTACTCGACAACAGTTGCATCCTTTACGGAAGCAGTAACAGTAAAACCCATAACAACACCAACTATCCGCTAGTCCTCGCGGGGGGAAAGAATATGGGATACGAGCACGGACAGTATCTCCAATTTGATAACAATACTCCGCTTTCCAATTTGTTTGTCACCATCCAAAAACAGCTTGGTTCACAAGCGCATTCTTTTGCGGACAGTAATGGCGAAATGAAAGAGGTCTTGGCTTCCTGAATTAATCTTTCAGGAATTTCTTACCTGTCGAAAAGTCCTTGGTTATTATTGCCCGATCATATTCATCTCCCAAGGCTGTATAAGCAATATAACTTAAGGTATTATCCTTAATCGTAATTACCTGAAAAAACTGCGTTTGTTCCGCTGTTTTATCGGACCGGTAACCATCAGCTTTATAGGTTTGAATTTGTTTTCGATCGAGCCCGTATTGCTTCGGACCCGAGACGGAAGTAACATAAACCGTTCCAAGTTCAGTGGTTCCTTCCTTATCACTGGTGCGGACAGGAACATGTCCCCGGGCATAGGTATGGTCATGCCCATTAAGCACAAGATCCACATTATACTGATCCAGCAGTGGCTTCCAATGGTCCCGTGCAAACTGAAAATTTCTACCTTTGGCCGGAGAAAATACGGAATGATGACAAGTTAAGATCTTCCACTTAGCCGTGCAGTTTTTTAGTTTTTCTTCGAGGTATTTTGTCTGTTGTTCCAAATGATCGGTTGAATTAAGCACAACAACTCGAAGATCCTGGTAATCCACAGTGTAAACCGTTTCATGCAAATCTGAATCCAAAGTCTTCTCAACTGGCAAGGTGAATTGTGGACGCCATTGAATTGAAACTCTGCGGGAACCTCCACTCACTGAAGAGAACTCATGATTTCCCACAGCTGGTATGGCGGTCCACTGGCTATGTATAAAACCACCTGCCTTAAACCACTGGGCCCATTCATAATCACGATGAGCTTGATTGACGAGATCTCCTGCATGGATTGCAAATGACGCATTCGGGGCGGTTTTATAAGCAAGTCGTATCACACGTGACCAGTGATCCAAAATATCATTCTGTGCATCGCCAAAGTAGACGAATTGAGTGGAAGCATAGTTTGGCTTTGCGGTACGGAATTGAATCCATTCGGACCAGTACTTAGAGCCATCCCCTACTCGATAAACATATTGGGTGTTAGCCTTCAAATTCTTAAATTTCACACTGTGATAATGTACAACCAAGGCTGAGTTACCTTTGTATTGGCCAAGATCGAATGGCTCCGTCACCGCATCAACTGTAATGATATCACTCGTAAATGAAGAATTCACCTTCGCTTCAGCAATTTGAGCAACTGCCTTGGTTACGCTTTTATCCGTTCGCCAGGTTACCGCACGACAGGTTGCAGGATCGCCATAAAAAGTAAGTATAATCCGATCCGGATCCATACTGGGTATTTCCCAGTGTTGAAGACCCTTGTGTGAATCATGGGCAAGAACAGGTAAAAGGGCGTGCAAAAAAACTGCACCAAGGCAAAATAATATCTTTTTAATTTTCATAAGATTGAATCGTTAGTAAGTTTTGAGATAAGCCACTATATCTGCAACATCCTGCTCGGACATGCCTAATTGATGGGCCGATAACATAAGAGAGTTTCGTACCGGTTGAATGTAATGAATTTCATGACTCGGAATCTTTTGGACTAAACCACCAGCACTTCGAATGGTTAAAGGATCACTCTCGGAAGTTATGATACCATTGATTCTCCAAAAGTTTTTGCGTTCTTTCCAGTTGGGTTCAAGCGTGACCTCTTGGCTTTCGTAGCCGTGTGCGATTCCAGCAGACGGATGAATGATTGCCCGGGCAATCTCCTCGACCGACCGACCTTGCCCCCACCCTTTCAGGTTAGGACCAAACTCCACCCCAACCTGATCAAACTGGTGACAACTGTAGCAACGGGCAGCGGATATCTTTCCGCGTTTTATATCTCCCTTTAATTTAAGCACATTCGACACCTTGAGCACACCCTCATCTTTTTTCACTCCTGGTACTTGAACGAGGGACTTGGGCTTTGCATCAATAATCTTCTGAGCCACTAAAAAATCCCGCACTGGATGCTCTTTCCAACGATGTACCATTCCTTTTACAAGAAACTGTTTAGCCAGGTCTTTAACTCCGTCGTTTTTGGATTCCAAAAAAACTTTTTTCATTCCCTCGAATGCATGCTCGGAACGATTCATGGCCAAGGAAGCAACCAACTCCATCCGGTGTTTATCAGACAAATCATCCATTAGCATTCGCTCAACCAAGTCTTCGATCATAGTATCCCCGTGTAACCGCCAAGCGAGGAGGTGAGCCTGCCTATCCCAGTCTTGGGGACCGGAGATTTTCCGAAGTTTACAGTAATCGGACCATAGTTCATCTTCCGAGCCATCCACAGCCAAACCAACAGATTCCAAATAAGTGCGATCCTCCAGCGAACCAACGGTAATGAGATCGAGCAAAACCTCTTTTTTTCTTTCGTAAGCGAAATCCCGAAGATGAGTCAGGGCAACACGCCGGACATGAGATGACTGATCCCTTCTGAGATTTTGTATTAAATGAAAGCCCAAGTTTTCACGATCATATCGCAAGGCACTCCGCAATGCCGCCACACGATAGCGAAAGTCACTGGCACCCATCGTCGATACCACTCTCTCCAATTCAGCATATCCTTCCTTTCCTAGATGAGGTAAAACCCAGATGGCCCGGCTAGCCAACCATGGGGATTTGCTGTTCAGTAATTTTTTTATCTTGGAAAAAGCAAACTGGCCTTGCGACTTTAGTTTTTGAAATCCGTGAAACCGGACATTATGGGCCGGACTGACCAACATCTCTTCTGCCGTTTTTGGAACCTGCTTACTGGATTTAAATCCCTTGGGTGCGATCCGGTAAATCTTACCTATATGTTTGCGGTCGGCCGCCCCGTGTCCACCAACGACAGGATCATACCAATCTGCGATATAAAGTACCCCATCAGCACCTACTAAAATATCTGAAAAGGCACCGCATAATCGATCCTTTCCCTGCCGACTTATAAAAACTTCCCGTTCCAAATTGTACCCTGCCCCATCAGGTTTTGGGACATAACGAAAAACCTGCCGTTTAGCGGGTTCGCAGGAGAAGAGAGAACCTTCATATCTTTTGGGCAAGGAACCGTTCTCATAGTAAGTGATTCCCGTCGGAGAACCACTTCCATAAACATCGCCTGGTGGAAAACTTCCCGGCAAATGGGTTCGCCACTCCGCTTCGGCGGTGGTTTGGCCAGCAATACGATCCGCTGACCATCCAAATTTTCCATCTTCCGAGCAAAAGCCAAAAAAAGCACCCTCCGGAACAAAACTTGTCCGACAGGCTGGTGGATCATCATTATCATTTTGGAACATGTCCCCGAAGGAAGTGAAAATTTGCTCGTAGCTATTTCGGTACCCATGACCAACAATCTCCATACCGGTTCCATCTGGATTGATCCGACCCGTAAAACCGGACACCCAAACATGCCCGTCATCACTTCTTTTTCCTGCAAAAGTCGTTGGGTTCAGATTCCATCCAACCTGTGGCCCTCCCTTGTTGTAGTAAAAACTGCCAATATAAAAAGTCTCGTCCGTCCCCATCGGTTATTTTAGCCCCGCAATTTCCCTGGTTAAAATATAATTTACCATCCGGCCCACCTATTACTGAGTGAGTGGAATGATCATGATTACTCCCAGTAAAGCCGGTAAGAAAGATTTCTTTTTTGTCCCCTTCATCAAAAACTAAGTTTCGGTTCACATCGATGTATTTAATAATGTGTGGGGTCTGGGATACATAGATCACATTATCGATCACCCCGATCCCCATGGGTGCAACCAGTTCAGGGTCTTGAATAAAAACAGTAGATTTATCCGCGATTCCATCCAAATTGATATCCTCCAGAACGACCACACGGTCGCCCTCTTTTCGGGTACTACTTCTGCGATAGTTTACTCCCTCCGTAACCCAAATCCGACCGAAAGTATCCACATCCATGTTTGTCGGATTATACAAAAGCGGAGATTCTGCCCACAAGGTGACTTCCAGCTCGGGATCTTGTAACCGAAAATCATTGATGACCACTTGTCCAAAAACGGAAATGACCAGAATAGGAAAGAGAAAGAATATAAATGATATGGGAGAATGCATGATGGGATTATAAATAAGGCTATCGAAGAGATGATTTAGAACAATATTGAAGAGCAAAAGCTGCTCGAACTAATTGTCTATGCAATTAGATCTTTCACCACATGACCGTGTACATCGGTCAGGCGGTAGTCGCGTCCCTGAAAACGATAGGTCAATTGTTCGTGATCAAAGCCAAGCAGATGCATCCATGTAGCCTGAAGGTCGTGAACATGTACCGGATCTTTGGTGATACTGAATCCAAGTTCGTCCGATTCGCCATGAACATGACCACCTTTTACTCCTCCTCCGGCCATAATCATGGTGTAACAATCCGGGAAGTGATCGCGCCCCAATACTTTACCTTTTGAAGTGCGGCCTTCACGAAATGGAGTGCGACCAAATTCACCACCTATGATAATTAATGTCTCATCAAACAACCCACGTTCCTTTAAGTCCTGAATAAGTGCGGATATCGGCTTATCCATTGTGGCACATTTCCGGGTCAAGCCATCCCGAATATCCTCCTTTGGATTGGTCCCATGATAGTCCCAACCCCAGTCGAACAACTGTACGAACCGAACGCCCTTTTCAGCAAGCCTGCGGGCAAGTAAACAATTATTCCCTAGGCTGGCTCCACCCACTTCAGCTCCGTAGGCGTCCAAGGTATCCTTGGACTCATTGGAAATATCCATTACATCGGGAACGGAAGCCTGCATCCGATAAGCTAATTCGTACTGAGCGATGCGCGTGAGGGTTTCAGGGTGAGCAAAATCTTCTGCGGCTTTTTGATTCAAATCCCGTAAGGCGTCCAAACTTGCTCGCCTGAGACTGCGGTCCATACCCGGAGGATTAGAAACGTATAGAACAGGATCACCTTTTGAACGACACTGAACGCCTTGATAGACTGAAGGAATAAACCCGGCACTAAATGAATTCTTTCCACCATTTGGCTGAGTTCCACTGGATATCAAAACAACATAGCCTGGAAGATCCTGATTCTCCGAACCTAATCCGTAAGTCGTCCAAGCACCAAAAGAAGGACGCCCTGGTTGAGGGAAACCAGTATGCACAAATAATTCTGCCGGTGCATGATTAAATTGATCGGTGTGCATGGATTTAATCACGCAGAGGTCATCGGCATGCTGATGCAAATGAGGAATTGCATCTGACATCCACATACCAGACTTTCCATGCTGAGAAAATGTACGCGGTGTGCCCATTAACTTGGGAGTACCTGAAGTGAATGCGAATTGTTTACCCTTGATGAACTCGTCTGGGCACTCTTGATCGGTACGTTTTACAAGTTCTGGTTTATAATCCCATAAATCCAAATGGGGAGGAGAACCGGTCAGGTGGATATAAATCACTCTCTTAGCCTTGGAACTGAAATGCGATTTACGGGGAAGTAATGGATTTTCCGGAGCTTTTAAACCAAAGGCATCAGGGGAAAGAATTTGAGCCAATGCACCGGCCCCCAACCCAACCCCACAGTTTTTTAAAAAGTGACGCCGAGTGTTTAATTGGATTTGTTCAAGTACAGGATTCATAAGTAAAAAGTAAGGTATATATTCTTTTAACGTTTCATCATCATCTCATCGAGATTGAGAAGGACATTACCCGTCACGGTTAAGGCGGCTAAATCCACGATATTACAATCTTTAGGGGCAGGGCCGATCGGATCCGTGGCCATTTTACGAGCCAAGTCTGCATCCTTTACATAACGATTTTTGACTTGGTTAAATAAAGTAACTAATCGTTCAAGCTCTGCGTCTTGAGGTTCGCGAGCGAGGCAAATTTCAAAGCCAGTACTAATTTGTTTTTCCAAAGAACTAGAAGACTTTGCCATAATTCGGGCCAGTGACTGAGCAGCCTCAACATATACCGGGTCATTCAAGGTGACCAAAGCTTGCAAAGGTGTGTTGGTTGTACCGCGTCGAACCGTACAGACTTCACGGTTAGGAGCATCAAAGGTAGCCATGGAAGGGTACGGGTTGGAGCGGCGCCAATTGGTATATATGCCTCTTCGTAAACGATCTTCCCCCGCACTGGTCTTCCAATCGATGCCTCCGCCAAATGCGGCTTTAATTCCCATATCAGGTTGTGGTGGACGGACAGGGGGGCCAAACATTTTGTTGCTTAACAAACCGGATACCGCCAGTGCCTGATCCCGAACCATCTCCGCAGAAAGCCGGACGCGGGGCCCTCGGGCAAGTAATCGATTAGCCGGATCACGATCAGCCATTTTATCGGTGACATGAGAGGACTGTCGATAGGCTTTCGAAGTAACCAGCAACTTGATAAACGCTTTCATATCCCACTCCATTCGAACAAATTCAGTGGCGAGCCAGTCCAGTAATTGCGGATGGGATGGCAGTTCGCCCTGCGATCCAAATTCCTCACTGGTTGAAACTAATCCTACACCAAAAATCTTTTCCCAAAACCGGTTGGCGGAAACCCGGGAAGTAAGAGGGTTATCCTTATTCATAATCCATCGTGCGAGATCCATTCGATTAGGCTTGGTCACCCCAGGCAAAGGAGGAGCCAGTGCAGAGGGAAAATTAGCTTTTACCTTTGGACCAGGATTAAGGTATGAACCACGCAAATGAACAAATGTCTCTCTTTCATTGGCAGGTACAACTTGTTTTAATACCGGAACGGTTGAATAAGGCTTGATGGAATTGAGTTTTTTTCGCAAAGCCACGATCCGCTGATTGATTCTTTTCCCCTCGGTACTATGTTTGATGAAAAAGCTCATTAATTCTTTATTCTGTTTTTCTGTACGATCAGCAGAAACAACCGTCCTTATATTTTTGATATGATCCGGTATTGCTGGAGCGGGATTCATCTTATCCGTCACCGAAAGCCTCACTTTACCAATCGCATGATTGGGATAATTCTGTATCAAACGAACAATTAGCTCACCACCAGCTAACGGGCGTTTCAAAGTAAAAACTCCATAATGATCTTTACCTTGACCCCCTGCTATCGCCCACCCCGAATCTTGTTTAGCATTACTATCAATTGCTTTAAACGCTTCAAACTTGGCCTGTTCATAGCTGGCACTCGCTTTTCCAAACTGACCGACTTCCGCACCATCCAATGATACCACAATCTCTCGCTTGGGCGCTTTGGGGAATGTCTTCTCCCAAACGACCTGACGGTCGGCACTCAACACCTGCAAACGAAAACCGTCTAATCGTGAATAAAGTCCACTATCCGTACGATTCCATACTGCGAGTTTAGACAAGTTTTGCTCTTTCCCAAGATTCACTTCCCACCAGGCGGCTGCATCTCCATTTGCATTGTGGGTAACGCTTTTGGACTTATGGAAATCACCGTCCGTATTTCCATCAATCGCAAGTTTTGCAACCCCTCCATACCCGGTAGTACTTTGAGACGCTTCTCCATTGAGTGCTACATTTTTCTCCCCCGCAAATGCCTGCACTTCTGCAATATGTAAGATACGATCTTTCCCGTCTAACTCAATACGTACGAACTGTCCCTTCTTAACACCACGAGCAGATTCAGAAAAACCCATTGAATTAAGAATAATTTCATTCAGGACCAAATTTTGATTTCGCGAAGGACCGCCATTTGTCAAGGTATCATCAGTAAGAAACTCAACGCGAAGAGCAGATATTTTATTCAAGGGAGTACGGGCGATAAGTTCATAAACATCCGTTTCTTTTTTTGTTCCGGAAGCGAGAACAGATCCATCGTCCTTCACCGTAAGCGTTGCTCCCGAGGTCGCCTTGACTTTAGCGGGCTTAAGGACTTCCCAGGTTGTTTTGGATATATCTTTTTCCCAGGCACTCAACTTTTTAAACAGCTCTTCATTTTCGTCGGGAGACTTAAGAGATTCCCCCCATTTTTTAATTTCCGCCTCCAGTTGTGTTTGCTGCTTTTTTTGCTGATCACTAAAGATACTGATGGTAGGGCTTTCATCCCGCCTATCCGCGTCTTGGGTTTGATTCAGAATATCAAAGGCTTGAAAATATTCCTCATGGGTAATCGGATCATACTTATGAGTATGACACTGGGCACAAGCCATGGTTGTTCCCATCCAAGTAGCAAAAGTGGTGTTTACCCGGTCAACCACCGCGACATTCCGAAATTCCTCATCGTTGGTTCCCCCCTCATTATTAGTCTGGGTATTTCGATGAAAGGCAGTGGCAATAAGTTGCTGTTCTGTGGGTTCAGGAAGTAAGTCGCCTGCCAACTGTTCAATTGTAAACTGGTCAAAGGGTAAGTTTTGGTTAAAAGCTTTGATTACATAATCCCGAAAGGCCCATATCGTACGGGAGCGGTCATCCGCATAACCTGCCGAATCTGCATAGCGCGCCAAATCCAGCCACATTCTAGCCCAATGTTCCCCGAATTCTTTTCGATCAAGTAAGCGCTCAAGGTACCTGTCGTACGCATTGGACGTCTTGTCAGAAAGAAAATCATTCAACTCCTCAAGGGTCGGGGGCAAGCCAATCAAGTCAAGCGAGACTCGCCGGGCTAAGGTTCGACGATCCGCCATCGGGCTGTATGCAAGCCCCTCTTCCTTCAACCGCTTTTGAATTAAATAATCAACCGGGTGAACATGGTTCGGCATATCTACCCGGACTGGCTTCTTGTATGACCAATGCGTATCGTACTTCGCTCCCTCTTCTACCCATTTTCGAAAGAGTGCGATCTCATCTTTGGAAAAAGGTTTGCCCTTTCCCTTTGGGGGCATTACTTCCTCGTCATCCGCGGGCAAACTCATTCTGAAAATCATTTCACTTTCCTCCGCATCTCCCGGCACAATCGCGAAAAAACCATCCAGGTCACGGGTCGCACCATCAAAGGTATCTAACCTCAGCCCTGCTTCCCGGTTTTCCTCATCGGGACCATGGCAGGCAATACATCGATTGGAAAGAAGAGATTTTATTTGAGTGTTAAAATCAACGGGATTCGCATCTAGCGTGGAAACAAGGACTCCCAATAAACCGACTAGGGGGAGGACTAGACCATATACGATATGCATTGTTAATATAATTATAAGTCGAGGGTGTTAAATCAACCTATAACTCTCAGAATCAAATAAATTATTATCGCATCACACAGTAAATTTTGATTCGCAGAAACCATCGTAGTTTACTTTACTTTCGTATTCCAACCCATAACGCCAGACTCAACCCGAACACGATCAACCAACCTTCTCAATGAAGAGTTTTAAAATTCTAACTATTTCTATCATTTTCTCACTCTGCGTAGTCGGTATCGTTGCCACATTTATCACCAATAAAGGCAAACGAAGCTGGATTTTACTGGGGGGTAATGAGGGAGGAAAATACGATGAAGTTGCCAGTGCCCTTGGCAGTTCCCTGTCCAGGATTGATGGTCACAAAATTGAGGTTAAAACCAGTTCGGGAAGTCGGGAGAATTTAACCGCTCTCGCTCATGGAAGAGCAGATCTGGCTCTCTTACAAAACGATATTTCGAGTCAAGAAGTAGTAAACTCAGTAACGATTCTTTACGAGGAAGCATTGCATGTGATTGTCAGGAAAAATATTAATTCTATCAAGCAACTGCAGGGAGCGGTAATCTCGATTGGAAACAAGGAAGGTGGAAGCGAGGGAATTGCGGTGGCTATGCTTAAGCAAATGGGACTGAATGAAAGCCATGTGCAATGGAACCGGGATGACCTTGAATCAAGTTTATTGTCTCTTCAAAACGGAAAAGTCGACTGTGTTTGCGTGGTTTCTGGAGTGGGAAATTCCACCATCTCAAAGTTTATAGCGGATGGAAACCTTACTCTACTGCCAATTGGACCGAATCCTTTTGAAACTTTGAGGCTTTCCTATCCCTTCATTCAGTCTGCTACCATCCCCGTGGGTGCATACTCCACAGGACCAGGTGAAGGATTACCCGTGGAAAGTATTCCCACAATCGGAACCAAGGTTGTTCTCGCATGTAATCCTGATCTTGCGGTGAATGACATCTACGAAATTACGCATTTAATTCATACCCATGTGGCGGAACTCACCAAGGCTCACCCATTATTTGTTCAATTGTCCACCCCAGACTCGTCTCTGTTACATCATCCGATTCATGCGGGAGCAAAGCTTCACCATGAACGGGAAAAGCCAAGTTTCATCCAGGAATGGGCGGAATCAATTGCGTTGGTTCTTTCTTTAATTGCGGTGGCATGGGGAGCAGCCAAGGCAATCGGTAAAATTTATCTCCAAAGATTAAAGGATAGTTTGGATAAGTTTTTTGCAAAAGTCGATCAGATCACGGGGGAATTGATCGAAGGCGTTGATGCCACCCGGGCCAAAGAAATTGCCAAGGAACTTCATGGGATTCGCCGGGAAACCACCCAGAAACTAATTGCTGAAGAACTAGCCGCTGATGATTCCTTTGTTATTTTTCAACGCCAGCTGCACACAGCTCAGCAAATGGTGAACGAAACTTTAAGAAAATCTAATAACTAAGATTTATTTTGTATAAATCTTTCGAAATCGGACATTTCAAAACGGCTGCCCACAACGAGTGGAGTTCGTTGATGAATACTCGTTGGCTCGATGTCCATGATTCTTTTTTCACCATCCAATGCAATACCACCAGCCTGTTCAGCAAGTAAAGCAACTGGGTTGGCTTCGTAAAGGAGACGAAGTTTACCTTCCGCGTTGTCATGAGTAGGCGGGTAAAGAAATACCCCACCTTTTAATAAAGTACGATGAAAGTCAGCAACCATTGAACCAATATAACGGGACGAATAATTAACCCCCAACACCCCCGAGCGAAGACGATCAATATACTCGCCGTAACGGGAAGGAAAGCCATCACGATAGGCTTCATTTACCGAGTAATACTTTCCCTGATCCGGCATGGTCATATTCTCGTGGCTTAACACATAAGCACCAATTGCTGGGTCCAGAGTAAAGCCATGCACGCCGTGGCCCGCACTGTAAACGAGAATGGTAGAAGATCCATACACTACATATCCAGCCGCAATCTGCTTACTGCCTGGTTGTAAAACCCAAGCCTCTGGATTATCACCAGATACATCATCTGGCTTTCTGAGAATTGAAAAAGTGGTACCTACACTCACATTCACATCAATATTAGATGATCCGTCCAGCGGGTCAAAAACGACTGCATACTTGGCTTCTTTCGAGCCCTGATGAACCAGCATCGGATTCTCATTTTCTTCGGATGCTAAAACGCCGATACTCTCTCTTGCACTTAAACAGTGAACCAAAGCCTCATTGGAAATAACATCCAGTTTTTGTTGAATCTCGCCTTGCACATTAATATCACCATGCTCCCCAAGAACATCAGTCAATCCTGCCCGACGAACCTGAGCCTGAATCATTTTCGTAGCGAGTGTTATACCCGACAACAAAAAAGAAAACTCACCGGATGCCCCAGGAAAACGTTTTTGTTCACGCATGATGTGCTGCTGCACAGTTATGATGGAAGAGGATGAATTAGTCATAAAAGAATTTATAAGTAACAAAAAAAAAGGAGAACTCCAAGAATGAATCCCTGAAAGAAAGCAAAAATACGGATTGTCTTTCAAATTGAATTTCAATGAATTGAAATCATGAAAACAATGATTTTTACCTCCCTCCTCACTTTACTTGTATCGGTCATCCTTAAAGCCAAAAAAAATTACAATGTCCTTTTCATTATCTCAGACGATCTCACTTACACGGCCTTGTCCTGTTATGGAAATGAAGTTTGCAAAACTCCCAACATTGACAAGTTAGCGAAAGAAGGTGTTCGCTTTACCCAAGCCTATTGCCAGGGTACTTATTGCGGTCCTTCCCGGGCATCCATTATGTCTGGATATTATCCACACGCCACCGGTGTTTTAGGATACAAGAACCCTCGCCCTCAAATTGGCGACCGGAGCACATGGTCCCAGCACTTTCGAAATCATGGTTACCATGCAGCCCGTGTAAGTAAAATATTTCATATGGGAGTACCCGGAGGAATCGAAAGTGGAGGTGACGGAGCCGACGATTCACTTTCTTGGGACGAGAAATACAACAGCAAGGGTCCGGAGTGGCGGGCACCCGGTGATGGAGAGACCTTGCAAAAGAACCCAGACGGCCAAAGACCTGTTGTGGGAGGTAACACCTTTGTCGTCGTGGAAGCGGATGGAGACGATCTTGTGCACGCAGATGGGAAGACCGCGAAAAAGGCCGTCGAGTTACTTGAGGAATACAAATCTGTGGAAAAACCTTTTTGGCTCGGTGTAGGTTTTGTACGACCCCATGTTCCCTTTGTAGCCCCAAGGAAATATTATAAGCCATTTAAACCATACTCCAAAATGGTGCTTCCGGAAAAGTTTCCGGGCAACTGGGATGACATACCCCAAGCTGGAATCAATTATTGTACCAGTGAAAATATGCAGATGGATATACGGAAACAAAAAAAGGCGGTCGGTGGATACTATGCTTCAGTCGCTTATCTCGATGCTCAAGTGGGCAAAGTCATGGACGCACTGGAAAAATCCGGTAAGCGGGACGAAACCATTGTCATTTTCACCAGCGATCATGGATTTCACCTAGGAGAGCATGATTTCTGGGCAAAAGTCAGCTTGCGGGATGAATCAGCCAAAGTTCCTCTGATTATCTCCATGCCCGGTAAAAAGCCAGCAGTCTGTGATTCATTCGTGGAGCTCCTTGACCTGTACCCCACCCTGTCCAGTTTGTGTGGCTTGCCTGAGCAAAGCCGTTTACAGGGTAAGGATATTTCAAAAATGTTGGATGATCCCTCGCACGAAGTGAGAAAAGAGGCATTCTCAGTTGCCCCAATGAGAACGGGATTTTTACTTAGAAACAAAAAGTGGGCTTTCATTCAATATGGTGAAAAACTTCCGCTACAGTTAAAAGGAGGTTTCCAACATGGTAGGAATGGCATCGAACTTTTCGACATGGACAAAGATCCACAACAATTTATTAATCTGGCCGATACATTAAAATACCAACCTCTAGTCGAATCCTTTCGAAAAAAACTAAAAGACAAATTAATCGCTGTCCGGAAAAATGACTTACAGGGTTAATCAGATGAAAACCTCGAACTTAATAAATGTTTCAAATACCTGCCCGACCAACTTATGAATGAAATTGAATTAATCATTTGTATCACAATTACGGCACTGGTTGCTTTTTTTGTCCTTAAAAAAAAGGGAAAGAAAAACTTTGATGGGTCTTCGGTTAAGCTTACCAATCCAAATGGTGTTTTGTTGGACAATTTATTAAAACAAAAAAAAGATCAAAAACTGACCCCCGATCAGAGGTCTGTCATTGCAAACAATATAGGCTTATATCATTGGTTGCCGGAAGACTTATTTGCTCCCTGGGAAGAAAGGATTCTTTGCTTTCTTGAGGAATTCCCCATTACTTACATGCAAAAGGAAATGCCCACTGAAGAGATGAGGATCCTGGTTGCAGCGGAAGCTTGCTTACTCATTGTAAACCGCCCACTGTCAGATTATCGACACCTCAGAGCAGTTCATTTATGGGAAAATGAAATAAAAGGAAATCCCAACGCCCGAGGAAGCGCCACACGATTTGAAGTGAATCTTAGTTGGAATTACCTAAAACAATCCATTAAAAAAGCGAGGGACGGACATAATCTAACCTTACATGAATTTGCTCACCTGATCGATTTCGCGGATGATGGAATTGCTCAAAGTATTCCCGTTTCACGAAACGCAAAAGATTTCAAGCAATGGCAAATAATTGTTGATCAAGAACATGATAAACTTATGCATGCCTATGAATCAGGGAAAAACTACTCCATTCGGGCATACGGTGGGTACGAATCAATAAAGGGAGATAAGCCGGAAATTTTTTCCTGTGGAACCTCTGCATTTTTTGAAAGAGGAACAAGATTAAAACGTGAGAGTCCTCAAATCTATGATGCCTTTAAACAGTTTTACGGAATTGACCCCGCCAACTGGAGAAAAACAGACTAATTTAATAATAAGTAATATCTGAAAACTTATTCTTTATTTCCAGATACCCTGCTCGATCAATTGCTTTGTCGCTGCTAGTGCCCAACCACGATTTGCGGCTGGACTGGCCGGGCTGGGATGTAAAATCTTTCCTATTTGGACATTCATGCCGGAAAGGGCAACGGTCGCTCGCTTCTCAGCAAATCCACCCACTCCCACCAGCCATTCAGGCTCAAAAATTTTAATAATTGCTTGGAGATGCTGATCGCAAAGTTCCTCCAATGGTTTGGTTTCAGAGACAGGCAGTTTATCAGGTGTCCGATTTTTGCCGCTCGCTTCCATAAATACCAATGGGCAATAATTGACGACAAAGTGATCATTAAAAAAATCATGGGCAGATGAAAACTTCTCGGAAAACAAACCCCATAATCTCCGCCCGCTCACTTCGCTCTTGGTGCAATCCAATCCATCCACGGGACGCTTGGGATGCTCCGGGATGGGCTTCTTGATTTCGCCTTTTAACCCCATCCAATCCCGCACGGCCGGAATCTCGCCAAAGGGCACGCCCGTCTGAGCCATCCCATAAGGGCCCGGGTTCATTCCAAGAAAGACTACCTTCTTTTTTCCATCTCCGGCTAATTCGAGGTAGTGGCGATGAATTTCCCATGCATATTCCAATGGATTATAAATGTAAGCGGTTGGCAGTTCAAAAGAAAGGGATCCCACCGATTGAGACAGTTCTCGGGCAACTTTTACTAGGTTCTCAGTATTACTCATTTCTCGATGGGCACATCCATAAGCATCTCAAAATCAAAGGAATGATCTTCCGATTTAAAACGCACCTCCAACTTGGGCAGGGATTTAAAACCTCTTTTTTTACTTTCACCCATTCCTTGAAGTTTGAACTTTAGAATCTTTTCTTTGCCAGCTAACAAAGAAACATTCGAGTTCATGGGTTCCACCTCCACATTCTTATGAGTAGGCTGAATCCATGAAAGCCTTCCATCTATCTTAAATTCAAATGGATTCTTTATTATGAGTGTAAGTTCTTTCCCATCAAGTACACTTCCTTTTTGAAAATACTCCTCAAACACTAAACTCCGCCAAAATATCTGGTGACTTTCCTTTGTCACATCATCCTTCATTATTCCATCAATTAACAAATTTGCCATTCGTGGCCCTTCATCAGTCATGGTGATCCAGGTGGCATGATCAAACTCGCCAAATGCTTCTCCCCGCAACTGACTACCACCACCGGTAGTCCCGAGGGTGTAAAAACTGGTTTTATTTCTAAGATATTTTCCATAATGGTGTACATGCCCTGCGTAAACAGTGTGGCGTCGTTTCTTCAATTCCTTGGCCACCCTTGGCCAACCAGTATCCGTACGTCGAAGTTCTTTATTCCCATTCTTTCGGATCAGAATCCCCTCCTCCATGAGCCAAAGTGGTTGATGCATAAAAACAATTGTCCAGCGAACTTGCTGATTTTTTCTTAATTCATGTAAAGCCCATTTAATTTGTTCATCTTCCAACAGAGCCGGCTTCGACCCCGGACCTCCCTGAGTGTTCAGACATAAAAATAGTACATTCTTATAAACGAAAGAATAGTAACGAACGCCATACAACTCATCCCAGATCTCATCTGCGACCTCATTACCCACGTCATGATTTCCCGGAAGATAGAAAAAAGGCATATCGAATCCCTTGATAAAAGAATTGAATTCCTCCCACTCCCCCATCAATTTTCCTACATCCCTATTCCCGGCTCCACCCTTGATCATATCACCGACTGTGATCACAAACTCCGGTCGTAACTCGTTTAATTTATCAACCGCCCGGGGAAAAACACCCTCCCTCACTCCACCTGTTCGATCGGATACGATTGCGAACTGAAAATCGGATGGATCATTGAGGAAGCTCTTGCTAGTCCAGGGCTTTTTTTCGGTCTTCACCGAATGAGAAAATATTTCTTCTCCGACTAAATTTATTTGAAAAGATAGCAAAGAAACCAAGTTAAAATACAAAAGTTTTCTCAACGAATTCATCCCTTTACAAAATACGAAACAATCTCCATCTCCAAGCAAGAACTTATCTTCACTATCTCTTAATTAATTCTCTGCTCCTAAAATAAAATGTTGGAAATGCGGTTTGTAATGAATAGGTATTATTTTATCTCCCGTCTAAGAATAAATAAAACTCTCTAATCAATTGAATCTGCCATAATGAATGACTACAAATATGGAATATGAATTCATTGAGGTTTTATTTAATGGTTAACATAGCCTAATGCGAATGAAATATATTTTTCTCCTTTTATTGCCGATGTTTCTGTATGCCGAACCGTTGAATTTCAATCGGGATGTACGACCGATTCTGTCCGAAAACTGTTTTTATTGTCATGGGGTAGACGGAAACAAGAGGGAAGCCGATCTTCGACTTGATGTACGCGAAGATGCCTTAGCATCCGATGCGTTTGTACCGGGAGACCTGAATGCCAGTGAATTATTCTATCGCATTCATTCGGAAGATAAAGATGAGATCATGCCTCCCCCGGAGTCGAACCGGGTACTGTCTGCCCGCCAAAAGAAAATACTCGAGCAATGGATCACGGAAGGGGCAAAGTATGATAAGCACTGGGCCTTTGTAGCACCAAAAAAGAAATCACCACCAGAGGTTCAAAAACCAAACTGGGTTCGTAACCCCATCGATTCCTTTGTTCTGGCCAAAGTGGAAGAAAAGAAACTCGCTCCATCGCCAGAATCCGACAAATCCACCTTAATTAAACGACTCTACGCAGACCTCATTGGTCTGCCCCCTTCTCCTGAAGAGGTGAATGCCTTTATTTATGATCACTCAGCCGATGCCTATGAAAAGGTGGTGAATCATTTATTAGCAAGCCCACACTACGGGGAACGCATGGCTCTCGAATGGTTGGATGCTGCACGCTATGCCGACAGTAATGGTTTTC
This sequence comes from Opitutales bacterium, assembly GCA_045567635.1. Classification (GTDB taxonomy): domain Bacteria; phylum Verrucomicrobiota; class Verrucomicrobiia; order Opitutales; family Seribacteraceae; genus Seribacter. The sequence continues at coordinate 3,252 of JBJLCO010000034.1, read as the reverse complement.
AGCAGGACGGAGAAACCTATCAATGGATCTGGCGCGACTGGGTGGTCAAAGCCCTTAATCAGGATATGCCATTCAATCAGTTCACGATCTGGCAGCTTGCTGGTGATCTCCTACCCAAACCCATTACCGAGCAAAAGATTGCCAGTGGGTTTAACCGTAATCATTTGAATAACGCAGAAGGGGGTGCCATTGCGGAGGAGCAACGTTTTGTCATCCTCTTCGACCGTATTGATGTTACTTCCACAACCTGGATGGGGCTCACCATGGCATGTGCTCAGTGCCACGATCACAAGTATGATCCCATCACCATGCAGGATTACTACGGTATGATGGATGCCTTTAATCAGGTTTCGGAAAGTGGCCGACCAGCACGCCTGTCTACCCGAGTTCAGTTGGCTAGTCCATTCATCGAAATTCAAACTGAAGAAAATAAGGTGAAGATCAAGGAATTCGAGAGCCGGATTGCACAGCTACGAAAACAGATTAAGACCAACAATGACAAAACAAAGGACATAAGCTCTCTCCCAAAACGTAATGGACCTACACAAGCCCAGTTCATTCGAGTCATCAATGATACCCCCAAGGGGTTTCTTCACCTTGCTGAAATTGAGATCTTCCACAATGGCAAAAACATTGCCAGAGAAAACAAAGCGTCCCAAAGCAGTGATTATCCGAATGGACCCGCAAAAAATGCCATTGATGGAAACACCTCTGGAGACTTTTCCCAAAATTCAGTCACCCATACTCAGGAAGAAGCCAAGCCATGGCTGGAGATCGACTTGGGATCGGAAAAGCCCATCGATCGGATCCAATTTTTCAACCGCACCGATAACGGAGTCGGAAATCGTTTAAAAAACTTTTGGGTAGTCGCTTATGATGCCAAAAAGCAACCAGTCTGGGTCAAACGGGGAGAAAAAACACCCACGCCCAAGTGGAAATCCAATCTACCTTTATCCTTTGAAAGATTCACCAAAGAAGACAATGCATCGGTCATTTCCTTTCTTTCCCAGGATAATTCCAGGGAGAATGAAAAGCTCCAAAAACGCATCAAAGGCATTGAAAAACAACTGAAGGATTACAAGGGAGATCAAGTGCCCAAAGTCATGGTGATGGATGACAATAAAAAGCGTGAAACCCATATTCTCCAGCGCGGAGAATACCTGAAAAAAGGAGAACCTGTTTCCTTTAACACGCCTTCATTTCTCCCCAAAATGAGTGATAACCTGCCTAAGAACAGGCTAGGTCTGGCCAAATGGCTCGTATCAAGAGAAAACCCGCTCACTTCACGAGTACAAGTCAATCGCATGTGGCAGAGGTTTTTCGGCACTGGTTTAGTAAAGACATCGGAAGATCTTGGCGTGCAAAGCGAATATCCCCTGCATATGGATCTGCTCGACTGGCTAGCCGTCGAATTTCAGGACCTTGGGTGGAGCCAGAAGAAAATGCACCGGCTCATTGTCACCAGTTCCGCTTACCGCCAATCCAGTCACATGAATCAGTGGCATCGTGAAAATGATCCGGACAATCGATTTATCAGCCGGGCCACCCGCTTCCGCATGCCTTCCATGATTCTTCGCGACTGGGCTCTTGCCAATGCTGGACTCCTCGTTTCGAAGGTAGGTGGAAAACCCGTATATCCTTACCAACCAAACAAGGTCTGGGAAGCCCTTGCCATTAGTAAAAGAAAAAACTTCGACTACCCCACATCCACCGGAGACGATTTGTACCGAAGGTCACTCTATACCTTTTGGCGTCGCACCGTTGGTCCGGTCAATATGTTCGACTCCTCTGACCGACAGGCCTGTCGGGTGAAACCAGGAAAGACCAGCACTCCCCTACATGCCCTCACCACGCTCAATGATCCGACCTGGATTGAAGCTTCCCGGTTTCTCGCGGAAAAAATCATGTTGGAGAAAAAGGAAACAAGCGATCGTTTGGAAACCGCCTTCCGGCATGTCACGGCACAAACTCCATCCATCGCAAAGCTTTCTGTACTCGAAAGAGCTTATGATGAGCAGTTGGCCATTTTTAAGCAGAACCCGGAGGAAGCGGACAAACTTTTGACAATTGGAGAAAAGAAAAGAAACCCCAAACTCCCTGCACTTGAACATGCTGCCCTCACTCAGGTATGCCTGGGCATCCTTAATCTCGACCAGTCTCTTACCCGCGAATAATTCTCACTATGAATCTTGCAAACAATCCATTTTATTCCAGTCTGGAATCCCGTCGTAGCTTTCTTGGAAAAGGAACAACCGGAGTCGGACTGGCCGCACTGGCCGGACTGCTGAATCAGGATCGTGCATTGGGTGCATCCATCGGAGATTTCACCTTTCCCAATTTCGCCCCTAAGGCCAAGCGGGTGGTCGTCCTTTGGCAGGGAGGTGGCCCTTCCCATATTGATCTGCTCGATCCCAAGCCCACCCTTACCAAAATGGCGGGGAAGGATATACCTAACTCTGTACGTGGGGACACGCGTCTCTCCACCATGTCCTCAAGCTACAAAGCGTGGCCATGCGTGCCCGAAATCAAACCCTATCAAAAATACGGTCAGTGTGGAACCGAGATCAGCTCCATGCTTCCGAATATTGGAAGTCATGCGGATGATTTATGCATTGTGAGGAGTCTCAACACGGAAGCGGTCAATCATGCCCCCGGAGTAACCTTTATGCTTACGGGCTCACAAATACCCGGACGGCCAAGCATGGGTGCATGGCTCACCTATGGTCTCGGCAGCGAATCCGAGGACTTACCCGCCTTCGTAGTCATGACTTCCACGGACAAAGGTAAAACCTGCGGCCAACTTTTTTACGATTACTACTGGGGTAGCGGATTTCTTCCCAGTAAATTTCAGGGAGTCAAATTCAGTAGCACGGGAGCTCCTGTGCCCTATCTGAATAACCCCGCCGGTGTATCCGGAAAGGCACGCCGTTCCCTCCTCGACCGGATGGCCGAGCTCAACCAGGCCCATCACAGCGAATTTGGAGATCCGGAAATTGAGACCCGGATCTCTCAATATGAAATGGCATTTCGCATGCAGACCAGTGTGCCAGAACTACTGGACTTCCAAAAAGAACCTGACCATGTAATCAAACGCTATGGCCCCGAGGTACAACAACGCGGAACCTTTGCCAGCAACTGTCTGACCGCACGCCGCCTGCTCGAAAGAGGGACACGATTTGTCCAGTTGATGCATTCCGGATGGGATCAGCACAGTAATCTTTTTACCCAATTAGAAAAACAATGCCTCGCCAC
>JBJLCO010000033.1:0-137391 GCA_045567635.1 Opitutales bacterium | reverse complement strand
TGCCTATGGTTGTCATTTGGAGGATTTACCGTTATTGGCTTATATCAAGTTTACGCGAAGATTTCCCTTTAGTATCAAAGTAATATTTTGAGTAATTTCTCACACCATTCAAAGTCCGAAATAAGTTTTAAAACTTCCCCGTTTTTATCCTATAAGATAAAACCTGTGCATAATTTTTATTTTCAAATAATAAAATGATCTTTGATGGAAAATTCCACTTGTATCCCAACGTATAATAAAAAAACCACCTAATAACTTCTCACCTATCCCGGTTTCCGGTGATTTCTCTTCAAGATTGCTTGGGTTCATTGCTGTATTGGGATGTCTTGTTTTATTAAAGGAGGTCACACTTCCGCTACATTCCAGTCTTCAGCCAATGAGTGATCCACTATTAACTGAAACTTCTATCCAGTGGCAGATTCCAGAATTACCCGACAACCAGCACAAGCCTACTTATGTTGAATCCAACCCAAATGTGCCTGAAAACACTCCCGACCCAACGAGGCGGTTTTCCTTTCGTGACCAGCAGGCAGCTCAGCCTGTGGTTGAGAAAGCAACTGTAACTCAGGACTCCCCCAAAATTGAAAGCACTGAAAATAATCCTAAAATAATCGAGCCAACAAAAAATAGCGAAAATCAATTACCGTCAAGAAATCCTCGACTTAATACACTCAAACGAATCAATAAAATCGCTCCAATTTCTCGAAAATTAATTTCATCCAAAACTGATTTTCCTAATTCAAAAGATGATTCAGGATTTCACAGCAAAAAGAATCCCGCGGACGGAAAGGAGGGAAAGGAGAATGCATCCATTATCGTTGCTTCGCTACAACAATCGGCTCAGCTCCCACATCAAACTAACTCACTTCATGGCGAAACCCGGCCCAAGCAAAGACCAAAGCTATCCCCTGACTTAATTCGCGGACCGTTAATGAAAAGCACAACGAGTGCACCAAGGATAGGGGAAATTGCAATTGAGTGCCGACTCCATCCCTACGGAGTTTATATACAACAAATGCTACAATCTATAGAAGAACAGTGGAATCAGTTGACCATGGGTTCCGCACAATATTTGCAACGAGATCGATTACCCGGCAAAGTAACCCTGAAATTCAAACTTGAAGCTAATGGTATGATTTCAAATTTAACCCGGATCGATAAGGAAGGATATTCATTGGCCGCGGAACTATGCCGTCAAGCAGTTGCATCGAGGGTACCGTTTGGAGAATGGACCGATAAAATGATAACTGACTTTGGCCAGTCGGATGAGATTATCTTAAGTTTTCAGTATCAATAATTTTCATGAATCATCCGGAAATACCCCTGGACCACCATTGCAGCGTTATTCATTTTAACGACTCAGGAATTTGGGCATTGGAAAAAAGCTCGGGAGTTTTAACACATCCCAACAAGGAGTCCGGTAAAGGGCGTAGTCCAAGAACTTTGCTCAATGCAGAATACCTACGCGAAGAAGAATGCTATTTATGGGAAAACAGAAGCGGGAACACAGAAAAGTTATATCTCGTCCATCGATTGGACTCTCCAACTTCAGGAGTTATTTTAGCAAGTTCCTGTCCTAAAATTGCCGGTGAAATTAAAACATTATTTCAAAATAAAGAAGTCCGAAAAACATACTTTGCTCTGGTTCGCCCCAAAGGTCCAATTAAAGAAGGATTTTGGAAAGATCACTTAAAAGAAAAACGCGAAAATGGAAAAGTAAGAGTTTCGAAGGGTAATGGCGCACTTGCACAAACCAAGGTCTCGGTCGAAAGGAAAAGAGGCGGATTGTACGGACTCGCCCTCATCCGAATGGAACCCATAACTGGGAGGACGCATCAACTTCGGGTTCAATGCGCAATACGGGGAATTTCAATTATAGGTGATAAAAGTTACGGAGATTTTGCTTTCAACCGTAAAATTGCACGTGCTAGTAAAGTGGACCGGTTATGCTTACATGCTGGAGAAATAGAATTTAAGATAAAACTGGGACAGAAAACCATTCATTTTTCTGCGGACTCCCCCCTCCCCCGAGCAATAGGCAAGCTGATCCTTTAATCACAAATCCAACCCGGCAGATAATAACCAAATATGACCTTTCATATGATCATAGCCGTCATTGGCCGCGGTCAGGTAATACCGGTAATCAAGTTGTAAGCTTAGATTGTCGGCGAGGCGATACCCGGCACCCAAAATAAAATCATAAGCAAATCCCGCACCATTGTAATCTGCAGAATCTTCAAGGCCAACAATTCCAACACCCATTCCGATACCCGCCCGTAAATCAAATCTATCACCCAGTTCTTTTTCTAAAATTAAACGTGTGAAAAAATTATGAATGCTGGCGGAAAGTGAACCGCGATTTGAGGTAGATGCGTCAAAACTGATGTAGGCATATTCGACTTCGGCCCGAACATCTCCAAAATCTTTTCCGACCTGAACACCCAAAAGAAAACCAGGATCGGAACTGTAATCATTCTTAGACATCCCTTCTCGGACTGCACCGTCCTTCGATAAAACTAGCCCTAAAATCGGGCCAAAATAATAACCCTCCCTCCGATTGGGCACTTTGGGTGTGTAAAGCTCTCTGTAGGCTTGCTTAATATCTTTACTGCCATCTAAATCCACCTGTGGATTTCCCTCTGCATTCGACTTTGAAGGCCGCGTGGATGACTGGACTTCCCTTACAATCCCAGGCGATGGAGATACAGGCTCGGGCACAGGAATGTAAGAAGGTCGTGGGGGTTCAATCTGCTCGACTGGGGGGGGCGTGACACTGGGCACAGGTAAACTGAAGTCGGTCTTTTGGATTGAAGGCTGCGACAATAATTGAGCCACTTCGTTCTCATGGGATCTTGATCGAGCTTTGAGATTAGCAAGGCGCGCCTCAACGCTTAACTCATTAGTTTGCCCCATAAGAGGAATCAAGGGTGAGGAGCAAAATAAAGATAAAACAATAAACCTGAGAAAAATCATAAATATAAATGAATGTTTATTTATAATTGCCCTTTTGGCTGGAAAAGTGAAGGACTAAATCCAAAACAAAAAAAAGCGCCGGGCGGTAAGATTGGCGGGAACCGCCCGGCGCGGGTGTGGTGGATGGGAAATAAAGTTATTAATGTGAATAAATTCTTTACTGGATGCAATACAAAATTTTATTTGTTCTTATAAACAATTCATTCGAGCCAATTGAAACTGATGATCGTGTATTGTCATCGTAAGTGCCTCCCATTTTAGCCAAGTGAAGAATTTCCCCGTCATCGGATGAGATAACAAGCACTTCGCCGTTATGATTCATAATGTATAACTTACCGTCACCCGCAGTTGGGGAAGAACGCCATTTATATTTCCCGGGAAGTTCAATACTCCAATCGACACTCCCTGACTTTGGGTTCACTCGTGAGATTTTTTTTCTTAAATCACTTAAGATAAAAAAACTACCTTCATAAAATAAAGGTGTAGGCACATCTGAAGTCAGATCTTTTTGATCCTCAGTACTCCATAACAATCCCTGCTTACCAGAATTCCCTCCCTTCAGTCCAGTCTTGATAGCAAAAACTGGGGCTTTTTTGGGGGCACAAACCAAAATCACATCACCACCAAAAACTGGGGATGGAACCAGTCGCCACCACTGTTCCCTGTGATTTGGATTCCAGGTTCCCCAGCGCCACAACTCCTTCCCGTTGTCAGGATCATGTCCGGTTAGTACATCACCTCCAGAAATGAGAAGTTGATTATTAAAAGGGATAATTGTCCCGAAAGACTCAAGGGATTCTTTTTTCGCATTGGAGGGTCTGTTGTGCTTCCATAATGTCTTCCCCGTTGATGGACTGAGGCAAAGAATAAAGGACTCTTGCTTATCTTTCCCCCGTCCATGCACCACTTCATTCCTTTGTAAAACTGGAAGATACAGCTTGTTTTTAAAGAGTGTGGGCGAGGAAGAAAATGTCCATTGAAAGCAAAAATCTCCGTAGTCTTGTTGAATATTCCTCCTCCATTCCTCGCTCCCATTGATGAGATAGGATACCAAATCCCCGTTGCCATAGAAGAACACCACACGCTTTCCATCGGTGACCGGAGATGGACTTGCATAATTGGAACGTGAATCTAACTGATAGTCAAAACCGTCTTGATTTCCGGGTCGATAGCCGCTCCCCGCTTTTCTTTTCCAGTTAAGGTCACCGGTTTGACGATCATAACACATGGCTAAAAGCTCTCCACTACCAGATTTTTCATCAATCACTTTTATGGATGAAATAAAAACATGTTGATCAGTAATAATCGGTGTGCATGCAGAGGGGCCGGGAAGTTCATTTTTCCATTTAACGCCTTTTTTTAAGTCAAACTTTACTGGTAACGATCCAGAAGTGGTTGAAGAACCATTATAATTAGGCCCCCTCCAATTAGTCCAATTTTGGCCGTTTAAAAAAGAGACAGAGAATGTAAGCACGATGAGCAAACTGAGGTGTAATGAATATTTCATGCACATTAAAATATGTTTTCCGCAAAACTGATTCGAGACAAAAAGAACTGAACGGATGAATTTCTTAAGTAAGGTGTCATGGGTCGTAATAGAATTATCTCAAAATAACAAAATGCATTTCCGTCATCATCTGGTTGTTCATTACAGACCGAACTCATAAGGTAAATCTCCTAGAACCACGACTTACTTTAAGAAAGTCGAGATTTAATCAATCCAAGGACATCAATATGGATACTCTTACTACTATTTCGTGTAATAATTATCAATTATTACAACCTGCAACATTCGATAAAAACGAAAAAGGCACAGGCTGAAAATTTATCATAATACATCAAACTGCTCAATCTGCTTGGCTTTCGCCATCTTGCTCTCTCTGATATCGTCTTCGCACCATTCAACCAATGAACGCATTCCTTGAGGGGAAATTTCGCCATCCGCAGACTGATCAAACTCAACCTTAAAATCAGCCTCAACTTCTTTTTCAAGTAACAGAATATCCTTTTTTTTTGAAATCGAATGCATACGAAAAGAAAAAAATAAAGCTGCCGCCAATAACAATGAAATCATCGCAATATCCATAATACTAAAATTGCGATTATCTAAAATTCGCTAGAATCTGAATAAATCATGGCACGAGCTATCCTGTCCGCCAGTTTCCCCAACGAGTAGCTCAAAGCATCGACCTCATACGATACTGATTCATTCCCTGGCGAGGGAGATTCAATATCTACTTCAATCTTGGTATTACTATTCTTAAACGGATAGTTCCCGTTCTTGTATCCAGTATGGAAAATCTCCCATGAAGCCTCCAATAAAACTCTCCCACCCGATACCTTTTCAAATCGTAAAATAGTGACCCCCACTTCCCATTGGGTGCCAATCTTTTGGCGATGAGGATAAACTGAATAAAATGGACTGTTCAAGAATTCCGAAAGATTGAACCCGGTCACCCGTCCAATACCCTCGACCAAGGGTTCTCCCCAACGGTCGTTTTCCCTAAACTCAATCTTTCCTTTTTCCGGTCTGGTTATAATACGATTCTCCTGAAGATAATAAGGCAATTCAATCTGCCTAAGATAAAAAGATTGACCTTCTATTGTTTGGTTACTCTCAACAAAGACGGTTCCCTGTCGGACACTTTCGTTATTCTCGGGAGTTGATTCGTTTAATAGATGAAAGGTCGGTTTCACATAAGTGGATGGCGGAACAATGCACGATGATAATAACATTAAAACCAGGAGCAGTGTGGAAACTTTTGGGGAAATCTTCATTCTGCACCACCACCCTTACCACTAATAAAAGCCTGTGGGTTTCTCTCCAGCAAGTCTGCAAGGGATTTCAGAGACTTTGACATCGCTGATATATCTCTCATTGTTGTGGAAAAGCCAAACCTGAAATCCGATGACGGATCAAGCATACCATTCAAACTTTCCGTTAAGTCACTTATTTCGCTTATCATGATGCTAGTTTCTTCCGCTGAAGAAACAAGCTTAGGTCCCAAGGGTGCATATGCTCCAGAAATTTTATTCAAAAAAGACTGAACCTCAGTATTAGTATTCGAAAAATCATTACTTAATTTATTCAAATCTAAGTCGCTGATCTTGGTAGTCGCTGTCACCATGAGTGAACTGACCTGCTTGCTTAATTTCTCGAGGTTAATGCTTTCGCTAAGTTCCGCAAAAATTGATGCAGTTGTCGGGATCTCCCTGTAACCATAAAGCTTTTTTTCTTCATTCACATCATGACCAGCAGATAAGTTAATATACAATATGCCGGTAACAAAACTTTCCTGAATTAACTTGGCCTGCAGACGAGTCACAACTTCGTCTTTTAAAATGCCATCGTTATCAAAAAGTTCGTTGGTACCGTCCACCATGTGCCGTTGCACCAGCTTTCTATTGATCTCAACAAGAACAGGGACTGGTCCATCTTCAGTGGCATCACCCAAGAAAAATCTCTCCACTCGCCCGATTCGAACACCATTAAGCGTGACTTTCCCACCCTCGTGTAACCCATAAACATTTTCATGGAATACCATGACAAATCTCTCATTCTGTCCCCGGAACGAGGAAAAACCGCCGGTGAAGATAGTGAAGCCAATAATCAAAGCCAATGCCCCGAAACAGAAAATTCCCACTAGCGCATTGTTACCCTTTGTTTTCACTATACTGTATTAAGCTGTTTTTAATTCTTTCTGCAATCTTAGTTTTCAACGATTGGGCTGCCTCTCTGAAGAAATGAACGCACGCGCTCATATTCTGAGTTTTCCCTTAGTTGTGCAGGTAAGCCCTGCTCCAGTAATGTTTTTGTCTGCCCATCAAGAAAAATTGAATCATCTGCAATATCAAAAATGCTCGGTAGCTCATGGGTCACCACCACAAAAGTCATCCCCAGGCTCACCTTCAATTCGTTAATCAGGTTGTCAAGGCGATGGGAGTTTACTGGATCAAGCCCAGCGGATGGTTCATCCAAAAAGAGGATGTCCGGATCGAGTGCCATTGCCCGGGCTAGCCCAGCCCTCTTTTTCATCCCGCCGCTCAGTTGTGAAGGATAAAACCCTCCGTACCCAGAAAGACCAACTAGATTTAATTTATAACGGGCTAATTCTTCGATTTCAGAACTCCTCAATTCAGTATGGATCTCCAATGGTAAAGAAACATTTTCAACCAAGTTCATTGCCCCCCACAACGCACCTCCCTGGAAAAGAACGCCGTACTTTCTAAAAATAGAATTTTTCTCTCGGGTTTTTAAAGACCAAAGATCAATTGAATTAACTAATACTTTTCCTTCATTTGGAGGAAGTAGCCCAATCATTGATTTCAGCAGAGTACTTTTTCCACACCCACTGCCCCCCATCACGACCAAGCATTCTCCTTTCTTGGCAGAAAAAGAAACATTCTCCAAAACCTGATAATCTCCATAGGATAACTTCAGGTCTTCAACTTCTAAAATTGGCCTAATTTTTGACCGTGCAAGACTCATCGTAAATCTAAATAGTTAAAGAGCACCTCAAACATAGCATCTGAAATAACAATTAAGGTAATTGCCACCACTACGGAAGAGGTAACCGAGCGACCAAGCGAGGCGGAGTCACTTCCACAGTGCAAACCTTTGTAGCAACCAACCAAGCCAATAACCAGTCCGAAAACCACGCTCTTAAGTAGACCGGAGTATACTTCCCACATATTTTGCAATGCAACCTGGGTCTGTTCAAAATAATGAATCATGGAAAAATCCATAACCATCGTACCAACCACCAATCCACCCAGTATTCCAACAAGATCAGCGTAAATTGTTAACAGCGGAATCATGAGCAATATGGATAATGTTCTCGGCAAAATCAAAAATTCCATTGGAGACAGCCCAAAGGTTCGTAGTGAGTCAATTTCCTCATTCAATTTCATGCTTCCAATCTCAGCGGCGAAAGATGCCCCGGTTCGTCCGGCCATAATAATTGCCACCATTAACGCTCCCATTTCACGGACCATTGCGAGGCAAACCAAATCAGCCACATAAATTTTGGCGTTAAATTTCTCCAACTGAACACTCCCGACGAAGGCCATAGTAAGGCCGGTAAGAAAACTAATAAGTGTGACGATGGGCAGTGCAGATGCACCGCAAGACCTGCAGCAAAGCGCGAAATCCTGAAGTCGCATCTTGGATCGTCCACCAAGAAGCATAAAAATAGAAACAACCCACTCCCCGAAGAATGAAAAGATCGAAAGCATCGCACTTCTAAAATAATTGAGGGTTTCGTCAACTAGTTCCAGGGAAAGAGAAAACTCATTTTGTTTTTTCTCAAGTACCTTTGGCTTACTTAACTCTAAAAGTTGAACGATGCCGGGGGGAAGTTCTTCAATTTCGAAAGATTTTTGTGCTTCCCTCAAATCATTTCTGCATTTGTGCAAAAAAGAAATTAATGTCGAATCCCAAACTACTTGTTCGTCAATTTGAAATCTGAAAATCTGAGTTGCGGGATTATCCTTTAAAAATCTCTGCCATTTTTTTCTTACCTCGAACCCCTGAGTTCCTTTCGATTGACCAGGTGCCCGACAAAGTGCAAACGACATAATTTTCATCATCGCAGAATTCCAATTGAGCATGCAGTGATTCTCCTTGCCTGTCCTGAATGCTTCTATTTTGTTCAGGTATCATCTTCTGTAAAATTATAATTCAACTTTAAACATCAGAATAAACTATGCCAGTCCGAGCAATCTTATTTGATCTAGATGGTACATTGATCGATCAATTTCAGGCCATCCACAGTGCGTTTAGTCAGGTAATCAAAGAAATGGGATTCCCTTCCCCGAGCTTTGATGAGGTAAAAAAAGCAGTAGGAGGGGCTTCAGAAATGACCATGGCAAAATTAATTGGATCTCCACATGCAAAAGAAGCAGTTCGCAAGTTACGACCAATTTTCGAAAAAGAAATGTTCAATGGATTAATTGCTCTGCCCGGTGCCTTTGAAGTCCTAAAATACTGCAGAGATAATAAAATAAAAACCGCGGTGCTTACCAATAAGCACGGACCGCATGCGAGGTCGGCATGCGATCATTTAGGATTTTCGCCGTATCTCGAGTTTATCCTGGGTGCCAATGATACTGAGTGGAAGAAACCTGACCGCAATCTCACTCAATTAGCACTCAAAAGGATTGGGGAAGACAGAAACAACTCAATCTATGTGGGTGACTCTCCTTACGATTACAAAACGGCGGAAAATGCGGGAATGAGATGCTTGCTTGTCTCCACCGGAACACATAGCGAGAAAGATTTATTAAATGAGTGCACTTCAACCGTCGCTCCAAGCATGCACATTCTGCTCGAAAAACATATAAAACCATTAATTGAGCAGCCTTTTTCGGATTTGAGTAAATCTTGATTTTGTAATACCCCTAAAATAGTTAACCAATTAAATAAGATGATTGACTAAAATAAACCATCTTCATAAATTGAAGTTACCCTAATATGAAATCAAATAAACCCCAAATCGATTCTTTCTCTAATCCCCAGTTATCAGAACAGATTAATTGGAGAAAAATCAAACAGTCTTTTTCTTCCAAAACATATCTCCATGTGAGGGAAATTATTTTCTTTGCCCATAGTGATGAGGTAATGAAACAATGCCAATCAGAATTGGATTCTCCAAATTTAGTTTTTCGAAATCATTATTCCTTTCGTAGCGCCCTTCGGGATAGTACACTCCTGACCGCTGACATTTTTATTTTAATCAACAGCTTTGCATCCGCCAGCCGGGAAAACTTTTCGAAATTACTCAAACAAAGAACCCGCCAAGACCTCCAGGTGATCATTTGGGACGAATCACCTATCGAAAAACTCATCTCTACCATTAGGAAATCCCTTGCAGAACTTAATCAAAGCGAGACCAAGGATATGGTTGTCGAAGAAATCCTGCAATCGAGAATGGAACTCGATTTAAATCAAAAAGAAAAACCTTCCCTGAGCGAGAAAGACTTTCGGGAGCTTTTAAACCGTGAATTGTCCGACAGCGACAAGCATGCACCAGAGACTATTTTGGCAAAAGCAATCGATATAATCAAAGCGGTAAAATAATTCTTTTACAGCTGTGCCTGCAAAAGCTTAAATTTGTTACCAACTTTACATAGGTCATTTATAATTCGTGGATGAAGCTGTGGCTTAAAAATCTTAGCTTTCGCACCAAGTTTTTCCTTTCGAGTTTTTTCGTAACCGTATTGATGCCCGCATTGGGCGGTTGGGCATTGTTCAATCAGGACATTAATTTCACGAAAAACTTAATTCGTACCAATATAGTCAATCAAATCGACAACCTTTCCCGTATTATTCATCCGGCAATTGTCTTTGATGACAACGAGTCAGCTTTCGAAGTGCTGAAAGGATTTTCCACAAATCCAATGATTGAAAGTGCTGTTATTTGGAAAACTTCTGACTCAATTCAAATAAAACCGGTTCTATTTTCTCATTATCCAATAACTAAGCAACCCCTTCATCAACCCGCAGCAACATATTCTGAAAATGAGCTTGGTGACGATTTTGTCGTCATCTCAGAAGTCATCAATGCAGGAAATGAACAAATCGGCACAATCACAGTAACGCGCTCCCTGGAAGACTTAAAAAGCAAAAGAGCAGAATACCTACAGGTGGGAATAGTCTCAGGGTTGTCTATTTTTATAATAATAATTTTAATCACACTGTGGTACCACAGCTCTTTAACCCAGCCCCTGAAGGAATTAAGTTCAGTGGCCGGGAAAATCTCCAATGAGAGAAACTATACTATCCGGGCCCGGAAGATTAGTCTCGATGAATTTGGACGCTTAACCGATGTTTTTAACCACATGCTGGATTCCCTGGAGAATTCCAATAAAAAACTCCGCTTAGCAAACGAGAAAATGGAGGAAAGAGTGGAGATCAGAACAAGCGAACTCACTCTTTCGAATAAAAGAATCATCCAAGAGATGTCCGAAAAAGAAATTGCAACGCAGGAATTGATCAAAACCAAGGATCAACTCAATCAAAAAGAAAAACTTGCCAATGTGGGGCAAGTTTCCTCGAATATTGCTCACGAGTTAAGAAACCCCATGTCCGCCATTCGGAACGCAACCTACTTCCTCCGTCTAAAACTTGATAAAAACGATAAACTTTTGGAACATTTGGAAATTATTGATCGTGAAATCTCAAGATCGGACGAGGTTATCCAAAGACTCCTGGAAATTACTCAGGGAGGTGACTTAAAGAAAACACCAACCAATTTGGAATTACTGGCAAATGAAGCAATGAGTCATGCCGATGTAAGTAAAACTTCTAAATTGCAAATTTCATCCGACCCCCAACTTTCAACCTTAAAACTCGACAAACTGTTATTTAAACAAGTACTGTTCAATATTTTTTTAAATTCAATACAAGCCATGCCCAATGGGGGCAAAATTCAAATGAACATAAACCAAGGTTCTACAAACATGATAAAAATTAATATCTCGGATGAAGGTGAAGGCATAGATAAAAATAAAATAACCAAGATTTTTGATCCCCTTTACACCGATAAAGATGAGGGCGTTGGACTCGGTTTATCTCTCTGTAAGGACTTGATTTCAAGACATGGCGGCACGATCAAAGCGATCAGTGGGCAAAACCTTGGTGCTACCATTGAAATAGAAATTCCTACATAATGGTTTCACTAAAAATAATTACATGAAAAATAATCAAATCAGTATTCTTATCGTGGATGATCATCCCGCAGTCCGAAACACAATGATTGATGTCCTTGATGAAGAGGGATTCAATACAGATCACGCAGATAATGGCGAGGTTGGCTTAAAAAAGTGCCTCGAAAATTCATATGATTTTGTCCTAATTGATGTTCAAATGCCGAAAATGAACGGAGTGGAAGTACTTCGTGATTTAAAAAAGCAAAAAGAAACGATTCCCGTGTTTATTTTTGTCACTGCATACTCACTGCCCGAATTAAAACAGGAAGCCGTGCAGTTAGGATGCCTTGCGTTTCTTCAAAAACCAATCCGAATCGAAAAGATTATTTCTTTAATTAAAGATTACAAAAGCGTTCCTGTTTTAGTTTGCCTTAAGAACGAAAAACAAGCGACTCAACAGTGGAAAAGCTCGAAGATAAAGGATTTTACACAATCAAAGCACCCAATGTGGATGACGCGTTAATTCAACTTCGGCAAATTAATTACAAATTCTTAATCTACGATTCTGACTGGCCTGGGACGGAGCAGGAGTCAATCCATACGACAATTAAATCATTAAAATCGAATACATTTCCGATTGAGACTAATGAAGACGAGAATGTTGATTTTGCACTCAACAAAATTAACAATTTTGCAAATCAGTATGAAATTTAGATTCCCCCCCGAATCTTCGCCCTAAAGGTTTAGGTTTTTTGGCTAAGTTTGCTAAAGTTTTTCTGAATGTACAAATGTGCCCCAACTGAAACTTCCCCAAATAATTCTATCACATTCAAATTAGATAACTGCAAGCATCCTGAACTTGCCGGACTGCCAAGGTTCCCCTCATGATTTGTTCCGTGGATGTATACAAAACGCCCAAAGGTATCCAACACCCCTCCCCTATTGACTCCCTCCTCCAAGCCTTCAAGCCTGAGTATTCGGCTCGTGATTAGATTCCGGAACTGCTTTTTGCGGTCACACTCCTCTGCAGTCAACCCAATTGGTAATCGCCCCTCAAAGACCATGCCTTCCCTCTCCCCCTGTCCAATCTTTTCACAGATACGATGAAGCCCCCATGGAGTGCCCAGCGAATTCTCGGTGCAAGATGGAGGTTGCTTCGAACTTGACATTACATAAGTTTTTACGCTTTTCCCTTGATTATAAAGTGCCATTTTCTGTTGATCAATATTCGCTAAAAGTAAATGTTCACTTTCTTGCAATTGAAGAGAATTAAGCGTTTCCAAATAATCAGAATATAAATAATTAAAATCCATTGAAAAAATATAAAATTGGCATTGTAGGGGCAACTGGAGCGGTTGGCCAAGAAATTATCAACTTACTTGAAAAAAGGGAATTCCCGGTATCCGAAGCGAGACTGCTTGCCTCTTCTCGTTCTGCGGGAAGGGAAATTCAAGCCTGCGGCAACCTAGAAGTTGTTTCAGAAACAACTCCTGATTCATTTAAAGGCTTGGATATTGCCATCTTTAGCGCAGGTTCCCAAAACACGGAGATATTTGCAGACTCCGCCAGTAAAAATAATTGCGTGGTCATTGACAATAGTTCGGCATTCCGAATGGAAGAAAATGTACCTCTGGTCATTCCCGAGATCAACGGAGATGAACTGGAGTCACACCGGGGCATAATATCCAATCCAAATTGTTCGACTGCGGTGGCACTCATGAGTCTTTTTCCATTGCACAAAAGATTTGGCTTGAAGAGATTTTTCGCCTCGACTTATCAGGCAGTTTCCGGTGCCGGCGCTGAGGGGGTTGCGGAACTGGATGAACAGGTGAAGGAGAAACTCTCCGGCCAAACCGGGGAACCCAATGACGACCCTGTCTTCCAGCATCAAATTGCCTTCAACCTGATACCGCACATCGACTCCTTCCGAGAGGATGGTTACACGAAAGAAGAGTTAAAAATGAGGAACGAAACTAGAAAAATCCTCCAAAACCCTTCCATTCAGGTTTCTTGCACCTGCGTCCGCGTGCCTGTTTACAGAGCACACTCAATTTCAATCAATGCAGAATTTGATTCTCCCGTAAATGTCCCCGATGCCCGGACGGCCCTGGAAAACTTTGAAGGAGTTGAACTGTGGGACCTCCCCAATGCATTAAGATACCCAATGCCTATAGATTATTCTGAAAAAGAGGTTTGCGGCGTGGGAAGATTAAGACTTGATCACGGTTTCAAAAATGGTCTGGCTCTATGGGCCGTGGGTGATCAACTTTGGAAAGGTGCCGCACTCAACGCAGTGCAGATTGCCGAAGAGCTCATTAAGAGAAAATGCCTAAAAAACCTTTAAACGTATCATTTAGGCATTAGATATGCTTTATCGGTTGTCATGGATCCTATAACAGCAAGCGGTGTAATAACGATTGGCAAAGAGTTGCTTGATCGTGCGTCTAATATTTTGCCTTCCCCTCAGGAACACAAATCTACCCAGTTTAGCAGTCACCTTACTGATGCCTCCAATGTTCCAGGTAAAGGTGAAAACTCTGAAATTCGGGTGCAGGAATTGGAGCAAGAACTGAAGGCAGATTTATTGAAAGATCCGTTGACCGCCAATTTCTTTCAGCAAAATCAAAGCAACCAGATCTTTTTGGAAAAACGGGCGGATGGATCAGTCCAGTTTGTATCCTCTAGCGGACAAAGCCTCATCCTGGACAAATCCTCTACACATTGCAGCAAGGCCAATCAATTATTCGATTTTTGCTATAAGAACCAAGTCAATCTTACCGCATTGCGTCCCAATGCGGTGACTTTTAATTCCTGAATTTAAATGAAAACTGACGATTATAATCAGGATCGTCAAAATTCGGAAAATCACCCTAAACCACTTTCCGATTTTCTACTGATAGAAAGAATCAATCAGTGCCCAAAATTAGCGTCATTAAAAAGTATTAATGAAACCCTGAGCGATTTACTTGATTCAGAGGACAGTTTTGTCAGCCAAATCGCAGAAGTCATAAGACTGGATCCTTCCCTCACCACCCGCGTGCTTGATTTGGTAAACTCTATATTCTTTGGCAGTAAGGATAATCCGCGCATATCTGGCGTGGAGGAAGCCTCAATCTTTCTCGGACTCAATCGAATCAAAGAGCTTCTTTCCGCAACACCGGTAATTGAAGAGATTACAGAACTCGGAAAAAATGTTTCTACATTTCCATGGATTAACTTTTGGAAGCATAGCATAGGTACCGCAATACTCACCCGGGAGGTTCTCTCATTAGCCGAAAAAAAATATGAAGATGAATCAGACTATGTTGCAGGCTTACTGCACAATCTTGGTAAACTAATCCTGGCAATCACATTTCCTGATTTATTTCAAAAACTATGCAAAGAAAGCTTTCGCGATTCACTGCACGCAATTGAAATTGAAAAGCAGATCATTGGATGGGATCACGCAAAAATTGGTGCCTATTATCTTTGGAACCATCACATATCAGACGAAGTTGTGGAAGCAGTGCATTGGCATAACAATCCGGGTAAATCAAAAGAGAATAACGAGCTCGCATCCGCAATACAGGTGGCGGACTTACTGACCTGCCAACTCGGTGTCACGGGGATTGAGAACTGTGTGCCAAGAAAGAACAGTTACCAATCTGCAACTGGATGGAAGATTCTCTTTGGCGAAAGGGATGTGGTGGAGATGGAATCTATAATGAGGAATCTTGAAAACACCCTCGAGAGAGTATCACGGACATTGCACGGAATTTTATAACATTATAGGCGAACCCACTGGTCATCTCGAGCGGCTTTGGCCACTTTGAGTGCACCCATAGCCACAAAAGGCTTAACTTCCCTGGATGAAATCGTTACTTCCGGTTCCTCATACCCATCATCAGTAAGCATTCTTTGGAGTTCCTGATCGATATTGCGAATTCGGCTTCCCCCTCCGGTTAAAATGATATTCTGAAGTAATGGAAAAACGGACTGTGGGGATGCCATTGAGATTACTTTTTTAATTGATTCAAAAACCTCCTGTAATAGTTGGTTGCAGGACTCACCAACCTGTTTTCCAATCTCAATTTTCCTCGGTTTTCCACCTACCGGAACCTTCACTCGTGCACCGGACTCGCTCTCGCCCACATAGGAATATGATTCTTTAAACTTTCGAATCATTGATAATGGCACATCCACTTCGGGGAAATCCTTGCGAATCGCCTGATCCAGGAGAATATCCACCTCATTGCCGGCAAACGGAATACTGAGCAAATCTTCGGGCTTGGGGAAATAACCCTGAACAATACAGAAATCAGTTGTCCCGGCACCGATATCAACAAACAATGAGTTACTCACTGGATCACGGTATTCAGGGTCCTGTAATCGTTCCTCATCCCTCATCCCTAATGCAGCCAGAAAAGGCTCGGGGATAAAAAGAACACCATCAAACGCACCTTTGGCCGCTTTTTTTAGGTTTTCTTTCGCATCAGCATCTGCAACCGCGGGTATTCCGATCACGCAGAGAACTTCACGCTTGAAGTCAGGATCCACTTTGGTACGTAAGTAACTCAAAAAAGACTTGGTTGCATCCAAATCACTCACCACGCCATCGCTCAAAGGATGCACCATACGGAGATGGAGTTCGTTTGAGATCGCATCTTCACCGTGAAGCATTTTGGAATTGCCGGGCAGAATACCCGACAATATTCCGTCTTCCGGGTAGCCCACAATGGTGGGTACCATCGTGCCGTGTTTTTCCTCTGTGCCGGGTTTGCTTAACTTGGTAACAAAGTAAGACTGCAAAGTCCCTAAATCTAGACCGAGATGCAATTTCCTCTTTTTATCGCCCGAATTGGGTTCATCAACATTAGAAGGAGCGTCAATATTAGATGACTCTTTGTCTTTGGATTGTTCTGGCATTACTGAAAAGGATTGAAGTGAGTAAGTACTATAACCAAATATTACATATTTTTGGCAACGAAAAGATTCAGATGTTAATAAATTTTATGAATTTTCAGTGGATAACAATTTATCAATCATCTCCTCAATCTCATCAAATTTAAGTCCGGTACCACTGGGTGGATCCAGGTCACTTTCATCAATAGTGGGAGCAGATTCTGCGGCTTCTTCGATCTCAACACCCTCATTCTTACTCTTTGTTTCTTTAATTTCTTCGGAAACCTCTCCCCCTTTCGCCCCCTTAGATCCAACCGTACTGGCAGAGTGCTCCAGTTTTTTCGTAAGTTCATCAATTCTTTGTACAACCTCACCCAAAGCTTCCTGGACCCGACTCGCCACTCGTGCCTCAAAACGTCCGGCGAAAAGATCAAAGGCCGCCGCTAACTCCTCTGCCCGTGCAGATTCATCATCGAACATTTCCTTAAGCTTTGCCTTTTTCTCCCCGGGCTCAAGCGAACTGGTCTTTGCCCAAGCAACAACAAGGAGAGGGATTTCATTTTTCAAGACTTGGATTGCACCATTTTCATCCCCTACCAACCTCTTGACGCAGGCACTACGAAAACCGCCTTTCAATGCTTCCAATGGACTACCTGCTGTGTTCATTATTATATATCCGCTATCGAATCTGAATACCTTTCACAACCTTATTCTAAAAGAAGCTGTTGGTTCTCCCATAAATTTGCATCACTCAGTAATTTTTTCATTTTATCTGATTGAAAATCCATCCTATTTTCCAAAAAAGACATAAGATCGGAAGGAATTTCCGCTTCAAAGACTTCGCCTTCATCCAAATAGCCAAACCTACGGGCATGTAATGCCTGTCGGTCCATCCCCAATTTATCCATCCAAGACGGATTCCACCCCGATTCACAAAAGTTCAAATAATAGGATTCATCATGTCCATATAATTTCTCCCCCACCAAAGGAAAACCTATTGATTGCGCATGCAGTCTGATCTGGTGCTTTCGACCCGTCTTGGTGACCACCGACACAAAAGTATACCCCTCTGCACAATAAAGCGGGTAAAAAAGAGTCTCTGCTTTTTTCGACGTCCTACTTTTTACAGTCACTCGCTGTTTAACAAAAACTTTGCTGTGCGGATCGTTTCCCACAAACCCTGCGACCTGCACCTCTTCATTGAGTTCTCCCTCCACAATGGCCAAATAAGTCCTCTTCACTTGTTTTTGCTCCAATGCCTTCTGCCATTTTCGACCCGCAGGTTGATTTTTCGCCATTAACACAACCCCGCTGGTCTCGCGATCTAATCGACCAACTAAATAAATAGTGTCCAATCCTAAAAGCTCCCTCGTTGCCCCCACTAAGCTGGACCATGGTCCACGCTTGGAAGGGTGGCAAACAAACCATCCAGGTTTATTTACCACCACAATATCATCGTCCTCAAAAATAATCGACGATCGGAGGAGTTCTTCACTTATTAGAGGTGTTTCATTACTTTGCGTGGAAAACTTCATTCAAATTATACTTTTGCTAATAAAATCATGTAAAAAGACGAGAATCGAAAAAAAGATTAACTTTTATTGGAAATAATATTTCGGTTGTGCAAGGTTAACTCTGTCCATAACGGATAAATAACACTCAATAACCATAAAATATTAAACGCATATGAAGAACAATCTGATTCTCTCCGGTCTCCACTTCGATCTTAAAGATGGCCACAAAAGCCTTGTTTCTGAAAAAATGGAAAAGATCTTCAAACACGAGGAGAAAATCATTCGAGCCCGCGTTGAATTGGAGCACGATTCAAAATCTTCTTCCCATAAAGACGAATATATTGCTAAAGGACACCTCGAACTGAAAGGCACCACCATTACTATTTCAACCGCGAGCGACAATATTAATAAATCTATCGATGATCTCGTTGAAAAACTCGACCGCGGATTACGGCGGAGGTCCCGCCTGCGTCGCGTGAAGCGCAAGCAGGGATCTCTTAACGACCTGCCCTACGCCGCTTAGTTTTCTCATAACAAAATTTTACCCCATAAACGCCTGGTCATTTGTGCCGGGCGTTTTTTTGCGTCGTGTTTAAAACAAGTAACCGACCACTATTCATCATCACGAATCATAGTTTCCTCAAGGAAACTATGATTTAGACCAAAACATCCTCGGTAAATCACTGAACCCAAAAAATAATTCGGTGGCTTATGGGTTAAAGATATATGGCTCGCACCGGCAAAGCCCTGGAAGATCAGAATTTGGTACCAACACAACTGCATTTTCTCCACCATGGCATGAAAGTACTTCCATTGTTGATACAAACAATTGGTATCATTTGGCTATTACTATTGATAATCAATCTGTGAGAATTTTCATTGATAGCACGATTGACTCAGAAATTTCTTACACGGTTCAAATCGGTGTAAGCACCCACCTCATATTTATAGGTATTTCAGCCGATATAGTGAGGGCAGTAAAAGGTCTCATTGACGATATCCGCATCTACAAACGAGCCTTATCCGCACCCGAAGTTCAAACCCTGTATAACCTAGGTCAGTAAAACCTAAGACAAGTGCGTAAAGACCATTTCTGCGATCATTCGTAATGTGTCCACATGCGAAGGACTAAGACAGTCTTGCTCTTTTTATGCACTTCGTACACCAGTCGGTGCTGAATATTAATTCGCCTCGAATAAAAGCCCTGCAGGTCACCTTTGAGGCTTTCGAAAGGAGGGGGATTTTGAAAAGGATCCACTCCGAGAATGGCAATCAGTTTCTGGGCGAATTCTTTTAAATTACTCTTGGCTAATTTCTTGGCATCCCTTTGAGCATGCCGGGAAAAGACAACCGTATAATCATTCACCAGTCAAGCTCAGCACTGGCTTGATCAATCCCTCCCTTACTTGCCTTTTTGATCGAGTCGACCATGCCGGGAATTGCCTGAAGATGAAGGGTTTCCTGGATCGCCCGCCAATCACTCTCCGAAAGCAAAACCGCATTGGACCGCTTACCAGTGATTTGAATAGGCTGATGAGAATCATTTGCTTCATCAATTAAGGAATATAAATTCTTTCTAGCCTGGGTTACGGAAATTGTATTCACACTACGCAGCGTACACAATTACGCACGCACTGTCAATCGGCTTCACTTGAATTCCGAAAATACTCGCTCCGCTATCAACTCAAGGGGGGCTAACTTCCCAATGCCCTCATAACCACAGGCAAGTTCGCCTACCACAGGCTCGATGATCTCGACTCCCCTACCCTTTAAGGTTTCTAAATTCTTTTGCACCGCTTCATGCTCATACATTTTACCATTCATTGCAGGAGCCAACAGAACCGGAGCCTGAGTCGCCAAATAGATTGCACCCAGTAAGTCGGGAGCCAATCCGTTGGCATAGTTGCCCACTTGTTGTGCGGTGGCGGGCGCTACAAGAAGAAGATCAATCTTATCCGCCAGCTCGATATGTCCGGGTTGCCAGCCTTCCTCATCCCAAAAGGAAGAAAGAACTGGGTTGTGGGAAAGTGTACCCAAGGTAAGTGCGGAAATAAATTTCGTCGCAGATTCTGTCATCACCACATTTACATCCGCCCCAGCCTTCCGTAATTTGCTGGTTAGATCTGCCGCTTTGTATGCGGCGATTGATCCGGAAACGCCGAGGGCGAGGGTCTTGCCGTCGAGGGGTGAGGTAGATTCAGTGGGATTCATACTTATCGATCCTCAATAATAAATAAATGGAATTTTTCCGCAATGAAGTTTTAAGCAAGGCTTTCCCCTTTTCAATCCAATTGAATTCATATAATAAATAATAATTATGCAACCGCATCCCATTACAAAATACCGCCCATGGGGAACCATCGATCTGCACGACCGGCAATGGCCTAGCAAAACAATCGACTGTGTTCCACTTTGGTGCAGTGTAGACTTGCGGGACGGAAACCAGGCTCTGCCTATCCCCATGGGGGTAAAGGAAAAGCTGGAACTTTTTAAACTTCTTTGTGAAATCGGGTTCAAGCAGATTGAAATTGGATTTCCCTCAGCCGCTCAGACCGAATTTGATTTTGCCCGTAAATTAATCGAAGACCAACTCGTCCCCGATGGGGTCGCCCTTCAGGTACTCACGCAGGCACGGGAACATTTGATCAAGCGTAGTTTCGAAAGCTTACGGGGTGCACAAAAGGCAATTCTCCACCTGTACAATTCAACATCTCCTCTACAACGCCGGGTAACATTTGGGAAATCCAAAGAAGAGATTAAAAATATCGCGGTTGAAGGAGTTAAACTGGTCAAAAAATACTTGTCCGAACTTTCGGATACTGAAGTACAACTTGAGTATTCTCCTGAGAGTTTTTCTGACACCGAAGTGGAGTATTCACTCGAAGTATGTGAAGCGGTCATGGATGCATGGGAACCAACGGAACAGAACCCAATTATCCTCAATCTGCCCGCTACCGTTGAACTCTTCACTCCGAATGTTCATGCGGATCAGATCGAATGGTTTTGCCGGAACATGAAAGAGCGAAACAAGGCGGCCATCAGCTTGCATACCCATAATGACAGAGGCACCGGAACCGCAGCCAGCGAACTTGGCCTGCTCGCCGGTGCGGACCGCGTGGAAGGTACTCTATTTGGAAATGGAGAGCGCACCGGCAACCTTGATATCGTGACCGTCGCCTTAAATATGTACGCCCAGGGTCTGCATCCGGAATTAAATTTCGGAAATCTAGATCAAGTTAGAGAAGTTTATGAACGGACGACTGGAATGTCCGTGCATGACCGCCACCCCTATGCCGGGGACCTAGTTTTCACCGCCTTTTCCGGATCTCATCAGGATGCAATAAAAAAAGGAATGGATCTGCGTGAAAAACAGGACGACTCTAAGAACTCACATTGGCAGGTTCCTTACCTATCCATTGACCCGGGTGACCTCGGGCGTTCCTACGAAGAAATCATTCGTATAAACAGCCAAAGTGGAAAGGGTGGAGTTGCCTATGTCCTGTCCCGAGAATTTGGCCTTGAATTACCCAAAGCCATGCATCCGGAAGTGGGTAATTTAATCAACGAAAAAGCCGATTCCGAATCACGCGAACTGCCGGCTAATGAAATTTATGCCATTTTTAAGCGAGAGTTTCTGGAGAAAAACGCACCCCTGGAATTAATTTCTTTCGACTCCGGCAAAGAACATGGAAAGGAAGAGGTTTCATGCTCCGCCATTATTAAATTTAATGGGGAACAAAAAGAAGTGCAGGGTCGCGGAAATGGTCCCATTAATGCATTTGTCAATGGACTTGACGAAAACGGACTCAAGGATTTCAAGCTCACGGACTACCGTCAGCATTCAATCGGCGGTGGTTCGGCGACCGAATCGGCAGCCTTTGTTCAACTACAGACCAAGGTTGGCCGGGTTGCCTATGGATGCGGGATCAATTCCAGTATTGAAAAGAGCGGATTACTTGCACTCGTTAACGCTTACAATCGAACGAGGTAGCTTTGTCCGGCAATAAACCTCAATCCTCTGCACCCACCTCCCTTGAAGGGGTGCTCGAACGAATTACCTTTTATAACGAAGAGAACGGATTTCTTATTGGCAAGGTTCGTGCCAATGATAAGAGCGAGGAGATTGCAGTGGTTGGGAAAGCACCCAAAATTCAGTGTGGGGAAACCCTCGTGCTCAAGGGGAACTGGACTAATCATCCCAAACATGGGAAACAATTTTCATTTGATAAATTCGAAAGCAAGCTCCCCGCCTCGGCCTATGGCATCAGAAAGTACTTGGGCAGTGGGCTGGTTCATGGAATTGGTAAAACCTATGCCAATAAGATAGTGGATCACTTTGGTGCCGACACCCTCAAGGTCATTTCCGAAGATTCTGCCCGTCTGCGGGAAATACCCGGAATCGGCTCAAAGCGGGTAAAAGGAATCCGACTTGCATGGGAGGAGCAGAAAGCTATTCGCGAAGTAATGATGTTCCTGCAAACCTATGGGGTAACTGATGCGCTATGCCTCCGACTGGTTCGGAAATATGGAAATAATGCCAAATCAATTTTAGAAGGTGATCCCTACCGGATTATTCGTGATGTCAAAGGAATCGGTTTTAAAACCGCGGATAAGATCGCACTGAACCTCGGACTTTCAAGTAACGGTCCTGACCGGATTGACGCCGGTATTCTTCATACCCAACAGGAAGCGGAGGATGAAGGACACACCCATATGGACCGCAGGGAAATCGCCCTGAAGGCAACGGAACTGCTTGAAACCCCAACCGAGGGAGTTGAGAAAAGAATTCAGACTCTTTTGGAAGACGGTGAATTAATCTCCACCCAATCCGACTGGCTCCAGTTACCCTCTTCGTGGAGAGCGGAGGATAATATTGCCCGCTCCCTTCAATCCGTACTGAAAACTCAGTCCTCTTTGCCCAGTATTCTGGTAGAAAAAGCTATCGAATGGGCTCAGGAAAAAGCAGGCTTTGGATTTGCTGATGCACAAACAAACGGAATCCGGAACGCACTTTCCTCCAAAGTGGCGATCCTAACCGGCGGCCCGGGAACAGGGAAAACAACCATTCTCCGTGCCATCGTTTCCATCCTTAAGGCAAAAAAAGCAAAGGTTATGCTTGCCGCACCCACAGGCCGGGCAGCGAGACGAATGGCAGAAAGCGCTTCCCACTTTGCCCAAACCGTTCATAGATTATTAAAATTTGATCCCAGTCACGGCGGCTTCACGGTAAATGAAAAATCTCCCCTGGTTTGCGATTTTTTGATCATGGACGAAACCAGCATGCTCGATATTCGCCTCGCCTCCGCACTTTTTCGCTCCGTCCCTCCCCATGCACATATATTATTGGTTGGAGATTCCGATCAGTTACCCTCAGTTGGATCCGGTAATGTTCTCAAGGATCTCATTGATTGCGAATTATTCTCAGTGACACGGTTGGAGGTTACTTTTCGACAGGCTGAAAATAGCGGTATCGTTAGTCTTGCCCACGGAATTCTTGCCGGAAAGGGTTCCCCTCCTACCCCGATCGATTCCCTGGATGACATAAATCCATCTCAGGATGTTCACTTCATCCGTGCGGTAACTCCCGAATCATGCGTTGAAACTGTGACCAAGCTTTGTGCTCATGTTCTTCCACGAAAATTTTCGATTGATCCCAGGCAGGATGTACAAGTCCTCGCTCCCCTCCATCGTGGAACTGCCGGGATTGGTAATCTGAATGATCAAATACGGGATTCCATTAACCCACAAGGTGCCACTCATAGCATGGGGTTTAATATATTTCGTGAAGGGGATAAAGTTATTCAAACCCGTAATAATTATGACAAAGATGTGTTTAACGGGGATATGGGCATTATCGATTCCGTTGATTCCATTAACGGGAAAATTGAAATCCTTTTTGAAGGGAAGAGAATTATTTACGAGCGGATGGAAATTACCGACCTACAACCTGCTTATGCCATATCCGTCCATAAAAGCCAGGGCAGTGAATACCCGGTGGTCATTTTCCCACTCCTTAAGCAACATTTCATGATGCTCCAAAGAAATTTGGTTTACACCGGACTGACAAGGGCAAAGAAAAAAGTTATCTTCGTGGGCGATCCTGCTGCTTTTGCGATGGCTATACGTAATAACAAGACATTAGTCAGGCAGACTGATCTGATACGCAAAATCCAAAAAATAACTTGAGGAACTTTTTAAGATCAACAACTGAATTGGAATGAAGTAAAATTGGTTGGAACTGCCAAGCGGCACCATGGGTATTGCTTGGAAATTTGGAATAGAAACAAAATCTAGAAAGCGGTGTAAAATCAAAAACTGAAAAACAGTTTAGGTACAGCTGTGAACAAGGTTTTCCCAAGATAAAGACTAAGGAGAAAATCCTCCAAAAAATAGGAGATGGAAATGAAGATCAGTAATTCCCCAACAACTCCCAAAAACGTAGGAGCATATAAAATAAGGAAACGACGACTCCAACTCCGAAGAAACCAATAAAAACAAGCCCGAAAAGCTTCTTGGCAATTGCACCATCCAGGAACTTAGGCTGCTTCTCCATAGAGCCTACTATGACTATGGCCCAAACGATTAAAGCAAACACAGGCATTGTTACCATGAACCAGTCGAATTCAGTACTCATGTTTACTATTTTGACTATGAATCACATCAAGTCAAGAATGGGTGAATTAAATTTTCAAATTTTGCGATTTCTATTATGTTCAAAATAATTTTCAAATGAAGCAAACCTCTATAACTCCCCGAATGAGCGATCATAATATTAAACATATTGTCTGCTTTAAATTCTTGGATAATTCATCTCCCTCTGAGATTAAAAAGATCGAAAAGTTATTTCTATCACTTCAGGAAAAAATACCAGGTGTGCTTAGAATTGAAGGGGGCGAAAATAATAGTCCGGAAAATCTTAATAAAGGCCTTACTCACTGCTTTATTATAACTTTTAAAGATGAGCTTGCACGTGCAAACTACCTGCCTCATCCCGAACACCAGAAATTTGTGTCCCAACTCAAACCGTGCCTGGATGATGTCCTGGTGATCGATTTTGAATCTCATGATTAATCAAGGCTCATAATTTACTCTCGAAAATTAAGGACATTATTGCTTGACCGAAAGAGTTCCTCATTTTCTTCTGCAAAACATGCCTTTATCTCTATCTAATTCTCCTTCAATATTAAATGTCAGTCTGATTACAGCAGCCTTTTTCGGATTTCTATTCCCTTGTATAGGCGAGGTTACAACACCCGCAGTCATCGGATCGAATATGGTTCTTCAGCAAAACCATAAAAACCCCATTTGGGGATGGGCAGATGCAGGAGAAACCATAGATGTTTCAATCGCGGGGCAAACGCATAAGGTAAAAGCGGATTCAAATGGAAACTGGAAGATCATTTTAAATCCGATGATGGCATCTTCTGATGCTAAAACTCTCAAGATAAACGATTTAAAGTATGAAAATATTTTAGTGGGCGAGGTTTGGTTATGCTCCGGACAATCCAACATGGGTTGGGCCCTGGGGAATTCCGATGATGCGGACCTCGAAATCATGACCGCAAACTACCCCAATCTTCGCCTGATCAGTGTGCCACAAGTGGGTACACAGGACGCCCAAATCAATTTTAATGGACGATGGGAAACCACTACACCGGAGAACGCCAAAAATTTCTCCGGCGTGGGCTACCTGTTTGGCCGGCGTTTGCACTTAGCTTTGGGAGTGCCGGTTGGTCTGATCGACAACGCGTGGGGCGGATCCGCCTGTGAGGCATGGATTCCTCGCGACCGCCTGAACAAACTTGCGGTCGCAAAACCATACATGGATCAATGGAGAGATACTGAAAAAACTTTTGATTACGACAAACTTCTCGCTACTTACGAAGAAAAACTCAAAAAGTGGCAGGAAAAATCCCAAACTGCCCGCAAGGAGGGTAAACCTCAACCAGGCGGTCGTCCCCGTGCTCCCCGTAATCAACTGACCGGTCAGCATCGCCCGGCCAATCTCTATAATGGGGTGCTTAATCCAATTATCGGCTATGGTATTAAGGGAGCGATCTGGTACCAGGGCGAGAGCAATGGCAGACGTGGACACGCTTACCGCGAGGTCTTTCCTTTGATGATTCAATCATGGAGGGACGCGTGGAAACAGGGTGACTTTTCATTTTACTGGGTGCAGTTAGCTGATTTCATGAATGAAGTTCCCGAACCTCCGACCGAACAGACCTGGCCGGAATTACGGGAAGCCCAGACCCTCTCTCTTGATAAACTTAAGAATGTTGGAGAGGCTGTGATTATCGATGTGGGTGAAGGCCGGGATATCCATCCCCGCAACAAGCAAATAGTGGCCAATCGGTTGGTCCGCAACGCCTTGGCCAAGGACTACGGAATGGATATTCCCCACCAAAGTCCCCGTTACCAGTCCATGGAGACCAAAAGCAATAAAATCGTACTCACTTTTGACCATGTTGGAAAAGGGTTGTATTGCTTTGATGTGCGCGAACCAGTGGGCTTTGCCATTTGTGGAGAAGACCGAAAGTTCATCTGGGCGCAGGCGAGGTTAATCGGCCAGAACAAGGTAGAGGTTTGGGCCGAAGGCATCGAAAAACCTGTAGCCGCCCGATATGCCTGGTCTGACAACCCAGTCTGTAATCTTTACCGTAAAGACGGATCCGTCACTCTTCCGGTCACGCCCTTCCGTACGGATAATTTCCCCATGATCACCAAGGGGATGTAAGTGCCTGGATATTCAAAAAACCAATGACTGCCCGTACTCTATCCTTTTTTGTATTACTCCCTCTTTACATATTTGGGGAGCCTCAAATAAAAGAGGTTATTGGTCCATCGAGCGGACTGACCAGTCCGTTTGGAGTTGCTTTTGATGATATAGGAAATGCCTACATTGCCGAGTACGAGGGCGGACGAATCCTCCTGCTCGAAAAGAGCGGCAAGTTACATATACTCTCCGGTGCCCCAAAAAAAGGCTATGCCGGGGATGGGCTGCCCGCGGTGCAGGGCTTGTTTAACTGTATGCACAACTTAGCCTGGGCCTCGGACAATCTTCTTTATATATCCGATACCCACAATAACCTGGTGCGTAAAATCAACGGAAAGAACAACCGTCTTTCCACCTTTGCCGGAGTTCCTGAGAAAAAGGGCTTTTCCGGAGACGGTGGCCCGGCAGTTAAAGCAAAGTTGGATACGCCCATTTCAATCAGCCTGACGCCTGATGAAAAAAGCCTTCTGATCGCGGATATCCGCAATCGGAGAATCCGAGCGGTCAACCTCGACTCGGGAATCATTCGTACCATCGCAGGCAATGGTAAAAAAGGAAAACCTGTTGATGGAAAACACACCTTAAAGCAACCCTTGGTGGACCCTAGAGCTGCGGTAATGGATAACGATGGCAACTTGTTCGTGATCGAACGAAACGGGCACGCCCTTCGTGTGGTTCGTCCAAATGGAAAAATATTCACCATAGCAGGAACTGGCAAAAAGGGCCATCTTGATGGCAGCGCTTTGGAAGCGACCTTCAATGGCCCGAAGCATCTTTGCCTGGATCGAAAAGGCAGAGTTATCATCGCGGATGACAACAACAACCTGATCCGCTTATACGACCCAAAAAACGAAACCGTTTCGACAATACTCGGCGGAAAGGCAAAACCGAAAACTATCCTCAATCGCCCCCATGGCGTAACGATTGCACCCGACGGAAGCTTATGGGTCTGCGACAGTTGGAACAACCGGATTCTTACCCTCAGCAATTACTAACAATGAAATTCATCTCAAAAATTCTTATCACTTTCCTTCTCAGTTCATTTCATGGCCATGCCGCAGATCTGCCCAATATTTTATGGATCACAAGTGAGGATAATGGACCTCACCTTGGATGCTACGGTGATACATTTGCCGACACGCCGAATCTGGATGCCCTTGCCGCAAAGGGAATGATTTATACCCGTGCAATTTCCAATGCCCCAGTCTGTGCCCCCGCACGAACCACCATTATTTCCGGTATGTACCCCCCTTCCACCGGGGCCGAACATATGAGAAGTATGGTAAAACTTCCTTCCGGATTCAAAATGTACCCTTCCTACCTCCAAGAGCTTGGATATTATTGCACGAACAATTCCAAAGAAGACTACAACTTAATGAAAGAAGGAGAAGTGTGGAACGAAAGTGGTCGAAAGGCAGACTGGAAAAAACGCCCCCAAAAGGACCAACCCTTCTTTGCAATATTTAATTTCACCATTTCCCATGAAAGTAAAATTCGCTCTCGCCCCCACACTCAAGTTCACGACCCCGAAAAAGTTCGCGTACCTGCCTACCATCCAGATCATCCCGAAGTACGCAGGGATTGGGCACAATATTATGACAAGATCACGGAAATGGACAACATGGTCGGAGATAAACTCAAGGAACTTAAAGAAGACGGTTTAGAAAAGGACACCATCGTATTTTATTATGGTGATCATGGTTCAGGTATGCCCAGAAGCAAGCGCTGGCCATATTTCTCCGGGCTGAATGTTCCCCTGATCATACATGTGCCTGAAAAATGGAAGCATCTCGCTTCTTCCGATTATAAAGTGGGCGGAAGCATTGACCGGCGGGTCGGATTCGTTGATCTCGCCCCCACCCTTCTGAGTATAGCAGGAAAAAAACCACCCGCTCATATGCAGGGTCATGCCTTTATGGGGAAACATGAAACCGCCGAACAGGAGTATGGCTACGGATTCCGTGGCCGCATGGACGAACGTTACGATATGGTTCGCTCCGTTGTCGGCGAGCGTTATATATATATTCGCAATTACATGCCCCATAAACGATATGGTCAGCATGTGTCTTATATGTTCCAGACAACAACCACACAGGTATGGAAAAAACTATTTGATGAAGGAAGATTAAATCAGGCACAAAGCCATTTTTGGGGAACCAAGCCGGCTGAAGAACTTTATGACCTCAAAAATGATCCCGATGAAGTCAAAAATCTGGCCAAGTCCAAGAATCATGCCGGTGTTCTGAAAAAAATGCGTCAGGCTCACCAGAACCATATTAAAAGAATCATCGATGTCGGATTCCTACCCGAGGGAGAAATTCACCAGCGTTCCCAGGGTACCACACCTTATGAAATGGCTCGTACTGAAAAATATCCCGCGGCACGAATAATGGCAGCGGCTGACCTGGCTTCCGGTCTTTCCCCTTGGGCGACCAAACTCCTAATTGGCTATCTCAGGGATAAAGATTCCGCCATCCGCTACTGGGGAGCTATGGGCCTGCTAATGAGAGAAAAACAAGGTGTAAGCACGGCTGGTAAACATTTGGAAAAGGCACTCAAAGACGATTCTCTTTATGTTCGGGTCGTGGCAGCCGAAGCACTGGGCAAATACGGTTCCGAGAAACAAATCGAAAAAGCGGTCCACACCTTGGGTCAGATTGTTGACCCCATAAAGAACGGATGCTTCCCATCCATGCTCGCCATGAATGCGATCGACCATCTGGATGACAAAGCGAAATCCCTGCTTCCCCAAATTAAGTCAATGCCCCGAACGCCTGAAGGTGTGAATAAACGCTTCCAAGGTTATGTGGGCCGACTTGTAGACACCACAGTCAATGAACTTGAAGGAAAATAATATGAATGGTCTAAAACTTATTCCGCTTCTCTCCCTCCTTGCCGGCACATTTGCCAGTGCAAAGCCCAATATTATATTCATCATGGCGGACGACTTGGGATACGGGGACCTGGGATGCTTTGGGCAGGAACTGATCAAGACTCCGGAACTCGACCGCATGGCGAGGGAGGGGATGAAATTCAACCGCTTTTATTCCGGGTCGACCGTTTGTGCACCTTCAAGGAGCGTCCTGATGACCGGTCAGCACATGGGACATACCCATGTCCGGGGAAATGCGGGCGGAGATATGATGCGCCAGAGTCTTCGTGATGAGGATATTACGGTTGCGGAAAAAATGAAAGAAGCGGGGTACCGTACCGCATTGATCGGGAAATGGGGGCTTGGAGAAATGAATCAACCCGGTCATCCAATGAAACAGGGATTCGATTATTTTTACGGGTACCTCAACCAGGTTCATGCCCATAACTTTTACCCCGAGTTCCTTTGGCGAAACCTAAAAAAACATAAGCTTTCCAATATAGTAAAACCAGTATCAACCTCTTCCCGAGCAGGTTTTATTGGTGGTGCCGCAACCAAACGTGTGGAATACTCTCATGATCTTTTTGCCCGGGAAGCCCTAAGTTGGATTAAAAAAAACCAAGATAATCCTTTCTTTCTGTACCTTCCCCTGACCATTCCCCATGCAAATAATGAGGGGAGCCGACTCTTTGGTGACGGTGCGGAAGTACCTGAATATGGAATCTACGAAAAAATGGACTGGCCCAAGCAGGACAAAGGACAGGCCGCCATGATTACGCGGATGGACAAAGATGTCGGAAGAATTCTCAATTTACTGAAAACACTGAAAATCGCTGACAATACATTAGTCCTCTTCACCTCGGACAATGGCCCCCATAATGAAGCCAGGCACAATCCCGAACGTTTCAATCCAGCGGGTCCGCTCAGGGGGATGAAAAGAACACTGACTGAGGGTGGTATCCGCGTGCCCACAATAGCATGGTGGCCAAGCACCATAACCAGCAACACCGTATCGGAGCAGCCTTTCTACTTTGGCGACCTAATGGCTACCGCCTGCAAATTAGCTGAAATTGCTCCACCACCAAATTTGGACAGTATCTCCTTTTTGCCCACTCTTACCGGAAACGAAAGCAACCAGCCCGAGCATAAATATCTGTACTGGGAATTCTACGAGCGCACTTTTCGACAAGCTGTGGTAATGAAAGAATGGAAACTCATCCGCTCCGCTATGGATGATAACACAATCGAGCTTTATGACTTATCCAAAGATATACATGAGGATAAAAATCTCGCAACTGAGCACCCGGCTTTGGCTCAAAGGCTAATATCCTACATGGAAGAAGCCCATACCCCTCATCCAAACTGGATAACTCCGCGGACTTCAGAGAAATAAGCTCTACCGAGCTGGCATCAGGGCACCGTCTTTCATGCCATGAATGATTTTTTTATCGGCCGGGCAAAAAGTGGCTAATGTACCACTCCATTTTGCTTCGTTACCCATTACAAAATAATAAGGAGATATTCGCATGCGTCCGGACATGGGGCTTACCTCCGTCCGGTTTCTGAAAACTCGATGTTCGAAGAGAACGGGTTTGTGAAAATCCTGCAGAACAGAAAGAGGAGAAGCAAAGGATTCAAGTGCAGTTCGTAGCGATTCTTCCCATTCCTCTCCCGAAATATCATCCCCAATCACCACACTTCTTGCTCCCCATGCGGTTTCGTGAAAACCGCTGGCCTTGATAACCAAGGATCTTTCTTTCTTCGAGGCTTTCGCCAAATCCATCCAGTTACCCAAGGGTTCCCCTCTCATTGAAGGACCATCCACGAAAGCACCGGGAGGGATCGGAGCAGGATCAAGCACCCAGGTTCTCGGAATCATTTCGCGGAGAAGAGCTAATTCATTTTTCTTCAAATTTTCCTCCCAAAATTCCTGCAATCGAAGATGATGAAAAAGGGCCAGGGACAACTTCTCTTCCTGGAAGGGTCGCATCGGAGGGGTGACTACAAGTTTCTTTTCCTCCACCAACCGGGCAAATTGTTCCATTTCAGGAACCTGTTCAAAATCAAATAATTCCCAAAAACGGTAGATCAAATCGATTCGTTCAGCTTCCAGATAAGCACCAGATTCTTCGATTCGAAGATCACCGGGAGCGCACACTGCTATGGAATAGCCAAGGACGCGAAGGTTTTCTGCAAGCCATTTCATTTCGGGTAAATAAGTCTCCGCCTCCTGGCTCACCACAATTGCAAATTTATAATCCGCAATCTCACCGTCTCCATTACATGCGGATTTTAATGCCTCAGCAAAGGATTCGATCATTTCAGTGCTATTCTTGCCGAAATAAACCTGATTCAAAAAAGCGGTCAGTCCGATACCACCGGGAACGGCATCCCATTCTGTTAGTGCATATCCATTCCCAACCGGTAATAAATCGGGCCGTATTACTGCAGGCATTGTACCCATAACCGCACTTGAAACTGAATGCTCCACCAGCCACCGAGGCTTACCTGCGTCATAATA
Source organism: Opitutales bacterium (assembly GCA_045567635.1). Classification (GTDB taxonomy): domain Bacteria; phylum Verrucomicrobiota; class Verrucomicrobiia; order Opitutales; family Seribacteraceae; genus Seribacter. The sequence goes on along the minus strand of JBJLCO010000033.1, from coordinate 105,205 downwards.
CTGAGCGATCCAGGGTGCTTTCAAATCTGAGTTTCTCAGAATCCTCCGATCTCCCCTCGATTTCAGATACAATTTTTCAAGTGCCTGATAGAACGAGTATGCGGCTCTTCCAAGTTCCACAATTTCACGCTCAGCTGATTCTGAAAGGGACCAATGTACGGGAGTCCACTTCCAGGTCTTGCCAGCAAATAAGGGATTTTCTTGATATGATTCAATATCATCCCAACTCAGCTCAGTGAGTCCCATTAGTCCTCCACCTGGATCTCTTTATTTCTTTGCCTGGGGCACCCGGCTCGCAACCAACCGTTCACAAAAGGATCCAATTCTCCGTCCATCACTGCCTGCACTCCCGAGGTTTCCACACCGGTGCGTAAATCCTTCACCATTTGATAGGGTTGAAACACATAGCTTCGAATTTGATTCCCCCACCCCATTTCCCCCTTGTCTCCATAAAATTTTTCCATTTCCGCCCGTTTTTCATCCTGTTCCTTTTCATAGATCCGGGATTTTAAAACCCGCATCGCAGTTTGTTTGTTTTTTAACTGCGAACGTTCATTCTGGCACTGAACCACAATATTAGTGGGTAAGTGTGTTAAACGTACTGCGGAATCTGTTTTATTCACATGCTGTCCGCCTTTTCCACTGGATCGATAGGTATCAATCCGAAGATCATCATCAGGGATATCCATATCCAAATCGTCATCTTCCACTTCAGCAATCACATCAACCGAGCAAAAGGAGGTATGACGGCGCTTATTCGAATCGAACGGACTGATCCGGACCAGTCGATGGACTCCCCGTTCCGCCTTTGCGTATCCGTATGCGTGCAACCCTTCCATCTTGATGGAACAACGGCTCACCCCCGCCTCTTCCCCGGGTTGTAAGTCCTGAAGCTCAACCTTGAATCCCCTTCGTTCCGCCCAGCGCATGTACATTCGCATCAGCATATCGGCCCAGTCACATGATTCGGTCCCACCGGCACCGGCATGTATGCTCAGCAAAGCGGGCCGGTCATCAAAGGGCTCGCCCAGAAAGCTCGCCACTTCCAACTCCTCGACCTTGCCTAGCAATTCCTCCAGGGTATGAATGAATTCACTCTCCATTTCCTGGTCGTTCTCATCCTCATCACACAATTCAGCCAGTGCGTTTAAGTCCTCAACCTGAACCCGGAAAGATTCTATTTTTTCCACTGTCTGCTTTAAACGGTTCGCTTCCGAACTGACCCGCTTGGCTTCTTTTTGATTATTCCAAAAAGTGGGAGAGGACATCGTTTCCTCAAGTTCCAGAATGGATTTCTTTTTTTCATCACAATCCAGAAACTTCCAGAGGTGCCTCGTTTTTTTGATTAACTCTAGGAGGCGGGTTTTATCTTCGGGCAAAATCATAAACTATTGGGTTGGCATTAAACTGAAAAGTCAAGACCTTCAGGCAAATCCAAATGTAATCCACACTCCCGTCCGTGCCCACCGTGCCGGGAATCTTCAGCGGATTTGGAAGGATCAACTTTCTCTGTGCTATGATGGTCTCCCAGGGAATTATACCCCATACCTTCCAATGGATGATAGGGCAGATTATTGGCCGGTAAATACTGGTAAGTCGCCCGGTCATCCCAGTCAAGAATAGGATATATTTTTATAATATCATCCTGTTTTTCAATAAAGGGCCGCTTGCCACGATCGCTTGAGTGTGCCCTACGCAGACCGGATAACCACCCGGTTGCACCTAATTCAGCTAGGGCTCTCTGCATGGGTTCTTTTTTATTCAGGAAGTTATACCTTTTCATTTCATCCGCTCCCTGTTCCCACAATTTTCCAAATGTAACTTCCTGAAAGGATGGGCTCATCTTGGCTGAATAAGTTTTTACGCGGAAACCAATTCTTTCCTGCAGGGTCAGTGCATACTGATAGGTTTCTGGAAATAAATATCCGGTATCCACAAACACAACCGGTATTTCATTACTAACTTTCAAAACAAGATCCAGCATCACCGAGCTTTGCAGTCCAAAACTGGTCGATAAAATGAGTCCCGTACCTAATCGGTCCCATGCCCATGCAATTCTCTCTTCAGCAGGCAGGGGTTCCAATTCGGCATTGATCACCTCAATCTCATTCTGGTTTAAACTCATCGTAAAAAAATAAAGAATCCACCATGACAAACTTAGCGGATTTAGTAAAGAATAGGCTGAGTCATAAATGAGAGGAATTTGATTCGCACTTTTTATTATATTTTATATAAGTTGGGATTGTGGAAGATATTGAAAACTTACTTACAAGGAGACCTGAACTGGAAGTATGCCGGAATGAAATCAAGCTGGCATGCGATCATTTACTCCGCTGTTTTCGCAGCGGAAACCAAGTCCTACTGTGCGGAAATGGAGGCAGTGCCGCAGATTGCGAACACATTGCCGGGGAACTTGTTAAACGATTTTCCCGCCCCCGCCCACTGCCGGAAGATTTGGCGGAAAAACTCGGCCCCGATCTGTCAAAAAATCTACACGGTGCCCTGCCCGCGCTTTCTCTACCTTCCATGGTCGGTTTCACCACCGCGTTTGTGAATGATGATGTACCCGAATACGCCTTTGCGCAACAGGTGGTCGCATTTGGGAAACCCGGAGATATTCTTCTCGGAATTAGCACATCAGGAAATTCCCGGAATATTGTCCATGCCATCAAAGCCGCCAACGCGATTGATTTACATACCATTGGTCTAACCGGGGAATCAGGCGGTGAACTCGGTGAACTGTGTGAGCTTTGCATTCAAGTTCCCGCACGAGAAGTCCCCCGCGTACAGGAATTGCATCTTCCTGTTTACCATACCCTGTGCCAAGTGGTGGAAGACACACTCTTTCCCTGATGATGGGCAAATCGCCTGATTTGCAAAAAAAGCTACCCCAAAGGCTGGCTGACCTTTCCCGAACACTCGCCACCCTGATTCAAAAAAATGGAGGGCATTTCCTTATTGTGGGGGGAGCGGTCCGTGACTTGTTAATTGAAAAGATTCCCCGAGAAATCGATGCCGAAGTACGCGGTCTCCGTACCGAGCAGCTCATTGATTGTCTGCACCCCCACTTCCCGACTGATCAGGTGGGCAAGTCTTTCGGCGTACTCAAACTCAAGGGACTACCGGTGGAAATTGCCCTGCCACGAACTGAGATTAAGACTGGAAGCGGGCATAAGGGGTTTGCAGTCGAAGTCGATCCAAACCTCCCCTTTCAACAGGCCGCTGCCCGAAGAGACTTTACGATCAATGCCATCGGATTGGACCCGTTAAACGGTCAGATTGAGGATCCCTACAACGGCGAACAGGACATCAGAAATAAAACCCTCCGCCATGTCAGTTCCGCCTTTACCGAGGATCCTCTGCGCGTGCTCCGGGGAATGCAGTTGATTGCACGGTTTTCTCTCCAGCCCGCCCCCGAAACGATTGATCTTTGTCAGACAATCGGATTGGAAGGTCTCGCATCCGAGAGAATATTCGGGGAATGGAAAAAACTCATTCTGCAGGGCGTGTCCATTTCCAGTGGCTTGAAATTTCTTCAGCAAAGCCAATGGCTTCACTTCTTTCCCGAAATTCAGGCTTTAGTGAATTGCCCGCAGGATCCAAAGTGGCACCCCGAAGGAGATGTCTGGGTGCACACACTTCATTGTATGGATGCATTTGCCCAGAAGCGAACCGGTGACGACTGGGAGGATCTTGTGGTCGGATTGGCCGTGCTTTGTCACGACCTCGGCAAACCATTGACGACCAAGATTGGAGAGGACGGACGAATCCGCTCACCCAAGCATGAACCACTCGGAGAAGAACCAACCCGGAAATTCCTGTCCCAGTTAACCAATCAGAATGACCTGATTGAACAGGTGGTGCCACTGGTTCGCCGGCACCTGAGCCCCCGCACATTTTATAACGATCAGGCAAGTGACGGGGCCATTCGGAGACTCGCCCGCCAGGTTACCCGCATTGACCGCCTTGTCCGGGTCGCAGCCGCTGATATTGCCGGACGTCCACCCCGAAAGGATGAATTTCCGGAAGGACCCTGGCTACTCAGGCGGGCGGAGGGGTTAAAAGTAAAAGATTCCGCCCCTCACCCTCTTATTATGGGAAGGCACCTCATTGAACGAGGACTCACCCCAAGTCCCGATTTCTCTCGCATTCTTGAGAAATGCTTCGAGGCCCAACTCGATGGTGAGTTCACCTCTGAAGCAGGAGGACTTGATTTTCTCGACACGATGGTAAACGGAGCGATTTAACTGGTAATCCCGCCTTGTTTTACAGAGGGGGGTTACTGGTTGCGTAAAATGCGCTGCTGGGACGCCTGACTCAATCCACTCTCGGGCAGCCAGTTTCTGATCCCTGCCGGATCTTTTTTGAAAAGCTTCTTCGCGATGTGAACCGTAACTTTCTCCCTTCCCAGGGTATCCTGCATTAACAGGGCCTGTTCAATCGCGGTGTATGGATCATCTTCAGCCATCCGCATTGCGAATGCCGCCCGCATGCCGTCGTTCTTTCCTTCCGCCGGACTTTCCTTGATCCAGTCCGCATTCTGAGCAAGCTCTTCCTTGGGCAGGTTCCCCACTATACTGGCCGATGCAGGGACCCACATCTCCGGTTCCAATGTCTTCGCCCATGCAAAGGCTGCCGTGGAATCTTTCCTCGCCCAGCTACCGGCCAGTTTCTTGGCTAATTCTTTGTTGTAAACTTTGGTTCCCTTTAAACTTTCCACATACCCCGCCGCGGCCTTGGGGTCTGTCTCTGCCCATTGGGAAACAACCCGGCCCAAAACCTGGGAATTGACTTTTTTATTCTCGAGATGAGGCTCAAGCCAGCTGGCTGCCAATCCCGGATCACGCTGAGCCAGTTTGCCCGCCGTTTTTTCAAACATCCATGATTCAATTAATTTATTGTTTGGATTTTGGCTTATCCACTCGGCCACATAATTTGAACTCTGTGGAATTGCCCGGCCGACCACAGACTTAAATGCGGCCTGAGAAAAATCTTTGTCACTTCCTTCTGCCCGTAAGCCCGCCCAGTCCATTGCCCCCTGAATGCCGTGCTTTTCGATGTATGTCTCACTGACCACACTCGCCAACCGTGCTTTCATTTTTTTATTATCCAGTGAAGAGACAAATTGCTGGGCACCATCCAGGTCAATCCGTCCCCATCCACGGACCAGCCCATGATAAAGTCCATACTCCACTTTGTCCCGGGACATTACAAAATCATAGGCAGCCTGCGGATCGGAGGCAGTCCATCCCGACATTGCCCAGACATGTCCCCCATCGACCCGATGAGCGTCGGGATTATTCATAATATAATTCAGTGCCCGTGCCCCGTCCACCTTCGCCCATGCATGCAGGAATAAACGGAAGTTATTGTCCGTATGGTAAGAAGAGGGTGTATTTTCAAAAACTTTCAGTGCATCCCCTGCGTTCTCCGGCGTTAAACGAGCCAGCATATCCGCAATTACCGCATTTCGTCCCACCAGGTCAGAACTGACCAATGCCGGGGATAACACCTCTCGGATTCGATCTCCTGTCAGGGCTTCCTGCCCGATTTCCTCAAGATCCAAATGCTGAAAATTCAACTCAATCACCTGCTCCTCCACCTCTCCGCTCACCAGTTCCAAATGGCCCGTCCCTTCCTTATCCGTTTTGGAATTCGCCAGTTTTTCAATTATCTCATCCAAATCAGCGCCTTCAATCTCCTGCTTAAAACTGTCCTCGATCACTTTGCGCTGAATCGAATCAAAGGGATCCCGGGAAACGAAGCCCCAGTAAAAAGACACTGCCAGGGTGACCACCCAAAATGTACCGATTGTGATTTTATTACTCACCGACCACAAATAATCAAATAAAGTACCTGAATACAAGGGGGATTGAGTGCTAAACCAAAATTCATCAGGTGAATGAACTCTCCCCCCTGGAATATTCTAGTCCTGCCCCAGAACCAGTTTTTTAACCGTACGCTGATCCGCATTCAGCCGGCGGGCGGCTTCACGGTAACTCCCCGCATTATCGTAGGCCTTGCGTGCATATATCCGATTCCACTCAGACAAACTGACTTCCGTGCTTCGGTAAGTTTTTGCAATATCAACCCCGGTTTCGCGGTCATGCCCAAGGGGGACAAATTCATCGTGCACAATGATATTGCGCACCGCCTGCTCCAACTCCCTGAAATTACCCGGCCATTCATAGTCATTCGGCAGGACGGATTTCAATTTTTCCACCACCCTTGAGCTGAGTTCCTTTGCCCCCACCTCCCCGAAAAGCTTAATGCAAATATAATGAACTGAATTTATGATCTCCGTGGGGCTGGCGAGAAGAATATCCTTCAACCCGATCGTGTTCACCTGATCACCACACAGACGGTAGTAAAAGTCTTCCCGCATCCTTCCCTCCCTGACTTCCTCTTCCAGATCGCGATGCGTCGCGGCTATAATCTTACCCTCATAAAAGGATCGGGTATCTCCTCCGATCGCCTGAAATTCACCGGACTGTAATATTCTAAGAAGTTTCACCTGTATGGATTCCGGAACTTCTCCAATTTCATCAAGAAAAACGGTTCCATATTTACCCGCATTTTTGAAAATTCCCGGATGATCACGCATCGCACCGGTAAAAGAGCCCTTACGGTGACCAAAGAGTTCGGACTCGATCAGGGTTTCTGTCAACGCGGACAAATTAACCGGACAAAAACTTCCCTTTGGACTGGATGCAAACTGCCCCGACTGGGAGTCATAAGGAATGAACCGGGACAATCCGATTGCCCGGGCCACAATCTCCTTCCCCGATCCAGTCGGACCCAGAATCAAAGTCGGAAACCGACCCACAGACTCATGCATCCATTGCTGGTAACTCAGCATATCCCGGGTAAACACACTCTCCCATACCCGTACTCGCAGGATTCGCATGGGTTGACTCCATCCGACAATTTCATTGAATAAACAAAGGAAAGCCCTTCGCAATTGATAAAAACATGCAAATAGGTGCTCCGGGTTTCCCCAAAGAGTGCTCCTGCTTGCCCCCACTAATGCGCCTCGCAACCTGATACCCGATTCAATTTTCCGGAATAGCTTCCGATTGGTAACGGTATCGCCATCCATGCCCCCGATGAGATCATCCAACTCATCAACCAGTTCGTGGAAAAGAGAAAAGTAAGCAAGCGAAGCCATTTGTTCAGCCTGTAGAGTTGATTGAAAACTTTCAGCCATTCCCCCAAGCAGGGATTCCTCGGCCACCTTGACCCAGTGAAGGACCTGATTGAACTCCTTGGTAAACTTGGGATTGATTGCCTCCGGTATTTCCACCCACCCCAGATGGCTGAGAATTTTACCTTCAATTTCATCTCTCTCGCGGGCAAATGGATTTACAAAAGTCAGGGCATGTATCCGCTCCAATAAAAAACATAACTCATCCTTATTCATATTACAAATATTGTAACACTCATTACATAATATGAAACAATAAAAACTTAAAGAAAGGAGGCTTCTAATCTTAAGTAATTAACCAGAAGTTACTTAAGTAAAAAAACCGAGATGGCGCACGAAATGATAATAGATGAATGAAGTTTTATAAAATTAACAAATTCAAAAAATGAAAAAAAGAACTATTCAAATCGGACTCCTTTTTGCCCTTTGCCTGGTATCGATTGGGTGTCAGTCCCATTCCGTACAGATGACATCGGGGAAAAAATACTTATCGGGTTACACCAGCCAGGGCTCCACGGACGCGAACGCAAGTGATCTCAATGAAGAGGTGAAAGCGATGGCAAGCATTGAACCCTCCATTCAGTTCCCGGCAAGGATTGGACTGGTTAAACTTTTCAACGGTAGAATAACCAACTTAACCGTTGATGAGGTGGAAGCGTGGGAAGAGTCAAGAGCAGTAATGGGATCGCAATTTGGTGATTTCATCCCAGTGAGCCCGATGGTTGCGGAAATGGTCTACACCCCAAAGAGCACCCATGGTAAATCAAAGACCAGCCCTTCTGATATTTTTCGTAAAGTTCGTCTCGGTGCGGCCAGGCAACATTTGGATCATGTACTTATTTACGAAGTTTTCTCGGAAACGAAAACCACCAAGCTCGCTTCCTCTGTCGCGAACTGGACAATTATTGGGGGGTATTTCGTTCCATCCCGCGAAATTAAAACAACCGGCTTTGCCAACGCCCTTTTTCTGGATGTGCGTAACGGCTATCCCTACGGCACCGCAAGTGCCACATTAAACGCCAAAGAATTCTCGGCCACTCAGACCTATCGGGACAAATCAAGAAACTTGGCTGACCAAAACCAGATCTCTACCGTTCTCAAACTTATACCAGAAGTTCAACAAATGATGAAAAAACTGCTGCAAGATTCAAAACAAGTTTAGAAATTGAATAAATCCGATCATGTTAACCCGATGATTTATTTAAGGATACTCCTGCTGGCATTATTGCCTGGCCTTGGAGCTTGCTCAGATGCCGCTACCCGCCTGGCCTATGATATTGAATCAGCGGCACTAAAATTGGAGGCATCCGACAAGAATAGCACCGGAATAAAGCACACGCCATGGAACTTCCCGGGTGGCGGAAAAACCTTCAAGGGAAATAAAACTATTGAAATCGTTTCCATTCATTAACTTACTAAGACTTAAACTCCTTCGATCCTCATGAAATTAAAAATTCTTATCCTCGCCCTCCTCCCCTTCTTCTTAAATGCTAAAAGTTTTCTGACTCTAAGAGTATCTGATTTGTCATTCGGTAAAGGAGAGGAACCACCGGTACGTGTGGATAACTCGACGCCTTATGCCTTGAGATTTTCGCGAGACCAAAAGACTTGGCTTCCCAGCAACCTCCCGTATTGCAGAACCGAGGATGCCACCGAGGCTTTCATTTCATTTGGAAAACAGGGCGGAAGTAGCACCAGTTTTTCAACCAACGATCTGGTTCTTTGTTTTCGTAACCCTGAAACAAAAATTAAAGGTCAACTCTTCCTCCACCAAAAACCAGACGGCTGGAAGCCCTTCCCCTTCACTTTTGAGAAAAAGAATTTCAAAAACCTCTTATCCGAACAAAAAAGTGAAGAGGAATTCCTCAAGTACAGGACCATTCGATATAAATGGCTTCAGGAACTAAAGGTTCCTGGTACAGCCTGGTACAGGCACCAAGCGAATCAGGATGGTAATCGGCTTGCAAAAATTCGAAACCAGCCAAAACCCAAAACACCTAACGATAACAACCGGGCAATGATCCGCCCCACCCGTAATACTGGACTGGAAAACAGCATGGATTTATTTTCTGGTGGACGGGCAATCAGTGAAAACCTTCAACTTAATCGTGAACTACGCCTGTCCACTGATGAACAAAATCGCACTATCCCCGTCTCATCGGTCACGGGAATTACGATTGATGAGATTCCATGGAAGGATTGGATGAAAGATGAAAAACCAAAGCTCGATTCAATTGCCTCAATCTTGCCACACGACCAGCATGCGATTATTTTTTCATCTTACGCGAGCATGCTGGAAGTGATGGACGAAGCAACCTTACGGGGAACTCCATTACTCCGCTTAAGTGAAGATCGAGCAGAAAGTGCCCGTTCAAAAGAAAAATACTCCCAGCAGCTCTGCCTGCCAGTTGATGAACTATCCCGTATCCTCGGACCCAAACTGATTTCATCGGTCGCGATTACTGGCAGTGATCCTTTTTTACGCACCGGTACTTCCTTAACGCTTATTTTCGAAGCCAAGCAAAAGGAAGGTCTGCTTGCGGCTCTTGCCATGCGGAGGATGCAGGCAAAGGAAAAATTCCCTCAAGCCAAGCCGGTATCGGGGAAAATTCCAAAGTCTGCAAATCATAAGTATGAAGGAATTGCTTCCCCCGACCGTATAATCAGGAGTTTTGTCAGTTCATTCAATGAATTCGTTGTCGTAACCAATTCGATGGAACAACTCACCCGCTTGGCCAGGGTATTTGATCAAAAGGAAAGCAGTTTAGCCTCGCTTGAGGAATACCACTTCTTTCGTCAGCGATACCCGATAACTGCAGGCAACCAGGAAGATGCCTTTCTCATGATTACCGACGCCACCATTCGACGATGGTGCGGCCCGGAATGGCGAATCGGAGCATCCCGTCGTACAAGGGCTGCGGCAGTCATTGCTGAACTCCAAGCTCGTCATGAAAGTGGATCGCCTTTGAATGCCAAGGAATTTCCTGAATTGGGGAAAGTATCTCTAATCAATGGTCAGGTACAAAGTTCCCGATTTGGAAACCTTTCATTCCTGAAGTCAGTCAATGAATTGAATATCAAAAAAATTACTCCAGCTGAAAAAAAGGCATATGAATTCTTTCGTGATCGTTACCAGAGCCATTGGTCAAAGTACTTTGACCCCATTTCCGCAAAGCTTAGCATTAATGAGGGAAAGATTGAAGGAGATCTATCTATCCTGCCCTTAATCGGGGGCACCGACTATCGGCAAATGATCCAAACGGTTGGCGAAGTAAAGTTAAAACCCGAATCTGGAGACCCTCACCCTGAGACTGTGCTTCACTGGGTGAGCGCACTCGATATGAATTCTCCCCGGTTCAAGCAGGCAAGTAATTTGGCCGCGATCATGGCTCCCTCTCTTGGCGTAGGTGCATTCAGTTGGGTGGGCGAATCGCTTTCCTTGTACTTGGACAAATCTCCTTTTTTCGAGGATATGCACAAAGCTTTTCTTAAAAAAGGCATGAAAGGATTGGAAGATTTTTCTGAAAAAAATCTGGGGCGTATTCCGTTGGGTATGAATGTGGAAGTTCGTAACCCTTTTAAATTGACTGCATTTCTAGCTGGCTTACGGGCTTGGATTGAACAAACCGCCCCTGGGATGACCGTTTGGAGCAATCACGATCATAAAGGGCAGGGTTATGTCAAAATTGCACCGGGAAAAGGACTTGAGGATAACTTGATTAAAGAAGGCTCTGCACCCATTGCCTTGTATTATGTTCCTTCCCCACAACTGTTCACCATCAGCCTTAGCGAGGAGATCATTCAAAAAGCAATTGAACGAAATATTCTTCGAAGAGATGAAAATGCATCACTTACCAAAGGAAACTGGAGCGGTATGAGCTCTGCCATTCAAGCGGCAGAACCTATCCCCTCTATTCTCGATCTTTCCATGAGCCAAAATACAATCAATGCGATGCAAGGGAAATCGTGGAATAACCTGCACGCCCTCAACGAATGGAGGATCCACCTGAAAAAGAATGATCCACTCTCCTACCACCAACGAGTTTGGCAAACCGAATTGCTCTGCCCAGGAGGAGGGAAGTACAGGTGGAACGAGAAATATAAAACTTATGAATCGACAGCATTCGGCCACCCAGCTAAACCAAAATCACCGGAAACATTCAGTGTTCTTGGCAATTGGAACGAGGTTAACCTCGGAATCACCTTCGAAAATGACGGACTCCGGGTCCAAGCCACAGTCACGAAAAAAAAGACGAAGCAAACCCCGACAAAAGAAGAATAATCCCTGCATTAACTTGGAGATAAGCAATCCCCCAGTTGCCAAAAACGAAGGAAAGAATTTCGATAGCTATCCGCAAAATCCGACCCCAGTAAACTAGTATTTTTCAGTACTTGCTATGAGATTACCTTGTCGAAGTTTTTTTTCCTAACTCAACGGTTTTTTTCGGGAAGTCTTTTTCTTAGATAGAAAGGAATCCAAATACCTACGATAATGCTTATTGAAAAGGTTCCCATATTGAGCCAATACCAAAGAGGGGACTCATCAATTGAAAATCTCTCGAATGCTTTATTTCGTTCGCCTGCGTAAAAGTTTAAAACATTCCCGGTTTTGAATCCGTCATACAAAAAATAAGCGGAAACCAGGCTACAAATTGGTGGGAAAATATAGATGAAATATTTCATGTCATATGCAAAGTATCAAAATGATAACGCATAGTTCAATTATAAGATTTTAATAGAATTATAATCAAAAAGCTGTGTCACTTGGAAAATAGAGCTGAAAAAAGTGTTTCATCGAGTACTTTTTTCATCACCATATAGAATCATACTCTCAATAATCAGAAATTGGTAACAGTAAATCATTCCTTTTCGTTTGCCAATCATTCAGGTTGGAGATTGATCTTGGATTATGGCAATTGAAGATATCATTCCGCTGGATGCACTTTTTGGGGGAGAAAATACAAAAAAGAAAAAGAAGAAGGTTGATCGGATCGCCTTGTCTTCCCCAATGATGCGCATCCCGAGGATGGATGTGCTGGTGGCCCGTGACCTGATTGATCTGGGGATCAAAGAAATCTACGAACTACAGGGCAGATCAGCGGAAAGTATATTTGAGGAGATCAAAAAGATGAGGGCGGATACCCCGGAGTATCGATTGGCTTACCTGAGAATGGCGATTTACTTTGCGGAAAATGAACAACCGGATCCTAAAATGCTCCATCCCAGCGTGTGGGCGGAATAACGCTGGAAAAAAAGTATTTATCCCCGGTTATGGAGTTTGCCGAGTGCCTTTTTGGCCTGCCAAACCATAAACAGTCCGTAGCCGAAGAATAATCCGCCATTCAGCATAATCAGGGAGGAGTTATCGTTCTGCATCCCGACTCCGAATAGAGTGCCCCCCACAATCGTGAATACCCAGCCAAACCAGGAGCGGTACTTTATGATTCGTCGAAAATGAACGACTTTCTCGGCTTTCTGTTCGTCCGTTAATTCCTTCATTGAGAATTAATTGTATCCAAGATCCTCATCCTGCTTTCCACCCAGTGCCTGTTTGATCAGATCCAGGCGGTCATTTTCCATGGTCAGGTCATCCAAAAGCATATTAGCACGTTTGCCCAGGTTCTGAACCTCCAGCATCGCCTGTTTGCGCAGGGTGTGCTTGCATAACGAATAAGCGGCAAGATCCACGAATGCGGTGTCGTCATCAAGGGGGGTGAGAAAATCAAGCATTTCTTTATTCACTTCCCCACCCAGTTCCTGATTTCTTTCCAGTTCAGCGGTAAGCTTAGCACGCAGTCCAACCGCACTTTCATCGATAATGGTTTCAACAGGTTCCACTTCCAGTATACGGTAGGGAATTTCCTGCGGAATGGACACAATCCGCACCCGGCTCAGTCCCTGCAGAAGCACAAAGGAAGTACCGTCAGGATTTTCCTTGGAAACCCGGATTAGACCGGCGGTGGCCACACCAAAGGGCAATTCCAGGTGTTCTTCCTCTTCGGTGACATTTTCCCGCTCGCCCACAATGGCAAAGATCCGGTCTTCATTTAACCGGTCGGCCAACATCGTTTTATACCTCTCCTCAAAAATCCGCAGGGGCATCATGGCCTGGGGGAACAGCACAACCCCACGCAGAGTCATGGCGGGGATACGATTGGGAATGGTAAAGTTTTCAGAATCCATACTCACTACATCTTGTTCGTGAATGGGCAAAAGGTCAAATCACCAAGCCCGCCACGCTCGCGGTAAGCAGGCAGGCAAAAGTCCCGGCGAGCAGAGCCCGCCACCCGAGTTGAGTAAGATTTGTCCGTTGAGTGGGGGCAAGAATGGCAATACCCGCCACCTGAATGCCCACCGATGCAAAATTGGCAAATCCGCAAAGCGCATAACTGGCAAGTACGATGGAACGCTCATGCTCAATCAGGCCCAGTTCCTTGAAATCTCCAAGGTGGGCGTAGGCAACAAATTCATTCAATACCAGTTTTTCACCAAGCAACTGACCAATCAGACGGATATCCTCCGTGGGAACTCCCATTAACCAAGCCACGGGAGAAAAAACCCATCCGAACAGATATTCCAAGGTAAGCTCTCCGGACTCAATCCCGAACCAAGCGGCAATTCCCAGCGGTTTCGCCAATAAATCCCCAAATATAAAATTACCCATTGCCACCAGTCCGGTAAATACAATCAGGATCGCCCCCACATTAAAAGCAAGCAGTAAACCCTGGCTGGTGCCCGCGGTCAGGGCGTCAAAAACATTGAGGGTGGAATTATCCTTGGCCAAATCAATTTCCTCCTCCCTTGCCTCGGTTTCAGGCAGCAATATTTTCGAGCATATGATCGCAGCGGGTGCGGACATCAGGGAGGCGGTTAAAAGATGCTTGGCAAAAATGGCCTGGGATTCCGGGTCGGTTCCACCCAGAAACGCAACATAAGCGGCGAAGACACCCCCTGCAATGGTGGCAAAGCCACCCGTCATCAGGCATAATATTTCGGATTTGCTCATTTTATCGAGGTAAGGACGAACCAGAAGAGGAGCCTCGGTTTGCCCGACAAACACATTCGCGGACATTGCCAGGCATTCCGCACCCGAGATCTTCATGGTTCGTTTCATCAACCAGGCGAGCAAATAAACAATTCGCTGGAGAATGCCCCAGTGATAAAGCAGAGCGGAAAGTGCGGAGAAAAATAAAATCGAGGGCAACACCCGAAAGGCCACCACCGTGCCATAGGTCGGTGCATCACTGGCCAAGTCTCCAAACACAAAGGACGCGCCCTGGTAAGAAAACTCCGTCAACCGGACAACTCCCTGGGAAATCCCCTGCACTAAATCAGTAATGAACGGGGCCTTTAAGAGGAGCAGGGCAAAAATAATCTGCAAGGCAAGACCGGACAAAATTAACCTTGGAGAAATTGCTTTCCGGTTACCGCTGGCCAGCCAGAGGATCAATAACAGGCAAAATATGCCCAATATACTTCTGAGGAATTCCATTTACTGTTCCACTAGCTTGCAAATCTGTTCCCCCAAGCGCAACCTGAAATAAAAAAGTAAATTTATTGATTGAAGAACGCAGGAAAAAAAATGTAGATCAAACCATGAATTATTTTAAAGTCATGATCTGGGTCCATTCTCCTGTTTTTACAAAGCTGTGGAGTTCCATTGATTCCCGGCATCTGATCTGTCTGCACCCTTGAATAGCAGCTCGTTTTCTCAGTAAATGAAGGAATCAAAAAATATTCTGGTGATTGGTGGAGGTTCCGGGATGGGCAGGGAAATTGCCCTGACTCTATCCAGGCAGGGACACCGGATAGGCATTGCGGGCAGGCGGGAGGATAAACTTCATGAAGTTTCCACGGGAAGTGGGGAAAAAATAAAAACCTGCTCAGTTGATGTGACGGACAGGGATTCAGTTGCCGAACTGTTTTCCTGGTTCGATCAGGAAATGGGAGATCTTGACATTCTCATCAATGCGGCCGGGATCAACATTGCCAAGCGTACCATGCTGCAACTTGAACCGGAGGAGTGGGATAAAGTCATCAATATTAACCTGACCGGGGCATACAACTGTGTGAAAGAGGCCCTTGACCGGATGAGGCCGCGAAAAGACGGTTTGGTTATTTTCATTAATTCGGTCGCGGGAAGACGGGCCGTGCCACTCGCGGGAGTGGCTTACAACGCCTCCAAATTTGGGATGTCCGCACTTGGAATAAGCGTGGGGGAAGAGGAAAGGGAAAATGGCATCCGCATTACCAATATCTACCCCGGTGAGGTGAATACCGCGATTTTGGATGAAAGACTGGTTCCCCCCACCCCGGAACACCGGGCTTCTATTCTCCAACCGGAGGATATCGCCGAGGTGGTTTCCACGGTGGTGAACCTGCCGGCCCGGGCACATGTCCCCGAACTGGTGATCAAACCAAGCAAGCAGAGCTTCGTTTAACCCAGGCTCCCCCCCTTGCGGGGAGAAGGATCCTTACAAATCTAAATGATCGCGAATGGAGGAGACTGCAGCTTCCACATTTTCCCGGTGCCCAAATGCGCTTAACCGGAAAAAACCTTCCCCTGCGGGACCGAACCCGGATCCGGGGGTACCCACGACATGACATTCGCCCAGTAATTTGTCAAAAAATTCCCAGGATGTCAGTCCTTTCGGTGTTTTAAGCCAGACATAGGGAGCATTCCCACCGCCATAGGTGGTAATTCCTTTTGCTTTCAGGCCCTCGTTGATGATCTTCGCATTCTCCAGGTAGAACGCCACCTGTTGATCGGTCTGCGCTCTTCCTTCCTTACTCAGTACGGCCACTCCTCCAGCCTGCACAATATTGGAGGCTCCATTAAAAAATGTGTTCTGTCGCCGGGTCCATAATCCATGAAGCACACCAGCTTCCGCATCCTCAGCCACGCAGGCTTTGGGTACAATTGTCCAGGCCAGCCGGACTCCGGTAAAACCGGCGGTCTTCGAAAAACTGTTCAGTTCGATTGCACATTCATGGGCACCCTCGATTTCATAAATACTTTTGGGTAGCTCCGGATCGGTGATAAAGGATGCGTACGCGGAATCAAATAAAATGATCGCCTTGTGTTCCCGGGCATAATCCACAAATAACTTCAACTGTTCCCGGGTAGCCACCGCTCCGGTGGGATTGTTGGGACTGCAAAGATAAATCAAATCCACCTTGCTTTTGGGAAGCTCTGGAAAGAATCCGTTTTCTTCCGTGCAGGGCATGTAGACCAACCCTTCATAGCCGTCATCCCCCGCCAGTCCGGTGCGGCCAGAAATGACATTACTGTCCACATAAACGGGATAAGCCGGATCCTGGACCGCAACCACACAGTCTTCTGAAAAAATACCCTGTATATTGGCGGAGTCCGACTTGGCACCGTCACTGACAAATACCTCGCTCATATCTATGGGGGCACCCTGTTCGGCATAAAAATCGGCAATTCCCTGACGGAGCGGGGTAATTCCTTCCGATGCACCGTAGCCTGAATAGGTCTCCACACGGCCTAGGTCGTCCACACCTTGGTGTAATCCATTGATAACCGAAGGTACAATCGGTTCAGTGGTGTCACCAATTCCCAGGCGCATTACTTGAACGCCCGCGTTCTCGTTAAGAAATTGATTGGTTCGCCGGGCGATCTCGGGAAAGAGATAACCGGCGGATAGCTTCTGATAGTTTTGATTGATTTTTGCCATAATTAAAAGGAATTAAAATATAAAGGAAATTGCTTTTGGCAACGGGCAAACCTCACTCCCCGGCCTGCAGAAGCAGTCCATGCTTTCGGGCGGAACGAAAGGCCAAAAGAAAAATACTCATACCGAGTGAAAAATAGATGCAATTTAACATGAAAGCCTGACGCAGGAGATCGCCCCGCCACTGCCCGTCGAGTAAAAGTGCCCGCATCCCTTCAAAAACATAGGATGTGGGAATAAAGAGAGCGATTTCCTGCAACCATGGGGGGAGCGTGGAGAGTGGATAATAGATGCAGGATACCGGGGCAATCATGAAGGGAATGACCCAGGTCAGGCTTTCCGCCCCCAATCCGTAACGGATAAGAATTCCCGTCACCACCTGGGAAATAGCCCAGCCCGTAAAGACGAGATTAAAAAAGAAGGCGAGTAAGGGAAACCCCATTTCAAAAACGGAAACCCCAAAAAAGGGAATCGCGAGGAGCGCAGCCGGGATCATTCCGATTAAAGTCCTGATCATACTGATTGAAGCGAGGGACACCATCAGTTCCCATGGACGCAATGGAGCCACGAAGAGGTTACCCAAATTCCTTGACCACATCTCCTCCAGGAAGGAAAGCGTATAACTGACATGGGACCGGAAGAGGGAATCCCAGACCAGCACAACCGAGATGAGAATCCCGGACGCAGTAATTTCCGGTTGACTGGCTCCGAAATGAAGGGAAACGAAGCCCCATATAATCAGTTGCATGGTGGGCCAATACGAGATTTCGATTATGCGGGGCCAGGAACTTCTTAGCACATAAAGATAGCGATATAAAAGCCCTTGGATACGGGATAGGGATCCGGATGTCATTGTTCCTCCTTCCCCCGGCTAATATCAAGAAAAACCTCTTCCAGGGTCTTGCGGTCGTACTTCTGTAACAGATCACCGGGAGACCCCTCCTCCACCAGCTTGCCATGTTTGAGCAAAAGTACATTTTGGCATAACTGCTCCACTTCCCTCATGTCATGGGAAGCGAGTAAAATTGTGCCCTTCCGCTTTTCCTGATATTCGATCAAAAAGGATCGAATCCAAGCAACCGTTTCCGGATCCAGGCTGGCAGTGGGTTCGTCCAAAAGCAGGAGCTCAGGATTATTAATTAAAGCCTTAGCGAGGGAGACCCTCGTTTTTTGCCCGGATGAAAGCTTTCTCAGTCGTCGGTTTGCAAAGTCATTCAGGCGAAAAGTTTCCATCATCTCGCAAACTGAATCGTTGATGTTTTTCAGACCATACAGTTTGGCGTAGACAGTGAGGTTCTCCCGCACGGTTAACCGCTGGGGCAAATCAACATACGGAGAGGAAAAATTCATTCTTTTTAAAGCAGGGAACCGGTCTTTGATAAAATCATGCCCAAATATACTGACTTCCCCAGCACTCGGAAGCAGCAAGCCCAGCAACATCGAAAGCGTGGTCGTTTTTCCGGCACCGTTCCCCCCAAGCAAGGCAGTGATTGTCCCTTGGTTGAGTTCCAGGTCCAAATGATCCACTGCCCGTATTGAACCGAAATCCTTAGTCAGTCCCTTCGTTTTTAACACCACATTCATTTATTCAAGAGCGCATAAACAAAAGTTAACAGACTGGCTAGGCAAGCTGAATTCAATCAAAGCAGAAACTTTCAATCCCGATCAATGGTTAGTTTCATTAACTCTTCCCCAAGGACCTTGCACGCTTCTTCAACCGAATCGTTACTCAGTATATCATCTGGTCTAATCAATTCCGTGCGGACCCGTACTTTGGAAAATGGAAACGGTAACACAAAACGGTCCCATGACTTCAGCTTCAAATGCCACCCATACTCAAAGGACACCAATAAAAAAGGTGCCCGGGAAATCTTGGCGACCAGAAGACCTCCCGGTTTCGCCACATAACAGGGCCCCCTCGATCCATCGGGAGTAATCCCAATATCATGGCCATCTTTGAGTTTTTTGACCAAATCCCGGATTGCCTTGGATCCTCCGCGGTTACTTGATCCACGAACGGAATGAATTCCAGACCATCCATAAAACGCTTCGAGCCATGCTCCATCCCGGCTTCCGCTGATTAAACCGAAGCATTTCCGGTCTCTTCGATATCTCCTTTGCCATTCACCGGCCAGAAATAACCGGTTATGCCAGAGGGTGATGATTACAGGGTATTTATTTTCCTCGGTCTCTTTTTGCGAGGCTTCATTTAAAAACCTGAAGCGTATGGTTGATACCCAGAAACGGTAAAGTAATCCGAAGGGAAGAATAAGTAATTTTTGTAGAAACCCCAGTGAATGTGGGACAGGCGGGATGACCCGCTGAGCATCATTCATTGATTAGATCAAAAATCAAAGTTTGCACCCAATTCAATAATATGGGCAGGAACCTCATTTTCATGAAAGTACCGGTATCCCAGGCTGAGTGCAAATAACTCACTCATTTTCCAGTTAACCCCCGTGGACCCGGTAAAGAAAATATCATGCTCTTTCCGTGTACTGAGATCCTGATTATCATCAATCAAAGTAAGATGGTACCCAAAACCGAGGCCGAAATAAGCCTCCCATGCATTGGCAATTGGAAGTGTATACTCGAGGTCGAGGTAACCCGCAAATGTTTCACTTCCTCCAGTCAGCGGGCGATCAGGTGAACGCAACTTTGAGGTGTCATGAAAGGAATGGTTTTTATAGCCTCCACCCAGCCCTACTTTGAAGTTCTTTATCTTAAAACCACCGGACAGGATGGCGGAGAATCCGGGGTCAAACCTTTTGTACGAATGGTTTGATTTATGGATATCATACGGGATCGCCACACCGGGTTTGAATAAAAAATAATAACCCAACCCACCTTCCCTGTCAGGGCTGAAGGTACTTACCCTTTGATCATCCCTGGAAAACTTCCCCGGGGAATCAACATTGAATGCCAGCTGATTTTCAGGTGGTGCCTGTTCAACTGGTCCCTGGTAGCGGGGAGTAATCTGAGTTGGTGCCTCCATTTTTGGCATCACCGCAGGTGTTCGTGGTTTAACCACCGGACGAACAGGTTGCATGGTGGTGTCAAATGGAGTCTGAAAATTCCCTTTGGAGGATAATCCGTAAAATATTTTATCAAACCGGTCCTGTAAGTTATGCAATTTTTCGGAATAGGAATTTAATTCACCCTTCATTCCATGAATTCTCTTAAGCTGATAAAAGCTTTTATCGTTCACGGTTTCATAATAATCCACAATTGGCTTTCTTTGGGCAAGTGCCCGGTATTCTCGATCATCATACTCCTGGGCAAAGAAGCAAAGAACTAAGAGGCAGCAGCAAGGAAAAGGCACAATACGAAGGGCAAACAAAAGAAATTAGGCAAATTTTTCATGAGTGTGATAAGAATGTATGCAAAAAGTTAATCGCATCTTAGCAACACAAAAGATAATTTTTTTTCAATTATGCTTAAATTGATTTCTGGCGGGCAAGCGTCCTCCTGAAATAAAAATAGAGTATATGAAATCCTAAAAAGTAGAGTATATTGACGATTATCCCACCCACTAACGCGACCCGTATTCCACTTTCCTGCTTAACCGCCCGGCGATGCGCCACCAAGTTTCTCGCCAGTACCTGCTCCGATGTCATTTCCACTCGTGCATCGTACATACCCGGCTCGATATTTTGATCAATAAATTCCTGCGGAATTTTTGGTTCGACCTTGAAAATAATATCCCAGTAAGGACGGGTGGGGGTCTTTAAAATCGGCCCCACCTGAATTTCCCGGTGAAATGTGAATTGGATGATTAAAGCCGTGACTACCAAGAGACCTTGTGACACGAGCCATGCCTTGGTGCGAAGTTTCATGAATAATACAATATCTCTTTTTAAATTTGTGGCAAAGAGAAAGGAATTTTATACTGTATTTTAAGTTCTTTGTTGCCAAGATAGTTGCTTTTTCGAAGAACATTCTTCGGTAGATGAGGTTTTTATTTTTTTGTGTATCTTTTTTGAGCGGATCATTCCTTGTGCTTGGGGAATCAATCCATGTGGTGCGAAAAAACGAGACTCTCAGTGCAATTGCTCAGAAATATGGTGTCTCTACCAGTGCGATTCAGGCATACAACAATATTTCGAACCCCAATCTTTTGTTTGTGGGAAAAAAGTTAAAAATTCCCGGTGGTGCGGGTACGGAAATTCCATATGTTGTCAAAAAAGGAGACAGCTTGGGAAGCATTGCTTCCCGGTTTGGGGTAAAATTATCCACGCTTGCCTCCCGGAATGCCATTACCAGTCCGAATCTAATTAAAATCGGGCAGAAGATTATCATTCCAGCAAAAGGAGGAAGTCAGTCAGTTCCCAGCTTGCTCCCCAGCTCACTAATCAAAACATTAAACACCATCCGACCCACCCCTGGGAAGTGGAAGAAAATCATCCTTCATCACTCCGCCACTCCGGTGGATGATGCCATGAACATGCACCGGGTACACAAAGCAAGGGGGATGAAAAACGGTTTGGCTTATCACTTCGTCATTTCCAACGGGTCAAGAAAAGCCACCGATGGAGAGGTCTTTATTGGGGGGCGATGGAAAGGACAATTGGATGGTGGTCATGTGAAAAAACTTAGTTGGAACAAGACCTGTATTGGAATCTGTTTAATCGGTAATTTTGAATTAAAACGCCCCACCTCCCGGCAATTAGATGCCCTTGAAGGGTTGTGTGAATATTTAATGAAGCGTTGCGGAATCGGAAAATCGCAGGTAACCACACACAAAGTCTTACACCCGGGTCACACCGTATGCCCCGGTAAGTTGTTATCACTTCCTTCTTTTATCCGCCGGTTGAATCCCTGAGTGAATGAATTGCTTCCTTGTCACGGGCAAATAAAACCTTCCCGAGCCGGGTTTCATTGTTTCTTGAAAATGCCTCACTGAACTCACTCAATGAAAAAACTGAATCAACCGGATGGCGAATCTCAGTCAATGCAAGGGGTTGCAGGACATCCTCAATTGATTTTCGTATATCATTGAGATCTTTTCCCTGTTTCCACTTGTCCAACCAGAAACCGACAAATCGAATATCATCAAAAATTAAATGGCGGGTCGGAAACCGGACCGACTGCCCGTTCATTGCTCCAAAAGTAACATGAACCGCCCCGTTGCGTAAACATTTAGCCAAGCGCAGGGCACTTTTCCCTCCCACTGAGTTCAAGGCCAACGCACATTTTTTCCCCCCGGTTAATTGAACCACTTTTTCCACAGAATCATCATTATCCAGAAAAACATCCGTTTTACTAAAGGATAAAAGTTTATCCTTTGCCTCCTCGCTTCGCACCATACTGATACACCGGATCCCAAGTTTCCCGGCAAATTGAATGATGGAAAGTCCCACGGCCGAATTTCCCGCGTTTTGAATAATAAAATCACCTGGTTTAAGATACTCAAAGTCATTTAACAAGCGCCAAGCCGTCATCGGATTTAGCAGGGCAAGAGCTAATTGATCCAAAGGCACCAGAGAAGGAAGAAGGATTAAATCATCGGCTTTTTCATTCATGTATTCCTGCCAGGCACCGGCGTTAAAGGGAAGAGCCACCGGTCGCCCAAGCAACTTCTCATCCACTCCCCTGCCCACCGCACAAATTGTGCCCACCCCTTCCCTCCCGGCAACGGTGGGTAATGAACGAAGGGTTCCGTAAGAACCCACAATGAGCCCGATGTCAGAAGGATGAAGCGCGGCCGCCTCCATCTGAATGGTTACCTCTCCACTTGCACAGGGTGGGATTGATAATTTTTCCAATCTGAGCACTTCAATTGGCTTTCCATGCTCATGGTAGCGCAGCGCGTCGAATGATTCAGGGGAATTCACTTCTTTACCCATCCCATTGCGTTCATCCATTCCTTCGCCCGGTTTGGCCAGGTGGAAACCGCTTTGCCCGACTGCCTCATTCCGTACCCATGTCCCCCGAATGGATATAAGTGAAGTTCATTTCCTTCAACCCCCGCTTTTTCAAGAGCCAGGTAAAACAAGGCACTTCCTTCAGCGGGTACATGATCATCCCCGGTGTGAGCCAAGAAACTGGGTGGAGTGTCAGAGGTGACTTGAATCTCAGGCAATAATTGAGACCGTTTTTTTCTGTCCACAAGATAGGCGGGGTAAATCAGGATTGCAAAATCCGGGCGACAGGAAACATCGTCCGCCTGGTCCACCCGTGGATAAGATCTGGTTTCAAATGTGGTCGACGCCATCACCGCCAGGTTTCCCCCGGCGGAAAAACCCAGTATTCCGATTTTATTGGGATTAATATTCCATTTCGAGGCGTCCCTGCGGACTATTCCCATTGCCCGTTGGGCATCCTGCAGGGGGGCTTCATGCTTCTCCCTGTCTTTTCTTCTCGGCACGCGATACTTGAGCAGGATGGCAGTCACTCCAAATGAATTCAGCCATTCACACACATCTGTTCCCTCGTGCTCATAGGCTAATATATTGTATCCTCCACCCGGACAGACAATTACTGCGGTTCCGTTTGCCATACCCGGGTCAGCGGGAAAAAATTTAATGCTCGGGACTGATACATTGGATATCCTCAGGACATCATTTTCATCCTTTGGCGGTTTAATGGACTCCGGTTCCACTTCCCCCTTTTGTTCACCGGGAGCAAGATCAGGCCATAGTTTAAAATCCCGTGAAGGCACGCCATAAATCACCTGGGCGCCAATCAATAAAATCAATGGTCTGAACAAATTCATCCAAACTCTTTCAGTCAAACTTATGGATGTATGCAAAACAAAAAAAAGTTTTAATGAATTTTTATTTTGCGAAAAGTTGGGTAATCATACCATAAATAGTCCAATGAAAATAATTGCGATTCTTCAAATTCCTTTCTTTCTTGCCATCTGCCTTCCTGCCGGAGGAAAAACATCCGTATCTGAATTCATCAGCACTTTGACTGCAATCCAATCCAAGGGAGTGGGCAACAGTAAGGCGGTGAAGGACTGGGAGGCAGTTTCAACCCTTCCCTCATCCGCAATTCCCAAACTTCTTGCCGCAATGAACAAGGCGAATGATCTGGGAGATAATTGGATTCGGTCAGCCGTGTCGGAAATCCTCGATCGTGAAAAAGGCAGTTTCCCCGAAAAAGAAATTCTCGCTTTTCTAAAGGACAAGCAAAATACCGGGAGTTCAAGGATGTTCGCCTTTGAAATAATTCAGGATAAAAAAACCGCTTTTGCCCAATCGCTAACTCCCGGTTTTATTGATGATCCGGAACCCAGTCTTCGCCGTCTTGCTATAGAAAATATTCTTCTTTCCGCTCGCGGTTCAAACAAACCAAAGCGAGCCAAGGCCTTGTACGAAAAAGTTTTGTCCAAAGGAAGAGAGGTTGACCAAATCAAGGAAGCCAGCGAAGCATTGGAAGAAGCGGGCGAAACAATTGACATCCAGTCGCTGATGGGCTTTCTCCCCGACTGGCAGACTGTTGGTCCCTTCGATAATACCGGCAGAAAAGGGTTTAACACCCCATTCCCCCCCGAGGAAAAGATCGATTTGGATGCGAATTACCAGGGAAAAGAGGAAAAAATCAAATGGTCCCCTTTCTCCACCACCGATCCATTCGGTATGCTGGATGTTAATTTACAATATGGAGAAGTGAAGGAAGTATTGGCGTACGCACACACCACATTTCGTTCGGACTCCGTCCGCCCTGCCCAGTTTCGGATCGGTTCGAAAAACGCCTGGAAACTCTGGGTCAATGGGAAGCTCCTTTTTGCCCGCGATGAATATCACCGGGGCAAAACCCGTGTTGATCAGTTTATTGTCAATGGGCAGCTGCGGGAAGGGGAAAACGAAATTCTGGTCAAGGTGTGCCAGAACGAACAGACTCAGTCCTGGACAAAGCAGTGGGAATTTTGCCTGAGAATTACTGATCCCACCGGAACAGCCCTCCACCCGGACCCCGGACTTTCATCTCTTTCTCCAGCGAAATCTTTTCCCATCCACGAATATCCGACTGAAAAACAAAAATGAATCAATTTATTATCTCTTTATCTTTCATTTGCCTGCCGGTTGCCCTGTTCGGGAATTGGCTATCTTTTCGCGGGGATGCCGGAAACGGCCTCATTACCCAAAGCTTATCTCCACATATCGGGCTTAAATCTGAATCCGCATGGAAAGTGGATCTTCCCGGGCGTGGGTTGTCCAGTCCCATCATTGTGGGAAAGCATGTCTTTCTCACCGCTTCCAGCGGTCCCAAACAAAAAACGCTACATATTCTCGCTTTTGAAATTGAGACCGGAAAACAGTCGTGGGAAAGAAAATTCAAGGCTACCGGACGGACAATTTGTCATGAAAAAACATGCGTGGCTGCACCCACTATGGTGAGTAATGGCGAAGTGGTGGTGGCCCAGTTTTCATCCAATGATATTTTTTGCCTGGACTTACGGGGCAACTTGAAATGGTTGCGCGGACTGACTTATGATTACCCCAATGCCGCCAATGGGCTGGGCATGTCATCCTCCCCGGTCATTGCAAACGGAGTGCTGATCGCCCAGGTCGAAAACGATGCCGAATCGTTCACTGCTGGACTCAAACTTTCGGATGGAACCACGATTTGGAAAAAAGACCGTCCCCGAGGTGCAAACTGGACCTCCCCCACTGTTTTCGGAAAAAAGGATAAACCCCGGGTTGCCCTTCAGTCCAAAGACGGGATCGCTGTAATAGACCCGGTATCAGGCGAGGATCAATGGACATTCCAGCAAGGTGCCTCCACTATCCCCTCAAGCACGGTTAACGGTGACATAATACTGGTTCCCTCCAATGGACTGACCGCACTTCAGTCCCGTCCGGACGGGAAATCGCACACTCAGCTTTGGCAGGATAATAAGCTTGGTCCCGGGACGGCGAGTCCCACCATTTCGGGAAACAAATTTTATGTGATTAACAAGGCAAATGTGCTAACCTGCGCCCAAGTCGATTCGGGGGAAATCATCTGGAGGATGCGACTGAAAGGCCCCATGAGCGGGTCGCCCATTACCACATCGAAGCATCTTTTCGTATTTAATGAAGACGGGTTGGGCCAATTTATCCGGCTCGGAGAGAAGGAAGGCGAAGAAGTGGCGACCGTTCAACTCGAGGAAACAATTCTTTGCACGCCTGCGGTGGCGAAAGGCTCCCTCTATGTGCGGTCAGATAAAAGTCTCTGGAAACTTTCCGACTGAGAACATAAGGATTTAATCTACGGTTATCATTTCCGCCAGTCGAAGACGGGCAGGTGAACTGACCTCAGAATTCCAAAGAAAAACCTGACGAAGGGACTTTATTTTCCGCAACCAACGCAGTCCATCATCCGACACTTCCGTCTCGCACAGATTGAGCGTTTGCAGTCCCGGTAATTTAACAAGCTCACCCAGTCCAGAATTTCCAATTTCAGTACCCCGTAGATTAAGTTCAGTAAGTTTGGGAAATCCTCCAATATAAACAAGCGAACGCTCAGAAATTTCAGTGTTACGCAAATCCAGCTTGGTTAAATAATCCGCAATTGGAAGCAGCCGTTTGATTTCCGCATCCCCGACCTGATCGGGATTGGTTACGACCCGTGCCTCCAGAAGGGAATTCCCGATCCCAATCGGACGGATCATCAAATTAGTTTCGGAAGCAATCCTCGACAATTCATTATCCGGCAACGCCTCGAGACCACCGGAAAGCTGTGTGTAAAACCGGATATGTTCAGGCACCGGAATCACACTCTCCTCCTCTTTTCTTTGCGCGAGTTCCTCGACACCGTCCACCTGGCCAATCCATTTTCCAAAATCAAGCCCCTGCGCAATCCACTTCCTCAGGATTTCCTTTTGGGCATGGGTCAGGGGATCGCCTTTGGGGGGCATATGCTCAGAATCATCCAAGGGCAAAACGACCCGTTGGTAAAGCGGACTCTGGCTGGGATGATCCGTCACGACGACCACTCCTCCGTCTCCTCCAAACATTAAATGAGCGGCTCCGTCGAGTCGAAGGCCGGCTTTGGGTTCCTTGAGTTTTCCATTCAGTTCGTAAGGGGCTTTGTGGCATTCCACGCAGCGGCTTTCCAAAATGGGCCAGACCTGTTTCTCAAAATCAATAACACCGAATGCCCCTTTCGCGAATGTGAAAAAAGAGAGTAATAGCAAAACTTTACAAGCACCAGACATATGAAATAAATTAGGAGTTTTAAGGTTTTCCGCGAACAATTAAATCGCTGTTAAGAAAAAAAATTTCAGGGATCAGTCTCCGTTTTTGCTTGGAATAAACTCATTTAAAAACTTTGATTCGATTCATGCATTTTAGAATTTCCTGCTTCTCGCTTCTCTTGCCCATGCTCGTATTGAGTCCGGTACATGGGAAATCATGGGATTGGCTAGATACCCCGGGCAAGCACACAGACCTTCTTTTTGGCGGTAAGAAAATTGCCCGATATGTGTACGAAAATATGGATCCAGTGGACCGCGAAAGGACCTACAAGCCATTTCATCACATTTACCAGGAAAACGGGAGGGATTTTTTAACCAAGGGACCGGGAGGGAAATACACTCATCATCGGGGAATTTATTTTGGGTTTTCGAAATGCCAAGCCACCGTTAACAAAGGAAAAAAGATCAAAGTGGATACCTGGCACTGCAAAAAAGGGTATCAAGTACACCAAAAATTACGGTCTCAATCCGCCAATGAAAAATCGGCATCACACGAAGTGGAAATTGATTGGCGAATGGATGACCACACAACCTTTGCGGTGGAGCGAAGAAAGCTCCATTTTTCCTTACTGCCCGATGGATCACTGCAAATTGATTTCCATTCCACAATCAAAACCGAGCAGGAACTGGTGGAACTTGACGGGGATCCACAACATGCCGGCTTTCAATTCAGGGCAGCGAATGAAGTGGCTGAAAAAACGAAACAGGAAACTTACTACACCCGCCCCGCGGACGGGAAAGATGAAAAAGGAAAAACCAAAAATTGGCCAAAGGACAAAGACATGATCAATTTATTGTGGAAGTCCCAATGTATTATCGTGGGAAATAACCGCTACACCACCGTTTACCTGGATCACCCCAATAATCCCAAACCCGCCTTTTACAGTGAGCGGGATTACGGACGATTTGGCTCTTATTTCAAGACGGAAATCACCCCCAAGCAACCCCTCAAAGTTCGTTATCGGCTGGTCATTAATCAAGGGGAAAAGACCGCAAGGGAGTGTCAGGGCTTAAGTGATAATTTCATGGCGGGTACAATCAACTAACCCACCCGATTTTTGCCGGTCAATCTACCACCTTACCTTCTCGCTTTTTTAGCCGGGGCGTTTTACGCATGCAGTGCCTTGCTGTGCAAGCGCGGACTGGAGCTCGGTGCCGGCACCGTGCGTTCCCTCCTTTTTTCAAACTGGATCATGGCGTTATTCTTTATTCCCTACCCCTTCATCGAGGGAAGTATTCCCACAATGAATGATGTACAGTCCGGAGTCCTGCTCGGTTCTATTTTCTTTCTCTCCCAAACCGCCTGTTTTTTCGCCCTTGAAAAAGGAGACGCTTCAATGGTCACTCCGATCATGGGGGCCAAATCAATTTTTGTGGCGTTCTTCGTTCTGCTCCTCGGACTAAGCGGAACCCCGTCTCAGGCAACCTGGATTGCCGTTACCCTCGCTGCCGTTGCCGTTGCCCTGATCGGGTGGCCCGCCCAAGGGGGTAAGGTGAGTTTTATGGCAATCGGACTCGGTTTATTGACTGCCGCCGGTTTTGGTTTAACCGATGCAATGGTTCCGAGCCTTGCCCAGCAATCAACTCCTTCCCATGTGGTATCGATAATGTTTTTAACTGTGGGATCTGCATCCACCCTCCTGTTCCCGCTGGTCAGGGGCACATTTTTTAAGATCCGCAAAAAAGCTGATATCTGGATGTTTGCATCCTGCATACCGATGGGAATACAGGCCGTACTCATGTCCATGGCCATCGCTTTTTATCAGGTGCCGGCAGAAGCCAATGTATTTTACGCCTGCCGTGGAATCTGGGCGGTTATTTTAGCTTCATGGATTGGTACCCGGATTGGCCTGAAAGAAGGGGAAATGAACAAACCGGTTCGGATTAGGCGACTTTTAGGAGCATCACTTTTAATTCTGGGAATTTATTTTGCCCCGTTAAACTAAAATTCGCAGGATCGAAAATTTCAGGAAATGCTGATTAGCATTCTTCAACAAGTTCTGCGTTTAATCTTCCCATCAGGATTTCGAAAATTATATTTTCTTCTCCCAGTGGAAGAGTTTGAAAAATCTTCATCTGCGGAAATTTTTTTTCAGCATCTTTACAAATTTCCACTAGATCTCCGTTTTTTCCGGCATGCCTTCCGGGCAAAAGAAAAAACAGCGCCAGCACCACCTGCTCCACTCCCAGTCGGCCCCATTTTGCCAGAACTTGTTCAAGTAAAGGATCATTAAATGCAAACTCATCACCCTCCCTGCGCTCCATCGAGCAAGTGGAAAATGTAAAATCCCCCTTAAGGAAGAGTTTGTTTAATTCCATCCCCACTCTTTCCCTTACCTGGTTGACTTCAAAAACTGGGGTCCCGTGATCGACCATAGCCACATGAGGGTTTGGTAATTTGTTCTCCAACCTGACCTGTTCAATCTGCTGATCAAGTGCCTGGGCGAGTATTTTCTCGTTCCCAAGATACAGGGTATCCAAGATTTTAAAAGACCGACCACTTTTCTTTTGTTCCCAATCCTTAAGTTTCTCCCTTAACCACTCGGTAATTCCACGACTGGGCCCCAAAAAAAAGGGCAACACCAAAAGTTTTTTCTCATTACTCCCCTGTTCACTGGCAAGAAAAGTCTCAATGGTCACGCCGTTCTCATGGTTAAGCTTAGAGGGCGCAATTTTATCAGAATGCAGTAAACTGACTGCTCGAACCACAAAGGAACTCGCACTACTCAGTTTTTGAGCAACCCTTCTCATCCCAAGCACAGCCTCCGGACGAAGTGATCCATTATCCACTAATAAGCAAATTGGTAAGTTCATGCGCTTTCTCGTTGACGAAGGATGTGACGTGCGCAAGAAAATAATAAGAAGGTTGGCTATGGGATGGCCAATCGTAAATAGCGGGAGATATAAGTATGAAAAATTCAATGTGGATTACGGGATTGTTAGCGGTGGCATTCTTTCAGGCTGGTTGCTCAAAGAGCAAGGGACCCAGTCCGGATGACACATCACTCATTAAAGGAACAGATCGGGGGACCTTTATCGGTTCGGCCAACGATTTAGCAAACAACGGGGATGATCTTTCTCCCCTGGGTGCGACGATTTCCGGTCTGGACGGGGACGATGGACTCTTTCCTCAGGATCCTTTTTGGGGAGATTCTGCAATTCCTGAAAATCCAGATCGTCCGTTCGAGCCCATATTCTTTGGATTTGATCAATACAGTATCGGTTCCGAGGAACGGGCAAAATTACAGAATATTGCCTCCTTCCTTCAGGAAACTCCCGATGCCCGGGTGTTAGTGGAAGGATATTGTGACTGGAAAGGCACCCCCTCCTACAACAAATCTCTGGGTGATCGCCGGGCCAGCAGTGTGAAGGATTACCTTGTAGATCTTGGGATCGAATCTTCCAGAGTGGAAGTTATTTCAATTGGAGATGAAATTGCAACCCCGGACGCAGATCCAACTACCGCAGGCTTGGAACGAAAAGCGCAATTTATAGTTCTCAAAGATTCCTGAAGGTTTAGAAATGAAAACTTCGCTTTTTATTCTCGGTTCAATCATTCTTCTTTTCCTTTTCTCTTCCTGTTCCAAAAAAGCACAACCTGAAACGACTTTGAGCCGTGACGGGGATAACGCATCCGGTTCAGGCACATCCGGATTCAACGACGGTGCTGAAGACTTCGCCGGATTGGGTGACCCCCCTCAGCGGAGATTTTGGTGAGTTTGACCCACTTGCGCCACGCGATTCAGGGCTTTCCGCTTTTGATGATCCCCTAAACGTGATCCGGCCTTTTGAGCCTGTTTTTTTCGGTTTTGATCAATACAATGTCAATGCATCAGAACGGACCAAAATATCAGAAATCGCAGAATTTATGAAATCCAATGTCAACGCAAGGCTCCTCATTGAAGGGTATTGCGATTGGAAAGGTACTCCGGATTACAACAAATCTCTCGGTGACCGCCGGGCAACGACGGTTAAACAGTACCTGATGGAACTTGGATGTGACGGAAACCGGATAGAAGTGATTTCCCTGGGTGACGAACTTGCGGTACCCAATGCAACTTCTGATCAGTCACGCCTTGATCGACGGGCAACGTTTGTGGTTTCAAAAGGTTCCTGAATTTCCTTACTTACTGGAACTCCGGTAAATTGTTGAGGAGTTTTCACTACTTCTTTCCGTTCCTATTTCATTCTTTTCACTATCCTTGTGCGAAAGTGTCAGGTTGACTTTTTCAGTCTTTGGGGCATTTTATTGAGACCCAATCTCAAAACTTATGAAGCAAAATCTCATTTCTTTAGTAGCAGTATTTTTCATACTTCAATCCTGTTCCAAATCGCCAACAGACGATCCCAGCATTTCGGGTGAAGATGGGAATGGTTCACTATCCGTAAGCAGTGTTTCGATTGCGTTAAAACCGAATAAGAATATTCAGGCACAAAGAGAGGATGAAAAAACCCTGGGAGATGCATTGTCCAGGCAACTGGGTATTCCCGTGAAAATCACCACGCCCACCAACAAATCAATCATCGAGGCTGGATTGGCCAACAAGACGATAGATATTGGATATGTCAGTTCAAGTGACGCCATATCTTTCGCGGATAATGAGGTGGCCGAAGTATTGCTTGCCGGTCAGCATGAAAGCCAGGACCCGGATGGGAACGCCTATGAGGGTCCATATTACTACTCTGTCTGGTTATCTCTTCAAGATCGTCCCTACAGTGGAATTGCTGACTTAAAAGGAAAACCGATTGCTTTTGCATCAAGGACCAGTACCTCAGGATATTTGGTGCCCTGCTGGGATCTGATCAAAAAAGGATTAATCCCACAGGGCGGTAGTATTGAGGAGTTTTTCGGGGAGGGGAATGTGTTCTATGGCTCAGGTTATGTTTCCGCCGTTGAACAGGTCCTGACCGGAAAGGCTGAGGCGGCGGCGGTAAGTTACTACGTGTATGAAAGGGATAAACATCTGAACTCCGAACAGCGAGGGAAACTGAAAGTCATTCAGAGGCAGGGCCCAGTGGCTTCCCATACCTTTTGCGCACGTAATTCACTTTCCGCTCAGGATCGCGAATTGATTAAAGATGCACTGCTCAGGATCGTGGACGAGGAGGCGGAACTTAGTCAAAGTTTATTTGGCGGCACTCTTGTACCGGTTGATTCAACCAAGCATTTACATGCACCCAGAGAGGCAAAAAAGTTGGTTTCGACTCTTTCTGAGTAAGCACTTAATCTCCCTCGAGCCTTTCACATTTTTGCAAGCTTGGTGCTCCAGATGAATTCCTTGTGTACTCAAAATTTGGGACTAACGAGAAATGAAAAGTGGTTGTTCCGAAATCTTGAGCTTTCCATTCCCGGAGGATCATTAGTTGCCATACTTGGCCCCTCAGGTGTCGGTAAATCGAGTTTATTATCATGCCTTTCAGGTTCTGAAAATCCATCGGAAGGTAAAATTGTTTTTAAAACTGGGGATGAATCACACACCACCGATTCAATTAATCCAAATCTTGGAATAATTTTTCAAAGCCTGCGGTTAACCGAACATGTATCCGTTCTGGAAAATGTGCTTTACGGAAAAGTGTCCCATTATGGATTGAAGGAATGCCTGATGGGGTTTCCATCCGCAGACAAGAAAGAAGCCTATAAAATCCTGACTGATCTTGGCATTTCCCATTTGGCGCACCAATGGACATCGCAAACTTCGGGAGGAGAAAAACAAAGAACCGCAATTGCACGGACACTTTTTCAGAATCCCGAGTTCATATTGGCGGATGAACCCGTTTCCAACCTGGATAATTACTATGCTGGCCGCGTGATGGGACTTCTAAAAAACCTGACTTCCCGACAGGGAAAGATCGTATTCTGTGCCCTCCATGACCCGCAACTGATTTCCAGGTTTGCGGATTTCGCACTTAGTCTCAATCCGGCTCATCCGGAAGGATGGAATTTAAGAAAAGTTCAAACTAAACTGTGATGCCCGAGAATAAGAAAATTTCTCCCGCTCCCGATATGCTGGACCGAAAGTGGTATGATCGCCTCAACTTTCTTAATGTGCTTCTGGTACTCTTCGTTTTTTTAACGATTTTTTCGGGAAAAAATCTGCTCCAGGAAAACCGTCCTGCCGATATTATGGCTGGACTGGATTATTTTTTTAAGAAATTCTTTCCGCCCGATTTCTCGGACTTTGAACTGATTCTCGGTTCGCTCGGTGAAACATTTCAAATTGCAATAGTTTCTACATTCATTGCGGTGCTTCTTTCTCTTGTGATTGCCCTCGCTGCCTCGCGGAATATTTCCCCGACCTGGCTGGTTCAGTCCACGCGAATGTTTCTCAATCTAACCCGCACTTTACCGAGTCTGATCTGGGCATTCCTGTTTGTCATCCTTTTTGGTCCCACTCCGGTGGCAGGAGTGTTTGCCCTCACCTTTTACAGTCTTGGATATTTGGGAAAATTTTTTAGTGAAAGTATAGAATCCATGGACATCAAGGTTGCCCGTGGGCTGAAACTTATTGGAGCCAACCCGTTACAGGCATTCTTATATGGTCTCTGGCCTAATGTGAAGGCTCAGGTATGGAGCCACTCACTTTGGATGCTGGAATACAATATCCGCTCAGCCAGTATCATTGGACTGGTCGGAGCCGGTGGGATTGGTATGGAATTGAATAAATCAATGGAAATGGCGAGTGGATTTCAAAAGGTAACCACCATTCTTATCTGTATATTAGCGATTGTAATTGTGCTCGATTTACTGGGTCAGGCCATTCGGCGATGGATTACCCAGAGAATCAATCCCAAATCAATCTCTGATTAACCGGTTGAAAAATTCCTCAAAAGAATCAATCGCCCGGTTCATCATTCCCAAATGAAAGCTCTCGTCGGGAGCGTGCAGGTTATCTTCGTTAGTAAATAATCCAATCATTAACGAATCCAAGCCGGCTAACTCTTTGAGATCCTGAATAATAGGAATACTGCCGCCCTCCCGCAGGAAAATGGGGCGGGTGCCAAAGCCTGATTCAATGCACTCTTCCGCCACATCAAATGCTTTCTTCATTAATTCACTTTCCTGACCGCTTGAGCCGGGCTTGCCCGGAGGAATAACCACATAAGGATCCCCTCCCCCTTTCACCTCAACCTCCACACGAACTGCGGATGAACAGGCATCTATAATTGCCTGTCTCACTTTTTTCGCAATATCCTCCGATTTTTGGTCCGGAACTAATCGGCAGGTAATTTTAGCGAACGCCTCGGATGGAATCACCGTTTTGGAACCTTCGCCCTGATACCCCCCTCCGATTCCGTTAAATTCCAAAGTCGGACAAAAACGAATCCCTTCGAGAGGAGAAAATCCGGGCGGTGGAAAAAAATCAGGCATACCCAAAAACTTGGCATATTCCTCCTCCGTGATCGGTAATTTAGCAAGTTCTTCCCGTTCCCATTGCTCGGGAGGCCGAACGGCATCGTAAAAACCCGGAATATTGACCCGTCCGTCCTGATCGTGAAGAGATGAGCAAATCTTCATTAATGCCTGCAAAGGATTAAGTAACGCCCCGCCGTGCACTCCGGAGTGCAAATCCTGCCTGGGGCCATATACCTTGACCTCCAATGCAGTCAGACCGCGCAAACCAGTGGTCACCACCAGTTGATCCGGTCCCGGACTTCCCGTATCAGAAACCAGTAACAGATCACCCCGAAGCTTTTCTTTGTGATCTTCAAGAAAACCGCGAAAACTCGGACTTCCGAT
The DNA here is from genome assembly GCA_045567635.1 of Opitutales bacterium. GTDB lineage: Bacteria > Verrucomicrobiota > Verrucomicrobiia > Opitutales > Seribacteraceae > Seribacter. The sequence goes on along the minus strand of JBJLCO010000033.1, from coordinate 70,382 downwards.
TTCCTCTTCCCCTTCAATCAGATAAGTAATATGTATCGGATAGTCCGGATTATCGCGCAAAACTCTGGACAGAGCCGCCATGTGGACGATTTGAGGACCTTTATTATCAGCCGCTCCTCGGCCATACAGTCTACCCTCGCGCTCAACCGCATTAAAAGGATCACTTGACCAAAGATCCAGGGGATCCGGTGGCTGAACATCGTAATGCCCGTAAATCACCAACCTGGGCCAGGAAGGATTTCCGCGCGTAGCTAAAATAATCGGATTAATCGGAGTGGAAATCAATTCGACCTCAAATCCAAGTTCTTTTAATTGATCGCATGCAAACTCGCGGGCACCGGTCACACCATCCGAAAAATTCGAATCAGCCGAAACGCTTGGGAATTCGACATACTTCTTGAGTGCATCGATTGGGGAATCTAGTAATAAGCTCATGGATTTGGTTTCTCTCCTCGGGCAATCTTGGCCTGTCGATACAGGGCAAGAGCCCGATTCATGTTGGATTGTAAAAATTCAATACGATTCCCAGGATTGGGATGAGTCGACAAAAATTGGGGCATTCTTCGCTTACTTCGACTTTGCATTTTTTCCCAAAAAGAAATCGCTCCCCGTGGATCAAAGCCTGCCATTGCTGAGTAGAACAATCCGCGGTGATCTGCTTCCCTTTCCTGGGTCCTGGAAAACGGCAAGGCTACCCCAACAGTAGAACCAATCTCATAAGCGCCTCCCGCCAGTGCACGGTCGGATTTGCTTTTGTCTCTCATTGCGGTGTTGAGAATTACCCCACCCAGTGCAATTCCCATAGCTTGCGACATTCTCTTATTCCCGTGCCGAAAAGCGACATGTGCAATTTCATGTCCCATGACCGCCGCAATCTCATCTTCATTTCCATTGGCCAGTGTGATCAAACCGCTATTGACTCCGACCTTACCGCCAGGCATGGCAAACGCATTGGGTTCAGCTTTATCAAACACCACAAATTCCCACCTGGTGCCCGGCAAGTCCACTTTGGCCACTTGTGCAATACGCTCCCCAATTCTACGAATCATCTGCAAATCTGAGGTGTTACGAGAAACCGCTTGCGACTTCTTCATTTCCGAAAACTGACGACTCGATTGATTGGCTAAATATTCGTCTGAAATCAAAGCTTGCCCACAACCCCCGAGCAAGAAAGCAGTGAGTCCTAAGATAAATGAAAAGGAATTTTTAAGTAAATTTTTAATAAAGTAGTATTACGCAGTATATAAATTTATCAGCGATCCACTAACCTTCGAGCTGATTAATCGACGGATCAGTGCTTAAAGTGACGGACCTTGGTAAACACCATCGCCATATCCCTGTCATTGGCGGCGGCGATCACATCTTCATCACGAACACTTCCTCCGGGCTGTATTGCCGCACTTGCCCCCGCATCCGCTGCGGCAATTAATCCGTCCGAAAAAGGAAAAAATGCGTCACTGGCCACGACTGAACCCTCTAGGGAAAGTTTTGCTTCACCCGCTTTCCACACTGCAATTTGCGAACTGTCCACGCGGGACATCTGCCCGGCACCCACCCCGAGGGTCCGCTCGTCTCCCGCGTAAACAATCGCGTTACTTTTTACATGGCGAACCACTCTCCAGCCAAATAGCATTGATCGCCACTCCTGCTCGCTGGGCTGCCGTTGGGTGACCACTTCAAACTCCTTTGGATTGATCCGTTTTTGATCGCGGTCCTGAGCCAGAAAGCCTCCGGGTACGGTTCTAATTTCCTGTAAAGTTTCCGGACCAAACCCAGACTTGGAAATCAAAAGCCTAAGGTTTTTTTTCCGCTGGAACAGGGCAATTGCCTCATCCGTGTATCCGGGTGCAATGATAACTTCACAAAAAATTTCGGCTATTTTTTCCGCCAATCCAATATCCATTGTGTTATTCACAACAATAATGCCCCCAAATGGAGCCTGACGGTCAGTGGCAAATGCCCGATCCCATGCAATCTCCAGGTTGTCCGCACTGGCGACTCCACAGGGATTGGTGTGCTTGAGAATCGCCACGGTTGGACGTTCGAATTCACCAATTAAATAAGCGGACGCGGAGATATCCAATATATTGTTGTAACTTAGCTCCTTTCCCTGGAGCTGGTCAAAATAGTCAAGAAAATCACCGTACAGCGCTGCCTGCTGATGCGGATTCTCTCCGTAGCGCAAACCCATTGATTTTTTGGACTGGAAATCAAGGGATGCAGGAAGACCTGAAATGGATTCCATATCCGGTTCATCCTGGACCTGTTTGCTAAAATATTCCGCAATTGCCTTGTCGTACGACGCGGTTCGCTGAAAAACTTTCAGTGCCAGTTCTTTTCTCAACCCGCTCCAATCCTCTTCTGATTTCATGGCGGTAAGCAGACGCGGATAATCTGCGGGATCGCACACAACCGAAACATCACGATGATTTTTAGCGGCACTCCTCAACATCGACGGCCCGCCGATATCAATTTGTTCGATCGCTTCCTCGAACGACACATTTGCCCGAGCCACCGTTTCTTCAAAAGGATAAAGATTCACCACAACAAGATCAATCATTGCGATATCGTGCTCTGCCGCGGCACTTAAATGCTCAGGATTATCCCGCAGGCAAAGCAGACCACCGTGTATCTTAGGATGCAAAGTTTTCACTCTTCCATCCATCATTTCAGGAAATCCAGTACGTTCGCTGACATCACTCACGGTGATACCCTCCTCCCGAAGCAAGCGTGCCGTTCCACCCGTGGAAAGAAGGGTGAAGCAATGATCGTCGACAAGGGAACGGGCAAATGGAATGAGACCGGTTTTATCACTAACGGATAGAAGTGCGTATTTATGCATTCATACCTTTCTGTTTTCTCCTGCCGTGGGTGCAAGCGTTTTTAATCTTTTTTTATACATTTCTGCAATTTGATTAAAAGAATTGGTCTTTTGAATATGCATGTTATGCTGGAACTGATAATCATAACATTGTGAAGGATGAAAGTATAGAACTCGAAGGCTTACAGGCTTCCCTCGACAAACTGGTTCACCATAAGGAAAAATCATCAGTGAAGGGAATCAATCTTCATGCGTTCATTTATTTCATAACTATAAGTAATTTAAGCGATCGAAAAGTCACTCTTCTTGGCCGGAAATGGATTCTCAACAACAGCGACGGAACCACCACCGTGGTGGAAGGTGATAAAATCGTGGGAGAAACTCCCGCCATTGTTTCGGGTGAATCGTTTTCATACAACAGTTATCATGTTACTCATCTGTCTGCCGAAGCGTCAGGATCATTTCACGGCCTAGACGAATTTAAAAATAAAGTGCATGTTCGGATTAAGCCGTTCCGTCTCGACATTCCTGAGGAAACTGACCCATCTCATTCATGAGGTTGATGGATCTAAACCCTCACGGTGGAATCGGAGCGAACTGCACGGTCTGCGAAGCGGGGGGCTTTCGGTTCGCCATTGACTCCGGGCTTCATCCTAAGCACGCAGGAACGGACGCGTTACCCAGTCATTCAAAATTGGATCGTAATTCCCTCGATTTTATCATCCTGACTCATTGTCACTTAGACCATCTGGGCAGTTTACCCCTGTTGTCTCGCGAACACGAGGATGCCCCGGTTCTCCTGAGTTATCCCAGTTCCGTCCTCGCCCGACGTATGCTTTCCAACTCAATTTCCGTGATGAAGAGACAACGAAATGAGTTGAATTTGACCGAACTCCCCCTCTACGGACGCGGAGATCTTTCCTCTTTGTATGACCGCATGAAAACACTCCCGATCAAGCGACCTTTCACCCTCGAAAAAGACGGTCGTTCCATTGAGGTTACTTTTCACCATGCCGGACATGTGGCAGGTGCAGTTTCCGTAGAGATTAAAACACCGGGTGAGCGAATTCTGTTTACCGGGGATATTCTTTTTGATGGTCAACGCACTTTGGACGGAGCCGATCCTTTGCTTGAAAAAGTGAACACCCTTGTCACAGAAACCACCCGTGGACTCTCCCATCGGGAACCGTCGAGGCAACGGGAGTCGGAAATGGTTACTCTGTTGGAAGATGCCCGCAGGACTTTGGAGCGTGGAGGCTCGGTCTTAATTCCAGTCTTTGCATTGGGCAGAATGCAGGAAATGATTGTCGTTTTGGACGAGGCTTTCAGGCGGAACGCTCTGCCCAAAACGCCCGTTTTTTGCTCCGGTTTAGGAATGGATCTGGTTAATCACTTTCATGAAATTTCCAAGAATACCACAAGAGTCCGATTCAATCGTAAGGTATTGAGAAGTCTGGGTGCCCGCCCCCTTCCCCGGAAGATTGAACCGGGCCGTGAACCGCCGATGCAGGGAATTTATCTGGTTAGCAGTGGAATGCTTGTTGAACATACACCATCCTATGTCATGGCTTCCACCCTGCTTGGGGATGAAAGGAATTCAATTCTGTTTGTGGGGTACTGTGATCCCAGCACCCCGGGCGGGCAGTTACTTCAAGCCGAGCACGGTTCCCCTTTCGAATTTGAAGCATACAATCAGATCGAATCAATACGGGCAAAAATCAGACAGTTCGATTTAAGTGGCCATGCCGATCGGGAACAACTCGTTGCTTATGCCCAAAAACTTTCTCCGGCCAATATTTTCTTGCATCATGGTGATCCGGAAGCCCGTAGTTGGTTTGCTGATGCCCTTCATTCCACCGGGGCAAAAATAATTAATCCCGAACCCCTGAAATTTTATGAAACCTGACCATTCCGAACAATCCGACCTTGCTGAGCAACTCAATCAAGTTTTCGTGCGTCCCTCCGGGCGGGCAATCGATGAAATGAGACCAGTAACCTTTCAAACCAACATTGCACCACACGCCAATGGTTCTGTCCTGTGCACATTCGGAAATACCCAGGTGATTTGTGCCGCAACCATTGAAGATCGTGTTCCCGGATGGATGCGCCAGCAAAAAGTGGGAGGCGGATGGCTGACTGCGGAATACAGCATGCTTCCCTACTCCACCCTTACCCGTAAAGACCGCCCAATCAGTAAAGGGAAACAGGACGGTAGAAATATCGAAATCCAGCGGCTCATTGGACGTTCTCTCCGTGCCGTGCTTGACTTAAAAAAATTCCCCGACAAAACCCTTTGGATTGACTGTGATGTGCTTCGGGCGGACGGGGGAACACGCACCGCCTCCATTACCGGTGCCTGGCTGGCCACCCGAATTGCAATTGATGACCTCTTGGCACGGGACAAATTAAAACAGGATCCAATTCTTGACCATCTCGCCGCAATCAGTGTTGGCGTGTATAACGACCGCTGTGTGCTTGACTTGGACTACCCGGAGGACCGGGACGCTTCGGTCGACGCAAATGTTGTGATGACCGGTTCTGGAGAATTTGTGGAGATCCAGTCAGCCGGAGAGGAGGCCACTTTTTCCCGTTCTCAACTCGAGGAAATGCTGGCACTTTCAGAAAAAGGCATTGGAGAACTGGTAGAACTACAAAAAAATAAACTGACCTGAAATTTAAAACGGCAAAACGTTTTCTTCCTGATCATCTGAAAATGGCTCCTTCACCGGCTCACCCAATTCGACTTTAATTGCACGGATCAGAGTATTTTCACTCAGAGCACCCACGCCCGCAAACTGAACCGTTATATTGGGATAAATAATGCGTTCCCCCTCCGGCAAAGATAAGTCGGAAAAAACTGATAATCCTTCATACTTCCTGATCGTCAAATTGCCATTTCTCGTCTCCTCAAAAGCGACCCTGGTTTCATCCAAAACATCAAGAAACGGACCCATTTTCTTGCTCTGAATTCGGTCATTAAAGCGATAAGAAACCTCTTCTTCCATTGTTTCAAAAATCGAATTTCCGTTTGGATCAATCTTCTTTATTTTCTTTTCCTGAGTCCCCATAAACATCAGAACTCCGTTGTTCAATTCCAGTTTGGCATTTTTGGCAGCTTCGGCGTACAGGGAGAACTCTTCCCAAATCTGCCTTTCCACTTTTCTTCGGATCGTTTGTTCCTCGGTGCCTAATTCAATCGCGATGGAAGAAAAAAGATTTCGTATATCACTGACCACCAATTCCCGGCTTTCCCCACGGAGTGAACCGAGGTAGTCTCCGGCATAATCTGCCATCTCCCATGTCACCGGTCCCAGTTTAACCGAATCGGGTAATTCACTGAGCAAAAATTTACCGTCTGTTAAAAGTATCGATATTCCCCATTGATTTCGAATCGACGCCAAAGCGGATTCCACTTTTTCCGAATCACCATTTCCCTCCTTGGAATACTGAAATAATCCCAATGCGAGATCGGAAAAAATTTCTCCTCCGGATATATCACTTTTCTCGAACCTCTCCATGACCAACCTGACCGCTTCATGGGTTGCACGGGCTGTTTCCATCCATGCCCCATCTTCACCCGCCAGTTCCAGCAAACCGGTTAGAACAGTGTCCTCCGGAGGTTGTGTTTCCACGCCATTCTCCATAATTGTATCCTCTGCTCCCAGATTGGAAACCAATTCACCGTTTTCGTATAACTCCTCGGTTCTCTCAGTGCCGTCATTGGACCATTGGGTTCTTTTTCCGTCCGGTTTTCCGTTGCGGAAACTCCCCTCCTCCATTTTTTGCCCATTTTTCGCCCAAATGGAATAAGGACCGCTCTTTAAACCGCTTAAATAGAAAGTCTCCTCAATTTTCTGTCCATTTTCATCCCAGGCAACTACTTGACCGTGCCATTGACCATTCATCATCGGTTCCTCCATGGATTTTTGCCCGTTTTCATAATACTTCATTCGAACTCCATTTAACACTCCTCCCCGGTATTTCGAGTCCTCCCGCTTATTGCCGTTTTCAAAATAACTTACCACTGAACCACTGCCCTGTTGCAGGGTGGTATCAAAGCTTTTGTTCCCTGCAGGCATCCATGTATGGGCAAAAATTGCCTTCCCCTTCTCAAATTTGATTAAACCGGCCAACGATTGACCATCCGCATAATAATATCGAACCCAATCATTGCAGGGTGCTCCACCCTTTCTGTCCACGAATAATCCTTTCCTTTCCTCAAAAAGAGTAATGTCCTTTGCTTCATTGGCCAAGTTTATGATACTCTCTTCAGACAAGCCGTCTTCCTTTGTGCCTCCCGCGGAAAGATCTGGTTCAATCGAACCTAACTGAACATACAAATAGAGCCCCGCTCCCACTAGAATAAGAAAAAAAAGTATCGCAGTAAGGGTTGAGTTGAGAGACATCCGGGATCCCCCGGCGAGGATTATTTTTGGAGCATCCTCAAAGCCTTCCTTACTCTTTTCCGTTGTAGAATCCAATTGCAGTAGTTGACCAACAGATGACCACTCTTCTCCTCCCACTACACAGGCCGGGTCAGTCCTGGACAGATCCCCTTTGTTCAACATCTCTCCAATCTCAGCCAAACGGTACGGACCTACATTCTCCCCTGCTTTATTTATCCAATATTGATTTTCGTCATTCACCACAGTTTATTTCCTAGCACCCATGCAGTAATCTGACAAGTTTTGCTTTTTTAACATAAAAATAATTTAACTATAATTGAGATAGGGAGCGATTTTTTCACCGTACCTCTCCAAAGCTTCCCGCCCGCCATGCAAACGTAAACGGTCAGAAATTCGGGGATTGGAAGGACGGGGAAATGAAATTTCAATATCAGTCAGATCACCTGGGAAAAGATCACTGTGTGAACTGATAAAAAAAGAATCTTTTTGCATTGTCCGCGCAATTTCAGTTTCCACTTTTTTTCGGTAATCAACCCCCGGAAGAATACAATCTTCAATACCACAGGCAAGAACGCATAAAAGATCATCCGGTTCCCCGATAAGATAATCCAACATATCCTTCGCCACCACCTTGTAGGGAATTCTGTCCAACTGTCCGGTCACCGATGAAATAAAGGACTGGACTGAAGCTTCCTGAATGTCAGCGTAAAACGGTTCAACCGCAACAAAGTTTTTCGCTCCACAAACACAGGCTATGGCATAGCCAAAATGAGACATGCCCGCACCCAGTTCGACCAATCTTCGGTTCGCAATCAGACACTGAAGAATTTTTCCTTCGACAGTAAAGGACCATTCGTAAAGAGCCCGGGTGAATTCCCCCCCGGGAGCGGCAAACCCCGAACCAAGGTCACGTGAATGGTCAAGCCTGACCCGCCAGTCACGGGAATCCTCGGTTATGCCTTCACCCTTATCCATTTACTCAGGACTGCCGGTCGAGCATTTGCTTCATCAATTCACTCAGGAATTCAGAATCTCCCCCCATACTTTCAAGATGTTGACGGGCATGCTCGGTATGAACCGAAGCAAGTCGACGCGCTGCCTTCTCCCCTTTCAGAGAAATCCATGTCACCTTTCCGCTCTCATCATCGTGCCCGGCATCCTTACCGAGTTGCTCGCTCGTCCGGGTGATATCAAGCAGATCGTCCACTGCCTGGAAGGCAAGTCCAAGCGAATGACCAACCTCCCCCATTCGATTGAGGAGAACTTGGTCTCCCCCCTTCATTCCAACCCGGAATCCCATATTCAGCGATGCCTTTATCATGGCGGCGGTTTTATTGGAGTGGATGTAGGATAAATCAACCTCATTCGGTTCACCACCTTCCGAAATTAAGTCCTGCATCTGCCCGCCAACCAATCTCTCACTTCCAGAGGTGTGCGCAAGCATGGCAATAAGGTCGACTGCAAGTTCCGGTTCAGCACGGTAGGAATTGGCAAGAATTTCAAAAGCCAAAGGCTGCAGGGCATCACCGGCAAGAATCGCGGTCGCTTCATCAAAAGCCCGGTGGCAGCTCGGTTTCCCGCGCCGAAGATCTGAATCATCCATCGCGGGAAGGTCATCATGAATCAGGCTGTAAGTGTGAATGCACTCCAGTGCAAGAGCTGCCGGCACAGGATCATGTGGACCGGGGAAGATTTCGTGGGCGGCAAGAACAAGAATGGGACGAAGACGCTTTCCTCCCGCATTCATACTGTGCCGCATCGCACGGTGAAGCTGCCCGGGTTGAACGGATGGGCCGGGGAGAGCTTGTTCAAGGCGAACATTGATCAAATCCCGCCAAGTTTTCATCTTTTCTGAGAAATTCATGACTTGCGAATTATCCCTACTATGTCATGATATTTCGATTATGCCAAGTTTGGAAGCGGTGTGTGACAGACTTTTGGGGCACCCGGGTTGGGTGCCTAAAGTTTTGTGGGGAGGAGTCCTGTCCTTCATACCGGTGCTTAATTTATTTGCCCTGGGTTATTTGCTCGAATACATGGTTCGATTGCATCAAAGCAGAGAATGGCATCTGCCGGTATGGAAGGAAATGGAACCCATTCCCCTTTTCGTGGGGGGCGGTCAGGTGTTTATCCTTCTCCTTGCATATGCCGGTGCACCCATCCTTGCGGGATGGGTCATTTCACATCTTTTAGATTTATTGACTTTTGGAATGCTTGGAATTGCTTCTTACTTACCGCTGGCGGCTGGTTCTTTCATTGCGCCATTTCTCTTTATCGCATCCATGCTTGCATTCGTACGGGACGGGCTTTACTCAGACGCATGGAAAGTGGTTTTGATACTGAAAGTCGCACAGGTAATGGCTCCCAAATTAGTTTTGCCGGTTATTGCCTTTTGGGGAACTGTACTCCTTGGCCTTCCTGTTTACGGTCTTTCCTTTTTTCTCGGCACATGGGTGCTGCTTGCCTATGCAAGCGCATTAAACTTTTCAAAAATCAATCAGGATTAATTTTTTGAACTTCACTTCAATAAACTTTTAACCATGCCCACTTACGACTATCAATGTCAGGCTTGCAATCACACCTGGGAATTATTTCAGTCAATGAACGATTCCCCTGTTTCCACTTGCCCGAAATGTAAAAAACGCAAAGCCAAAAGGCTGCTTGGGCTCGGTGCCGGAATCATTTTCAAGGGGAGCGGTTTCTATGAAACCGATTACAAGAAAAAAGACTCCGGAAAAAAAGAAGGCAACTCTTCTGAAAAAACCGAAACTAAGGATAAAGGAAATTCCGATAAGAAATCAAATTCCACTAAGGAAACCAAAAAGGATTCGGCTCCCCAAAAAGATTCAAGTAAGACAACCGTATCCAAGTGAATTGTTCATCAGTTATGAACAAAACAGCTCTGGTTATTCTGGCTCATAATTTCGAGGAAATCGAAGCCGTCTCGCCCGTAACTCTGTTGCGGCGATCCGGAGTAACTGTAACCGTTGCGTCATGCAGCCAGAAATTAATGGTTGAGGGAAAATCCGGTTTGTCTTTGAAAGCGGACTGCTTGCTCGATGATATTCAAACCGATGCTTTTGATATGCTCGTGCTTCCAGGTGGACCGGGCATATATGAGTTAAGAAAAACGCAAGGGATTTTAGCATTGATCAGAGAATTCTTCGAAGCGGGAAAATGGATTGGTGCAATCTGTGCCGCCCCCCTGCTGCTTCAAGACGCTAACATCCTCGGAAGCCTCAATTTTACAGCTCATTCCAGTGTTTCCGGGGAACTGAAAAGGCTCATCCCAGATCGGGATGTGGTGATAGATGGTAATCTCATTACTTCACCCGGTGCTGGCACCGCGGTAAGCTTTGGACTTGCCTTAATCGAAGCACTTGTGGGCAGTGAAAATGCCCGCACAGTTGCCGATTCGATTCACGCTAATTATTTCCCAGTCAGCGAGGATTCAAATTGAAGTCATTCCGCCGATTTGCCCGCAAAGAAAGGGCTGCCCGCTTATCCGAAGTCGAAATACCAAAGCCGAGGAAGGGAGAAGTTTTATTGAAAGTTTCCTTTTGTGGTATCTGCGGTTCCGACCTCCACGCCTGGCTTAATCACAAAGGGTACGAGTCCGTTCTTCCTGAAGTAACTTTTGGACACGAACTGTCCGGCATTATCGTGGAGCGGGGTGATCAAGCAAAGAGGTGGGAAGTTGGTCAAAAAATGGTTATGATTGCCCTGCAAACTAAACATGATCCGAATGATCCGTTCTGCCAGAATAATCTCCCTCAGCTTTCTCCAAGAAGGAGGGTCCAGGGCTTGCACCTCGATGGAGGGATGGCTCAGTTTGTGGTGGTGGAGGAGGAGTTTCTGCTCCCCATCCCCGAGGGCCTTTCTATGGAAAAAGCGGCCTTGACGGAACCTCTTTCTGTGGCTGAACATTGTGTGGGTAACCGGACTTCTATCAAAGAGAACGATCGTGTGGTCGTGAGCGGACCGGGAATTATTGGCATCCTTTGTGCCATCAGTGCTCGTTCGCGGGGAGCGGAAGTGCTTGTTGTCGGGACGGAAAAAGACGAACAAGTACGTTTATCCGCCGCCGGGGAGCTTGGATTTCGTACTCTGATAGTAGGTCAATCCCACCTTCCGCTCCATGAGCAGGTGGAGAAACAATTTCCCGGAGGAGCGGATGCCTTAATCGAAGCTTCAGGATCCCCGTTCGCACTAGGGGATTCCTGGCGCTCCGTCCGACCGGACGGTGTTGTCACTGCGGTCGCCCTGTACGCAAGGGCAATTGAACTCGATCTCACTCAGTTCCTCCGGAAACAAATTGACCTGCGGACAAGTTATGCATCTTCCCGGGCGGACTATAACCGAGCATTTGAATTGCTGAGAAACGGGGATGTGGAATCAAATATTTTACTCAGCTTTTACAATCTGACGGAGGCCGAACAGGGATTTGCAGACAGTGAAAGCCTCAAGGTAATGAAGGCTATGATCAACTGCCAAAGCTGACGCGAATAAAACAGAAAATTCCTACAAATTACTTATCCGTTTGATTCTGATCAGACGGATCGGAAGAATTAGTGGCACTTCCTTCGGTGATTACTGGAAGAACGGGAGAATCTGAGGAGTCCGTATTGCCTTCAGCCGGTGCCGAAAGGGGTAAAGGATTCGTTGAGTTTAAATCAAAAATGGGCTCTTCCGGCTTGGGAGTCACCTTCAACAGTTCGACCTCGAAAAGCAAAGCTTCATTCGGACCAATCGAGTTGTTCCCACTTTCTCCATACGCCAATTCGGAAGGGATAAAGAGTTTCCACTTTGCTCCCTCTTTCATTAATTGCAGAGCTTCAGACCACCCTTTTATAACGCCGCCCACCTGAAATGAAGCTGGTTCACCCCGATCAATCGAAGAATCAAAAACTTCGTCATTGATTAGAGTGCCCGTGTAGTGAACTTCGACTTCATCTTCCGCTTGCGGTAATAATCCGGTACCTTCGGTGAGGATTTTATATTGTAATCCGCTCTTTAATGTAATCACATCCTTGCGCTTACCGTTTTTCTCCAAAAACGCATTTCCCATGGACAGATTAATTTCCGGCAGTGATTTTGCCTCCGCGAGAAATTCATTTGTTTTAACCAGTTCCTCAATTCGGGAAAGGAAATAAGAGGCATTCTCGTCCGCAGACAGTTTTGACCGGTAAGTGGTCAGGGATTCTTTGTCACTTTCAGCCAAAGCCTGCAAAGCCAGCAGGTAGCAGGCCTCATGACGATCCGTGGGAAGGTACGCCTCATTGTCGGCTAAGATTTCAAGAATTTCCTTTCCTTCATCTCCTTTCATGCTTTCCCCCCTGATCAGGGAAACAGCCTGCCCCAGCAACGCTCGGCCAGCAAGTGGATCATCTTTCAATTCAATTGCAGCCAACTTAAAGTTTTCCGACGATTCCTCGTAGCGTTTATCGCGGTATTGTATAACCGCGGCCCGGTATCTGGCCACTCCTGCAAGGGAGTCGTCGTAATCGGTGGCAAAGGAAAGGAAGCGGTCTTCAGCCCCCTCGGAATCAATGCTTGCGGACAGAAAACGATAAGATCTTTCGGACTGTTTTTCACTTTCCGAAATATCAAGAAAAGTAAACCCGGCCACACTGATGGCAATTAATCCCAGTAATAACAGCAAAGTGTTTTTACTTTTTTTCCACGCCTCTGCTTCACTGTAGGTGTTCTCACCCGCCTGCTCGGCACTCAGTCCATCCACATCGTTCTCGTTGGGAATAGAATCGTCGTTATTTTTTTCGGAATCGGAATCTTTGTTAGTGGCCATTGGGCAAAATAAGAAAGTGTAACATAGTCCTTATTTTTTAAATAAAGTCAACGGCTAGGTTCAAGCGAACCCGGAAATTGAAATTACATTTACCTGGGCGAATGATGTGATCTTAATAAATAAATCCCTCCCTCACTTGAATTCAAAAAATGACGGATGTCCTCCTTTGCGTAAATATGAAAACCAAACACAACTAAAACATCATCTGGCAAAGTACATAATCCAATCAATGCTGTATCAAGCCCCAGGAAAGAAAAATAATTTATTGAATAAAATTTACTTCCTCATTTTCTAGCGATGACCCGCCCCAGTTTTTTTCCGTTCCTTTTGTGGCTGATCCCAAAATCGATAAGGATCTTTTAACCTGATCATTTCACTTAGTAAAAGGGCTTCCATTTCACGCAGCTTTTTTGTGTGAACTGAATGCTCAGCTAAATTAACCTGATTCCTGCCCGGTTTATTACCCGTTTTCGAAATCAAGTCAGCATGGTGATGCTGGATCAATAATTCTTGCGGATTCTGATTAAGGTTGAAAAGCTGTGTTTCTCGAACCTCTCCTTCGAGCAGGTCATATTTAATTAACTTCCAGTCCCCTTTTCTCACTGAGCGCATCCCCGGTTTTGTACCACCACAATACGCTCCGTATACAACCTCACGAACAAATTTGCGTTCTCCCGTTAAAACTGGTTGCAAGCTTTTGCCCTGCACAGTGTCCGGGATTTCAATTCCCGCCAAGTCACAAATCGTGGGAAGAATGTCGAGTAGATAGGCGTTCCCGGGCGCTCTCGTACCCGCTCTGATCCCTGGACCACTGGCGATAAAAGGAACCCGCCAGGAATGCTCGTACAAATTCTGCTTTCCCATTAATCCATGCCGGCCGACAGCAATTCCATGATCCGCAGTGAAAATAACAAAGGTATTTTCAAGTTCACCAATATCTTTCAGTTTTTTCATGACCAGTCCCACTTGTTCATCGATATTTTCAATACAGGCATATTCCCGGCCGACTTCGTTTCTGACCGTCGCTTCGGAACGGGAAGTTTTTACGCCGGGAACACGTTCCTCATCCCGTAATCCGGGGTGACCGTGATGAAAAGGATGCTCCGGCAACCAGGAAGCCGGCAACCTGGGTGATTTGGGGTTAATCTGACTTGGCGGATCAACACAATTAACCGCACCGTATTTCTTTAATAAATCAGCACGTCCCGTCCGGGCATCATGGGGATGAGAAAATCCGAAGTGGATCATAAATGGCTTCTTTTCTTTTCGAGAACTTCTTTCATTAAGAAAGTTAAGCACCTGCCGGCCATGCCATTGACTGCCGCTCTCCTCATCAGCATTACGGCAACTTTTATCTTTCACAATTTGAAAGAGGGCATTCGCTAATCCATAACTATTCCCATTTTTACAGGTGCGGAATGTCTCATAACCTGCCCGATTGAAAACCGCCGGAATTGTATTGTTCAAGATATCCGCACCCGATGCCTTACCCTCTTCTTTTTTGAGATGTTTTTTGCCCCGGGCAGGAAGATGCCACAGGGTACGTCCGCTCATAATCATGGTTCGGGACGGTGAACATACTGCACCACTCATCGAACCCATATGGTATGCTCGGTCCAAGACAATACCCGACGATGCTAATCGATCAATATTTGGAGTGTAACAAACTTTATTCCCATAGGTGGATAAGGTATGAGGCGCCTGGTCGTCGGTGAGAATGAAGAGTATATTCGGTTTTTGCGCGGCAACCGAGATTGTAAATAAAAAGAACAAAATTTCAGGACATTTCATTGAAATAGACCTACTGAAACAGTTTCGAACGGTCAAGTTGATGGAGTACAAAAAAGGGAAAACATTATGACCACTCCGCCCCTTTTAGAAAATGAAAAATCCATTCTTACACCGAATCCACGCCCAAAATGGGGAGCACGGAAAATTACAAATGGAAATTAAAATTACACCGACATTGACTTAATCGAAGACCACAGTCTTGTTTTGATAAACAAGCACACGGTTCTGCAAATGCCTGCGAACCGCAGTGGAAAGCACCAACTTTTCAAGATCCCGCCCTTTCTCGATTAGGTCTTTCGGACCATGACGATGACTAACCCGGGTAACATCCTGCCCAATAATTGGTCCCTCGTCCAGATGTTCGGTCACATAATGCGCGGTCGCTCCGATCAATTTAACTCCCCGGGTATACGCCTGATGATACGGCTTGGCTCCGGCAAAAGAGGGCAGAAAGGAATGATGAATATTAATCACCGGACAACCTGCATTGGCAAGAAAGTCTTTGCTTAAAATTTGCATGTATCTTGCCAGCACCAAAAGCTCTATTTTCTGATCCTGAATCCATTTTATCTGCTTAGCTTCTTCCTCTGCCTTATTTGCCGGGGTCAAATTAAAATACTGAAAAGACAATTGATAGGAGTCCGCAACTTTTTGCAAGTCCCTGTGATTGGAAAGAACCCCGGTTAATTCTGCATTCCATTCACCTGACCTAACCCGCAAGGCAAGATCATGCAGGCAATGATCCGCTTTCGAAACCATTATCCCAATCCTTGGCCGGTCATTATGATATCCCAGCTTAACATGCATGCCTAATTCAGACTGGGCCATTTCCTGAAAAGCAGTCCCCTCTTTGGGCGGATCACTAACGGTAGAGCACTCCCATTCAATCCGTTGAAAAAACACATTCTCCTGACGGTCGAGATGTTGATCGGCGTGCAATACATTACCTCCCCGTTGATGAATCCAACCCGCCACTTTTGCCACAATGCCGGGCCTGTCTGACCCGTAAAGCAAAGCAGTGATTGAATTCATACTCAAATTAAGATCTGGAATAATCCTGCAAAGATTTAACCGAAAACTTCCGATCCTTAAGCGAACGAATTCCATCCAGGGCAGCAAACGCGGAACCCAAAGTGGTAATAACAGGAACTCCGTGTAATACTGCCTCACTTCTTATTCCATTCTCATCCCTTCGGGGAATTAATCCAAGTGGTGTGTTAATGACCAGTTGAATTTTTCCATTCTTGATCAGGTCGGCTACATTAGGACGGCCTTCACTAATGCGTAAAACACTCTCTGCCTCAATACCATGTTCCTGTAAAAATGCGGCGGTTCCCTCGGTCGAGTAAAAAGAAAATCCCAGTTCTGACAAACCTTTGGCAATGATAAGTGCTTTTTCCTTATCCGAATCCTTAACGCTTAAAAACACACTGCCCTCCAACGGTAAAGAAGGTTTGGCGGCCATTTGGGTTTTGGCAAAAGCCATTCCAAAATCCTCGTCCTGCCCCATTACTTCACCAGTACTTCTCATTTCCGGGGTTAGTACGATGGGAGAACCAGGAAATCGACTAAATGGAAACACCGACTCCTTAATCGCCCAATGCTTCGGGATTATTTCCTCAGTAAATCCGAGGTCTTCCAGCTTGGCTCCTGCCATCACACGAGCACCCAGCTTGGCTAGAGGCACACCAATTGCCTTGCTCACAAAGGGTACTGTGCGCGAAGCCCGCGGATTTACTTCAATGAGAAAAAGTTCACCGTCTTTAATCGCGAATTGGATATTCATCAGACCGATCACTTTAAGAGCCTTGGCCAAATCGTAAGTGGCTTGCCTCACCTCTTTTATCATTTCTCCGGCCAGATCATGGGGAGGGAGAACCATCGCGGCATCCCCACTATGCACTCCCGCAAACTCGATATGTTGAAGCATTCCCCCTACCACCGTTGTCTCACCGTCAGAAATACAGTCCACATCCAATTCAATGGCTTCCTCCAAAAACTTATCCAGGAGCACTGGTTTCCCGGGAGCCACTGCGAATGCTTCCTTGACCACTTTTTCAAGTTCTTGCTCGTCGTAGACAATAAACATTCCTCGCCCGCCAAGGACGAAAGAGGGACGAAGAAGCACTGGATAACCTATCCTCGCAGCCGCATCCCTCGCATCTTCCGGCTCGAGTGCAGTTTCATTCTGGGGTTGCTTTAGTCCAATCTCGTTCAGGATTTGCTTAAACTTTTCACGATCTTCGGCCAGATCGATACTTTCAGGAGAAGTTCCAATCACTGTAACCCCGGAAGCTTCGAGACCAGCAGCAAGATTCAATGGGGTTTGACCACCATACTGAACAATGGCTCCGTCACACTTTTCCTGATGATAAATTTCCAGCACATCCTCCAAAGTCAGCGGTTCAAAATAAAGACGGTCAGAGACATCGTAATCCGTTGAAACGGTTTCTGGATTTGAGTTTACCATAACTGTTTCAAACCCTGCTTCCCGAAGAGCAAAAGATGCATGTACACAGCAATAATCAAATTCGATCCCCTGTCCAATACGATTAGGTCCGCCCCCCAAAATCATAATCTTCTTCTTCTTCGAATGAGAGATCTCATTCTCGTCACCGTAGGAAGAATAATAATAAGGCGTGAATGCCTCAAACTCAGCCGCACAGGTATCAACCAGCCTGAAAGTAGTGGAAATTCCGATTGATTCCCTCTTTTTCTTTACCTCGGAAGATTCACACAACCAAATGCTGGCGAGCTGACGGTCTGAAAAACCAGCTTCTTTGGCGCTCCTTAACAATTCATATTCTACTTCTTCAAGACTCACTTCACGCAGTAATACCTCGAGAGAATAGATTTCGCTTAATTGTTCAGTAAACCAGCGGTCGATGCCTGATTTTTTGGTGATATCCTCCGCATTCATTCCGGATTGAAGAGCGCAGTAAAGGAATTGGGGCCTCTCCGCAGATGGTCTTTTAAGCCCGGCCCGTATGGAAGAATTATCCAACTCCATTTCTCCCAATTTTCCCGCCTCAAATCCTTGTAATCCAATCTCGAGAGAACGAAGTGCTTTTTGAAAAGATTCCTTAAAAGTTCTTCCAATCGCCATTGCTTCGCCCACCGATTTCATAGCAGAGGTAAGGGTGGAATCTGCCTCCGGGAATTTTTCGAATGTAAAACGGGGAATTTTTGTCACAACATAATCGATCGATGGCTCAAAACATGCAGGTGTTTGCTTGGTGACATCGTTTTGAAGTTCATCAAGAGAGTAGCCCACCGCGAGCTTGGCCGCAAATTTGGCGATGGGGAACCCCGTGGCTTTGGAAGCCAGTGCCGAACTGCGTGAAACACGGGGGTTCATTTCAATTACCACCATCCTGCCACTTACAGGATCGGTGGCGAATTGGATGTTACTCCCTCCAGTCTCCACTCCAATTTCCCGTATGCAGGCAAAAGAAGCGTCCCGCATCAACTGATACTCTTTATCTGAAAGAGTCATGGCTGGTGCCACAGTAATCGAGTCACCGGTATGAACACCCATCGGGTCAAAATTCTCAATCGAGCAAATCACCACACATTGATCCTTGTAATCGCGCATGATTTCCATCTCATATTCTTTCCATCCGAGAAGGCACTCTTCGATCAAAACCTGACTGATTGGTGATGCATCAATTCCGAGTCTTAACATTTCATCAAATTCTTCCCGGTTGTACGCAATCCCTCCACCGGTACCTCCAAGAGTAAAAGCGGGTCTTAAAATAATCGGAAAGTCACCTAATTTATCCAAGCACGCATCGGCTTCATCGGGAGAGGTGACTGAAAAAGAACGGGCAACATCCAAACCGATCTCCAGCATTGCCTGTTTAAATAGTTCTCGATCCTCACCCTTTTTAATTGCCTCGGGTTTGGCACCAATCATTTCCACTCCGAACTCATCGAGAATTCCAGCATGAAATAACTCTAGGGATAAATTCAATCCGGTCTGCCCGCCCAGAGTGGGCAATAAGGCATCGGGTCTTTCCTTTTCAATTATTTTACGAACGCTTTCAACGGTAAGCGGTTCAACATAAGTCGCATCGGCAAATTCAGGATCCGTCATAATGGTTGCCGGATTGCTGTTAACCAAAGAAACCCGGTAGCCTTCTTCCCGAAGAGCCTTGCAGGCCTGGGCTCCGCTGTAATCAAACTCGCAGGCCTGCCCAATGATTATCGGACCTGATCCAATTATTAAAATATGTTCTATGTCGTTTCTTCTAGGCATGCAAAAAAAGGTTTCTTTAATAGGCCACGAAAAGGCCCAAATGGGTTTAAAAATGTTTTCCCGGATTAAATCAAATCCAATCGAAAACTAGGATGCCTTTTTTTTACATTTCGAACAACAAAAACCAATTTTGAAGAATTTCCGGACGGGTTTTGCGGAAAATGAACAGGTTTTATTGTTGGGCTTGGTATTTTTCACAAATCCTAAGACATCTTTGGATACCTTCTTCAGACAATTTCCACAGCATACTCCGTAAGAGAGAAATTGTGATCGATCCACGCTTTTAGAAGAAAAAGGACAACGATCATTGATTAAAGTTATGGACTCAACTCCTATCAAGGACGCATGGGTCAGGAAGAGGGAGAATAAAAATAAAGCACGCATGAAAAATTATAAAATATGGATCTGATCAAAAGACAAGGATTGATTAAAAAACCCCTAGGCAATAGGGGGTAAACTTTTACCCACAACCTCATCAAAAGCATCTTTTATTTTTTGAGCCCCTGAGACTATCTGAAAGGTCTTTCCGATACTGTTAAAATTTTGCAGGCACTCAATTATGCAACTTGCAAGATCTTCTCTCGGTAGGTACCCATGAAAACCAAGATCTTCCGCAATCTGAACTCTTCCGGTGCCACGCTCATCAATTAAAGTACCGGGAGCAATAATCGTGTAGTCCAATTTCGAAGAACGTAAACGGGCATCCGCCACGCCTTTAGCCCGAAGGTAATGCTTTAGCCGACCCGACTCACTATTCGGATCAGCCCCGATTGCACTGACCATAACGAATCGGCTTACACCTGCTTTTTCACAATCTCCGATTAAACGGACAGCAGAATTTTGATCCACATCAGTTGTCTTATCTGGACCAGTATGCCCGCCAGAACCCGCAGTGAACACAACTGCATCCAAGCCGGGCAAGAAAGAGGAAATACCGGCTTCCAAATCCCCCAGTACAGATGGCACCCCCAACGCAGTAAACTTGGTCTGCTGAAGATTTTCGCGTATTAAACCCACAGGAGAAAATCCCGCATTTCCCCAGAGCTTACCTGATAAAATTGTTCCCACTTTTCCGTTGGCACCGGCAATTAAAACTTTCACTTCCTCACTCGTAAACTTTTATCCTGAAATTGCAAGGAATCGATTGGCAGAATTTGTTCGTCCTTAGCTGTACAAATCAGTAGTATACAATCTCTTTTTTTAAAATGTCCAGTACTACCAGAACTCGAATTGCCCCTTCTCCTACGGGTGCTCCGCATGTGGGCACCGCCTACATGGCCTTATTTAACCTTGCATTTGCCCGGAAAAATTTGGGTAAAATGATTCTCAGAATCGAAGATACTGATCAAAACAGGTCTACAAAACGCTCAGAAGAAGCGATCCTGGAATCCCTCAAATGGCTTGGCATCGAATGGGACGAAGGACCAGACAAGGGAGGTGATTTCGGTCCCTACCGACAAAGCGAACGAAAAGAAATTCACGCAAAGTACATTCAGGAACTTATTGATAAGGGGCACGCTTACCCCTGCTTCTGCTCACCTCAAAGATTGAACGAACTCCGGGCAAAGCAAATGCAGAACAAGGAAACTCCCCGCTATGACGGGCACTGCCTTAACTTGAGCAAAGATGAGGCTCAGGCAAAAATTGATCGCGGGGAGAAATATGTGATTCGATTAAAAGTCCCATCGGAAGGGACTTGTGTGTTTCACGACGAACTGAGGGGGGAAGTGAAAATTGAATGGAATCAGGTAGACCATCAAATTATTCAAAAGTCCGATGGTTTCCCCACTTACCACCTCGCCAATGTGGTCGACGATCACTTGATGCAGATTACTCATGTGATCAGGGGAGAAGAATGGATCAGTAGTACTCCCAAACATGTTTTGCTCTATCAATACTTGCAATGGGATATTCCTGTTTTTGCTCATCTCCCCCTTCTAAGGAATCCAGATAAATCAAAACTTTCCAAAAGAAAAAACCCCACGGGGATAAACTATTACCGCGATACCGGGTATCTTCCAGAAGCAATGTGTAATTACCTCGGAATGATGGGCTATACCCTGCCCGATCAGAGAGAAATCTTTTCCTTTCAGGAACTTGCCGAGACTTTTGACATAAAGCGGATAAGCCTGGGCGGACCAGTTTTTGATTTGGCAAAGCTAAAATGGCTCAATGGAAGGTATCTGAGGGAACAAATGACTGAAGAGGAAGTGGTCAACCGAATGATAGAGTGGAAATTAAACTCTAATTTCATTCAAAAACTTATTCCTCATGCTCTTCCGAGACTCGAAAACTTTTCGGATTTCATACCCCTGTCCGGTTTCCTGTTTGAAGAACATCCTAATCTGGAAATCAGTTCACTTGTTGGAAAAACAGAACCGAATGAAGCCAGTAAGTTAATTAAGATATGTGAATGGGAACTTGAAAAAACTTCCCCCTGGAAACGAGAAAATATCTGCGAGGTTTTTCAGCAAATGGCGCTGAAAGAAGAACGAAAGCTTAAAAATATGCTCCCATTATTCTTCCAGGTAATCAGCGGACGGAGTGTTTCACTCCCACTCTTTGATGCCATGGAAATCCTTGGTCAGGACCTGGTCCGTATTCGCTTACGTAAAGCACTTGAATTACTTTCGACAGAGGGTGCGGGACTGAGTAAAAAAGGACTTAAGACATTGGAAAAGGAATACATGGTCAAATACGGAGATCGTATCGATTAAGACATACTCATATTTTTACATTACTTAATTAAAAAGATAAATGAATTCAGAGAACAGTGAAAAGAGCCTCGATTTTATTCGAATGCGAATAAAAGAAGATCAGGAAAACGGGAAGAATGACGGATCAGTTCATACCCGTTTCCCTCCCGAACCAAACGGATATCTACACTTGGGACACGCAAAAAGTATATGTTTAAACTTTGGAGTTGCGAAAGAATTTGGCGGTTCATGCAACCTGAGACTGGACGATACCAACCCGGTTGCAGAAAAAACAGAATACGCCGAAGCAATCAGGGAGGATGTCCGTTGGTTGGGCTTTGACTGGGAGAATCGGCTCTTTCATTCATCGGATTATTTTGAACAGCTTTTTGAATGGGCAAAGCAGTTAATTAAAGCGGATAAAGCATTTGTCTGCGATTTGCCCTTCGATGAAATGCGGAAAATGAGAGGCACTCTCGTCTCTCCCGGAAAAAACAGCCCATTTCGAAATCGCTCAATCGAGGAAAACCTTGATCTGTTCGAAAAAATGAGAAATGGGGATTTCCCAGAAGGCGCAAAAACACTTCGTGCCAAGATTGATATGTCATCCCCCAACATAAATATGCGGGATCCTGTTATTTACAGAATTATTCATAAAGATCACCCGAAAACAGGAGATCTTTGGAAAATCTACCCTTCCTACGATTTCGCCCACGGGCAATCAGATTCAATTGAGGGGATTACCCATTCTTTATGTACACTCGAATTTGAGCATCACCGACCACTTTATGACTGGTTTTGTGAAAACCTCGGTATTCATCACCCACAACAGATCGAGTTTGCCCGTCTTAACTTGACCTATGTCGTTATGAGTAAACGAAAGATGCTCCGATTAGTAGAAGAAGGTCATGTGGACGGATGGGATGACCCACGAATGCCCACTCTTCAGGGGATGCGAAGACGGGGATTCTCCGCGCAATCAATTGTGGATTTTTCCGAACGGGTTGGACTTGCCAAAAGAGAAAATGTAATTGAGGTTGAACTGCTCGAACATTGCCTGCGCCAGGATTTGAATAAAAGAGCCCAGAGAAGACTTGGTGTTTTAAATCCGCTAATATTAACGATCGAAAACTACCCCCAAGGACAGTCCGAGGAAATTAATGCGGTGAATAATCCGGAAGATTCAAACGCAGGAACCCGAAAAGTTCCATTTTCCAGAAATATATTGATAGACCGCAACGACTTCATGGAAGACCCGCCCAAAAAGTACTTTCGCTTGGCACCGGGAAAAGAAGTCCGCCTGAAATACGCCTACTATGTTACTTGTAAGGAAGTTATTAAAAGCGAGGATGGTGAAATTTGTGAAGTAATTTGCACCTACGACCCGGAATCGCGGGGCGGGGATTCTCCGGACGGAAGGAAAGTGAAGGGCACCATCCAGTGGGTTGATGCCCAAAAAGCAATTCCTTGCGACATCCGCCTGTACGACCGTCTCTTTTCCATTCCAAATCCTGAAGAAACGGCCGAAGGAGAAGACTTTATTCAAAATCTCAATCCTGATTCATTAACCACACTTCGCACAAGTATGACCGAACCATCCGTGATGGAAATGGATGACGGTGTAACCTTTCAGTTGGAAAGAATTGGTTATTTCTGTAAGGATAAAGATTCCACCAGCCAAAATCGATTACTCTTAAATCGAACTGTTGCCCTTCGTGATAGTTGGGGGAAATCTAATAAATAAAATTTATATTAAATAAATACCCCTATTAGAAGCTTCATTCGGGCTTGCCTTAAGAGAATTAATGAGAAAAATAAATCTAGTTAACATTATTACTAGTTACAACAACAGCCCAATAAAATCATGAGTAGTCAAGATTCTCAGCCTGATATGAAATTGTTTTGGGGGTGCTTCATCGCCCTCATCACCACTGCTTTTGCTTTCATTACAAGAGCATTCCTTGTTAATGCAGAACCTTTCTGGCCGAGCACTTTCGGCTTGAATCAGGTTCAGGGACAGGAACTTTTTGGAGCAGGCATTTGGCCTTTTGCAATCAGTATTATTGTGTTCAGTCTAATAATTGATAACATTGGCTATCGTGCAGCAATGCTCTTCAGTTTCATCTGCTATGCCCTTTACGCATTTCTTGCTTTTCAGGCATACGGAGTGGTCAATGAGGAGGGTCTCACCGGAGAGGCACTCAAAACTGCTCAAACCGAAGCCTATGACTTATTATACATGGGTTCAATTATCTTGGGATTAGGTAACGGAACGGTTGAAGCATTCATCAACCCGGTGGTTGCAACCATGTTCAAAAAAGACAAAACCAAATGGCTCAATATTTTACACGCTGGATGGCCAGGCGGTTTGGTCCTCGGTGGTATCCTTACGATCTACCTCGGAGCACAAGCGGCTGAAGACTGGAGAATTCTTATTTATCTCATAGCTATCCCAGCCGTTGTTTATCTGGCGATGTTATACAAAGCGGAATTTCCAGTGAATGAGCGTGTTGAATCAGGTACATCCTACAAAGAAATGCTTGCGGAATTTGGTGCAATTGGTGCTCTGATTGCGGGCTATCTTATTTTCCGTCAGTTAGGAATGGTTTTTGGATGGGGTGATGAATTGGTCTATGGCTTAACTGCCGCAGGAACTGTGGGATATGGAATTTATTGCAAATCCTTAGGACGCCCACTTTTAATTTTCATGTGCCTAATAATGATCCCATTGGCAACTACCGAACTGGGTACAGATGCGGCAATTTCTGGTCTCATGGAGGAACCGATGAAAGCAGCTGGGTATAACGGTTTATGGGTTCTTATCTACACTTCCGCGATTATGATGGTTTTACGTTTTTGGTTCGCTGGGCCAATTGTCAATAAACTCGGACCATTAGGGCTTTTGGCAACTTCTGCAGTACTTGCAATTGCCGGTTTATATTTCCTCAGCACTGCATCCGGATTGGCTATGATCTTCATTTTTGCCACTCTTTACGGATTTGGTAAGACTTTCTTTTGGCCAACTACTTTAGGAGTTGTTTCCGAACAGTGTCCGAAGGGCGGAGCACTCACTCTCAATGCAATCGCAGGAATTGGGATGCTCGCGGTTGGCATCTTGGGCGGCCCCGTTATTGGAAAAATGGCCGAGGATTCTGTTAAAACTTCCATCGAAGAGTCTACATCAGTTGAAACATACTCTTCTATATCCAACGATGAAGAGTACTTTCTTGGAGATTATACTGCAGTTGATCCAGCGAAAGTTGGGTCTCTCCCGGAAGAGGAGAAGTCAAAAGTGGAGGAAAGTATTCAAACCGGTAAGCAGGGCTCGCTCGCAAGTGTGGCCGTGTTCCCATTTTTCATGCTTGTCTGTTACATTGCATTAATTTTGCATTTCAAAAGCAAAGGTGGTTACAAACCGGTTGAACTTGTAAAAGTTTTCTTTCATTTAACTTTACAAAAAAAGCCATATCCTTTGGGATGTGGTTTTTTTTGTGACTCCTACTCTCCCAAAATCTTAATTAACAAAATATCATAATATTATGGCTACAAAAAAACCATTACGTATCGGACTAATTGGCTACGGCTTTATGGGCAGAACCCATTCGAATGCATTTCGTAAAGTACCCAATTTTTTCGATTTAAAATATGAACCTCAACTTGCTGCTGTTTGTGCCCGCAATAAAGATCGAGCAGAAGCCTTCGCATCACAATGGGGATATGAATCAGTGGAAACTGATTGGCGTAAACTAATCGATCGAGATGACATCGATGTAATTGATATTGCCGCACCGAATAATGTACACCATGAAATTGCCATTGCCGCCGCCAAGGCAGGTAAAGCAATTCTATGTGAAAAACCACTTGCGTTGAATTGCAAGGAGGGAGAAGAAATGGTCCGGGAAGTGGAGAAAGCGAAAGTGGCTAATATGGTTTGGTATAATTACCGCCGTATTCCCGCAGTTTCCCTGGCGAAGAATATGATTGAAGAGGGACGACTCGGTAAGATCTACCATTATCGATCAAATTTCCTCCAAGATTGGACTATTAACACCGACCTTCCTCAAGGGGGAGAAGGTCTTTGGAGATTAGATGCAAAGGTGGCTGGCAGTGGTGTAACTGGAGATCTTCTTGCACACTGTATTGACACCGCAATTTGGTTGAACGGTCCTATTGTAGAAGTGAGTGCAATGACAGAAACTTTTGTCAAGGAGCGGGTGCACACCAAGACTGGGAAAAAGCAAAAGGTAACCATTGACGATGCCTGTGCCTTTCCTCGCCAGATTTGCGAACGGCTCTCTCGCAATTTTTGAATCTACCCGTTATGCACGTGGGCATAAAGCATTATATACCCTAGAGATCAATGGTGCCGATGGATCCCTGGCATGGGATTTACACGACTTGCATAGGCTTGAATACTATGACTACGACAAGGAAGACGCAAAGACCCGTGGTTGGCGTTCCATTCATGTCAGCGATAATGGTGGCGAGCATCCATATATGGATAAATGGTGGGTCCCTGGTCTCAACATCGGATATGAGCACAGCTTTATTAATCAATTTGCAGATTTTGTGGATGGTTTTGGTTCCCGTAAGAAACGTCCAAACCGTCCTGATTTCCGAGACGCACTTGAAACCCAATATATCTGTGAAGCTGTGCTTGATTCCGCAAAATCAGGACGTTGGAAAAAAGTGGGTAAGATCAAGGCAAAGTAATTAAATCAATTTAGATTGTTTTTCATTGAAGGAGTCAATTATGACTCCTTCTTTGTTACCAGTCATGCTCAATTTAAGATGTTTTTACTTGCTCTTTTTTGTAACAGGCAAATTCATAAAGGTATGAAAATTTTTCTCTTTTCCCTCTTCACAATAATCTGCACATCAGTGCATTCATTCTCACTTGAATGGCCATCGTGGCGTGGGGAAGAGCGAACGGGTGTGTCCCAGGAATCTGGACTTATCCAAGAATGGCCCAGCGGAGGACCCAGGAAAATTTGGACCAGTCATGAAGCGGGCTTGGGCTATTCCGGTTTTACCATTCAAAATGGTGTTCTTTTCACTATGGGAGCCTACGGAAAAAAAGAGATGTTGATTGCATTGGATGCAGACTCAGGAAAAAAGAAATGGAGTCTGCAAATAGGCGAACTCTTGACAAACGGTTGGGGTGACGGACCGAGAATGAGTCCGACCATTGCGAACGGAAAAATTTATGCACTTGGTGGAAAAGGAAATTTGGTCTGTGCTGATACTGGGAGAGGCAAGTTAATTTGGAAGAAAAGCATGGTCGATGATCTTGCTGGAAAAGTTCCCGGGTGGGGATACACCGAGTCTGTCCTTGTTGATCAGGGAAAGGTGATCTGCACTCCGGGCGGAAATAGTGGAACCCTTGCGGCCCTTGATGCGAATACTGGAAAAACGGTTTGGAGATCAAAGGATTTTACCGATGGTGCTCAATACTCGTCTCCGATTGCGGTGAATCATGAGGGTCAAAGGCAGTACATACAATTAGTGATGAAAAACCTGGTGGGAATCGATTCTCACGATGGATCTCTTTTGTGGAAGTCTTCATGGCCCGGAAAAGTTGCAGTCATTCCCACTCCAATTTATAGCGATGGGCATGCATATATCACTTCCGGGTACGGAGTGGGTTGTAAGCTGGTAAGGATCGGCAAAAATGCACCCCAAAATATTTATGAAAACAAGGTCATGAAAAATCACCATGGTGGGGTGATTAAAATAAAAGATTACCTTTATGGATACTCAGATGGGGTCGGCTGGGTTTGTCAGAACTTTAAGACGGGAGAGATGATGTGGAATGAAAAAAAGGCTCTCGGGAAGGGTGCGATCGCCTATGCAGACGGTCGGCTTTACTGCCAGGGCGAAGGAGATGGAAGGATTATTATGATTGAAGCAAGTCCGAAGGGATGGAATCCCTGTGGAGAATTCGTAATCTCACCCCAGACAAAACAGAGAAATCCGAAGGGAAGGATTTGGACTCACCCGGTAATCTGTGATGGAAAACTTTACCTACGGGATCAGGAATATATTTTGTGCTACGATATAAAAAAGTAGTTCATCCCGACTTTTATTCCAAACCCAGTACCCTTTTTCCCTCCGCAGACATCATCTTCGGGTTCCATGGTGGATCCCAGACAATGTCCACGGTCACTTCACTGACTTGAGGCAGACTCTGTATTCGAGTCTTCGCATCATCAGCAATGACTGGGCCCATACCACAGCCTTGTGCGGTTAAAGTCATTTGAACCTCCACCTTTTTTGAATCCGGTTCCCCGCTTATCTTTAAATCGTACACCAGCCCGAGATCGACAATATTGACCGGAATCTCAGGATCGTAACATCCTTGCAATGCTTCCCAAACCACATCTTCACTGAATGGCTTGTCACTTGACTGAGATTTGATTTCCTTGGTTACTTCCTGGTAAACCTCTTCGCCAAGAGCGGAAAGTTCCCCCTCCCCCACCCGATACATGCCATTGGCATCACGAAGGGTTACTGAACCACCCAAGGACTGGGCAATGCTGTAGGTGACCCCTTGGGCAAGAGTGACTTCATCACCAGCCGGGATAATAGTGGCGGTGCAGTTCTTTACTAGTGTTACTTCATTTTTCATTGATTAGGATAAATGGTTATAGAGATTATCGGGGAAAACCAAAACTATTTTGATACCAAGGAAGAATAATATAGGAAGATCTGGGATCATTTAAATTTTTCAATTGTGTAATGAATGTTCTCATTTCCTTCAGGCTCGACATGAAAGGAGAGTCTTTGTGTTTATGAGCCCGTTGAAGGGACTTTATCTTAAAAAGCTCCGAAATTGCCTCCATTGGATCTTTCGCGGCCGGGAATTCATCTATTTTATAATCATCCACACCGGCAAGTTCTGCCCCGTAAGCAATTGCATTCTGTAATCCTCCCAATTCGTCCACCAATCCAAGCTCGTAGGCATCCTTCCCCATCCAGACACGGCCCTGAGCAATTTGGTCGACCTCGCTGGCATTGAGATCCCGACTTTCTGAGACAAGGGAAATAAAACGTTCGTAGATTCGGTCCACATATTTTTGAACAATGGCTAATTCTCTATCCGACTTGGGGCGGGAAACACTCATTATATCCGAAGAATCATTAGTCTTTACTGTATCCCAGTACAAACTAAAATTCCCCATTAAGCCCTTAAGATTCGGAAGTAAGCCAAAAACACCAATGGACCCAGTTACCGTTTGTTCCGAAGCAAAAACACGGTCGGAGTCCATTGCGATCCAATATCCACCGGAAGCAGCCACTGAACCCATGGAAACGACCACAGGCAAACCTTTGGCCCGAGAACGGGAAATTTCATTCAAAATAGTATCTGAACCCGAAACACTGCCTCCAGGACTGTTCACCCGAAGAATAATTGCTTTATAATCGGAGTCCCTGGAAATTTCCCGAATTCGCTCCGCAATTTCATCCCCCCCGATGGAAAATCCATCATCCACCCAGCCATCCACAATGGTTCCTTCCACATAAACAACGGCTACTTTTTTCTGATCTGTCTTAGATATTGATTGATCACCTTCAGATAAATTTGGACGGTCCACATAGTCAATAAGGTCAATCCGGGCGAATTCGCCCGAATCATCATCCTTCACGCCATTTAAAAGAAGACTATCTAACATATCTCCATAAGGAGTTATAAAATCAGCAAACCCTTTTTCCAGGCACTGCTCGGGTGTGAAAATAAAAGTTTTATTCAAATCAAGAATCAAATCACTTTTCTCAATTCCACGGTTTAAAGAAACGGAGTGCAGGTAATCATCCCAGCGCACATTGAGTAATCTTGAAATTTGTAAACGGTTTTCTTTACTGAATCCGGTTGCAATAAAAGGCTCGACTGCCCCCTTAAATTCACCAACCCGAATCACTTGCACTCCCACTCCGTACCTCTCGAGTGCTTCGCCCATGAAAACCTGCTCATTGGCCAATCCATTTAAAATCAATGTTCCACTGGGATTCATGTGCAACTCGTCGCACATTGAATACACAAGATAATCCAATTGGGAAGGATCGGAGAAAAAACCGGTGATTTTCTTACCGGAATCCTTAAACTTTTGTAATCCAGAAACCAATTCCTGAATCGCAGCATATCCACATCCATATCCATCCGGTAGGAATCCTCCCTCAATAAAAATTCCCTTAATTTTAGAATCCAATGCAGCTTTTTCCAGGGAATCCAAAACCTCCTTCAAATGAAAATGAGGTGCTTTGGACTGCTCGGTAATTGCCTCCCGGGTCAGGTCTTCAAAGGTTAATTCCGTAGGTCGGTCGGTTAAATTCATGGAAAGATCGAGGACTAAAAAAGAACCCGGAATGGCTTCCCTCTTTTTCTGATCGAAAAGAGAAGAAAAAATCGCCTCAAAAAGAAAAAGTGAAATAACCACAAAGAGGAGGGTCGACACTAAAGTAACCGCCATTCTTTTGAGTACATCTTTCCAGAAATTTTTCATATTGCTCCGACCAAGAAAATACCTCTTTTTGAGTAAGGTCGAAGAAAAACTTTGCCTGTATTCAAAAAGAACGCATTTATTCATGAGTATGAATGAACAAGACCTATCGGTGGACAGAAAAGCTCTCCGCATTAATTTAGATTCCTCCAAGTACGGTACCTTTGCCGAGATTGGTGCCGGGCAGGAGGTTGCCCGTCATTTTTTTCAGGCGGGTGGTGCAGCTGGAACGGTAGCCAAAACAATTTCTGCCTATGATATGAAATTCAGCGACGCAATTTATGGTGAAGCTGGCCGTTATGTCTCACGAAAAAGACTCGTCCAAATGATGGCACATGAGTATCAGTTATTGGATGAACGCTTATCCGCTGCCCGAGGTGTGGATAGTACTTTTTTTGCATTTTCCAATACGGTTTCCGCACTCAACTACAGTAAAACAAACGAGTGCCACGGATGGATGGGAATTCGATTTCAAATTTCACCCCAATCTCCCTTTCACGACATTATCCTTCATGTCCGAATGCTTGATACGGACAACCAGTTACAACAGGAGGCGATCGGTATATTGGGTGTCAATTTGGTTTACGGAGCCATGCACTTAAGCAAGGATCCGGATGCATTCATCAAAAGCCTGACCGACAGTTTGGGTGAGAACCGGATCGAAGTTGACATGATTGAATTTAACGGTCCCTCTTTTGAATCAGTGGACAACCGGATTCTTTGCCTCAAATTAACTGAGACTGGATTAACTCACGCAATCATGTTCAATGACTCTGGACATGTGGTGCAACCCTCGGAAAATCTTTATAAAAAAGCCTGCCTGATCGAACGGGGAAGCTTTCGCCCATTAACCAAGGTGAATTTAGATATGCTGGAAAAGGCCAAGGTCCAATTTGTTTCCCGTGAAGATGTGGAGGAAAAGAGTGTTGAGGTCTTTATGGAACTCACTCTGCGAAGCCTGCTCAATGAGGGAGATATTGATTACGAGGACTTCATCTCACGGATTGAAGTGATTAATTCCTGTGGATATGGAGTTCTGGTTTCCAACTATTTGGAATACTTCAAACTCTCTGCTTATCTCAGACGGTATGTCAAAAATCCTATTGGACTCGTGCTTGGACTCAATAACCTGGCGGACATTTTTAAGGAAGATTACTACTCAAATCTTGAAGGCGGAATTCTTGAAGCATTCGGGAAGCTATTTAAAGATAATGTAAAAATATATGCCTACCCCATTGAGTTGAAGAACTTCGAGCGCTACCGCAAACAAATGGGGATTGGCGATAATGTTGAAACCGTCATGGACGAAAACAAGGATGGTTTGGTAACCATCAATAACCTTCTAGTCGCGGGCAACTTACGAAACCTGTACAAATATATCCGAGAAAACGGTTTCCTGGTAACGATTGAGAATTGCGACCGCAATAACATGAATTTGTTTTCAAGGGATATTTTTGAATTGGTATGCAACCGAACAGAAGGATGGAAAGAAAACTTACCCAAATGTGTAAGCGAAATGATTGAAAGTAAAAACTTATGGAGAAAGTAAGGCCTTTTATTGGTCTTCAAAAAGAAAAATCGGCGTAAATCATACGGTGGTCCGATGCAATATCGGCTTCAGGGAAATCCATAATTCTCCCTGAGTTTGGGATAAGCTGCTTCATCACTTCTGAACTTGCTAATATATAGTCAATCCGGGAATAACTATCCTGTTTCTTAAAATAATGCGTCCAAAAATGCCCTCTCGAATCAACACAGGGCACAGGCTGGGAAAGGGTTGTATCGTTGACAGTCATAAACCTCTTTAAAGGTGCGGAATTTTTGTGGTCGTTAAAATCACCCACAACCAGATAATTCGGCTTTCCTGAAGGCGGGAATTTTTTACGAATCAAGTCCCTGATTACGCGAGCCTCCTTCTCACGCCGAACAGAAGCCTTAGGATCATCCTTTCTTTCCGTCCACATGCTTTTTAAGTGCAGATTAAATAAATGAAATTTTGTTTTAAATGGGCGAAAAGAAACCTCAAGTAAACCACGGCCGGATTGTTCAACCCCTTCAAAATAGGAAAAAGGAAGATCAATGTAATGCTTTACTGCAACGGGAGGATATTTTGAAAAAACAGCAAGATGCCGAACTTCATCCTCTTCTTGATTGGGCTTCCAAACGGCATGGGGATAATAAGGCCCACCCGTCACATTTAAATCCATCCATAGTTCCAAAAGATAAGGATAATCACCCATTTCCTGAAATACCAATATATCGGGATTAACTGATCTGATGATTGAACGGACTGCTTTTTTTTCAATCTCTGGTTTCGGATAGTCCGGTCTCCATTTGCCCTCAACCATTCGGTCGCAGGACAGATAATTCCTTAAATTAAAACTTGCAACACGAACAACATTTTCGCCCAGTAATGGGGAAAGGCAGGATATTATTGAAAAGAAAATGAACAGTCTCAATTTATCCCCGCCCCCGAATAATATTCACATTCAATCTTTTATTTCTTGGAATCTCAAGGCGCTTCTTATATTCACCCGGGGTTTTTGATTGGGCAGCATCATATGAATCCTGAGTACGGTGAACCAAGTGAATCCCCTGAAATGGGAAAGTACCACTATACCCCTTACCCCACCGGAATATCATATCACTCAAACTCGTGGGGGTAACCTTTATTTTGTGAGAACCAAAAGGAAACCCCATTAACTCGGCTGATTTGATTGGATTCCATGATGCACCGCTAAGTTTACCAAGTACATCCTTCCAGGTATCAAGCATAGGAATTTTTGCCCGCTTTGATTCAAGGGGGTCAATGTAGAGACAACCATCTCCAACCATTGGTTCAATTTCCGCCATGGTTTTATTCGCAACATCGGGAATAAAATTAGGAGAATAGAGAGCAATGCTAAAAATTGTGGGATACTCGCCCGGACTCTTTTCCTCCACTTCCCCCCAAAAACTAAGCCCCCGGTGATTGATTTGCATCACATATTCAAATGTCGAGCCGTTATCTAAGGTTCCACGTATTGTAGTCTCTTCACGATCCATGGAAACACTTGGCGGGTCATCGTAAGATACTATCTTTCGCCTCTTCCACTGACGGTTTCTTTCCCCCGGATTCAGATAATAATAGGGACGAAAGTTGATGCTGAGAGGAACACGTTTTGCTCTTTCTCCCAGTGCTGCCTCCCCTTCCTTGCCTTCGTTTTTCAACCAAATATGAACTATATTTGCATTCCCGTGAAGAGCCACATCGTACACTGCACTCTCCAAGACCGTATTATACCCCTTCCATTTCCCATCTCCATATCTCGGTAAACTTCCACCTTTTGCCGGTAAAATTGCTGGATTTTTAGGCATAAGTTTCTCTTTTAATCTTTTCAAACCTTCCCCCAAAGCCTGAGATTCCGGATTCAATCTTTCCCAGGGTAATTCATACGGTCGGTTCGGATTATTTCTCATCAGTAGTGTTACCCCCTTATCATTGGCTGCAACAAAGATTGCATCAATTTTGTTACCATCCGAACTGATCCATGAATGACTGCGTCCCAAATCTCCTTCAACCAGTTCCGGTACTTTCATTTTTTTCCGCTGATTTGCAAGCTGCTGCCTGGCTTTGTTTTGCTTCACTAATAAGGATTGAAGCTTATTTGCTAACTCCTGAGAATCTTTCGAAAAACGGGTAAGTGGAATAGTTTGCTCGGATCTGCCCCCATGCATTAATAAATTCAAACTTTCCCCCTCAATTGAAATAAATTTTGCTTTGATCACGCTTCCGGTAGTACTTTTCCAACTTTGCTCTGCATCCAATGAAATCTCACTTTTTAAATCATCAGGGACAACTGGTTTTGTAACAATTTCCGTTGACGGGGAAACTTTCACCGGCGGGGGGGTGGAAGAACCCGACAGGTCAGCAACCAATGCCCTTGATGCCGGATTCAGGTTTGCCAAAGGTAATGGAACGACTTTCCCCTGCCATTTTACAGTAACGGAAGTCGAATCAGCTTTAATGAAAGCCGCTTTTAAAGTTCTCCCCTGAAGATCGGTCCATGAATGAAGTTGCTCGGGTTGTGTAGGAGGAGCGACAGTATCAAATGGATTGGACGAGGCTGACGCCTTCGGAGTGGAAAGTTTTTGAGCAAGTGCTTTTGATTCAACCGAAAGAGAGGACAGAGGAATTGGCACTACTTTACCATTCCATTTGATGGTCACAGTCACTCCGTCCGATTTAATATAGGATGCCTGAAGAGTTCTGCCCTGTAAATCTGTCCAAGGATGAAGCGTTTCTTGTGCACTGCCCAATGACACAAATGCACAAATAGGAAGGATAATGAAGAAGTGTAAATTTCATATTTTTACTGGTTGAGGTTGGTCATGGGAATGCTCCCAAGGCAAAATCGCATCTATCTTTTTTTGTTCCCAAGGGTTAAAAATGTCAAAAATTTTCCCCGGATTCAAAATTCCCTTGGGATCCAATGTCTTCTTAACCGCTTCCATGGTCCTCCACTCCGCGGAATTGAATTGCATTCGGGCAAAGGGAGTTTTAGCCAATCCTATCCCGTGTTCTCCACTAATTGCACCGCCTAATTCATGCACTTTTTCCATCAGCAATTTTAAGGCCTCGACCGCATTTTTCGATTCATCTTCGTTTTCGTGATCATACATAAAATTAACATGAAGGTTACCATCGCCACAATGTCCAAAAACTCCGATTTTCAAATTAAATTGATGCCTCAGTTCGTCCACGCACTCAACAAGCTTAATCTGCTCAGCCAAAGGAACCACCACATCCTCATTCAATTTTGTATTCGCCAATTTTTTCATTGCAGGGGATCCCTGCCTTCTCACTTCCCATAATTCTTCCGCTTCTTCCTGGGTGGTCGCCGCCTCATGACAGATTGCTGATTCTGTTAACCAGTCCTGCAAACGTACGGATTCTTTTTCAATGATAAAGGGATCTCCGTCCAATTCAATCAAGAGAACGGGGCGGGGAGACATTCCGGAAAAAACCTCTTTTCCGGTAAAAGATTGTACGCATTCCACGGTCCATTGATCAAGGAATTCTAAAATGGATGGACGAATGCCCATTCGGGATAATTCAATAGGTGCACGCAGTGCACTTGAATCATCTTTAAAAGCCGCTAAAAAAGTTTTTTGTCCGACTGGTTTCCCGATCAAACGAAGAACCGCCTGGGTAACAACCCCCAATGTACCCTCGCTCCCAATCCACAAATCCCGGATATTATAACCGGTGGCAAATTTTCTCGTAGCTCTCCCCCATTGCACTGCTTCACCAGTGGGCAAGTATCCCGAAAGTGAAAGTATGTAATCTCGGGTGACACCATATTTCACGCACCGTAACCCTCCGGCATTGCAGGCAATATTCCCTCCAATTGTGCAAAACTTTTTCGAGGACGGATCAGGCGGATAAAAAAGATTTTGCTCCGCTGCTTTTTCCTGAATGTCTGCAATGATTGCCCCGGGTCCGCAACGCATAATTTGGTTATCCATATCCAGTTCGATTTCATTTAACTGGGAAAGATCTAAAACCCACCCGCCCTTGAAAGGAGTTGCACCTCCCGTCAGCGAAGAACCAGCCCCTTTGGTAGTGATTGGAATATCAAATTTATTAGCCAGAATCAAAACTTCTCCAACATCGCTTGCTTGCCTGGGTCGAACCACCGCATCAGGGGCAAAGAATACTTTCAACCCGTCAAAGGATGCTTTGTGCAATGAATCTTCGTCTACGAATACGGCATCCCCAAGGTTTTGCTTCAAATTATCCAAAGCCAAAGATCTGTTTTTCGATTCCATTACCTTTGAATACTACCCAGCCTTTGTGTCCAAACTCAACTTAGTCAGGTTTCTTGACTTAAGCATATTGATCACATCCATTATCTTTTGGTAGGGTAAACTGCGGTCCCCACGCAGATGAATGGTAGGTTGATCATCGGGACCTTGCGCAACCTGATCCAACAAGGTTTCCAATTCGGATTTCGTGACTGTATCTTGCCCCCAATTATAGTTTCCGGAGGCGTCGATAGTGATAAACTTGTCCTCCTGCTCCGGTGGTTTTTGATTGTTTTCCACATTTTGAGTGGGCAGATCAATTCGATTATACTGCTCGATTACCGGGGTGGTAATCATAAAAATAATCAGCAGGGAAAAAGCCAAATCGATCAGGGGAGTAACATTCAGGTCGGATATGACGGCCAATTTATTAGGCCTCTTAAAATCACGTGCCATTTAAAGAAGAAGTTTCAATTAAATAAGAAGACTACTGCTTCTGTTCAATTTCAATCCGGTCAGCCAGGTTGCTCGAGAAATTCTCCAGCTTCGTCATGCAGGAACGAGCCGTTCCTAAAAGCCCGTTGTAGGCAAAAACAATCGGAATGGCCACGCAAAGTGCCGCGACTGTTGTGAGTAGAGCACCGGAAACACCCGGTGCGAGGTGCTCAATGGTCGCCCCGCCACTTTCCATAGTACCAAACGCGTCCATCACCCCCCAGACCGTGCCCAGTAAACCGAGGAATGGTGCCCCGGAGACAATGGTGGCCAGCCAATACATTTTGGACTCGTATTGTTCACCCACTTCAGCCAATGCCCTTTTGATTGCATTTTCCACATAGTTCATCCGGATAGATCCGCTTTCATTTGTCCGTCTGGCCGCGGCCATGGCCCTCGAACAGATGGTCAGGTAAGGACTTCCTCCACCGGTGAATAATGCATCATCATATTCAAAAATATTACTCAAATCATTAATCCTTTTTTCATCACGAGCATTTTTCGCATTCACTTTTTTAAATAAATGATGCTTACTGTACATCAGACTCAGTGCATAGCAGTTCATCACAATCAAAAGGCAAATGACAACCTTTCCTGCATTATTGGAATCGATGAAATAATCAATCAGCCCCGAACTTCCCAAAGTATGCACGCTTTGATCTAAAATAGTTAATAAATTCATTTTGGTCAGTTATTGTATAATTTTTAACACCACAAAAAATATATTTACCCTGAAATTCACGAGATCAACCAAATTCTAGATTTGATTCATGAAAAATCAATATACTTCGATTAAGTTTGCTCCCTCGCGTAAAGAAATTTAAGCAGAGTTTTACATGAAACTTGCCAATCAAATATTAGAGGAACTCAATCAGAAAACTTTCAACCCTTCCGGAATGAACTCAGTTGTCGGATTGGACGGCTTTGTGGACAAGATTGTCACTCCGGTTGATAAACGGCATGGACTGAATGAAAGTTTTGATCCGATCGACACCATTGATGCACTGGGATCAAGAATATCTGCAGCTGCCGGGAAAAGTGCTAACATTGAACTTTTCCCCCGATTTGACAAGCTTGGAGGAAACGGTCCGATTATGGCAAATGCCCACAACTCTCTGGGGTTGAATGTACGGTATATCGGTGCATTGGGTAGACCTTCCATAGATCCTGTGTTTGAGGATTTTGCCCGTTACACGGACGCCATCTCACTGGCAGATCCCGGGATTACCACCGCTCTCGAATTTAAAGACGGCAAACTCATGCTGGGTAACACTCGAAGCCTGGAAGAAATTGACTTTCAGAGAATAATTGAGGTGACTGGGGAAGGTGCGTTTATTGACATGCTGGCGAAAGCACAATCCGTTTCCATTGTCAATTGGACCATGATCCCCAAGATGACATCCATACTTCTTGAGATTGTTGACCGAATCATGCCCAATCTTCCTCCAATTGATACCCGTAATTTCTTTTTTGACCTCA
Source organism: Opitutales bacterium (assembly GCA_045567635.1). Taxonomy (GTDB): domain Bacteria; phylum Verrucomicrobiota; class Verrucomicrobiia; order Opitutales; family Seribacteraceae; genus Seribacter. The sequence goes on along the minus strand of JBJLCO010000033.1, from coordinate 32,345 downwards.
CCGATCCTGCCAAACGGTCCTCCGAGGATATTCGCGAGGTGCTTCGGGTAATTTCAAGATATCAGGCACATGCTGAAGTCACTCTTGGTCTAAATTACAATGAAGCACTGCAGGTCTGCGAAACGCTTGATTTAAAAACGGGGGGCAAGGACGAGGAAAGTCTATGCTCCATGTCCACTGAAATCAGGCGGAATCTCGAAATTGCCTGCGTGGTGGTACATCCCATTGAATCAGCAGCATGCGCGACTAAAGAGGGAGCGTGGTGGACTCCCGGTCCTTACACCGAGGACCCCAAAATCACCACCGGTGCCGGCGACCACTTCAACGCCGGATTCTCTGCGGCTCGACTGTGCGGATTTTCGCCCCTCACCTCTCTTGCCCTTGCAACCTGTACATCTGGTCACTATGTCAGGACTGCTAAAAGTCCTTCAACCACACAAGTCATTGATTTACTCAGACAACTAAACCAACAAGCTTCATGAGTCACGAAAACGGAATATTAATATCCTTCGAAGGTTCGGAGGGATGCGGGAAATCCACGCAAATCCGCCTGTTGGCGGACCGGTTGGAAGATGTGGATCATCGCGATGTTGTGGTGACCCGAGAACCGGGCGGCACCGTAATTGGGGAAGATATCAGGCACTTGTTAATGCATGCCGATTCATCCCATAAGATTTTCCCCGAAACGGAACTCCTTCTTTTTGCTGCGAGCCGTGCTCAATTGGTTCGCGAACTCATCCTTCCCGCCGTAACTGAGGGCAAAATCGTGCTTTGTGACCGTTTCCTGGACTCCACCACGGTCTATCAGGGAGTGGCCCGTCAAATCGCGGATGATCCGGTTACCCAGATTAATTCCTTTGCGGTTGGAGATGTCGTTCCCGATCTGACCGTGATACTCGACATTCCCGCCGAGGTTGGATTAGAAAGAATAAAACACCGAATATCGGATATGCCCGACCGAATGGAACAGGAAAATGTTGAGTTTTATGGTAAAGTAAGAGAGGGATACCTTCACCTTGCCCGCAATTTACCCGATAGATTTTTTGTGGTCGATGGAGAAGGCGAGCCCGAAGAAATCGAGATTTTAATTTGGAACGAAATTCATTCTCGTTTTTTCAACGAGGACTGAGTACCCCAAAGCATGCTCAGCTCAGCAAGCGATAAAACCAATAGGTTAAAGACTGAGTTCAATTCAGATTCCCTGCATCATGCCTTAATTTTTCAAGGTGAAAACTTGCAAGTTGCTGAGCGGCAAGCAATTGAACTTACCCGCACGATCCTGGGAATGAACGAACAAAAACTCGAGCATCCCGATCTTTTCCACCTTCGTCCTACGGGAAAAATGCGAATTATCTCTGTTGATAACACACGGGACTTAATTTCAGAACTCAATCGAAGTTCAAACCAGGGCGGAGCCAAAGTGGCCATTATACACGAGGCCGACCGAATGAGAAAACAGGCAGCCAATGCATTCCTGAAGACTTTGGAAGAACCACCACCGGGAACCTATGTGCTTCTGGTCACCACCCGCCCGTACGCCACTCTGGCCACCATTCGGAGTCGATGCCTTCAGGTTCGACTTCCTTCGGACAATCAGGAAATTGAAAACCCGAATTGGATTGAATTGATCAAACTCTATGATTCCTGGGTTAAAAACTTACTGGATCGTGAAAAACTCAAAATTGACCGGGTGGGACCGGTGTTTGCGGCATACGGTCTGATTGAAAGATTTGTGAGCGTACTGAAGGAGATCGCCGATGCTGAATGGAAGAAAAATGCAAAAAACCTTCCGGAAGGTCTTGATGAAAAAGAAAAAGACGCGATCGAAACCTCGATCCGCAAGGGCATTCGGGCACAACTAATGAAAAATTTAATTCTGCAGTCAAGAAAACTGGTCGTGGAATCCAAGTTGCCACTTGAAAATGTCGCCGGTAAGTTAGCAAGAGTGATTTCCGCAGCCGAAAAAGTTTCAGGACTGCTGGAGGTCAACCTCAAAGACGAAACCGCTTTTGAATATTTCTGGCTTTTCTCTCTCCGGACCTGGTCCGCAAAATAACTTTGAATGAAGAGTATTTTTGAAAAAATTATTGACCGGGAAATCCCCGCCGAAATTCTGCACGAGGATGATACCTGTATTGCAATTAAGGATATTGAACCACAGGCACCTGTCCATATCCTCATCATTCCCAAAACAAAAATTATTCGGATTGCCGAAGCGAACGAATCCGATCAACCAACACTTGGACACCTTCTACTCATCGCTCAGAAACTGGCCAAGGAACAAAAACTTGGCGACGGTTTTAGGATCGTAATCAATAACGGTCCTCAGGGTGGTGAAAGTGTGCCTCATCTCCATGTCCACCTTCTTGGTGGTAGACAATTAAAATGGCCACCCGGTTAAAATGAAAAACACGATATTCACCATACCTTTTCTAATCTCTGCAAAATTGCTTTTTTGTACTCTCTTGCTCGGCGATGAAATAATAACCAAGGATGGATCTCGCATTCGGGGAGATCTCATTTTGTTCGAAGATGGGAATCTTACTTTCCAAACTCAATTTGCGGGTGAAATCAAAATTTCAACGGAGGAAATCAATTCGATTTCAACGGACAATGAAATTTCTGTGCGATTGGAAGACAATCGAACTTTTGAAAGCAAGATTTTGTTGGCAGACGATTCGAGGATTTTAATTGAGGAAAATCAAGCAACACCCACTTTTGAAGAAGTTCGTCACCTCTGGCCGAGTGAAAACGAAGACCCGCTCGTGGTTGAAATGCAAAAAAAAGCCAAAGCGCTTGTCATGGCGTGGAAAAACTCCCTGGGGTTTGACTTCATGGGAGCCTCGGGAAATACCCAAAATTTTGGAATTGGTGCCCGATTGGACAGTGAATACGGAAATAAAATTCGTAAATATGATTTTTATTTGAGCTACAATAATTCAAGCAAAGAAAATCAAACCATTGTGGATGAGACCAAACTGGGAATCGAATATGACTCGAGATTTTATGAGCAGCTTTCCTGGTATGCAAAAACCGATTTTGAAAATGACCGGCTTGAGGAAGTGGATCTGCGTTCAACCAGTGCGGTTGGATTGAAGTATTTTTGGACTGATAATAGACCCTATCAGTTGTCCTTCCGGTCCGGTTTGGCGTTCAGATTTGAAGAATACAGTCAACCCAGTCAAAGCAATGTCGAGGAACTCGCCATGGACTTTGGATTCGAGTATTCACACAATATTAAAGATCTGCTGTCCCTGGAAAGCGATATTACTGTAATTCCTAGCATTAAAGACCTTTCTCATTACTTACTGAGTAAAGACACGGCATTGGTCATCCCTTTGGATAAAGAATCCGATTGGAACCTGCGTACCGGGGTGGATGGGACTTACAATTCAACCCCAGCAGAAAAGAAGGAGGAATTGGATCTGAAATACTATGTGCGGATTATTTATCGTTTAGATTAAGCGAGAACGACTATTTGTTTAAAAAATCAATATTTTTAAACATCTCACTTATCTCATAAAAAAATCCGACCGATTGTCCGAAAACTAATACCGTCAGTAATACTAATGTAATGAGTAACCAGGAGGGAGCGAAGCTCTTTTTCATTTCAGAGTTAATCCAACGAATTTCGGCCACGGTGCTTAATCCAGTCCAAGCTCTTTTGATACCGATTTATTCCCGATTGATCAAGTTCCCCCGGAACTTCATTATCAAAAGATTTCTTAGATGGATACAGATAGCTTTTTGCCCGGTAAAAATCTGTATCAACACCCTGAATACTGGAATTTTCGGTTATATTTTCCCGATTGAGAAATGAACGAATTTTACCAAACCCTTCAATCACTTTTCTTTTTTTTGGTAAATCTTCAGTCTTAAAAACTTTTTCATCTTTTTTTCGCTCGTCCTTGATGAAGTCCTTAAATCCCACACGGAATGTATTCAAACCGGTGGAAGAAATTTGCTCCTCATTTCTTTTCATTAATCCAACTCTTCGATCCCGATTGCCCCCCGTGCTTTCCCGCACATCCAGTTGCTCCGAACGGAGTGTCAAATTTTTGTAATCTCTGCCTTTTTTTTCTTCGGTGTCTTCCAATTCGAAAGGCGGGGCAAAACCGACAAGATTTCCGGATTGTACACTGGGTAAAATGTTTTCTTTTTTCTTCTCTAAATTCAGGATTTCTTGATCTGAACCGATTTTGCCGGGCTCTGATTCTGTAAAAATTAAGCGATCTGGTTCCGGTCGACTTTGATTTGATTCTACTTGCACTGCCTGCTCAACGATCTCGGTACTCAATTCAGCAGTTTTCGATTCACCCGCAGAGTTTTTTCCCGTATCCGGTGCAGGGGTTTCGAAAAAGCTTTCCAACATTTCACCACCGCGGACCGGTAAGTCGTCTTCATTTCTTTCGTTGTTTGATTCATCAGGTTCCAAGCTCCCTGTCATAGCACTGGGTAATTCCACCCCGCTGAGATTAGGATTTGAACTTGAATCCGGAACTGTTTGATTGGATTCCTCCAGGGTATCATCCCTTCCTCTTGTAACAATATTGGCTTCAACTCCATTTTCGTTTAATGGATTTGAAACTTTTTCAGATAATTCGCTTTTTACTTCTAAAGAAGGAGTTTTATTCTTATCGATTAAAGCTTCACTTGGAATATTCGGATCTCCGCTTTTATCCTCCACATCATTGCTCGAATTGCCATCCATCAAAACTATTTGATCAGTATTCTCGTTTCCGGATATTTCAGAATGCGACTTTTCGGTCCCGATCTCCGCATCAATATCGGATTTATCTTTTACCGCTATGCCTGACTGGTAAGAGTGATTTAAATCTGCCGGTTTCATAATCTCACTACTGATGTCTAATTTCCTTTTCCCTTCCTCCGGAGAAGGAGTAGCACAACTGTAAAATAAAAAAAGGAGAACATACCCCACTCCCAAACAGAAAAATTTAATCTTCATTAATTGCCCGAATTGGAATCGGGAAAAGGATTCAGTGCGGCAACCATCAGGTCGATCAATGAGCACAGTGCCGCCCCACCCGATTCCGAGGTCTCAAGAACCATAGAAATAGTACCATTTTGCTTACCTCTGGTCCGGCTTTGTGCCGAAATTTTGGAAAATTGGTCAAATCCGACCGACTGAGAAAGATCAATTCTTTCTATCAGATTACTTGCGGTTTGAAAATCCAGTCGTTGGAGAAAGATTTCCAAAAACTCTCCATAAACCGATTCCAGTGAAGATGCATTATCACTCTCTCTTACCTGATCCAATTGGCTCGCCACCTTCAATCCAAAATTGGCATCCAAAACTTCGTTGTCATATGCATAGATACCCTCGAGCGAGACCTGATCCATCGAAACTTTTGCCTTTAAATTCAAATCGAAACCAAGGAAATCCTGAAATTGGTCAAACAGGTCCTCTTCGCCGTTATTTTTAGTGAACGATTCGAAAAAATTCCTTCCCAATAATGACAACCCCACATCGTAGTCATCTCCAGTCAGTTTATTTGCAACCGAAGAATTGGTTATACTGGAATTCTGGCCGTAATCAAAGACCTGCTTAAGCTCTTCGCTCAAAAACTGAGGGTCTTTTTGGTCCGACCACCAGGAAGAAAGAATAACCAGGCACTGCTCGTCCATGCCAAGGGAAATATGGGAGGTTCGATGATGAAAAGACATAAAGGAGGGAGAATTATTTTCCTCAATCCGCCAGGCGTTGGAAGAATTCTTTAAATTCAATTTGCGAAGGATAAATTCTCTCAGTTGATCCTGGTCCCCAATCGGAAGGATTAAACCCCATACAATATCCTGGTCCCGTTCTCCGATAAACTCATCCTGTGGGAACTGCAAAAAATAGAGGACTCGACCGTGAGGATTGACTCCACACTCCTCCGGGTCCCATGACAAATTACTGAGGAAGGGAACATTATTAATTAAATCGTTCGCAATTATTTTCGGTAATCCGACCTGCTCGACCATTCGGACACCTGAAAAAGAAAACACTCCGAATGATTTTTCAGGAACATACGCAAAAGCCCGGTCATCAAATTTTCGCGAGGAAAGCTTGGATAAGAAAGTTGATTTCGCCTGTTTTTCAGAGTCGACCTTTACATCAGGGTTCATTTTCTCGTAAAAAAACCATCCGGGCAAGCCGACCACGATCAGAAGCAAAATCACATTACCAAACGAGAAAAATGAATTCTTACTCGGCCCCCCCTGTTTTTCTGCTTCAACAGGCAAAGGATTTTTACCTCGCAACAAGGATGCGTTGAAAGCAATCACAAGAGTTACTGCGAGAGGGTCAAACACCACCACGAGTAAAAGAATGAACCACTTCACCACCCGGTTCACCGCCCGTGCCATTGTCTCCTGAATGATTAGAGGGTTTTCGGTTTCCTCTGCCTCCACAACGGAAGGGTCAAAGGCACGGGCAATAAATTTAAATGATCCGATATCAGTCGAGCGAATTTTGCCTCCCAATTCGAGAATTGTTTTCTCCCCCTCCTCCTTCTTGGCAAAAAGCTCGCTTTTCTTTGCTTCCAATTCCGCCGAACTCTCGGGTCCAAAAACTGAACCACTCTCACTCATGGCGGTTATTTTACGGCTCGCCTCCGCTATTTCAGTTTCCAGTGACTGAATTCTTTCATCCACGGAGGACCGTGCCTGTTGCAGGTTTTGCAGTGCAGTCTTCATATTATCAGCCTGTTCAGCGCCCCCTGTCGTAAGAGTGGTAATTTTTGTATTGGCTTCCGCTATTTCATTTTGAGCCTGCACTATTCTTTCATCCAGTGCCTGGTACCTGGTATCCAGATCATCCCGTGCTTTTTGTGCAGCATTGGCAATCAGTTGTAAGCTCGCCCGTAACGCATCCCTTTCCTCCGACTGAGTAGTAAGTAACTGGGCCGCTTTCTTGAATCCATCCTCCTTCAGAAATCCGCCGGCACCCATATCCTGGTATGTTTTGACCGCGGCATCCAACTGGGCAATCCTTTCGTTAATCTTCTCTTCCTTCGCGAGTTCCATCCTCACACGCTGATCCACTTCCTCTTTATAAGGTATTTTTTGCGCCTCCAATGTTGCGATATCCTGGCGGCGGGAATCTATAAAGTTTTCAATTCTCGTTTTTTCGTTTTCTCTTCGCTCACGCTCCCCCACAATCATCTGATCCGTTTCATCCGCAAGCCGGGTCTTAGCGTCTTCTGCAGAAACAATGTCCTGCCTCCTTTCTTTGATATACTCCTCAAGGCGTGCTCGCTCCTCGGCTTGTTTCTCCTCGCGAATGAGAGACCCTTTTTTACCGGAGGTTCGATAGGCGTCAATTAAACGGTCATATTCAACCTGCTGCCTTTGTATGCTCGCGATTTGCTTTTCGTATCCCTCCACCTGATTGAGAGTCTCCTCAAATGCTTGGGATAAATACCCGTAAATTCCCGCAGAAGTGATTCCAATCAACAGAAAAACCGCAAACAACAAATAACTTCGCAGGGTTTTATTACAGGAATGCCAGTTTCGATAAAGAAAAGATGCGGCAATCAACTTGCCAAATTCCAAACTGGAAGCCATCACGATAATGGGGACAGTGAAAGAACTTACCGCTCCAAATGTGAGTGCAATCCCACGCACACTGAAATAGGCGGCACATCCGGCAATAAACAATGCCGCTCCTCCAATCATCAGTGTGAATAGATTCATGATTTATTTATCACACACTCATTTTATTAGGGAAAGGAGAAGTTGTTCCCAAATGCATTTTTTATTCACTATTAACTCTTTTCCGTTTTCATTCCGCGATAAATCCTTTTTGGTTCAGCAGGGATGGATTTTCATAGTTACTTCACTTGGACCGATTGGATCGTGGTTGCGGCGTACCTGCTTCTTACCACCTATGTGGGACATTTTCTGAAGGGCAAACAATCCACGATTAAGGACTTTTTTCTCGGAGGACGATCTCTTCCATGGCTGGCGGTTTCCGGCTCAATTATTGCCACCGAAATTAGTGGTGTCACTTTTATTGGGGTACCCGGGATGGTCTATGCGGCTGGGGGAGACTTTACTTACCTTCAGTGGGGCATTGGCTCTATTGCCGCCCGAATTGTTGTCGGAATATTTTTTGTCCGGGCTTTTTACCAAAGAGAAATTTACAGCCCGTATGATTATATGGGAAATCAAATTGGTATCGGTGCCAAGCGGCTCGCGACTATCATTTTTCAAATTGGAGGAATCCTCGGACAAAGCGTGCGCGTGCTGGTTGCCGCCCTCGCACTGAAGGTCGTAACTCCGCTCGAGTTCGATCAATGTATTTGGATCATCGGACTTTTTGCAGTGGGTTGGACATTGATGGGCGGAATGAGGACGGTGATATGGACTGATGTAATGCAATTCTTCCTATTTGTCGGTGCCGGCTTGCTTTCGTTATTTTGGATTATTTTTTCACTCGAAGACGGATGGAGCACACTTGTCCATGTTTCTGGAGAAGCGGGAAAATTCAACTTCTTAAATCTGAGCAAGGATCCAGCGGTCGGCTTTACTCTCTGGGTCGCGATCATCGCTGTTCCTTTCCAAAATCTCAGTGCGTTCGGAGTCGATCAGCTCAATGCACAAAGAATGTTTTGCTGCCGTGATGCAAACGATGCCCGCAAAGCTATGATCACCAGTTCCGCCGCTCTTTTACTGACCACCCTCATGTTACTGATAGGAGCCGCGTTATTTGCCTACTATGAACCGTTAAGAATATCCGGCGAGGAACCTTCCATTTTTTCCACGGACAGTAATTTTATTTTTCCTGTTTGGATTGTCACGGAATTGCCAGTGGGGTTGCGTGGTCTGATTCTCGCCGGCATTTTTGCCGCTGCGATCTCCAGTCTCGATTCAATTCTCGCCGCCCTGTCCCAAACCACCCTTTCCCTCTTCCGCAAGGAGATCAATCATGCTGATCAGGTCAAAAAAGAATTATTGCAGTCACGATTGCTGGTCATTTTTTGGGGCATTACACTTTCTGCCTTTGCTATTCAATTGGATTCTCTTCGGGGAAAAGTCAATGTCGTCGTCCTGGCGTTTGGAATGATTTCTTACACGACCGGCCCCATGCTTGGCATGTTTCTCGCCGCCCTGTTCACTCCAAAAGTTCGAGCGGTCGGACTTACTCTTGGTTTCGTGATTTCCTTTTTGCTCGTTGCTTATATCCGAACTGATTTTTATCAGATCCTCATAAACTTCGATATGCTCACATACGAAAAAGTATCGAGTATTGCCCCGATTGAAGTGGACGGAACCAAGCTCAAAGCCATCTACAATTCAGCCTGGGCATGGCCAGTCACGGTCTTCATTACCTGGGGCACCGCATGGCTGTATCCGCATCGAAATAAATGAGTCACTCCGACGAACCATTTCTCTTCCCCCGGCCACAGGAAATCAAAATGTGCCCGGATCAGTTTCCTCGGCCTTCAAATTTCCCATATTTTGTCGAAGATCATTCGCTGCAAGTTTCGGTGTCCCATTTGCTAAACAAAGGATTATTTCAAGTAGAGACTGTCAAAGAAGCCCTTTTTTTGGTTCGACGGGAAAAGCTATGCCACCCTGAAGCTTACCGATTAAAAATTACTCCTTCCCGGGTAATTTTGTCCGGAAATCAACCGGTCGCAATTTTCCACGGAATTCAAACTTTCCTGCAAATTCTGGATTCGCAGGAGTACGGTCCTAATTTGCCCTGCCTGGAAATAGAGGATTTTCCCGTATTGGACAGAAGAGGATTTATGCTCGATGTGAGCAGGTGCAAGGTTCCAACAATGGAAACACTCTATTCCCTCATCGATCTGCTTTCCCGATTACACATTAATGAACTTCAACTTTATATTGAACACACTTTTGCGTTTAAGGAACACAATCAGGTTTGGCAAAATGCTTCTCCCTTCACCGCCGAGGAGATTCAGTTAATTGATCGCTATTGCGAGGAAAGATTTATCGAACTCGTACCCAATCTTAATTCCTTTGGCCATTTCGAACGATGGCTCATGCATGATCAATACAAACATTTAGCGGAGTGCCCCGACGGATTCAAAAGGGAGAATCCATATATCCTTCGAGATCATGGAACCACCTTAAAACCCAATCAGGAAAGCCTGGATTTTATCGATTCATTGTATACCGAGTACCTTCCCAATTTCTCATCCAAAAAATTTAATGTCGGAATGGATGAACCATGGGAACTGGGTCAAGGCTGGAGTAGAGAGAAAGTTGAAAAGATAGGAAAAGACAAGGTCTACCTGGCACATTTGGAAGGCATCCGGCAATTGGTGGAAGCGCACGGAAAGGAGATGCAGTTTTGGGCTGATGTGTTACTGGAAAATCCGGAAAATGCCCGACTGCTGCCTATGTCGGCATCTCCTATTATTTGGGGCTACGAGCCCAGCCATCCATTTGAAGAACAAGCATGCGCCATTGCTTCCTGTGGTTTATCTTATTGCCTCGCTCCGGGAACGGGAACATGGAGAAGTTTTTCCGGCCGGTGGGAAAGTGCTCGTGAAAACATTGACTTGGCCATCGACAATGCACGCCGGCACAATGCTCAAGGCATTCTGCTCACCAGTTGGGGTGACTGTGGAAACCATCAACCCTGGTCAACCCTCTACCCCCCCCTTCTGTACGGGGCAGCCAAGGCATGGAATGAAAAATCATTGGACGAAAATGCTTTGAACAAAGGACTACTCAAATTGGTTTCAGAGAAAAAGGAGAATTCTTCTTTCACTTCGATCATTAAATTGGGTAAATTAGACAGAATTATCGGTTCTGAAATTCCCAATACAAGCCTTTGCTGGTTTATCCTTTTTGCTCCCCAGCCGGAAAAGCTAACGGAATTTGTTCACCAAAATCATAGTCTCGAACAATTGGAGGAAGGCATTTCGTTCCTGGACTCCATCGAGAATCCAGTTCCGTCTTTTTCCCCTCAATCAAGCCTTGTGGAAAGTGAAATTTATTTGGGAATCGAACTTTCCAAACTTGCTCTTCAAAAAGGCATTGCATTACTCCGTGGAAATCAATTTCAAAAACTTCCGAAAGACCATGATTTTTTCTCCTTCTTCCAAGAACTTTGGCTCGCCCGTGCCAGGGAGGGAGGGTGCGATGAAAGCATAGAACTGTTACGCGACGCAGTAGCCATACAATAAATTTTCTAGTTTTCAGATAGTAGTTCGGGCATCTCACTTCCAATGCCATCGCAGCGAATACGGCCCTCCTGGGTCAAACGATAGGAATTACTCTTCACCGTTGCCAACCCCTCGCCCACCAAAGCATCCAAAAACCGGGTAATTCGGATAAATCTACCTGAATGAACCTTAAATCTTTCAAAAATTTCATCCAAATTTACCCCGCGATTCATCCGTAGTCCAAAAATTAACGCATCCCGGGCAAGTTCGAGATGATCAAGCTCGAAAACTTCCTCATAACTGACTGGCTGGTTTAAAATTAGTTTTTCCGCCCACAGTTCAATATTTGAAAAGTTTTTTCTTCGAATACCATGAAATTGAGTTGATGCGGACGGACCATACCCAATCCACTCATGCATTGCCCAGGTGTTTAAATTGTGCCTGCATTCTTTTCCCGTCTTTGCGTAATTCGAAACTTCATATTGCTCAAATCCCTGACTCGGTAAATATCCCCATGCCCATTCGTAAAATGCAGCCTCTCGCTCAGGGTCAATACTCACTTTGCCTTGAGCAAGCTTGGCGTATAGGGCAGTATCCTCTTCAAAAGTGAGGCAGTATGTGGAAATATGATCAGGGTCCAGTTGCACGACTTTCCTTAAATCATCCTGCCAGTCAGTTAATTCTTGACCAGGTGCACCAAATATCAAATCCAGATTAATACTTTGAAATCCTGCTTCCCTCGACAATCGAAACGCATCAAAGGCATTGGATACGCTGTGCTTTCTACCCAACTCCTTCATAAAAACCGGATCCAATGTCTGTACACCGAGGGACAACCGATTCACGCCTCCCTCCAGTAACGCCTCGAGCTTTTCCTCGGTAATTTCATTGGGAGCGACTTCCACCGTCCATTCACAATCAGATATCAGTCCCGACTCTCTAATCAGATTACATAGTTCTTTGATTTGGGTGCTCGAAAGTAGCCCGGGTGTTCCTCCGCCAATAAAAACAGTCGAGAATTTTCGATCGGGATTATGGGCCTGAAAATCTTTTCCTAACGCAAGAAAGTACTGCTCAAAACCCTTTTTGCTTGGTCTCTCCTGGTAAAATGCGCAAAAGTCACATGTGGTTGAACAAAACGGAACATGAACATAGAGTCCTAACTCCTGAATATTTGATTCTTGCATTTTCTGAATGAAACTTATCTAAAATTTTAAAAACTATAGCGAATAATTGAACGATGAATAAACTGAAAGTTACCTACAAACATATCCTCTTGTCCCTTACCCTTGCGTTTTTGGCAAGTTGTAACAGACCAAGCTTTATTAACTTAACCTCGACTAACATCAGTCAGAATCCTTCCGGTATTTACACCCTCCAGACCGAGCTTGATATTCAGGACAGGAAAGTGGATTCAGACTCGGTGGAGGTGTTCACTGTGGTAGGTGGAGAAACAATTGCCATGGTTCAGGATCCAATCAATCCCAACCTCTGGAGTTGCGACTACAAACTACCCCAAGGATTTGATGAGGCGACATACTACTTTCAAACCAGCTATAATGTATCCGGTGACAATGGTAATTCTTACCCACGTGAACTCAAAAGCGAACTCCAGGTGTTCAGGTTGGAAAACCGCTATGTGGGCAATCTTGCCTCCTATCGTGGTCCGGTGGGTGTTGAAATTGCTGTCCAAGGGCGGGGGTTTACCAAGTATGACTCCATTACCATCGGCGAGGAAGATGCGTCCACCCGTTATCTTTCAGAAAATGAACTTCGCTTTACCACTCCTCCACTCCCTTCAGGAGTTGATTACCCGGTACAATTAATTGGAGGTCCGCACGGTGCCTTGGATATAGGAAGCTTCAGGATAGACGAAAGCGTTCTCGGAGTGATTCCCACTTCCCTTGAAATCAAATCAGGCGACACCAGTACTTTACTTTTTAAAATCGATTACGAAGCCCCCGTCGGGGGACTCAATATCTCAGTCAAAACCGACATACCGAATTCCGTCATTATGCCCAAAGCCATGATCTCTCAGGGAAATAAAACTGTAAACATTATGATCAAGGGTGGAACCGAGGGAGAGGGAAAGCTGGTAATTTCTGCACCCGGTTATCAAAGTGTGGAAGTTCCGGTCCGAGTTTTTTAACTCATTTGGATATCAATAGAGCTATGGTTGATCCGCCATGCTCCCTTGTGAATGAGGTAACAGTTGTCATCCCCACGCACAACCGAAAGTCTCTTCTCCCAAGAGCACTTGATTCGGTTCTCGCTCAATCTCTGAAACCGTTTGAAATCTTGGTAATTGATGACGGGTCCTCCGATCATACCCATGAGTCATTAGCACACAAATTCCCCACCGTTACCTGGATCGCACAGTCGAACCATGGCGTTAGTCATGCCCGCAATACCGGAGTCAGAATGGCAGGTGGTCAATGGATCGCTTTTTTAGACTCCGATGATCTCTGGGATCCAAATAAATTAGATAAACAGAATGAGTTTCTGAGGAAAAACCCCGATCTCCGATTTTGTCACACCGAAGAAAATTGGATACGTAACGGGAAGAGGGTTTCTCAACCAGCTTATTTAGATAAATACAATCATGACATTCTGGAGAAAAGCCTGCACCGTTGTATTATTTGCCCGTCTTCCGTTGTTATGCATAAAAGTTTATTCCGTGAAGTGGGTTACTTTGACGAAAGTATGCCTGTCTGCGAAGACTATGATCTATGGTTAAGAATATTGATTCTATATGATATCGGACTACTCGATCAAAAACTAGTCACTAAATACGGGGGGCATTCAGACCAGCTTTCTAAAACCTATTGGGGAATGGACCGTTTCCGCGTACAAACGCTCCAAAAACTCCTGAATCATTCCATTCTCACCCCCACGCAAAAATCATCTGTATTACGAGTCTTAATCGAAAAACTGGAGATTCTTGCCAAGGGTTTTACCAACAGAAAAAAGCTATCTGAAGCAGGGAAATTCAATGATTTAAAAACTTCCTTTATTCAACAACTTCAGACCGTTGCCCAGGGATAATGAATTTTGTCTGTGCCTTACTTGCTGAAGCCTCACCAATTGTCGATCACTTGGGTTTAGAAAGACAAAGACTTTCTTCTCCTTTTGCTCTTTTTCAAAACTTAAATCATAAATTAGTGGTTTCTGGATTGGGTAAAGGGAATATGTCCACTGCGGTGGGATTCCTCCACGGAATTGCACCGGAAAAAAATATTCCCTGGCTTAACTTGGGAATAGCCGGGCATGGAAGTGCTCAGGTGGGCAGTCTGCTTCGAGTTTCAAAATGTATCGATCTTGCTACACGCAAATCTTTTTACTCTCCACAAGTTGCACATTGTAAAACCACCAAGACGATTCTTCATACATGTGATCAACCCTCATCCAATTATCCAGAAAATGTGGCTTATGACATGGAAGGTTCATCCTTTTTTGAAACAGCCTCACGCTTTTCTCCCCGTGAAATGGTAGAGTCCGTTAAGATTGTCTCCGACAATCCAGAATCGCCCCTCTCAGGCTTTGAAAAGTCTAAAGTCTCCTCCCTGGTTTCAAAAGTAATTTTGCAAATTGAACCACTAATCCTTGAACTGGATTCAATGAAAAGGGACCTTACCCCACCCGAAGTGCTGGACAGGGCATTTAAAGAAATTTCAGCGAATCACCGGCTCTCTTCCACCCAGGTTCATCAAGTCCAAAAATTTATTCGTCAGGCCCATCTGCTTCAATGCCCGATCCCAGAGATACTGGCACTCTTCCAGGAGTCTTCCAATGTAAAATCGGTCCTTTCAAAAATCGACCAGTTACTCGAGGAAAGAAGGCTTTTCTCATGATCGACACAATTTACTATGAGGAGGAAATCATTGGCCATCCCCGGGTAATGGCCCTTCTTCAACGTTTCCCAAATGCAACCCCTATCCCCTGTGAAAATTATAAGGAGGTCTTCAATCCGAGCGGGCAGAACTTTCGTCTTCAGAAAAAAAATCCGTCACTCATTTTGGCCAAAAAAAAAGGAAAACTAGTCCTGCCGATTCCAGAAACCTATGGGGTTGGAGGAAAGAAAAACTTTTATTTCTCCCACATGCTCAACTGCCTTTATGACTGCCGCTACTGCTTTTTACAGGGAATGTATCCCTCCGCCCACTACGTTCTTTTCGTCAACTTCGAAGACTTTCTGGAAGAATTGAAATCTAAAACGGTGGAGACCCCCACTTTACCAACATGGTTTTTTTCGGGATATGACTGTGACAGTCTTGCACTTGATCAGATTTCAGGTTTTGTTGATTCCTTTCTTCCCTTTTTTCAGGAAAACAAATCCGCGTTTCTTGAATTACGCACTAAGAGTGTAAATATTAATTCGCTTGCTCAGCACCCCCCGATCGAAAATGTGATTACTGCTTTCAGTTTTACCCCCACTGAGATCAGTACTGAAATTGAACACGGAGTCCCTTCGGTTAACTCACGGATCAAAGCCATGAAAAGACTGGTTGGTCTAGGTTGGAAAATTGGGCTCAGAATAGACCCACTGATTGACTGCGAAAATTTTCATCAGCGCTATAAAAAGCTCTTCGATAATATCTTCTCCGCTATTTCCGGAGAAGATATTCATTCCATTTCTCTCGGTTCATTTCGTATGCCGACCTCTTTTTTTAAAAAAATTGAAAAACTGCACCCGGATGAAAAACTGTTTGCGGGCAGAATGGAAAGTCGTTCTGGGACTCATGCATACAGGCAGGAAATTGAACAGGACCGAAGAAAGACCTGCCTGGACCTGCTCAATAGTCACATTGATAATAGCAAGGTGTTTGTCTGCGAAAATACTTCTGCCTAGAATCTTTTTTGGATTTGCCGGAACATTCCGATTGCAATTGGCGGCCAAAAAGCTAAGTTATTTTATGGTACGCCACCTTAGCTCAGCTGGTAGAGCACCTCACTTGTAATGAGGATGTCGTCGGTTCGATCCCGACAGGTGGCTCCATTTTAAACCTCTTTTCATCTGAGCTTTATTCGTCGAATAATTTGTCTTCGGATTCTATATTCTCAATGTTATTGGGTCCTTATTAATTTCATACTGAAAACCCTATTCGCACTGTTTATTCCGGCAAAATCGAACTCGAGAACTTCATTTTTTTCTGTACACCTTCTTGATAATCAATCCGAAAATGCTCTAATCCATCAGGGCGGTAATAAATCCATACGCCATCTTTTTTAGCATTGATACGATACCCTTCCTCCCGGATATTTCCATTCTCATATCGCTCAATGGATTTAACTGCTTCATCTGTGCGACTGCTTATTTTCTCCTTCCTGCTAATTTCTTCTCCAAAGTCATCATAGAGAACCACGACACCAGCACCGTTTATTACTCGGGTGGAGGGACAGCGCGAGCCATCGGGTTTCCATCCAATTGCAGTCACAATTCCTCCATTATGAAAGATTTGCTGAGCACTCTTCTGACCATTTTGATACCATCGGTTCGTTATTCCATCCAATTTCCCTTCATTGAAGTTCTGCTCTTTCACTTTAATTCCCTCCTCAGACCAGAATGTGCATAACCCATGTTTTTTTCCGTTTTTATAATATCCCTGCACCATTTTCCTTCCGTTCGGGGCCCAAGTAATAAAAGGACCATTTAACAAACCGTTCAAGAAATAGCGCAAATTCCGATTTTTTTGATTTGAATCGACTTGAATATAGCAGCCCGAAAAGGAGTCCTGCTCAGTCCTGAGATATTGCAAACCATGGATTTGTCTAAATTCGTCAAAGGGCAGAGATTTGTTACTGAATTCATCCCATTCTCCAAGCACCGCAGAACTCTTAATTTTTTCGACCTCGCGAATGTCATCAAAATTGGGATACCCCTCTTCATTTCCCCAGGCAGAATGGAGACAAAAAGAATATAACACCAGCGAGGGTAAAATCTTCCACATTTTTTCATCGTAGGACCAATAAATTAAGGGAGTCAACCCAACAGCGGAAATAAATTTGGATATTGATTGTACTTACTCCAAAAAATCGCAACAAGTGGAGTGTTTAAAATCTGATGCATTTTTTAGAAGAAATTACTATTATTGCTACCGTGAGCGTACTTGTAACTCTGTTACTCGGACGGCTCAAGCTGCCCGTTGTTGCCGGACTGGTGCTTTCGGGGGCATTAGTAGGACCCAATGGGTTTTCCTTGGCTAAAGACCTCCATACGATTGAACTGATTGCCGAAGTCGGCGTGGTCTTTCTCCTTTTCACAATTGGACTTGAATTTTCGCTTTCTCGATTAAAACATATTTTTCGACAAGTCGCCCTGGGCGGAATTTTGCAGGTAAGTGCCACCGCCGCAATCACCACCCTGGTGGCCGTATTGCTGGAGAAATCCCTGGCGGAGGCATTGGTTTATGGATTTGTTTTCGCACTCTCCAGCACCGCCCTGGTGTTGAGAACATTGAACGAACGAAATGAATTGGATGCACCTCATGGAAAATTCATTGTGGGCACCTTACTTTTTCAGGATTTATGCATCGTTCCCATGGTTCTGATTATTCCTTTGCTCTCTCAGGGCTTGGACAACTTTTCCGTCTGGAAAGAAGTTGGGTTGGCCATGGGTCAAGCTGTTTTAATGGTAATTGGTCTCTTTGTGTGCTCCCGCAAACTGGTGCCGTTATTCTTTAAATGGGTGGATGCCAGCCGGAGTAGTGAGGTCTTTATTCTAACCGTGCTTTGCCTATGTATAGGCACGGCCTACATTACCTCTCTCACAGGCTTGTCTCTGGCTCTGGGTGCTTTTCTTGCCGGAATGATCGTGGCGGACACGGATTTCAGGCATCGTGCGATGGGGGATATTCTTCCTCTCAAAGATGTTTTCGTAAGTTTCTTTTTTGTCTCGCTCGGAATGTTTTTTAACTTTGAAGTCCTCCTGAATCAACCGAGTGAAGTTGCCATTCTCTTATTCGCCTTCCTTTTCGGAAAGGGATTGATTGCCACTCTCGCAGCAATGGTCATGCGATTTCCTCCCCGGGCCGCGTGGCTGGCCGGAGTGGGACTGGCTCAGTTTGGAGAATTTGGCTTTGTTTTACTGCAACTCGCAATGAAAGAAAATGTGGTGACCAGCGAGGAGGTGGCTCCACTTTTAAATGCTGGAATTCTCAGTATGTTTCTTACTCCGCTAATCGTCTACAAGGCACCTCATTTTACCGCAGGTGAACGAGTACTGGATCCATTGGCCCGATTGTTACGGGCGAAAGGGGCGGAGGAACTGGAGGAAAAAACGGTCGGACACAATGACCATGTTATCATAATAGGGTATGGAATTTCTGGGCAATTATTAACCTCCAGTTTACGGACCCTATCAATCGAAACAGTTGTTTTAGAAATGAACTCCGATAATGTCGCCCTGGGGAAAGAGAGAGGTGATCCCGTCTATTACGCGGACGCGACCAGTCAAGAGGCTCTGGGCCATGCCCACCTGGAGTCGTGCCGGGCGGTTGTGGTCATGATCAACGATCACGCGGCATCAGAAAGAGTTCTTGCCTCAATCAAACGGTTACCGGGAGAAATACCCGTTTTTGTAAGAACTCAGTACATGACCGGCATTGAGGACTTTAAAAAATTCAACCCCGAAGGTGTGGTTTCCTGTGAAGTGGAAGGTGGACTCGAAGTTCTTTCCCAGGTTTTAAGAAAACTTGAAGTTCCCAGAAATGTCATAATTAGGGAAATCGACCACGCGAGATCCCAGACGATGCAATCGGACCGGAAATTTAAAGAAGATCCCCTCTCCCTCCATCAGCATAAAGAACTCAAAAACCTGATAGTGGAAAATATACTTCTCGTAAAAGGGAGCCGGGCGGAAGGAAAATCCACGAAACAAATGGACTTGGCAGGAAAGACCGGTGTTTTGGTCATTGCCATCAGGAGAGATGAGATCCTTCTATTAAATCGCCTTTCGGAGGCACCCCTCCAAGCCGGAGATACTGTCTACTGCATCGGGGCAAAAACAGACTTGGAAATGGTTACCGAATGGTTTGATCCCGCATTTGTGGGGCAAACGCATGAAAATATTTAAATGCAGCACCTTTGAACATTCATTCCGGTGGAGTAAGGTCAAAAGGTGAAGCATTTTCATCCGCGGATTCATCGAATTCTTCCTCTTCTGAATTGTATATTGAATTCTCGCCACTGGAAGAAGGATAGTCCCCTGTATTTGTCAGTTCTGTTTCGATAACCTGAGCAGACTGCCCATAATCTAGAACTCCTTCAAAATAAGATTCGTTGGAGTCAATTGTTCCGTCCTCATGATAATGCACCACCATTCCGGTTCCGTCCTTTACTGAGGTCAAGTTACAGACCGCACCATCCGGTCTCCATCTTAAATAGGTATCAATTTTACCTTTTTTATACTCGACCGCAGACTTCTTTTTTCCATCGGCGTAAAATTCCTCAAACAAACCATCTCTTACATTATCTGCGTTGTATCCTCTGGATCCTAAAACGCCTGAGTCTTCCCATGTCTGAAAGGGACCACTCCTTAAACCGTTGGCCCATGTTCTCTCGACCATCTTAACTCCATTACTATGCCAGGCAGTATACAATCCATCCTGCCTTCCATCCCTGCAGTGAAAAAGAAAACCCAGCTTTCCGTTGGAGTGATTTCTCTTTACCCAACCGTTGTACTGCGAGCCATCGGTTGTAGAAGTGAAAAATTCCATTTCGCCTTCCATGGTTACCAATAATTCCGCATGATCAACCGCCTCACTTAGTGCAGAAGAAAGAATATCGGCTTGATCCAAAGGATTCTCAATCGAAGGGAAAGTCGGAAGTACACCCTGATCTTCCCCGCAACTGCAAAGGAAAAAAAGAGTGCCGAGCAAAACAGATAAAACTTTCATAAAATTAAAGATGATTGATAGGATAAAAAGGTAAATATTAATAACTGACAAATTAAATTATTTTATTGGGGTAACAGGAACGGTTCCAAACTTCAATTACGCGAAATTTCCTTCCCTGCTCATATCCAACTTCTCTTCCATGCAGGGATACCTCAGGTAATTTTCTGCTTTCTTTTTGAGGGGCTTTTGGAGTAGAAACTAGTAATGAAAAGTATTTCAGACTTTGACGCACCTAAGCTTCCGCCCTGGCTCGGATCATTAATTCCATTTGTTATCGTTTTTATGGCTGCGGGTCTGTACTGGTTTCTCAATTCAGGTAATGAGGGAGAGCAAAACCCGCGAAACACAAGTGATCAAATTAAGCTGAGAGGAAAGCTGACTCCCGGACAAACCTATTACATTTTTGCATCCGAGATTGAGGTCTATCCCACAAATCTGAAAAATGAGAGCTGGGATCGTGGTGAAAAAGGACCCGACATTCGATACCGCTTACTGTGGAAAGGCAACGCGGTCTTTGAAAGTAACACCAAGGATGACTCTCTAATCGCGGATTGGTCCGGTTTATCGGTTGAACTGAACTGGAAAGATTTATTAGGCAAATCAGTTTCATCAGACGATGCTATCAAAGCAGGCAGAATAAGATTTGAAGAAATGGAGAAAATAGAAATTGCTGTGGAAGATGTCGATGTTACCTCGGATGATGATGTGGGCAGGCATGAAATTGAAATGGAAGAACTATCTATTGGTAAAAATGAAATTAAGCTGAAAAAAACCGCCACAAGTGCAATTAGAAAAATTACTCTTCGTGTTCTGCCGGTAGGTTCGAATATGGAAGACCTGGCAAACATTATGAAGTAATCAAACGCAATGCATGTTACCCGGTTTATCATTGCCGTTTCTTCGCTTCTATTAGGGTTGGGATTAATTGCACCGACACTAACCATTTACCCACAAGCAGGTGATCTTACCTGGATCGTCAAAATAATTGCTCCGGAGGAACTGGTAACTTCCACATTCTCAATACTGGGTGTGATCGAGAAATTATTTCTAACCAATGATCTATTCCTCGCCATTCTTTTAGCTTTATTTTCCGTTTTTTCCCCAATACTTAAGCTTTCTCTTTATTGGTTTGCCACAAGCGTGAACGATTCCAAAAAATTTGAACGGGTTCTTCAGGTCGTCCATTATGTGGGAAAGTTTTCCATGGCTGAAGTTTTTGCATTGGCTTTGATTATTGTTGTAATTAAATCGTTCCCGGGTGGTTCCAGCGCCGAATTAGAATGGGGTGCATATTTGTTCACATTCTCTGTGATCTCTTCCATGGCAGTTTCCTTCAGATTGGATTCCCCCAAAAGATAGAATCTCATTCATTCTAAATTTTTCATTAAATTATAATAGGATAATTTTGAGCGATCAAGTAGACTTATTCTGTGGTAAATGTATGCTTTAACTCTAAGTCTATTGACAAAATCTTCTTAATTGGGAATTAATGCAATGTATTATCCCAAAAAATATTTTATGATAGACTATTGGCTAAACTTGGATCCTGCTGAAAGAACTTTTACCGGAATTGGAATTTTTTCTAGTCTAATTCTTACAATACAAATGGGAATGGTCATGCTTGGTGGTGCGATCGATATGCCCGAAGCTGAAATTGCTGATACAGGAGAGGGGGGAGCGAGTGGAATCTTTTCGATACGAACAATTGGTGCATTTTTCGCCGGATTTGGGTGGGCAGGTGCAGCAATGCTACAAGCCGGGAATAGTACAGGTGCCGCCACTTTTGTTGCCACCCTTACTGGGTCTGCCTTTTTAGGAATAGTAATTTATCTGATGAGTTACCTCCATAGCCTAAGACAGGAAGGTACTCTCAATTACAGCAATGCGATTGGTAATGTGGGAAATGTGTACCTACCCATTCCACCAAAGAGAAAAGGAATGGGTCAGGTCGAAGTGATGGTTCAGGGTAGATTAAGAATCGTGCAGGCACTTTCCGATAGCGACAAAAAAATCGGGAACCGCGTAGCCGTAAGGGTAACTGACACCATCGACGAACAAACCATTTTAGTAAAACCGCTCGAAGACGAATTAAAAACTGAAAATGAACAAACCTAATCAATATTTATCAAAAAACATATTCATTGTTGGTAACACAATTAATAACGCGGATGCTTTTTCGGTTATCAACTAAATTTTAAAACCTAAACTCAAATCATTATGGACGCATTCTTAATCGGTATAATTTCATTCATTATCATTGTTCTTGGAACTTTGATTTTTTTCTTCAGCAGGTACAAACGATGCCCATCTGACAAGGTGCTGGTAATTTATGGAAAAACCGGAGGAAACCGGTCATCCAAATGCGTCCATGGGGGAGCATCCTTTGTGTGGCCCTTAATTCAGGACTCGCAATGGCTCGATCTGACTCCCATCCCGATCGATATTGCACTGCAGGGAGCCCTCTCCAAACAAAACATCCGGGTCAACACTCCTTCTACTTTCACGGTTGGTATATCAACCGAAAAAGGAGTCATGGAAAATGCCGCTGAACGCCTCCTTGGATTAAACTTGCAGGCGGTTCGGGAACAGGCTGCGGATATTATATTTGGACAAATGCGTGTGGTTCTTGCAACGATGGATATTGAAGCAATTAATGCAGACCGTGATCTTCTTATTGATAAAATTACCAATGGTGTGGAAGTGGAGCTTAAAAAGGTGGGACTTCGTTTAATCAATGTTAATATTAAGGATGTGACTGATGAGTCTGGATATATTGATGCTCTTGGTAAAGAAGCGGCGTCCCGTGCCATCAACGAAGCAAAGGTAAGTGTTTCCGAAAGAGAAAGAGACGGAGCGATCGGAAGTGCGAATGCAGATAGGGAAAGAAGAATTGAAGTGGCCAGCGCCCAGGCTTCAGCCACGGAAGGTGAAAATTTATCCAAGATTAAAGTGGCCCAATCTGATGCGTTAAGAAGGGAACAGGAAGCAGAAGCAGAAAGACTGGCAGTAGCCGCTGAAAAAGTCAAAACGGCACAAGCGTCCCAGGAAGCTTATGCAGCCGAAACAACAGCGGAAAAAGCCCGTGCCGAACGGGAACAGGCGAGCCAACATGCTGATATTGTGGTTCCGGCAGAAATTGAAAAGTTGAAAATTGAAACTTTGGCTGAAGCCGATGCGGAAAAAACCCGACGGCTCAAAAAAGGAGAAGCGGACGGTGTTCAGTCCATCATGGAGGCTGAGGCAAAAGGTACTTTGGCCGCACTCCAAAGCAAGGCTGAGGGTTTTGCCAGAATTGTGAACGCTTCTGGAGGTGCTGAATTTGCAAGTACTTTACTTGTCACCGAGCAATTACCACAATTGGTTGCAGAACAGGTCAAGGCGATCGCTAATCTCAAGATTGATCAGGTAACAGTCTGGGACTCGGGCAAGGGTGAGGGTGGAAAAAATGACACCGCCAATTTTGTTTCCGGCTTGGTCGGAGCACTTCCCCCACTTCATCAGATCACCAAAAATGTGGGCATTGAACTTCCCGAGTTTTTAGGAAAACTGAGCGAAAATCCATCCGAAGCAGCCAGAATTCTTGAAGAAGCCAAGTCCGCAGAGTCAAAAAAAAAAGACCTGAATCAGTCAAGTTAAACCGATCGAATAATGAGCCCATTCCATCCACGGTGGAAGATCAAATAGAAGCTCGAATCAGAGAAGATTTAAATTTAATTAAAACCTTCGATGAAAATAAAGATGGGATTTTAGACGACAATGAAATTGGCAAAGCTGTGGCGAAAGCAAAAAAGTGGGCGACTGAAGTATCAAACCCCGATGAAAATTGGTTTTACTACGGACAAAATAAACCTGTTGGTCCGGTGGGATGGGATGAAATATTGACAATGTTTAAAACATATCCGCAAGTTTTCATTTCTAAAAAAAGTAATCCTGCTGAAAAAAGTGCCTCTCTGAATTGGTTACCTGCCAGCATCGTTCTATTTGCAAAAGAACTTTTAGAAAAGTAAAGCATTCTCAAATCAAGCAGGAAGAATAAACGAAATATTGTTTGCTTGGCACTCATTCCTTACGCAGGTATCTTCTATAAATGGAAATTCTCATTTTTCCCGATATAAACTCCCTGTCCTGTAAGAGCGCTGATTTAGTTGAGTCACAGATTAACAAGTATCCTGATTCGGTAATCGGTTTAGCCACCGGTTCAACCCCACTCGGACTCTATGAAGAGTTAATCCGAAGAAACCACGAACATGGACTGAGTTTTTCCAAAGTCACCACTTTCAATTTAGATGAATATGTCGGTATTTCCAGCGACCATCCCCAAAGTTACCGTACCTTTATGGATAATAAGCTGTTTAAAAAGATAGACATCGATTTATCCAATACTTTTGTTCCGGATGGAATGGCGGAAAACCCACTCGAGGTGGGACCAGATTATGAGAATTTAATTAAAGAGAGGGGAGGAATCGATCTGCAAATCCTCGGAGTGGGGACAGATGGGCATATAGGGTTCAATGAACCCACTTCGAGCCTGGGTTCAATCACTCGGGTCAAAACCTTAACCCAAAAAACAATAGAGGATAATTCCCGCTTCTTTCAACCCGATGAATTCCAACCCAAGCTTGCGATCACCATGGGAATCAAAACAATTCTTGATTCTCGCAGGATCCTGCTACTCGCTCATGGAGAAAATAAAGCAGATGCAGTTCGGGACATGGTGGAAGGACCGTTATCCGCATTCTGCCCGGCTTCCGCTCTACAGCTTCACAAAAGAACCACAGTTCTAATCGATGAAGCCGCCGCATCCAAACTTACCCTTAAGGGATATTATAAGTTTGTTGGCGAAATGCAGGATGACCTGATTCGCAAACACCGTCCCTCCGACTGGATTAGCCGGTAAATTCAATTCTATTATGATGAATAACGAGAACAAAATACAGGTATTAGTCGTGGGAGCAGGAAACATGGGTCGTTCCCATGCCCTTGCCTACTCCTCAATTCCTGAATTTGAAATCGCTGCTGTTTGTACGCGTAGTCCTGAGTCTCGTGCGAAATTGATGGCAGAACTGCCCGAAGGGACTCCTGAATGCAACGACTACGCAGAAGCACTCCATAATTTAAAGCCCGATGCGGTTTGTATCTCTACTTACCCCGATACCCACTACCCATTTGCCAAAATGGCTCTCGAAGCGGGCTGTCATGTTTTTACTGAAAAACCTTTGGCTGAGAATGCCGAACAATGCCGGGAACTCGTCAGACTTGCCCGAAACAAGAGTAAAGCCTTGGTCGTAGGTTACATCCTGCGTCAACACCCGAGTTGGATTAAGTTTGTGGAAGTGGCCAAAACCTTAGGTAAGCCCTTAGTTATGCGGATGAATTTGAACCAACAATCCTACGGTAAAAATTGGAAGACCCATAAAAGCTTACTTTCCTCAATATCCCCAATCGTCGATTGTGGAGTGCATTACATCGATGTGATGTGCCAGATGACCGAATCCAAACCCACCCGTGTTTCCGGACTCGGGGCACAACTTACGGACGAACTCCCCAAGGATAAGATCAATTATGGTCATTTGCAGGTCACCTTCGAAGATGGCAGTGTGGGTTGGTACGAGGCAGGATGGGGTCCCATGATGAGTGAAACCGCCTTTTTCGTCAAAGATGTGGTGGGACCGCTTGGTAGTGCCAGTATTGTCGCTGCAGATGCCTCTTCACGGGGTAAATCTTCCACGGTCGATGCGCATACCCAAACGGAGCGAATTCTCGTTCACAGGAGCAAACTCAATAAGCAGGGAGAATTAGAACAGAATGATGAATATGTTGAACTGGAAGACGAACCGGATCACGACGAACTTTGCCGGAGAGAACAGCTTTTCTTTTTAAATGGAATTACCGAAAAATTGGATCTCACTGAACATCAGGACAGTGCGATTCGGGCAAGTGAAATAGTGCTAGCAGCGGACGAATCATTTCGAACCGGTCAGATGATAAACTTTTAATTAATTCGGAAATAAATAATCTGTAAATTAAAGAAATTGCAATTTTCAGTAACAGCTGTGATCAAACGACAAGAAATATTTTAAGGAATAATAACCGTTGCTCATTTGAATTACACTAAGCAAAAGAGCACTTATCTTTATTCCAAAAGAATGAGCTAGAAAGCTATATGTAAAAATTTATTCAATCGGGTTTAAAACATTTTTATTAAACCCAGTTCGTAAAGAAGCATACAACCTCATTTGAAATATTGTGTTTTCCCTGTTTTTATAATTGTTTTAACCTACACTAGTTCCAAAATTGCAACCATGCACTTCAAAAGCCTTATAAAAATCTCTTTCTTTCAGATTTTTTTTCTGCTCTGTTGTAAAGGTCTGAAGGCAAATGTCGACTTCACCAATGAAGTTCGTCCGATTCTTTCCGAATATTGCTTTCATTGTCACGGTCCAGATAAAGGAACGAGGGAAGCTAAACTTCGTCTCGATATTTCAGAAGGTGCACGAAGAGATCTCGGCGGTTACTCTGCGGTTATTCCCGGTAAACCCGAGGATAGTGAGTTGGTCTTCAGACTTCATAGCGAAGATAAAGAAGAACTCATGCCTCCGCCGGAAACCGGCAAACGGCTATCCGAAAAACAAAAGAAAATCCTCGAAGAATGGATTAAACAGGGAGCTATCTATGAGGAACATTGGTCTTTTCTTCCAATTGATACCCCCTCGGTTCCAACTCAGTCCACCAAAACTAAATCCAAGCATCCGGTGGATCGTTTCTTGGCAAAAAAACTGGAATCAGAGGCTTATTCCTTTGCTCAACCAACGGAAAAGAAAACGCTTCTTCGTCGTCTCTATTTTGACTTACTGGGCATGCCCCCCACCCTGAAAGAAGCCAATCAATTTTTAAAGGACAAATCAGATACTGCCTACGACCGATTAGTCGACCGTTTATTGGCGGACCAAAGATTTGGCGAGCGTATGGCAGTACACTGGCTGGATCTTGTACGCTATTCCGACACGATCGGCTACCACAGTGATAATTTCATGGAGGTCTCCGCATATCGAGACTATATCATTGATGCCTTCAATGAAAATATGAGCTACGATCAATTCGTAATTGAAAACCTCGCCGGTGATCTCATCCCCGAGTCCAGTAAACGCCAAAAAATTGCTTCGGGCTACAATCGTCTTCTGCAAACCACACAAGAAGGAGGTGCCCAGGCTGCCGAGTATACAGCCATTTACCAAGCCGATCGGGTTCGAAACTTTGGGGTTGTTTGGTTGGGTGCTACCACCGGATGCGCCCAATGCCATGATCACAAGTTCGACCCTTTCACAATTAAGGATTTTTATTCTCTCGCAGCTTTTTTTGCTGATCTTCAGGAAAAACCTGTGGGCAGAAGAAACCCTAACCTTTACCTGCCAACTCCTAGAACAGGAAATAAAACTCTCAGAACTTGAACTGGATAAAAAAGAATCTGAACGAAAAAGAAACCTTCATAAACCAAAGATCCAGCAAGAAGAAAAGGAGTTAGCTAAAGAACTTAAAGAGATGCTTGCCAACTTCCCCTATTCCGAACCAAACAAAGATGAAGTTCAGAAGAAGGAAAGAATTTTCGTCGAAGATTCTGCCCCGTCTGATGCGGATCTGAATGGTGAGTGGAAACTTTCAGAGAACCCTGTTTTCTCCGGATCAAAATCAATTATTCGGACTGGGAAAGGAAACAATCAGCACTACTTTATAAACTCTAAAAACCCCCATCATATTTTTTCAGAAGAAGATGAATTTTTTGCCTATGTATACTTAGACCCCAAGAATCCACCCAAGCAAATTATGCTGCAGTTTAACGACGGAAGCTGGTCACGCCGTGCTTATTGGGGCGAATCCCTAATACCCTATGGAAAAGAAAATACCACAAGCCGTCTAAAAATTGGCCCATTACCTGAGCTGAAAAAATGGGTTCGTCTTTCTGTAACAGCCAAGAAAATGGGTCTAAAGCCAAATGATAAAATCAATGGGATTGCCTTCACCCAGTGGGATGGAACACTTTATTGGGATAAGGTGGGAGTAAATACAAGAATTGATCCCAGGCAGGACCCTGATTTTTCACTCAAAAAATGGATAACACTTGCCAGAAATAACAAATCATTACCTGCAAACATTCAAACTCTAGCCAAGAAAAAGGAAAATGATCGTCCGGAAACAGAAAAAAAATCTCTTTCTCAATATTTCTTAAGCTATGTTTTCAAAGGTATCCCTAAGAGTGCTTTAGAAATTCGAAAAAAACTACATGAAACGAAGAGAGAAATAGCAAACTTAGATGCGGCTGTTAAAAAAGCAACCGATGCAATCAAAAATTATAAAGACACGTTTCGAAGCATGCTGGTTTCCCAAACTGGCAATAATCGGATGGTACGAATACTTCCCCGGGGAAACTGGCTGGATCAAAGCGGTGAAGTAGTCGAGCCCGCCATTCCCGAATTCATGGGGAACCTGGACACTAAAGACCGGAAGGCTAACCGGCTCGATCTGGCAAACTGGGTGGTTAGCGATAATAACCCCCTACCCGCCCGTGCCTTTACCAACCGTATTTGGAAAATGTTTTTTGGTTATGGATTGTCACGGAGACTCGAAGACTTAGGAGGTCAGGGAGAACCTCCAACTCACCCCAAATTACTTGACCACCTCGCATCTGAATTTCGAAATAGCGGATGGGATATGAAAAAGTTAATTCGTACTCTCGTTACTTCGGATGCATACAAACAAAGTTCGGTGCCCACAGAAAAACTTGCAAAAAATGATCCACTCAACCGCCTTTTCGCCAGACAGTCCAGGTACCGGGTGGATGCAGAGTTTGTAAGAGATACGGCTCTTTCAATCAGTGGTTTGCTTGTTTCAGATATTGGTGGAATAAGTGTAAAACCTTACCAACCAGCCGGGTATTGGCAGCACTTGAATTTCCCCGCACGTAAATGGCAGGCAGGCAAAGGTGACGATCTCTATCGCAGAGGGCTCTACACCTTTCACTGTCGTAGTTTTACCCATCCAGCCATGCTTGCCTTTGATGCACCAAGCCGTGAAGAATGCACTGCGGAAAGGCCCAGGTCCAACATTCCACAACAGGCGTTGGCCCTTTTGAACGATCCAGTCTTCGTGGAAGCCGCCCGTGTATTTGCTGAAAAACTTCTTACCCATTCCAATAAAGAGGATTTAGCGAAAATTCACTATGCTTTTCAATGTGCCTTGACCCGAAAACCCACGAAGGAAGAAGTCCAAGTAATGACCGAACTCCTTTCCCAGCAAAGGAAACGTTATCAAAAGGATGAAGAGGCTGCTTTGGCTTTGGTGAAAACCGGACAGAAAACATATAATAAAAACCTGCGTGTCTCTGAATTGGCTGCCTGGACAAGTGTATCCCGCACCCTGCTCAATATGTATGAAACCACTGCTCGCTTCTAAATAAGACTACTTTCATGAATCCTACTTTTATCAATCGCAGAACTTTTTTAAACCAAGCTACCGTGGGAATTGGTTCAACCGCCCTGTCGAGTATGCTCGCAGGCAATGCAATGGCCAACCCTCAAGCTTGGCCAGCCAACCTACCCCCGCATGCGAAACTAAGTGGAAACCCTAAAGCCAAACGGGTCATTTTTCTCTGTATGGCGGGAGGTCCTTCTCATTTGGAAACTTTTGACTACAAGCCCAAACTCAAAGAAATGGATGGGAAACCCATGCCAGAATCCATCACTAAGGGGCAACCCGTCGCCCAGTTACAAGGTAAGCAATTGAAATGCTTCGCTCCCCAACTGGAATTCAAAAAATGGGGAAAGTCTGGTCAGTATTTCAGCTCTGCATTTCCTAAGATTGGGGGGATTGCAGATGATATGTGTATCATTCGCTCGATGACCACGGAGCAGATTAACCATGACCCGGCTCATACATACATGAACACAG
Source organism: Opitutales bacterium (assembly GCA_045567635.1). Classification (GTDB taxonomy): domain Bacteria; phylum Verrucomicrobiota; class Verrucomicrobiia; order Opitutales; family Seribacteraceae; genus Seribacter. The sequence goes on along the minus strand of JBJLCO010000033.1, from coordinate 2,362 downwards.
GTACGCAAATCTCAGGTCGTCCAAGTATGGGATCGTGGGTACTTTACGGATTAGGTGCCGAAACCAATAACCTGCCGGGCTTTGTTGTGCTTACCTCAGTGGGTGGTGGACAAAATCAGCCGATTGCATCCCGGCAATGGCACAGTGGATTCTTACCCAGTAAATATCAGGGTGTTCATTTTCATAGTAAAGGAGACCCGGTTCTTTATCTGAGTAATCCTAATGGGGTAACCAATAAAGATCAACGATCGGTAATCGACTCTGTAAACCAGTTAAACCGGATCGGAAACCTTACTCTGCGTGATCCAGAAATTTCGACAAAGATCAGCCAATATGAAATGGCATTTCGCATGCAGGCCAGTGTGCCCGACTTAATGGATGTTTCCAATGAACCCAAGCATGTGCTCGATATGTACGGAGCAAAGCCGGGAGATGGATCCTTTGCCAGTAATTGTCTACTAGCCCGAAGGTTGGCAGAGCGAGATGTACGCTTCATTCATCTATACCACCGTGGATGGGATCACCACGGTGGAGTAAAAACCAATGTTCAAAAAACGGCCAATCTTGTGGATCAGGGTTCCGCTGCCCTCGTACAGGACTTAAAACAACGGGGAATGCTCGAAGATACTCTCGTGGTTTGGGGCGGTGAATTTGGGCGAACTCCGATGGCCCAGGGAAATGGCCGGGATCATCACATCAAAGGCTTCTCAATCTGGATGGCGGGCGGTGGAATCAAAGGAGGAATATCCTACGGAAACACGGATGAACTTGGATATAATGCAGAAGAAAATGTGGTTCATGTTCGCGACTTCCATGCCACCATGCTTCATCAATTAGGAATCCAATCCCAATTCTTCACCCATAAACACCAAGGTCTCGATTTTCGACTGACTGGGGTGGATGAGGAAGCCCATGTCATCAAGGACATACTCAGCTAAGCTTTGTAATTGAATCGATACAGACAACGGAGGTGGCCGTGGACATCAGGGGAAAGCCATGTCCTGCGTTTTAGCAGGCGTCGGATTGAACGACTGTGGAGCAAATAGTGAGATCGATGATCTTTCGAAAAGCATGGTCAGGGATCTAGTCTCAATTTCCGATTTTTTGCCGTCGTTTGCATCGCATTGCATATCGACTCCAGTAAGTATCTTGGTGAAGGTGACCGTCCGGTACCCAAAACTGATAATGGGAAGACTATCAAGAAACTTATCTCCAAAGGATCCCAAAATGACTCGTCTTGATTTATGATATATTTGTTGATTTTTATGCCTAAACAAAACATAAGGTTATGATGACTTTATTCAAACTCATGGGTCTTCTTTTTTGTGCCTTTAGTGTACTTTGCTTTTCAGAAGATAAACCGAATGTCTTACTGATCGTATGCGATGATCTGAATGATTATGTTGAAACATTGGGAGGGCATTCACAAACAAAGACGCCCCATATTCGTAAGTTGATCGAAAGTGGGGTCTCTTTTACCCAGGCCCATTGCAACATTCCTATTTGCAACCCCTCAAGGGCAAGTTTTGCAACCGGAATTTATCCGCATACTTCTCAACAATTCGGCTTTGAGGATTGGGATAAGAATGAAATCCTAAAAAATTCCCGAACTATGATGGATCATTTTGGAAAAAATGGGTACCATACTTTGGGTACCGGTAAAGTAATGCATAATCGGGATCATCAGGAATGGAAGGAATTTGGACATCCGTCCGACTACGGTCCCTTTTTATTTGATGGAAAAGACAAAATCCCCAATTTAAGTGTTCCCGCTCCTTTCAGGGATGATTTTGGAATCATTGACGGAAATTTTGGACCACTGGAAAATGTCACGAATAAGAAATCATCTGATGACGGAAAAAACTACAGCTGGCTAACTGGTGGTTGGCGAAAGCAAAGGGAGATGAAATATAATTCAGATGACGACCGCGATCCAACTGGAGATGAACTTAATGCCCAATGGGCTGTTAATCGACTTACCGAACTTGCAAAATCGAAAGAGGAAAAACCCTTCTTCATGGGTGTTGGCTTTGTGCGGCCACACACGCCTTTGATTGTGCCTCAAAAATACTTTGACCTCTTCCCACTGGAGTCGATTAAATTACCAAAAATTTTGAAAGCAGATGCAGAAGATACTTTTAAAAATACGGTAACCTCAGAGGAAGATGATCGTAGTGGGGACCGGGGAACCAAAATGTATGACAGCCTTCTTGCATCTTTTAATGGAGATCGCGAGTTGGCCTTAAAAAAATTCATTCAGGCCTATCTTGCATCGGTCGCATCAGTCGATGATTTAGTGGGAGAGATTTTGGAAACTCTCCAAGAAACCGAACTGGACAAGAACACGATTGTGATATTCACC
>JBJLCO010000032.1:0-79666 GCA_045567635.1 Opitutales bacterium | reverse complement strand
AAGGGCCACGGTGATGGGCCAATTTCCCCAGTTCGACTCATTATGTCCGGGATCCTTGATCATATTAAGATCGGCGAGACTGCTGACCTGATAGACCTTCCAGGTCATGCCGGTTCCCGGAGTGGTTCCGCCCGATGGGGTGGTGTAACCTCCGCTTGGGGTCTGGTATCCGCCGCTCGGAGAAGTGTTTCCGCCTGATGGTGTGGTGTAACCTCCACTTGGGGTCTGGTATCCGCCGCTGGGAGAAGTGTTTCCACCCGATGGGGTGGTGTAACCTCCACTTGGGGTCTGGTATCCGCCACCTGGCGAAGTGTTCCCGCCTGATGGTGTGGTGTAACCTCCACTTGGGGTCTGGTATCCGCCACCTGGCGAAGTGTTCCCGCCTGATGGTGTGGTGTAACCTCCGCTTGGGGTCTGGTATCCGCCGCTCGGAGAAGTGTTCCCGCCTGATGGTGTGGTGTAACCTCCACTTGGGGTCTGGTATCCGCCACCTGGCGAAGTGTTCCCGCCTGATGGTGTGGTGTAACCTCCGCTTGGAGTCTGGTATCCGCCACCTGGCGAAGTGTTTCCGCCTGATGGTGTGGTGTAACCTCCACTTGGGGTCTGGTATCCGCCACCCGGCGAAGTGTTTCCGCCTGATGGTGTGGTGTATCCTCCGCTTGGGGTCTGGTATCCGCCACCCGGCGAAGTGTTTCCGCCCGATGGGGTGGTGTAACCTCCGCTTGGGGTTTGGTATCCGCCGCTCGGAGAAGTGTTCCCGCCTGATGGAGTGGTGTAACCTCCGCTTGGCGTTGTATAACCGCCCGAGGGAGATTGATAGGAAGATGGAAGCTCAGAAAGGTTGATTGGTTGCAAGTTTTGTGAGCCCAAATATGCCTGAACATCCGCCATAGATGTTATATTGGTGGGGTGAGAAGGGTAAGTGAATGATGCCTGGGGTTCCCAGGTTCCGGCGTTGTTGTACATCATTGGGATTTGAATTTCGCTTCCAGTGTCGGTAAGGACTTCTATAAACGAATAATTGCCAGGGATAACATAGCCAGAAGAGGTGTTCGCAAGAAAAGAAATGTGATTGGCCGTCAGCTGATACACAGGCACAATACCTCCATCAGGGGAGGCGTTTCCCCCACTTGGTGTTGTGTATCCCCCACTTGGCGTTTGGTACCCCCCGCCTGGCGAAGTATTTCCGCCTGATGGAGTGGTGTAACCTCCGCTTGGCGTCTGGTAACCTCCGCTGGGAGAAGTGTTTCCACCCGATGGGGTGGTATATCCACCGTTGGGCGTCTGGTATCCACCGCCAGGTGAAGTGTTTCCGCCCGATGGAGTGGTGTATCCCCCGCTTGGCGTCTGGTACCCCCCGCTTGGCGAAGTATTTCCTCCTGATGGGGTAGTGTATCCACCGTTGGGCGTTTGGTAACCCCCGTCTGGAGTAGTATTTCCTCCGCTGGGTGTGGTGTAACCACCGTTGGGCGTTTGGTAACCCCCGCTTGGCGAAGTATTTCCTCCTGATGGGGTAGTGTATCCACCGTTGGGCGTTTGGTAACCCCCGTCTGGAGTAGTATTTCCTCCGCTGGGTGTGGTGTAACCTCCGCTTGGCGTCTGGTATCCACCGCCAGGACTAGTATTTCCGCCTGATGGGGTAGTGTATCCATCGCTTGGAGTCTGGTACCCCCCGCCTGGAGAAGTATTCCCGCCTGATGGGGTAGTGTATCCACCGTTTGGCGTCTGGTACCCCCCGGCTGGAGAAGTATTTCCGCCTGATGGGGTAGTGTATCCACCGTTTGGAGTCTGGTATCCCCCGCCTGGAGAAGTATTTCCACCCGATGGGGTGGTGTATCCTCCGCTTGGCGTTTGGTACCCCCCGCCTGGAGAAGAGTTCCCGCCACTGGGTGAATAAGTGCCTTTTAGGGAATATCCCGAGGCCGAAAAGAAGGTATCAAGAGTGGATTGGGTACTGTTAAGAAAAGAGGATGTCATGGATTCAGACCAGAAATCTGATCCCGATGCCAAGTTGTATTCATCATCCGCAGTGCTCAGTGCATCCGTGCCAGCGGAAAAGAGTGTGACTCTTTTCATTTTCCACTGCCCACTCTCAAGAACAATGGCGACATGAGCGGGGAATGATGAGGCACCACGATCCGGAGTATTGTTGTCTCTGAGTGCCTGATACTGTGTATGAGAAAATTGATAGACCTTGTAGCTTGTGCCCCCGCCCCCGGATGAGGGAACTACCGCGTCAGTGAGTGTAAAAGTCGACTGCATAGAAGAGTGAACCGTACAAAAATAGAGAAATGATCCGGAAAAACCCGTGGGGATTGTCAGGGTCAGGGTAGTGCCCAGTCCATTGAGCGGTGTTCCTGAAACATGGGGGGAATTATTTACGGTATCTTCGCCGACCATGAATGGATGACTGGATGAAACTCCCCCGTCGACAAAATCGTAGGTTAGTCCCTTCTGAAAACTGAAGGTTGACATGTCAATCGCCCCACCAGTTGAGTCAGTAAACGTATAAAAGGGGGCATTAAAACTTCCCCCGCTTACATTAATTACTTCGTTAGCCTGAATTGGTAAAACGAGCGAAAGCGAAAATAAAATCAAATACAATTTATGCCATTTTTTGAAAAAAATAGATGAACACATCTTTATTTGATTACACATCTAAGCAAAAAATAGATTTACAGGGATATATCGTTAAATTAATTATTGGAAAATACCCCAATTGATTCGAGTGACAGGCCAGAAAACCACTGGGCAATGCTTGACTGATTAGCGAAAAGGGGGGCAACTTCAGGACCAATGGTTTCGGACCAGTTTGAGTTCGGGGGGCCGGGATAATAATCATCATCGGCATTTCCAACCGTTCCATCAGGACCACCTCCACGCAGGACGGATTTCATTTGCCATCCACCCTCGTCAACAATGTAAACATACGAGGGGAAATCACTGACCGGCCGCACACCACTACCACCAGTCAGAGCCAAGTAGTGCTGATGATGAATTTCATAAACCTCAAAAGCGGATAAGCCCATCGGTGCTCCTGCGGGGGAAGGAATAATATTGCCTGGACCCATGAATCCGCGAGGGATTTCACCCCGGGTAGCAATTACCCGAATGATGGCCTGAGGAATATTAGTGCCGGGGGAATCGGCTTTGGCATTCCAGGTGAAGGTTTTTAATGGACCCGCGGAAACCCCGGGGCCGTGGTCGGGACCACTTAATTCGGAACAGGGTTTCCAGTCCTGCCCTCCGTTAATGCTATACCAAGCGGCCACAAAAGCAGTTTCATTAGCGGGTTGTAAATTGGTTAAGGAATAACTCACATTCACCCCGTCCCCAATCTGCTCGGCCGAAACATTCATCACCACCGGCCCATCCGGATCCGAACCGTGATGGGGAATCTCTCCTGCACTGTTCGGGGCAGGCATTTCATTTGTCTGCGAATCTGTAAGAAGACCAGGGATTTGATCACCCGGAGTTGGTTGTAATTCGATTAAAGGATCCGCGTTGTAGTCACCCGTTACCGGCTGTAATTGGATTGTTGGCCCCACATTGTAGTCACCCGTTGATGGTTGTAATTCATTAATCTCATTCTGACCATCCGGGGCAACATCGGGGTAGGGAGCTGTCTGTGCCCAAATACTCGAAAAAGGGGAAATCAAGACGACTAGAAACAGATTGAAATAAAATTTCATGGTATTATTGGTATGGTTATAATACTAGATTACTTATTAGTTAGCACAAGACTAAACAAAAATACACCAAAATCTAGAATAATTGGTAAAGTAAAATATACTATTTCAGATTTTTACACCCTACAGGCTTGCGATTTCGAGCCCAATCTAAATACTTTATCTCAATCTCCTCATCATGAAATTCATTTTATTTTTGCTTTCCGCATTTTCTGCACTGTTTCAGACTGCACTGTATGCCAAATCCACATCCCTTGAAATTTGGATCAGTTCTTTTCAGGATCAGGTATACTATGAACAGATGGGGGAACTTTTTGCCAAGAAAACAAAAAAAGAGCTCAGCATCAACGTAAAGGCCTATGGATTTCGGGAGATGCCTGACAAACTGGGGGTGGCGGTTCGTTCGGGACAGGGTATCCCCGACATTGTGCAACTGGACGAAACATTTTTTGGCGTTTTTCTTAACGACGATTCGCCCTTCCTTGACCTGACACAAAAAATCAAGAAATCGGGACTCGCGAAGGATTTGCATCCCCGTCGGTTGGAGGTTTTCACATACAAAGGAAAAACTATGGGAGTTCCCCAATCCCTTAGTGCAATGGTTCTTTACTACCGCAAAGATTTGTTTAAGGAATTTGATATTGATCCGAAAAGTCTGAAAACATGGACCGATATGGCTGAGGTGGGTGCGCAACTGCAATCCGATCATGGTCAAAGATTTATGGCCCTAGACGGCACCCTTTTTGATGTCTTGCTGCGTCAAAAAGGCACTGATTTGTTCGCCGCAGACGGGCAATTCCTTCCTGATGAGAACAAGGCCCTCTCCATTTTGGAAGAGTTTGCCGATATGGCCGCGAGCGAAATCGCAGTTATGCCTGATCGCGGATCGATTTTTGATCCGGTTTTTTTCAGCGGTGATTTAGAGACCGGTGAGGTATTGTGCGTACCGGGTGCGGACTGGTACGGCCTCGACCTGTTTCAGCAATTTGCTCCGGGGATGCAAGGATTATGGGGAATGCTGCCCTTACCCACCTGGCGAAATGAAGAGGGTGAACTGGGTCCCCGCACGGCTTCTTTCGCAGGTCAGGGACTGATGATTTGCAAAGGAAGCAAGAAGAAGAAAGAATCCTGGGAGTTCATTGAATTTGTAATGAAAGATAAGGAGGCCAATGCGGAGCGTTTCTTACAGGGCAACAGCTTTCCGGCATACCGTCCTTCCTGGAAAGACAAACGCCTGCTTGCGGAGCATGAATACTTTGAACAATCCATTGGGGAACTGTTGTTGTCGATTGAAGATGAAATTCCTCCCGTTGTGGTCGACCCCCGAAGACCGCAGGCCATTTTCCTAATGCAGGAAAATTATTTTGGATCGGTTATGTTTGGTGCTATTTCGCCCAAGGAAGCACTCTCTCAATATCGGGAGGCAATGAAAAACAGCGGTCCCGACCGGTAATTTTTTCATTGTTTTGGGAATAACAAAAAAAGAGAAAACCTCCCTTTTCTGGTTGTTGTTTCCCTTCTTTGGCCTATGGCTTTTCTTTTGGTTAGTCCCGCTTCTTTTTGGAATCGATCTGGCCCTGCAAAACTCCTCTCATCTCTCCGGGCACAGGGATTCTTTCGAATCTTCCACCGGGGAATCCTCCGGTTCCGGATTTTCCTGGCTGGATAAAGACAAGTTGGCCGGTGAAGGGCAGGACGCCGCAAAATATGTCGGTTTTGAGAATTTCCGAAGGGTCCTGGAAGATGCGAAGTTCTACAAAGCACTGAAGAACACCTCCATGTATGTCTTCGGTTCGGTTGTAATCATTATCCCGCTTGCCTTTGCCCTGGGGCTTTCTCTTTTTCAATTGGGGAGATTACCCCGGGGGATAATTGTCTTTTGCCTAATGGTGCCCGGACTGGCCCTTCCCGGAGTTCTTTCCACCCTGTTTTATCTTTTTTTTCACGGCCGCACGGGTGCACTCAATCAGTACCTCCTGGCTCCGCTTGGATTGCAGCCGGTAAACTGGATGATGGATCCGCTTTTTATTATGCCTTCTTTAGTTATGCAGTCGGTTTGGCGCTGGACCGGATTGGTCACGCTGTTTTTTCTTTGTGGACTGGAGAGCATTCCGCGTTGGCAGTTGGAAGCCTCTGATGTCGAGGGGGCGGGAATGGGAATGAAAATCCGCACCGTTTTTCTGCCCTGCCTTACACCCTTCTGTCTCTTTGCGATGGTTTTTTTGGTGGTCGATGGCTTTGCCTCTTTTTCGGGGGCTTATAATCTGCTTGGCGGTTCCGGGGGGATTTTGGACTCTGGCCTTCTCCTGGTCACCTATATCTATCAGGTCGCTTTTCCCGGAGGTTCGGGACGCTTTGACTTTCCCGCGGCTACTGCGATGAGCCTGTTGGTGGTTCCGCTGACCGCATCGGTTCTCTTTTTGGTTCTCAGGTACAGAAAAAGGGGGATGCCGGGGTGAAAAAGATGGTTGCTTATTTATTTCTGGGTGTAGCCCTTGTGGTTTGTCTCTATCCATTTGTATGGATGTTTTTGTCCTCCTTCAAAACGAATCGCGAAATCTATCAGCCCACCTTGTTATTTCCTGATCATTTTGAAGCGGATTCATACCTTGCTTTGTTTTCGGGTGAATATCTTCCTTTTTTTCCATATTTTCTAAATTCGTTCGTAATTTCGGGATTTCAGGCCCTGCTTGCGACTCTGGTGACTGCAGCCGCTGGTTTCGCATTTGCAAAACATTCATTCCGGGGGAAAGGCTTCCTTTTCGGAGTGGCCATTTTAGTCATTCTGATCCCCAAGCAGACGATGGCGGTTCCTTTGTTTGACTGGATGTTGCTGCTTGGACTGCAGGGGAGCAGCTGGGCCCTTCTTCTCCCCGGGATTGCCAGTGGGTTGGGGATTGTTTTTTTTACCCAAGTGTTCAGCAAGATTCCCAATGAGTTGCTTGAACTTGCACGAGTGGAGGGTTATTCCGTTGCCCGGATCTTCACACTGATTATTCCCCTGGTTTTTCCAGCTCTGGTGACCTATGGATTACTTCACTTTATTCTCAGTTGGCAGGAACATCTGCTTCCTTTGTTATTACTTGATGATGAGAATATTACACTGCCGATTGCCCTGGCCAAGCTGAGGGATTCAAGTCACCGGATTCCCGAGTCGGTGGGCATGGCAGCGGCCACTTTATCGCTTGTTCCGGTCTTGGTTCTTTTCGCAGTCTGTTTCCGAAAAATGAAGACCGCCCTTGCCAGTCTTTCTTTATCCTGAAATTCGTTTTCCGGAGGAGATATCAAACCAATGTGCCCGATTCCATTCAGGAATTAAAAAGTAAGTCTGAGCGGACTGAAAGTCACGCCGGTCGGATTTTGCGGTCAATCTCCCATACTCCGTTGAAAAGTGCAGAATTCGGGAATCGCCCAGATTCTCGGTTCTTTCCAGCACTCCCTCGAGGGATAGGGCATTGCGCTCGTTTATGATCCTCCAGTCCTCGGGGCGTAATCCTAGCTCAACGGACCCTTCCGGGAGTTCAATATTATCAGGCAGGGCCAAACGAACTTGACCTGAACGGAAGAATGAGAATTTATTATCCCTTTCAATTTCACCGCGGATCAGATTGATTGAGGGGGATCCAAAAAATTCCGCCACGAACCGGTTATTGGGAAAGTCGTAAATTTCCGAGGGGTTCCCAATCTGAATCACTCTACCCCGGTTCATCACGCAGAGCCGTTGACCAAGCGTCATTGCCTCCACCTGATCGTGGGTGACAAAAAGGGTTGTTTTCTGGTGCTCGGCATGGATTTGGGCAAGTTCCTGACGCATGGAGGTTCGTAAGTTGGCATCCAAATTACTGAGTGGTTCATCAAGCAGATGGATGGATGGGTTACGGGCAAGCAGGCGTCCGAGTGCCACGCGCTGTCGCTGTCCGCCAGAAAGTTCGCTGGGTTTTCGTTGAAGCAGATCCTCCAAGCCAAGCCTTTGGGCGACGGGAAGCACTTTTTCTCGGATGATTACCTTGGCCAGTTTCCGGGCCCGGAGTCCAAAAGCGAGATTATCCAGAACTGAGAGATTGGGGAACAGGGCGTAGTTTTGAAAAACCAGAGCAAGGTCGCGGTCTTTGGGATGCAGGGCGGTGGCGTCTTTTTCTCCGATATAAACCGATCCTTCACTAGGAACTTCAAGGCCTGCGACAATTCGGAGCAGAGTGGTTTTTCCGCATCCTGATGGTCCGACAAGCACAATGAATTCACCCGGTTCAATCTGGAGGTTTACATTCCGGAGCGCTTCGGTGCCATCCGGGAAAGTTTTGCTTAGGTTTTTGAGGGAAATGCTGGACATTTCCCCGTATCTTGATCGATCCGGTCCAAAGGGTAAAGCACAGAGGTTAATACTTTGTCGCTTGAGGAGTTCGGTGGAATTTGTAGATTGTATTGAATATGAAGAAAATCTTCATTCAAACTGTCCTGTTTTTCGGAACCACCATGCTGTGGATTTCATGTGTGCCCGAAACTTCACAAAAGGAGGTCACCCCGTTGATGACTGACAGTGAAAGAGGGCAGGCATTGGTGGCGGAATGCATGCTTTGCCACAGTAACCGGGAGGCTCAGCGTGGCCCGGTGCTCAATGGAATGGAAACCTGGTATTTATTGGATCAGCTGGAGAAGTTTCGCTCCGGGGTTCGCGGGCAAGTGGTTTCGAACCGCTCGGAATATCTGATGGGAGTGGGGGCGAGAAAAATTAGGGACGATTACGAACTCGCTTATGTGGCGAACTGGTTTGCGGAACAGGATCCGGTACCGGCCATTCGCACCGTGCGTGGAAACCTGGAGGATGGAAAAAAGTTTTACGAACAGAGATGCCTTTCATGTCATGGCGAAAAAGGCGGGGGTAACCGGTTGGTGAATGCACCGTCCCTGACCCGGTTGGAGGGGTGGTATTTTATTGAGCAAATGAAAAAATTCCGTTCGGGAGAACGTGGGTATCATCCCCAGGATCTGGGAGGGCAGGCAATGGCAGCTGCTTCCAAGGAAATTTCTGACCGAAACCTGCGCAATGTGGTGGCTTACTGTGTGGATGCATTTGGACCGGAAGAGGAACTCTCCAACCGGGACCGGTACGCACCGAAAGGATCGGAGAAACCTTTTTAAATGTTACGCACCGTGCTGTTTCTGAATAGCCTCCAGTCTTTCAGGAGTGCCGACATCATCCCATTCCCCAGAATATAACATTCCGGCGACCTGATTGGCTGCAATTCCCTTTTTTAATCGGGGAACAATGGAAAACTTCTCCACTTTTGCACCGTTCAAAATGGAGGGGTGGTAGAGCGCGATGCCGGCATACAAAAACGCGGGGTTTGGGGATTCGGTGACCCGCCCACTTTCGAGTGAGAAATCGCCGCGGTCTCTCCACGCGGGGCGGGGGACAAGATAAAGAAGGGCCTGGTCATCGGATTCGAGTGTGGATGGAACTGTCCTGAAATCCAAATCGCACCACACATCTCCATTGACGAGAAGAAAAGTTTCCGAACCGAGCAAGGGGAGGGCTTTGGTTAACCCCCCACCGGTTTCGAGTGGGTCCGGACCTTCGTCCGAATATTCAATCGACAGTCCCCATGTGTTCCCGTTCCCTAAAGCTTCCGGGATTTTGGAACCAAGGTGACCCAGATTGATCACCACCTCACGGATTCCGGCTTGGGCAATCTTTTCCAGATGATGAACGATCAGCGGTTTCCCGCCCACAGGGACCAGGGGTTTGGGTGTATGATCGGTCAACGGGCGTAATCTTTTCCCGTAACCGGCGGCTAAAATCATGGCTTTCATAAAATACTATTCGAGAATGGTCGCCTGTTCGATCAGGTTCTTCAATTCCCCGAGATCGCTTTGGCGTTTGAGTGCATGTTTAATGTAGGCGAGCACCCTTGGGACATCCTTCATATAACTTGGTTTCTGATCGCGCATTTTTAGGCGGTGGAAAATGCCGACGCATTTTAGATGTCTTTGTAATCCGGTTACATCAAACCATCGGATAAATTCGTCGGGAGTTACATGAGCATCGCTTATTCCCCGAGCGATCAGGCTTTGCTGAAATGCCAAAACCGAATGATCAATCCATTCCTCTTCATTATCCACATAGCAATCCCTTAGCAGGGAAACTAAATCATAGGTGACCGGGCCGTACATCGCACCCTGAAAGTCAATCACTCCCAATTTTTGATCCGCATAAAGAAGCAGGTTTCGGCAGTGAAAGTCCCGGTGCATAAAAGACTTGGGGATCCGGTTAATGGCATTGACCAGTGGGGAGGTTATTTCCCGGTACTCCATTTGAGTGATACCGGGCAGGCACCATTCGCGAAATATTTCGAGTTCCTTGACCTGCCATTCGGTAGTAAATGTGGGGAGGCTTTTTTCTGAATTGGGTAAAGAGGATTGGAACTGAATAATTTGGTCTGTAGCTAATTTGTAGAGAGATTCCCGGTCTCTGGTAACCAGGGCATCCTGAAAATGGAAGTTTCCAAAATCGGAAAGAATCATGAAACCAAGTTCGAGGTCGTGCTGATGAATTTCCGGAACATTGATTCCGGATTTTTTCATCCATTGTCCAATTTGCACGAAGGGCAGGGAGGCTTCCAGTTCCGGAGGTGCATCCATTACAATATAGGATTTATCCAGATGGTTCAGCCGGAAGTATCGGCGGAAACTCGCGTCCGCCGATGCAATACTGAGTTCTCCATCTTTAAAAGATGTTTCTGTTTGCAGCCAATCTGCAAGTAAATCACGCCTGTTATCCCCCACCGAAATCACAGAGAATATATGTGTGCATCCATGCCCGTCGGGTCAAAGGAAAAATCGGACTGCTTTCGGAACGCTTCGGGAATACGATGCTAAGCGAGTAAATCAGGGACAACCTTGGGGTGCTCGACCCCAGTAAGGCGCTGGTCGAGTCCCAGATATCGGTAGGTGAAGCGTTCGTGATCAATCCCAAGAGCCCGTAATACAGTCGCGTTAAGATCGTTCACATGAACTGGATTTTCGACAATATTATAGGCATATTCATCCGTTTTCCCGTATTCAAACCCGGCCTTGAATCCGCCCCCGGCCATCCACATAGAGAAACTCCGTCCGTGGTGGTCCCGTCCATGGTTGTCCTTGGTCAGTTTTCCCTGAGAGTAAATAGTGCGTCCAAATTCCCCGCCACAGACCACGATCGTGTCCTTGAGCAACCCGCGTTGCTTGAGATCTTTGACCAGGGCGGCGGCGGGTTGGTCAATATCTTTGCATTGCCCGCGTATTTGCTTGGGTAAATTGTTATGCTGATCCCAACCACGGTGGAAGAGTTGAACGAAGGGAACTCCGCGTTCGGACAGTCGTCTGGCGATTAAACAGTTATGAGCAAAGGTCCCTTTCTTCATCGCATCCTCACCATAAAGATCGAGCACATGCTTGGGTTCGTCTTTTAAATCCACCAGTTCAGGGACACTGGTCTGCATACGGTAAGCCATTTCGTACTGAGCAATACGGGCGTCGATTTCCAAATCTCCGGATTCGATTTTTTTGGCCTGATTGATCTTGGCAATACCATCAAGCATATTACGCCTCATTTCACGGGAAATTCCATCCGGATTTGAAAGATACAGAACAGGGTCTCCAGCGGAGCGGAATTTCACCCCCTGGTGCTTGGATGGAAGAAAACCGCTTCCCCATAAACGGTCGTAAAGGGCCTGGGCATTTCCTTTCCCTTTCGAGATCATCACCACATATCCTGGTAAATTTTTATTGGGACTACCCATTCCCCAGTCCAGCCAGGCACCCATCGATGGTTTCCCAGGTTGTTGGGAACCAGTATTGATCGCAGTGATCGCGGGGTCGTGATTGATCGCTTCCGTATGGACGGATTTTACCAGAGTGATATCATCGGCAATACTGGCAATATTTGGAATGGCGTCACTGAACCATGAACCATTTTGTCCATGCCTGGTGAAATCAAACATCGGAGCCACGCAGGGGAATGAGGACTGACCCGAGGTCATTCCGGTTATACGCTGACCGTTGCGAATACTATCGGGTAATTCTTTTCCGTGGAAATCACGCATTTCCGGATGATAGTCGTAGAGGTCGATGTGTGAGGGCCCACCGGAAAGAAATAAATAAATAACCCGTTTGGCAGTGGGTTTAAAATGAGGGCCGGGAAGAGTACCCGCAAACTTGTCCGATGCTTCCGATGCAGCTGCATTAAGCAGGGAAGGATTTAAAAGATGGGCCGCACCCAGTGCGCCCAGGCCACGGGCACCAAGCCCGATCATTTGCCTGCGGGTCTGATTTTGATGAAATTGAAATGGATTCATTTGGATTACTCTCGATTTAAGGTTTCGTCTAAGTTGAGGATCATGGAGGCGAGGACAGTCCAGGTTGCGTGCTCCTGGGGAGGGATCGATGAATCTCTTTGAGTTTCACCAATTTTTAATAAATCGTCGGCCCGTTTCGGTTCTTTCCCGAACATTTTACTCTGGAAAGAATAGGCATCCTTCAGTACTTCCTTTCTAATTGAATCTGCAGGATGCCCGGTTGCCAGTTCGAATGCCCAGTCCAAACGATCCGGGAAAGATGTTGCCGGGCTTTTGAGAATCCGCTCAGCAAACGCCCTTGATGCTTCGACGAACTGTTCGTCGTTCAGGGTCACTAAAGCCTGCATGGGCGTATTGGTGCGTTGTCTTTGCAGCGTACAGGTCTCACGGGTTGGGCGTGTCAAACGCCATCATTCCGGGGTGGGGCGCCGAGCGTTTCCAATAAGTGTACATACTTCGACGGTACAGCTTCTCTCCGTTGTCGCGTACAAATCTGCGTCCCCCATTTAGGGAAACTTCATTCCATAACCCCGGTGGCTGGTATGGTTTGACCCCTGGGCCGCCGAAAGCAGGGTTAAGCAGACCGCTTATGGAAAGAGCGTTATCCCGGACAAATTCTCCCATGAGACGAAAGCGGGGAGCCCGTGCATGGTATAAGTTTACCGGATCTTTATCCAAATGAACCGGGCGTGTCTCCGAAGACTGGCGGTAGGTGGAACTCATGACCATTTGTTTGATGGTTCTTTTTACATTCCATTGATTATCAATAAAATCTTGAGCCAACCAGGTCAGAAGGTCGGGGTGGGAGGGCCAACTTCCCTGTGAGCCAAAGTCACCCGGAGTGGACACCAGCGGACGCCCAAAAATGGTCTGCCAGTACCGGTTTACGGTAACTCTTGCGGTCAGCGGGTGATCTTTATTCATCAACCATTTGGCTAATCCAAGCCGGTTTTTGGGTAACTCTTTTTCCATGGGGGGAAGAAAAGCGGGTGTATCGGGCTGAATTTCTTTTGATTTGTCCGGGGATGCATACTGTCCACGCATGAGAACATAAGTTTTACGCATTTTATTTGCCGGATTATCCCCCATGATCATCGAGGTGAGTTTTTGGCCCTTGAGTTGATTCAAATCTTTCCTCTTTTGGGTGACCGTGGCGAGGATTCCCTTGTAGCCCGGTTCGTGGCGGTTCAGGTAGTAATCGACAAGCAGACTCCGCTGGGCAGGATTAACACTATTTGACTCCTCTTGTAATAAAGGAAGAATCGGATCGATGTAGCCCAGTCGTTCAATCTCAGGGGCAGTAAGCACCCGTGAGTAAAGCCGGAGTTCATCCATTTCTAGGCCGTTGGTGGAACCGCCGTTAAAGCGACGACCAATGCGAAAGGTTTTGGAGGTGGAAATCGTTTGGGAAAGAGTGTCATGAGTCACCTGCAAGGGTTGATTTTTCCCATTCAGGAAAACCTTTAATCCGCTGCCTTTATTCTTACCGTTGTAGGTAATGGTCAGGTGATGCCATTGATTGGCTGGGATTGGTTTTTTAGTCACCGCTTTGAGGGCGTTGGCAGGAAATTCGTTCACTAGGTGCATACCCACTTTTCCACCTTCAAGCCAAATGTCATAGCCCCGATGCTTTTGGGATTCATCCATCTTACTGAGGATTGCACCGGTGAGGTTATGAGGAGTCTTGATCCATAAGGACCATGAGAAAGACTGATTATGCTCGAGGACACCCGCGGTTTTGGATTCAAGGAATCCATTTTTTTCAATTTTAAAACCATTCCGCAATTGGCCAAGTTGTGTCTGCTTAGCCAGACCATGAAGAACAAAATTTTCGTTTGGATTGGCTAGGTCCTTGGTTTTATTTCCTTCAAATAAATCAAAGTTTAATCCGCTGGTTAATCCGGCAGGCTCAGGAGAACTGCTGTACGGAAGAGACATGATGGTCTTAATCTCTTCTTGGGAAAGGTTGCGGTTGTACACTCGGACATCATCAATTTCAGTGCCGTTTAGATGGGCAGATTTGAAACGACGGCCAATACGGAATGGTTTGTCAGTTTTGATTGTCTTTGCCTTGAGGGTATTCATCGCGGTTACTTTTTCCTGTTTTGCACCGTCGATATAAATTTCCACAGCACTCGGATTTCTCTTACCGCTGTAAGACACACAGAGGTGAACCCATTTGTTAATTGGAATCCTTTTTTTGGAAACAACTTTGAGGGCATTATCCGGCCACGCTATGGACAATGTGAGTTCCTATGCGCCCTTTGTCCATCCACAGGTCATACCCACGGTGCTTATTACCCTCATTCATCTTACCTAAGATTGCACCTCCCAAGTCTTGGACTGAGGTTTTAATCCAGGCACTCATAGTAAAAGCTTGGTCGTGTTCGAAATCGCCAAAATTGGGTAACTCTGCAAATGCGTTATTTTCAATTTTGATACCTCCGGAAAACTTTGCCTGTTTTACTGATTTTGGGGATTGATGAAGTTTGCACGAAGTTTTTATTTGATTTCCCTGGGCCGTTGAATTTGTCTCAAAATTTAACTGGTCAAACGGAAGGTAAGCGATCAATCCCTGTGGCTCCAGTAAGTCAGGGTTTTGCTTCAAATCCTTTATTGTTTTTTCTCTCCAAAGATCAAATGATTGGATAGATTCTTTTCGCCTATCCTGCAAAGCCGTGACGGCCTTTTCCACTTCCTCGTTTGCTTCCGAAAGCTGTTTTTTTCTCTCCGTAGTTATCACCTCGACCATGGGAGCCGTGTTTCCTTTCCTGGTCTGCATTCCCGGGTCGGCATTATTATTGTAGAAAGCATAGAATTTAAAATATTCCTCCTGCGAAATGGGATCATATTTATGGTCGTGGCATTGGGCACACTCCATGGTCAGTCCCATCCAGACATTCCCGGTGGTTTTGACCCGGTCGACCACATATTCCACCCGAAATTCCTCGGCAATCACACCGCCTTCATCCGTGGTTGCATGATTTCGGTTAAATCCGGAGGCAATCTTTTGAGCATCAGTCGGATTGGAGAGCAGGTCGCCGGCTAATTGTTCGATCGTAAATTGATCAAAGGGCATGTTGTTTTTGTACGCATTAAGAATCCAGTCGCGCCAGGGCCACATATCGCGGGGACCGTCGTCATGAAACACTGAAGTGTCCCCATAGCGAGCGGCATCCATCCACACGAGGGTCATACGCTCGGCATATGCATCCGAATCCAGTAAGCGATCCACTATTTTTTCAAAAGCGTTGGGTGTATGATCCAATATGAAATCATTAATCTCAGCGGGGGTGGGAGGAAGACCGGTTAAATCGAAGTAAATTCTGCGTATAAGCGTTCTCCGGTCTGCTTCCGGGGAGGGAGTGAGATTTTTATCATTCAGGGTTCGAAGAACAAACGAATCGATCGGGTTGCGAATCCATTGGGGCAGTTCAGTTTTGGGTTCTTTTGTTTGCTTTACAGGTATAAATGCCCAGTGGCCTTCCCATTTTGCACCCTGTTCAATCCATGCTTTAATTGTGTTAATCTCGGCTTTGGTAAGTTCCTTCTTAAACTCTGGCGGAGGCATAACCTCATCGGGATCCTCCGAAGTAATGCGATGCCATGCCTCACTGTCCTCGACACTTTTACGAACAAAGGCAGCGAGCCCGTCTTTTTGCCGGAATGCATTCTCTTCAATATCGAGACGAAGTTTTGCCTTTCTTGATTTTTCAGAGGGACCGTGGCAAAAAAAGCATTTACTTGATAATATTGGCCGAATGTCACGATTGAACGAAACCGCTTCGCCATAAGTCTGATCAACTGAGAAAAAAGTGGAGGCTAGAATAAATAAAAGGAAGGATTTAAATTTATTTAGAAAATTCATTGCAATAAAATATATTTACATTCAATAGCCTTGCTTAATCGGATTAGGACACATGAGCAATGTACTGTTCAAGAAAAAACTCGATTTATTATGATTATGACAATTATGTGTCAATTCTCGGTATTTAATTCTGTTACCAGAGAGGTTTTCAAAACTTTAAATCAGGTTGTACCTTGGTGTTTTGCGTCGAACGGGCTGACAGTTTAAGATTCTTTCACATAATATTATACCGAGAAGCCTAAAAAGTAACATATATAATGAATATTTTTAAAGTTAATCATTTGCAAAAGAAAATGTTTTCATCTGAGGTGCGGACACCTTACAGAACCGAAAGAAGAAAAAAGATTTTTTCCACAATCCAATTGTCATAGGGCGGAAAAAGAATTATTGCTGTCTAATTGAAATTATGAGTGAAGAAGCAAATCAGGAAGAAAAGTCTGCGGAGAATGAGGAAGTCAATTTTGATGCAGTTGATTTAATGTTACAGGGAGATCTGAAGTCTCAGATTAACTATTCAATGATCAAAGGAATTGCGGATGCACTGGATGATAAGGCCCAAATCTTAATCCAGGCGGAACATTCTTTCGAGCCTGAGGAGGAAGAGACATTTGCGGAAGTGGCCATGCCTGAGATCGAAGCAATGGCCCTGGCCGTCACGGAGGGTTGTGTTAATTTTGCCAAGATCCGTTTTTGGGAAGCATGTGAAACGGCGGAACTGGCATGGGAGGAAACGAAGGATGCAGAGGGAAAAGTGGTCGGTAAAGCACCCTATGGAAACCCACTGGAAACCCCAGGCGAAGGAAATCGTATTTTAGCTAATCTGAAGCAAATTTCAACCTGGTTGTCGGAGGTGCATACTTTACATGAGAAAAATGGAATGGGTTGGGTTTCACCCTACGGTTGTCCGGAGGATGGACAGCAGGCTTATGATAACCGAGGCAATTCGATTAATCAATTATCCCATATTATTGAGTCGATTGAAAAGAACTTCGACACCTGAGGATCATTATTCCCTGACTGTGGTGTAAATCCGGGGGACTCTTTTGGTAATCGAGCAAAGTAGTTCCCAGGGTATGGTTTGTCCGTGCCTGGCCAGTTCAGTGAGTAAAATTTCCCCCTTTGCCTGCTTTCCAATCAGGGTGACTGTTTGGTCAAGTTGGATTTCGGCCGGAGCCTCGGTTAAATCGATCAATGTCTGATCCATGGTGATCCGTCCCACCAAAGGGTAGGGTTGTCCATTGACTAATCCAAAAGCCCGGTTCCCGGACGGCAATGGAATGGCATCACCATAACCGGCACTGATAATACCGATTCTGGAATCTTTCTTCAGCGTAAATTGCCGGCCGTAACTTAAACTGGTTCCTTTGGGTAATTTTTTAATCATGGCCAGCCGGGCGTGAAAGGAAAGAACCGGTTCTACGGGAACATCCGCCAAAATACTTCCCTGAGGCGGGGACACCCCGAACTGAAGAAGGCCAATGCGGACGGCATTAAAGATAGCCTTGCGGTCAAAGGAGCGGAGGGATGATGAATTGTCTGCGTGTACCCAAAAATCTGCCTGACGGTGGATTTGGGTTTTTTGCAGAATGGTCAAAAAGTGTCCCCGTTGGTTGGCGGTGTATTCGAGGTCGCTGGCCTCGGCAAAATGAGTAAGGGCTCCACAGAGTTTGATTTCAGGGCTTTGTTGAATCTGATTTATCAATTCGATGGCATCCTCCCACCAAATTCCGTACCGCCCCATCCCCGTATCGATTTTCAAATGAGCGGGGATTACTTTTTGGTATTTGTGCGACAACGCCCGCAGCCGTTCAAGTTCAGTGTGGGAGGACAGGGTGGGAATTAAATCCATTTCCAGTAATGCCTCATTTTCCTCCTCCAGGAGCGGGCCCAAAATAAGGATTGGCCATCCGGTGGCGATTTCCCTGATTTCAGAAGCTTCTTTCACATTGGCCACTGCAAACAAATCCACTCCGCTTTGCATCAGTCTGGCCGCAGTGGGATGAATGCCATGACCGTAGGCGTCGGCCTTGACCACGGAGACATAACGGACATGGGGGGGGAGGGAGTCACGGATTAGCCGCAGGTTCCTCTCCAGGGCGGCCAAGTTGATTTCCGCCCAGCAGCGTTGTGCCTTCAATACGCCATCCTATCCATCCGGAGAGAGAAATTGAATCTGTGGAATCCATTTTTTAAACTCCGGGGGACGGGGAGAATAAATTGTAAGTTCCTCGGTGAGTTCTGAAACCGAGAGCAGAGCAGAAAGCCCGCGGACTTTTTTCAACTGGTACTGGAGAAAATTCTCGGTCTGCGGACCGGAGGATTTTTTTCTCGGGTCTTCGAGGTGAATGCTGGAAGGAAATTTTTTCAGTGCTTCTTCCGTTTCTAAAATTTCTTTTTGGCCAATCGGGTTCGCATGGGGGGAGGACCGTATAATTCGCCAACCCATCCGAAAGGGTGCCTGCAGAAAATGGGGAGGGGGATCCATCATTTGAGAGGCAAGATCGAGTGCATTATAGGAAAAGAGTTGAAGATCATTTTTTCTTTGCCATTGCAAAGTTTTTACAAATGCCAGCGCGAGACGGAGACCGAGGGTTGAGCCCGGTCCGGCGCAGAAAAAAACCGCATCAATCTCATTCGCACTGATTTTGAGCTCACGGGTTAATTGGGTCACTGATTGAAAGACTCCCTGCATCGGGGGGGCAGGGCAGTCAACGATTTTTCTCCAACCATTCTCCCCGGCAATGCCTGCCTGGACGCAGGGGGAGGAGACATCAAGAACAAGTGGGTTTTCAAAAGACATGACCTGTTGCTCGGCAGACATTAAACTACTTCCCTGTTTATGGTTGGGCGTTCAGTTTCCCTCAATATCGGCGTCGGAGATTAGTGGGGGGGATTCCTAATTCCTCCCTGTATTTTGCGACAGTCCGACGGGCGAGTTTAATCTCTTTTTCCGCGAGCAGGTCAACAATTTTTCGGTCACTTAAAGGCTTGGTCGGATTTTCCTGTTCGATAATTGCTCCAATAATCTCTTTTACACTGGTGTTGGAAACTGTGTCACCATCTTTACCGGAGTATCCGGGAGTGAAAAAATACTTGAGCGGAAAAGTACCGTGCGGAGTTTTAATAAATTTGTTGGCGATGGCTCTTGAGACCGTGGTTTCATGGACTTCGATCGAGTCCGCCACTTCGGACATGGTCATGGGTCTGAGCTTGGACGAACCTTCCTCAAAAAATCCGGTCTGTCGTTCAATAATTTTTCGGGTGATTCGTTCGATTGTGTTCTGTCGCTGATCGATCGAACTGATCAGAAATTTTCCTGCCCTCATCTGGTTACGCACATACTCTTTCTCTTTGCTGGATAGAACCCCTTTGGCGATGAGTTCCTTGTAAGTGCGGTTAATTTTGAGTCTGGGGATAAAATCGTTGTTTAAACTGATTGCCCATTCATCACCCACCTTTTCAACGGTGGCGTCTGCGGAAATGGACTGGTTATTATCTTCGGAAAACCGTTTTCCCGGTGAGGGGTCGAGCTCACTTATTTTCTCAATGGCCTCGTGAATTGTCTCGGTGGACCGCGAAAGTTTTCGGGACAGTTCCGGCACCCTCCGTCTGACCAACATCGGAAAGAAATCCTTCACAATCGTAAACTGGTCGGTTTCCTGCCAATTGCGGGCCTCCATCTGCCTGAGCAGGCAGTCCTGAAGATCCAGGGAGGCAATTCCGATTGGCTCAAATGTTTGCAGGGTGGCCAGTGCTTCCTGCAGGTCAGCCAGGGGAATATTGGAGAGCAGGGAAATATCAGAAAGATTGGAATTGAGAAACCCGTTTTCATCGAGACTCCCGATCAGGTATTCGACCGCTTGTCTGGTGCTCTGATTAATTTCAGTTAATTTTAACTGATCGAGCAAATGCTCCTGGAGTGAAACCTCAGAGGTCAGGGAGTCAAAGAAAAACTTTCTTTTGTCCTGGGCATCAGTATTTCCGAGCTTGGCCTCGCCATCGAATTCATTTTCGTAATGTTCCCGCATGTCCTCTTCCATTTCTTTGAGAACGGCAAACTCGTCCGAGAAATCAAGATCCTGAACTTCGTCCTGAATTTCAGTTTCACTTTCTCCTTCTTTTTCGGTCGTTTTTTCTTTGCCCTCCGCTTCCGGAGGTATTTCTTCCGGGAATTCATCAATTTTCTCGACCTCGATTTCGTCCGGTGAGGGTTCGACTTCCTCGGCGTCAAGGCTTTCATCATTGTTGCCCAATTCTTCGAGAAGAGGGTTGGTCTGGAGTTCTTCCAAAATTGCGGAACGCAGTTCAAGTGCAGGCACCTGTAAGATTTTAAGGGATTGCCGAAGCTGAGGAGCAAGTACTAAATTCTGGGTTTGCTTCTGAACCTGACGGAGACCCTGAGATTGCATGGCCATGTTGAAGTATCAGTAATTAATTGTCCGCAAACCGGGTTTCGCCCCGATGCCAGCGTAAGGCGGCATTTTCCCCGTCCTCACCAAAAACATCATAGATATAAGCGGCCAGCTTTTCGTTTGTCGGCCCGTAGCCCTCGCCGTAAATAAAACTTTCCAATTCGGTGAGCATCTCCTCGGAGGATTGGTATCTTTCCTCACGGGCACGCTTGAGTGAGGTTTGCAGAATTTTATCAAGCCGAATATCGATATCGGGACGAATATCCTGAAACTTGGGAATATCCATTTCGAGAATGTTCCGGATCGTGTCCTCGGACTCATATGCTTCGAAAAGGTTGTAACCAAGTAGAAGTTCGGACATTACGATGCCGCAGCAGAAGAGATCGGCCCGATGATCAGTCACCTCGCATCTTGCCTGCTCCGGTGAAAGATACTCATCCTTACCCGCAATTACATCGCCCTCCTTGTTGTACATTAAATCAAGTGCCTTCGCGATTCCGAAGTCAGTCAGTTTAACATCACCCTCCTGGGCAATCATAATGTTCTTGGGGTTCACATCCCGGTGCACAATTCCGAGGAGTCTTCCCTGCGAGTCTTTTTTGCGATGTGCATAACCCAAGCCCCGACAAATCCGGGACACAATAAAAACGGCTAAGTCTGCGGGGATGTATTGTTCCGTTTCAATATGCCGATCAAGGAATTCCTCCAAATTCCATCCCGTGACAAATTCCATGGTCATGAAATATTGTTCCCCGATTTTGCCTAAGTGATAGGTTTGGACAATATTGGTGTGGATCAAGTCGGCAACGAGTTTGGCTTCTCCGATAAAATTATTCCGAAATTCCTCAATGGCCGAGTATTCTTCACGAATAAGCTTAATTGCAACCACTTTGCGGAACCCGCCAATTCCTTTTTGTGTTGCCTCATAAACCATTCCCATTCCGCCCTCTGCAATTTTTCGGGTAAGTTCGTAGTGTACTTCGTTAAAAATGTGTTTCATATATTTCTAGCTCGAAACTTAAGATTGATCCGTTGATATTTCAAGAAAATACTCAACAAATAAAGGGTAATTTTTCTATTTGGCATAATTTACGCTGTATTAATGCTATATTTGACAAGTTCACTATAAATGCTAGACTTGGAGCATGGTTACATTAACAGTAGAAGCTGCGAAAGAAATCGTGAGAATGTCTGAAAATGCGGATTCTGGAAAATTATTGCGCATATTTATTGAACCCGGCGGATGTTCCGGATTCGAATACGGAATGTCAATGGATTTACCTAAATCCAGTGATAAGCTTGGTGAAAGCCAGGGAGTTCAATTTGCGGTGGACGGCGAAAGTGTGGAATATCTTTCGGGTACGGAAATTCATTTTGACGACGGTTTGAGTGGCAAGGGATTTGAAATAAGAAATCCTAATGCACAAACCACCTGCGGATGCGGTAAATCGTTCAGTTGAAAAACAAAAAATCTAGAGTTTTTACAGTTCTATTTTTACTTGCCCTTGGTTTTGCATGCATGGGCATGAAAAAAATTGGACCTGTTCAAATGGAATTAGTTTTTGAGCAAAAGGGAATAGTTCCGGGGGAAGAATTTTGGATAGGATGGCGAATTATAAGAGAAAGAGGGTGGCACACTTATTGGAAGCATCCCGGAGATGTAGGCGTTCCACCTTCCATTCAATGGGGGCTACCCCCGGGCTTTGCAGCAGGCGAATTATTGTACAGTCTGCCGCAGAAAGTTAAAATGGCCAGGATTCGTGCCAATGGTAATTACGGAGAGACTCTTTTTTTGACGAAAGTTCAGGCACCCCCAGACTTGGAGGTGGGCACTTTAATTACCGTTCAGGCAAAAGCGTCCTGGTTAGCCTGTTCCCGTCAGTGCAAACCAGGTTTTGCAGACTTAACCGCGGAGGTTGAGGTCATGCAGGAAGAAGTTTTTGACTCGGCTTTGCGGACAAAATTCGACGAATTCAGAAAGTTGATTCCAAAACCAATAGGTAATGATTGGATCGTTTCTGCATCCGATCAAGGTCGCTTTATTGAACTGGTTTTGAAGTCCCCAAATCTTTCATTACAAAAAGATCAGGAACGACCTGTATTTTTTTGCTCCAACCGCTTGATCCGCTCCGACGGCAATCAATTTCTTACCCGCGAGCAGGGTTCACTTACATTACGATTGGAGCGTTCGGACTGGGCTAAAAAAGATGAAAAATACCTGACCGGTCTGGTTTACAGAAAGGACGGATGGGGAGGGGAAGTTGACAGTGAATATTTTTCGATTCAAGTGCCCCTGCTTCCTGCTAAATAAACAGTTTGTCCCGAAATAATAAATATATTTTTGTCCAGAATCGGGGAAGAAAAGCATATTGATTACAGTTATCTGTGGAAACCTTATTATATTTTTAGAATTGAAAAATTTTCAAATTAAACGACTTTAAAGAAATGACATTCAAAGCAAAAACCTTTCTTCCCCTATTTTTGGCCCCGTTCTTATCCTATATTTCACCTTGTCTGCTTGGTCAGGACCTCCCCGGCACTTCTTTGCCGGGTGCATCGACCACTTCTTCCGTTCCTGAAGCTCCATCCGGTCCCGCCGAGGCGGAGAAGGTTAAAATGGATCCGGCTATGGTGAAAGAAATTAAGGATGTGATTAAGACGAATATTTTTGCCGTATCGAAAAGAAATATAAACATGGCACTGGGTACGATTCACCCCGAATCCCCAACAATGGAAAGTTCCAAGGATATGATGACCTACATATTCGGACGGCTTCAGTTGAAATACACTATACAACAGTTGGAAGTGAAGGAGATTGACGGAGACGAAGCCAAAGTGGAGGTGTTACAGGTTACCCAAAAATTGTCCGGGAATGCTGCTTTCCGTGATAACCGGGTTAAAATGTTACATACTATGAAACGGGACGGTAAAAAATGGAAAATGTACAGTTCCGAAGCACTGCTGATTGAATACCTGAAATACTGAGATTTACATCTCTTCCAGCGTCTCAATGCCGAGTATATTCATCCCTGTCTGCAGGATGCTCAGTGTTCGGGCACATAGCACAAGCCTCAGGGACTTGATCTCCTGTTCGTCAACCATGACCTTACTCTGGTTGTAGAATGAGCTAAATTCAGTGGCAAGTTCATACAAATAGGTGCCCAGGAAATGGGGCTTTAATTCCCGGGCAGTTTGCGAGAGCACGCCGGGGAAGAAAAGAAGTTTCCGGGCAAGTTTTTTTTCTGATTCAGTCGTGGGCGGATATTCCGGGACATGAACGGCAGAGGGCAGAATTTTAACTTTTCGGAATAGGCTATAAATCCGGGCTACCGCATACTGAAGATAAGGGGCGGTGTTTCCCTGCATTGCGAGCATTTTTTCCCAGGAAAAAACATAATCCAGGGTTCGGTCCTGTGATAAATCGGCGTAACGCACCGCACCAAGCCCAATAATCCGGGCTCTTTTTTCCACCTCCTGATCAGGCAGATCGGGGTTTTTTTCCGTGACCATTTTCCGGGCTCTGGTCATGGCTTCATTCAGGAGATCGATCAGTTTAACCGGTTCACCGTCACGCGTCTTGATTGCTTTGTTGTCCTCTCCCAAAATGGTACCGAACCAAACATGATTCATCTCCGGACTGACTTCGCCCCGGGCACTATGCCATTTTTGTGCGGTCAGAAAGAGCTGCTCAAAATGATCCTTTTGCCGCCCGTCCGTGACATAGATGATTTTATCCGCATTCCATTCATTTTTTCTGAATTCCACGGTGGCAAGATCTGTGGTCGCATAATTACTGGCTCCATCGGATTTTCTGATAATGAAAGGTTGCTTGGAAAACCGCTTGTGCCCGGGATGAAAGACCACTAACGCCCCTTTGTCCTCACCGCAGATTTTATGCTTGAGCAGTTCATCACAAACCGAGTCCACCTTGTCCTTGTAGAAACTTTCCCCCAGGGAATGATCGAAACGGACATCGAGCAGATCGTAAATCGACTCAAAAGAATCCATACTGATTTCCTTAATCTTTTTCCACAGGGCCAAATTATCAGGATGTCCGTTTTGCAGTTTGACCAATTCCTCCCTTGCCTGTTTGAGATGGTCCTCGTTTTCTTTAATCAATGAATTTCCCTGCCGGTAAAGATTTTCCAATCGTGCAATCGGATCGGGGCCGAGCTCATCAAGGGATACTTTTTCCCGTTTGATTGCATAGAGCAGAATTCCAAATTGAGTACCCCAATCCCCGAGGTGATTATCTCGGATCACTTGGTGCCCAAGGAAACTGAGCAGCCGAGCCAGGCTTTCCCCTATGATGGTGGAACGAATATGTCCAACATGCATTTGCTTGGCTGTGTTAGGGGAAGAGAAATCCACCACCACTTTGCACGGATTTGCTTCCTTGGCGGCATCACGCATTTTTTCGGAATCGGAAAACTTTTCGGTCCATTGTTTGAGATAGGAGGAGGACAGCCTAAAGTTGATAAATCCGGGGCCGGCAATGGAGGTTTCCCAAAGGTCGGTTTGAGGAAGAGAGTCGATCAGTTTTTGGGCAAGTTCACGCGGATTAAGCTGTGCTTTTTTAGCAAAGGGTAGGACTCCGTTGGCCTGAAAGTCACCAAATCTCTCGTCTGCTGGACGAACTTGCGGTTCGAATTCAGAGCCAAAGTCTTCGTGTTCAACGGTTGTTGCCCGTATTACCCGCTCAATTGCCTCGCCGGAATCAAATTCTATAAACATGGTGCGATATCCAAGCAGATTACAGCAAGGCGTCAAGTACCACTTGGAACAAAAGGCTCGACATATTTGAACTAATTGTTTAAGTAATTGACTTTGCAATCTTTCATACACCCACAATAGCAGAAGGACAATTATTATGCCTAAAGCCTTAAATTCCAGAAACAGCACCCCATCCTTTTCCTATTTGATTGAGAAAAAAAGAGACGGAGGCGAGTTCACTGACGAAGAAATCCGATTCCTTGTAGATTCCATTCTCGATGAGGAAATGCCTGAGTACCAACAGGCTGCTTGGGTAATGGCAATCTATTTTCAGGGGATGTCCGCACAGGAGACCGCGTTTTTTACCGAGGAAATGATGCTCTCCGGGGAAGTCATTGAAATGTCTGATGTTTCCCGCCCAAAAATTGAAAAATATTCCACCGGCGGAGTGGGAGACAAAACCACTCTTGTTCTTGGCCCCCTGGCGGCGGCAGCCGGCGTGGCGATGCCACTGATGAACGGAGATGATGAAGAATTTCTTACTTCCAACTGCGAGAAACTCGCCGCCATTCCCAAAATCAACACCAAGATTGGTTTGGAGGATTTTGCGGTTCAGGTTCGTAAAGTGGGATGTTCGTTCGCGGATCGAAATGAAGAGATTTCCCCCGTGGAAGGTATTCTTTATAAATTACGCCAGACGATCGGTGCGATTCCATCCATCCCCTTTATCACCGCAGGCACACTGAGCCGTAAATTAGCCGCAGGTGCGGAAGGAGTGGTGGTTGATGTCAAGTGGGGCAAGGGTTCTTTTATTAAAAGTGCGGAAGACGCCAAACAACTGGCCCGTTCACTCACCCGTGTGGGAAGAACTTTGAAAAGAAGGTGTGTCGCCCTGGTGACTGATGTGAATCAACCTCTCGGGTCCTGTGTGGGTGCTTCCCTTGAATTAAAGGAAGCAATCGAACTGCTCAAGGGCGAAGGTCCTGAGGATTTGCAGGATTTGGTGATGAAGCTGGGGATGGAAATTGTCCGCCTTGCCGGAGTGGCCGGTTCCACTTTATCAGCTAAACAGACGGTGCGAAAACATCTCGAGGATGGCACTGCTCTTGAGAAATTGAAGGAAGTCGTGGAGTATCAGGGGGGAGACAGTCGGGTAATTGATAACCCTGAAAAGCTTCCGGTTGCCAAGCACACCAAGAAACTTCCCGCCCCCAAACGAGGCTATGTTCATACGATTGACGCCGGCCAGCTTGCCCGTGGCGTTCAGATTCTGGCGCACGGGGAAGGAAAGAAATTTGATCCCGCATCAGGAGTGGCTGAACTTTGTAAGGTTGGTACTCAGATGAAACAGGGTGAACCTCTTATGGTTATTCATTATAATGACGAGAAACGTTTGAGTGTGGCCATGGAGTACTTCAAAGCCGCCTATCGTCTTGCCCCCAAGCGTCCTAACCCCGCACCTCTGGTAGTTGAACGGGTTGCATAAGGACGGTTCAAATAATTTGACTGAACGCCTTTCCTCGGAAAGGCGTTTTTTTTAGTTCACCCGCCCCAGATAAGAACGGTCACTGGTGCTTATTTTAATGACATCGTCCTTTTTAATAAACAGTGGGACCTGAATGGTGATTCCCGAAGAAATCGTCACCGGTTTGAGGACATTTCCTGCGGTGTCTCCCCGTAAGGCTTCAGGTGCCTCAATGACATTGGCCTCCACCGAGGCAGGCAGTTCCAGACGGATTGCTTTTCCATCCACCAGTAAAATATCGTAAGTGTTTCCTTCGACGAGGAAATAGTCATCCTCTCCAATCACTTCACTGGGAAGAACCGTGTCCTCATAGGTTTCAAGATCCATGAAGTGGTGACCCTCCGCATCCTTGTAACTGTACTCAAGTTTTTGCGTGGTGGTGTGCATGAACTCGACATTATCAGTCGAGCGGAATTTAGTCGTGGTGGTAGAACCGCTTTGTAAGTTACGGAGGGTGGTTTGAACAAAGCCCGCCTGTCTGCCCTGGGTGCGATGTTGCATTTCAAGTACCAGATGGGGAGCCCCTTGGTAATCCAATACCCGTCCTTTTCGAATGTCCGTTGGAGATGCCATGTTAATTTCTTTTTCTTGTAGTGTTGCGTAAAGAATATCATCGGTAGTAGATTCCCGACCGAATGCCAACCTTATGTTTAGAAAAAATAATTTTTAATGAGTACACAAAAATCAAATTTTGAGATAATATCATGGAATGTAAACGGATTGCGTGCCTGTCGCAAAAAAACATTTGATCAATTTGTGGCAGATAAGAATCC
This sequence comes from Opitutales bacterium, assembly GCA_045567635.1. Taxonomy (GTDB): domain Bacteria; phylum Verrucomicrobiota; class Verrucomicrobiia; order Opitutales; family Seribacteraceae; genus Seribacter. The sequence continues at coordinate 52,353 of JBJLCO010000032.1, read as the reverse complement.
GGACTTCCTCTGTCTGCAGGAGGTGAAATTAAATGAAGCTGTGATTCCAGAAGACGATTTTGGATATCCGTTCAGGCACTACCACCTCGCGGAGAAAAAGGGTTATTCTGGAACCGCTATTTTCTCCAAAACGGAACCTATTTCTATCCGAGAGGATTTTCCGGACGGGAAACATGTGGGTGAGGGGCGAACGATCACCTTTGAAATGGACGGTTTTTTTTCTAGTTAATGTGTATGTGCCCAATTCAAAAGGCGATCTCTCCCGCCTCCCTCACCGTTATGATTCCTGGGATCCCGATTTGAAGGATTATCTGATTGATTTAAGGCAGTCCAAGCCCGTGGTTCTTTGTGGGGATCTTAATGTGGCGCATCGTGAGATTGACCTTGCCAATCCGAAAACAAACCGAACCAGTGCCGGATTTACCGACGAGGAAAGAGAGGGCTTTTCCAATCTTTTGGCCGAGGGCTTTATTGACACCTTTCGTCATGTCCACCCGGAACAGGAAAATGCTTATTCCTGGTGGTCCCCTACCGCGCCGGTGCCCGTGCCCGCAATGTGGGTTGGCGTATTGACTATTTTGTGGTCTCTGATGATCTCTCCACCTCCATCCGCGATGCCTACATCTTAGCGGACATAGAAGGTTCCGATCACTGCCCGGTGGGCCTTTCTCTCAGTCGTGCCTGAGTTAAGAAATCGTGATGAACTCTGGGAACGGCTTCTGAGCCTGGCCCAAAAGGGGTGGGGGCAAACCCATCCCAATCCGATGGTTGGTGCCCTGATTGTAGAAGACGGCGAGGTGGTGGCGGAGGGATACCATCAACGGGCGGGCGGGGGACACGCGGAGACCGTGGCTCTGAATGCCCTCGGGCGAAAGCCGCAAAAAAATGCGGTCCTTTTTGTCAGTCTCGAGCCGTGTTCGACACACGGACGAACCCCTCCCTGTACCGGTGCGATTGTTCAGTCTGGAATAAAGCATGTCCTCGTGGGTTGCTCTGACCCCAATCCCGAACATTCAGGACGCGGGCTGAAAATCTTGGAGAAAGCAGGGATTGAAGTAACACTGGCCCCGAAAAATTTCCAGGTCCGTTTCACCCGGTTAAATTTCATTTTTAATCATCAAATCATGACGGGTGAGCCCCTGATTGCCCTGAAGATAGCGGCGACCGCGAACGGGATGGTCGCGGAACGGGCGGGGTATCCGAGCCGGGTAACCGAAGCCGAGGCACGGGCCGATATGATGAACTGGCGTCGGCTTTTTCCGGCAATCTGCGTGGGCTCGGGCACCGTACTGGCCGATAATCCGTCTCTGACCGCACGAAAGGGACGCGAGACTTGGTGTCCGATTCGCCTGGTGTTGGACAGCACCCTGTCCACCCTGGCCCCGGAGGTTACTCCCCGCAAACTTTATTCTGATCAATTTGCGGATCATACTATTATTGTGACTGCGAGCGGTCTTAAAAACAGTTTGCAGGTACAACGTGCGGAGAAACTCGGAGTTCAACTCGTGGAGGGAGAATTGGACACAGAGGGGCAACTCCTTCCCCAATCCCTTCGCACCGTGCTGAAAAAACTTGAATTAAATTCGGTTTACTGTGAGGGCGGACCCACGCTGGCCCGTTCTCTCTTGGAGGCGGGGGAAATTGACTACCTCTTTCGCTACCGTTCGCCGAAAGCATTTGATCAGCCCGATGCGTTGGCGGCCCCCGAATTGGATCAGTACCCACTCAACGAACCGATCGAGCAAATTCTCGCCACAGACCGGCTCAATCACGGATTTTTATGAAAACACTATTCCTTGCCTCGGGCAATGCCCACAAACTTAAAGAACTGCAAACCGCTCTGGATTTGGCTTGTCTTCCCGTTCGCGTCTGCGGTCCTGATCAAGCCGGAGGGATGCCTGAGGTCGAGGAAACGGGATCCACATTTGAGGCCAACGCCCTCCTTAAAGCCCATGGCCTGAGGGAAGTGGGGCCGACAGACGCGTGGTATCTGGCTGATGACAGTGGGATTGAGATCGACGCTCTTGATGGCCGGCCGGGGGTGATTTCGGCCCGCTACGCCGGTCCGGAGTGTGATGACGAAGCCAATAATGATAAAGTGCTTGCTGAACTGGAGGGAGTACCTGCCAGGGAACGGGGGAGGGCGCTTCCGCTGCGTTCTTGCCCTGGTTGGGGAAGGTGTGGAGGAAACCTTTTCCGGTAACTGTGAGGGGACTTTGTTGGAGGAGAGGAAGGGAACGGGTGGATTTGGGTACGACCCGCTTTTTCATCCGGTGGAAAGTGTGTTTACCTTTGCGGAAATTCCTTCCGAAGAGAAAGCCAAAATTAGTCACCGGGCCCGAGCCCTCACCAAGTTGGTGGAGTGGCTGGATGCAAAAGAACTAAGCTAATTTTTGAGTCTTTTGGGTTCTCCTGCTCAGGCTGCTTATGCCTTGATTTTTGGATAGTCATTTGATACTATTTCTGTCCATTTTATATGAATACTAAAAAGCATCGTCACCGGAGAAAACTTCCGGAAATCAATCGATCGCTGGGATCCATTGCTTCCCATCCTTCGGTTCGCATCCAAAGCATACTGTTTTTGTGTGAAGACAATTATTACCGCAGTCGGTACGCGGAGGAGTTTCTCAATTATCGGGCTGAATTACTGGGGATGCCCTGGCGGGCCGTTTCGAGGGGACTGGATGAAAGTTGTAACGAATTTGCGCAGTCCAGTTGCGTTCACCCCAAAGTATTTGAATTTGCGGAATCCAAGGGTGTTCAGATTCTGGGATCCAATCGTTTTCCCCTGCGAGTCGAGGAAACCGACTTTCCTGAGCATGACCGGATCATTGCCCTGAACGATGCGGAGCACCGTCCCTTGTTGGAAAAAATTTCCCCATTACAAAAAGATCGGGTGGAGTATTGGGATATTAAAAATTTGGAAGTGTGGTCAGCGGATCGTGCACTGGGAGAACTCGAGGAGTGCCTGCACAAGTTGACCGCGGAATTGATTGACACCTGAATCGGCTGGAATCCTTAGGAGCCGACAAAATTCTGTTGGCTCACCCTCTGGATCTATTTGACCAGAAATGCGTGTCCCCAGTCCGCGTGGTCACCCTCCGGTTTTCCGTCCCGGCCATTAGTGACCACGAGTTTAAGTTCGCTGGCACCCTGCACCGATACATCAAGTGCCTTGGCGGGTTCACCCTTTTTCATATCTCCACTGTCAAAAACTTTTTCCTCGTCCACATGCACTTCAAAAGTCAGAAACGTGTCTTGCCCCCCGTCATTGTGTCCGACCATACTGTAAAATCGCCGGAATTCCTTCCCGCTCAGGTCATAAATGATTTCACTGTGGGCATGTGTTCCGATACCGTGGGAAAATTTTTCTCCGGCTATTTTAAGTTCACCTCCGGTGACTGAACGGTTCTGCTTGGCAGTACTCCACCCCACTTTGACCTGCTTGGCATCATCGAGTTGGAGATAATGACGGTCGGTGGGTTTATACTGGTCCACATCCCCCATACCCGGTCCAATAATTTCCAGTTTATACAACTGCCACCAGCTGTTTTTTTCCTCCAGACTGGTGATCCGCACTTTCTGAGCCACCGTCATTTCAAATGGAATCGTGGTCACCTGTGAACCTTCCACCCGGTCAGCCACGGTATGCCAAGTGTCCCCGTTCTCGGAAACCTCCACTTTCACGATACCCGGGTAATCGCCACCCTTTGCGGTCAGGATGACCTTAAACACATTGCGCTGATGGGGAAATTCCGCCTCGATCCAGGTGCCGACTTTCAGGGCCGCCTTGGTGGCAAATGTTGTTTTCTCATCTTCATCCTGAATGAATTGTAGGTGTTTCTGCCCGTGACTTGCGGATAGCGTCCAAAGTTCGATCTCACTTCCCGAATTGAGTAGAATTTCCCGAAGGGACGCCTCGGTGTATGCCTGGGTATTGCCGGCTGTTTCCTCACGGGCCTGGGCCACTTCCTCGGGTTTGATCATGCCTGCTTGATTACCAAAGCTGTTGCGGATGTAAGTTAACACCGAAGCGATATAATCATCGTCATTTGTTTTCAGGGGCATCATGTATCCGCCCATGTAGGATTTTCCACGCAGGGGCCCGGAAATCCCCTGTAGGGCGACTTTGGCGAGTACATCTTTCGATCCGATCACGGTGGGATTGTTAATGAAGGAGGGAGCCATTTTCATTTTTCCATCCGGGGGTGTCAACCCCGGTGCCGTCCGGGGCATGACAGGTGGCGCAAAGTGATTCGAAATGTTTTTTACCGGCGTTAAGCAGAGCCACCTCCTCCGCCTCCAACTGGGCCAACGCCTCTTGCCGGGCCACTTCTGCAAAATAATCCTTATTCAATTCGTCATCGATTTCACGGAGGTATGCATTGGAGGGGTTTTCGGAAAGTACCGAACCGGCGAGTGCACGGGTTTCGGGAGTCACCTTGGTGGACGCGGACAGGAGAAGCTGGATAGCGACATCGTGATGGGGATCACTGACGAGAGAATGGAGGTCCGCAATGGTTTTCATGTCTTCATGAAAGAATGGCTCGGTCATCCGGATGGCGGCCGCCCGTACGGTGGGGTCGTCGTCCTGGTACACCGTTTTGAGGAAGTCCAACTCGATGGCATCCAAGCCCTCGATGGTCCAAAGGGCATGGAGTCGGCCCAGAGGATTTTTTCCCTGGGTCACCAGTTGGCGAAGGGTGGGGAGTACCGAACGGTCGCCCTTTAGAATGATCAGTTTTTGGGCTTCATCCCGCCACCATCCGTTGGGGTGGGAAAGATGCCCGACCAATTCGGCGGAGGATTCACTGAGCATATTGGGGCGTGGTCCGGGTTGGAATCCGGAATGGCGAACCCGGTATATCCGGCCGCGTTGCACATTTTGGTCCAAACCGTAATGCTTGATCGCCGAGTGAATGAATGAACCTTTGGGCACCCAGGCGGATTCCTGCACCACCCCGCGGTGCATGTCGACGATGTAAAGGGTGCCATCCGGTCCGGTTGCGGAATTAACCGGTCTGAAATTGGCGTCCGAACTGGAAATAAACTCATCTTCGGTGTATGCATTGTGGAGCACGCGGCGACCCATCTCATCCGTCCGTACGGTCGCTCGGCGGGTCAGGCGGCCCACCGGTTCATGGAAAAATAAATTCCCCTGCAACTCGCGGGGCAACCGGTCGCCCCGAAAGATGGCCTGTCCGCAGGTGGCGGTGAAACTTTTGGCGGTGTTATTGGCCCGCATACTGCCAAATCCGCCCTGAGAATCGGCGATATTATCCGTTGGGAAGACCTCACGGAATCCTTCCGCCATGACCCACTTGGGGTGCCATTTGGTGTAAATATTGGGAAAGAGCGGGTGTGCGGGTCCAATCCCAGCCCCGGCATCCACATACATCACTTTTCCGGCATTATCCTGGGTCAGTCCCCACTGGCCACGGTTACCCTTGGTTTCTCCCTTGATCACTTTCCCGTCCCGAAACCGAAGACGGTAATCACTGTAGGTCATGTAGAGCCAGTTATCCATGCTCCAAATTAAGCCGGAGGGCTGATGTTCGACATTGCCTCCCCTTTTTCCGCCTTCGTACCAGATTTCTTTCTCTTCGGCCACTCCGTCATTATCCCGGTCGAAGTATTCAAAAATATCATTGGTGTTGGACTCCGCAATCAGGACTGAATCCAGAAGAGGGAGGATCATCCTTGGCAAGAGCAGATCTTTGGCAAAAACAGTTTTGTGATCCATGACCCCATCCCCATTGGTGTCCTCCAAACGAACCACCTGACTGACTGGATCATTGGTGCCGGATCCTTCGATATCCTGCATGTAGGTGCGCCACTCGGCAACATACATCCTTCCATTCCCGTCCCACACACAAACTGTCGGTTCGGTGACCAGAGGATTATCCGCAACCAGTTCCAGGGAATACCCAGGTTGAGTTTTGAAAGCTTTCTGGCTCTCCTCGGGGCTTTTGAAACGCACCATTGGATCCTGTTTACCTTCAGGTGGAGGTAGAGCATAGGAAGGTTTGGGAATGGATTCGGTTTCCACCGCCAATTCCCCGAGGGCAAAACGAAAGCCCTGGTGCCACATTTTGAGTATTTCTTTATTCCAGTAAATATGATGGTTGTGCCCCGGGCTGGATACAAAGACCCGACCCTTGCCAAAATCCCGCACCCAGGCCATGGCATAATCATTATCGTCCCGTTTTCTGCCCCCCCGCTGGTTTTCGAATTTGGACATATCAATGGAGAGCAGCACACGCACCTTATCCCGGTCAAAATCTTTATACTGATAAAGTTCATCATTAAGTTTAAAACTTTGTTCACCTCCGAAAATTCCTTTCACCACAGGGTGAGTGGGATCCTCATTACACAGACAATAAGTTCCCTGATGTCCCCAGGGATGCCCGTCAAAATTTCCGCCAATCATATCCACGTATTCCGGCCATCCCCCGTCGGTGGCGGCATGGATGGCAACCAGTCCGCCCCCATTTCGCACATAGTCAATAAAGTCCCTGCGCATCTTTTCCGTCTTAAGGCCCCGTTCGATGCTGGTGGTGTTGTTCAGATAAACAGCATCGTAATTCTGGAGGTTTTCCGCACTGAGATCCGCGGGGTCATCGGTAAAGTCGGCGTTAAACAGACCGGTCTTTTCGCCCATTTGCCGGGCCATTTCCTTGGCCACCCCGATAGAGGAATGAAAGTAGGTGTAAGGCTTCGAAAAAACGAGAACCCGGTATTTTTTATTTGCAGGAATACCTTCGGGAATGGCCTGGGAGATAAACTCGATCTCTTCCGGGGTGACTTTCTTGGCGAAAAGTGAAACGCTGCCAAGTTGTGAAGCCAAGAGCGACAAAAATCACAAAGGGCAGGTTGATTGAGAAAAATTTTGGACAGATTCATCATCACATGTGGTTACGAAATGTATACAACTGAAACGAGCAATATAGTACTTATTTACCTGATTATGCCAAATTTTTCTTTCAATTCGATGCTGATTTGTGTATCGATATTCCGTTGAACCGAAATTTATACAAAAGCTTGACCCGTTTAAAAATTCGGGTCAGAACCGAGAAAGCATGATGGAGGAATTGAAGGATGTCTGGGCGAAATTTGTGCCCGAGCCAGGGAGGCGCCATCTTTCCTATGAGGGGGAGCAGTCCTTGCTTCCGGAACTTGGCATCGTGGGCTGGCTGCGCTTTGCCCGGGCTTTTGCCCGGGCATTGGAACCGGATGCTCATTCCGAGGAGTATGAGATTCACTTCATGGTGAACGGCGAAGTGAACTGGTGGGTGGAGGACAGGAATTATGTCCTTCGTTCCGGGATGGCACTGGTGATCCGGCCCAATGAAAAGCATGGCAGCCGCTCCGGAGCGCTTGAACCATGTGAACACTACTGGCTCCGAATCGCATTTCCTCAATCCCAGTCACTGCCCGGACTGACGGAGGAAGAAACGGAAAACCTCCGGCTTGGTTTTGAGGGATTGACCCGCCGGGCTTTCCGGGTATCCCGTCTGGTCGGTGATTCTTTTGCAAAAATCCTTGCGGAACACCGCAGCCCGGCAAAATACTCTTCGATGATTTGCCGGGCGACCCTGCACCAGCTGTTGACCGCGGTGATCCGGGATGAGGAGCGGACGAAGGGAGAATCCATTTCCAGGCAAATTTCGCCGGCGATGGGAGAGTGTGCGGATGTCATCCATTCCAACCTCTCTGCTCCGGCGACGGTGGAGCAACTGGCCCAGCGGGTGGGGATGTCTGAGACCTCCTTCCGTAAACGGTTTCGCCGGGAAATGGGGAGTTCCCCGCTTGATTATATAAACCGCAAGCGAATCGAAGAGGCAACCCGGTTACTGTCGGCAGAGAATGCGCATATTAAAGAAGTGGCCTATCAGCTGGGGTTTTCTTCCCGACAGTATTTTGCCACGGTTTTTAAGCGGGTTACCGGAATCAGTCCGGGAGCCTTTATTCGCAACCTCGGTTAGCCCCGTATCTCATCAATCAACCGTGCTTCCCCACCAGTCCTGATTGGGCCGGAAATCGGATTTAAGAAAATCAGCGTGACGCTTTTCGAGGCTTTTTCGGTTCGATACTTCAATATTCTGCCAACGGGCGGCGCGTTTAGCGGAATCAAATTTTGGATCCGGCTTGGGGAATTTTGCCCTGGTCTCTTTTAGCCAGGCATCCAATTTTGTACGCATTTTCTTGGCCCGTTTTCTCTCCGTGGCGAGAAGATCGTTCTGCTCTCCGATATCTTGGGATAAGTCGTACAACTCATCCCGCCCGTCCTCGTGGTAATAAATCAGTTTCCAGTTGCCCTCCAGGATGATTGAACTCGGTTCTCCTCCCTGGTTTCCATAATGCGGATAGTGCCAAAAAAGCGGGCGTTTACTGATTTCTTTTCCTTCTAATAGCGGTACCAGACTAACTCCATCGATCTCCTGTTTTTTGGGGATGGGAACCCCGCACAGTTCAAGCAGGGTGGGGGTACCAGTCGATTCCGCTGACCGGAGTGGCACTAGACGAATGGGGTTTTGATACTCCGGGGGCTATGAGGTAAAAAGGTTCACGTATTCCGCCTTCCCACTGCCTGCCTTTACCTCCGCGGAGGGGCAGATTGGAAGTGGCATAAGCATCGCCCGAGGAAACTCCCCCGTTATCAGAAGTGAAGCAAATGATCGTCTGATCATTCAGCCCGTGCTCGTCGAGCTTGTCCAGTACGATACCGATGGCCTGATCGAGCTGCTCGATCATCCCCGCATAGATCGGGCAGTCCTGAACCTGACGGACATTGAGACGCCGGTCGAAAAGAAAACGCTCCCCGGCGAGTCCACGCTTTTCCGCTTTGTCGCGGTATTTCTTCCATAATTCCTCAGTGGTCTGGATTGGTCCGTGCACGGTGTAAAAGGATAAATAAGCAAGGAAGGGTTGATTTTTATTGGCATCGATAAAGTCGGCGGTCTCCTGCCCGAGTCGCTGGGTGAGGGATTCTCCGGCCGGACCTGACTCGAGATTGGGGTTTTGCCAAGGGGAGAAAAAGCCTCCCCGTGGACTGCCCACATCCCAGCCTCCCTTATTTAGGTCAAACCCATGGTCGGTCGGCCAGGAGCCCTCGCTCCCGAGGTGCCATTTCCCGGCAAAAAAGGTGGTGTACCCGGCATTTTTCATTGCCTCGGCCAGGGTGATCTCGGAAGACCGGAGATTATGTTCATACTCCGGTGGCAGGTGACTGTCATGTCGGCCCCGCCTGCTCCATGCTTCCCCGGAAGCGTCCCCAATCCAAGTGGTGATACCATGATTGACCGGGTATTTTCCGGTGAGAATACTCGCCCGGGAGGGACTGCAGACCTGGCAAGTGGCATAGCCACGGGAGAATTTCATTCCCTCACGGGCAATCCGGTCGATGTTTGGACTTTCATAAAAAGTGGACCCTTCATTGGATAAGTCTTTCGCACCCATGTCGTCTACGAGAACGAATAGAACATTAGGTTTTTTTGCTATCATGCATTGGGATCCAAAGATAAAAATGATAATGGGGAGAATGGAAAATGGATTGTATTTCATGAGAAGGATTCCTGAAAGCTTTGCAGGTAAATGCAATTGGAAAATGATCAAATTAGTAAAGAGGTTGAGAATGCTAGATAATGTTATTTGTGTTCGCGTGCTTTGGAACTCGTTGGCTTGCCGCTTTGTTTACCTCTTCCGAAAACTATCTTATATTTTGTCACTTTCCTACAGTTTGTAATCGGCAGCGATTTTTATGTGTGCCGAGTCAGGATCTATTAAAAATTAACTCTTCTAAAGAGTGGTTGCCTTGATTATCTTTTGGATATGATAACAGCCAAAGTACTTACAAGACTTGTAAAATTGATTATCCCAGTGATTCTTTTTCTCGTCTATTTTTTTTATTGGGATACCCAGCATAATATTGAAGGATTGTGGATTTATTGCGGATGGATGACCCTTCTTTTTTGGCAGGTTTTTTCCGGGAAGATCAATCTGACCAAGGAATCAATTGAAATGAAAAAGCGCATTGAAATACTCGAGGAGGTGGTGATGGGAATAGTGCCTGAAGAATCCTACGAGGCGGAGAAGAAAAAATCGAAACTTAAGGGAGGACTCGAAAAACGGGTCGATGAATTGGAATTAAAAACCGGTTAAGTGAATTGAACATTCCTAGGACGGTTTTTAGTGACTTTTTCTTTTAGGCGATAGTCGCCAGTGCCTGATTGAAAGTTTCACTCGGTCGCATCGCAGAAGATGCTTTGTTTTCGTCGGGGAAGTAGTATCCACCGAGATCAACCGGGGAGTCCTGTGGCTCGTTCAGTTCATTAATGATTTTTTCTTCGTGGGCACGCAGGGTGCGGGCGAGCGGGGAGAATTGATCACGCAGTCCGGGATCTTTCTCCTGCTCGGCGAGGGCTTCCGCCCAGAAGAGGGCGAGGTAAAAATGACTGCCCCGGTTGTCCAGTTCGTTGACTTTACGGGAGGGGGATTTGTTTTCGTCCAGGAAGCGTCCGATTCCCTGATTCAAGCAGTGGGCGAGCACGCCTGCCCGGGCATTACCGGTTTTTTCAGCGAGGTCCTCAAGGGAAACGCCAACGGCAAGGAATTCCCCGAGGGAGTCCCAACGCAAATGTCCTTCGGCGACGAATTGCTGAACATGCTTGGGGGCGGATCCCCCGGCCCCGGTCTCAAACAGTCCGCCCCCGGCAAGGAGGGGGACGATGGAGAGCATCTTGGCACTGGTGCCAAGTTCGAGGATGGGAAAGAGGTCGGTTAAATAATCGCGCAACACATTGCCGGTTGCGGAGATGGTATCGAGCCCGTCCTTGCAGCGTTGGCAGGTGACACGGGTGGCTTCGATGGGAGCGAGGATCTGGATATCCAGTCCGTCGGTTTCCAGGGTGGTTAATTTCGCGTTAACATATTTGATTAGATTGGCATCGTGGGGGCGGTTTTCATCGAGCCAGAAGATCACCGGAGTACCGCTCAGTCGGGAGCGGTTCACCGCCAGTTTAACCCAGTCGGTAATCGAGATGCGCTTGGTCTGGCACATCCGCCAGATATCCCCGGTCTCAACTTCATGGGAGAGCAGGACATTGCCGGTTGCTCCGAGGACCCGAACGGTGCCGGGTTTTTCGATTTCAAAAGTTTTGTCGTGGGAACCATATTCCTCGGCTTTCTTGGCCATCAGTCCGACATTGGCGACATTGCCCATGGTTGTGACATCAAAGGCTCCGTTTTCTTTGCAGAAATCGATCGTTGCCTGATATACTCCGGCGTAGTTCCGGTCAGGGATGACCGCTTTGGTATCTGCGGGGTTGCCGTCGGGTCCCCACATCTGTCCGGATGTACGGATCATCGCAGGCATGGAGGCATCAATAATCACATCGCTGGGGACATGCAGGTTGGTGATTCCCTTGTCGGAATTGACCATGGCAACGGGGGGGCGTTTTTCAATAATCTGCTCCAAACCGGTCCGGATGGCGGATTGGGTTTCCGGATCGAGCGTATCGAGGACACGGTAAAAATCGGACAGTCCATTATTGGGATTAAACCCGGCATTTTTCAGTGTCTCACCATGGGATTCCAACAAGTCGCCGAGGTAGGCCTCGACACAGTGTCCGAAGATAATCGGATCGGAGACTTTCATCATGGTGGCTTTCATGTGCAGGGAAAAGAGAACATCCTGTTGGGTTGCCTCGTCCAATTGTTCGGCCAGGAAGGAGCGCAGGGAAGCACGGCTCATCACCGAAGCGTCAATCACTTCCCCTTCGAGCAGGGCGAGGTTTTCCTTGAGCACTTTTTTCTCCCCGGATGGATCGGTAAATTCGATGGTTACGGACTGATCCTGATCCATGCGGACCGACTGTTCACTGCCGTAGAAATCACCGGACTGCATATGAGCGACATGGGTTTTGGAGTCAGCGGACCAGGCTCCCATGGAATGGGGGTTCTTCTGGGCGTACTCCTTGACCGGCTGAGCAACACGGCGGTCGGAGTTTCCTTCGCGCAGGACGGGATTGACTGCGGAGCCGAGAACTTTGGCATAGGATGCCCGGGTGGTTTTTTCGGTATCGCTTTGAGGATCGTCGGGGAAATCGGGGAGATTGAATCCCTTGGCCTGCAATTCGCGGACCGCTTCCTTGAGCTGGGGAATGGAGGCACTGATATTGGGAAGTTTGATGATGTTCGCTTCCGGAGTGGTGGCGAGTTGACCCAGTTCGGCCAGGGCATCGGGGACACGCTGGTCCTCGTTGAGGGTGTCAGGGAAATGAGCAAGGATCCGGGCGGCGAGGGAAATATCTCGGGATTCAAACTTTACCCCGCTGGAGGCGGTGAATGACCGAAGAATGGGGAGAAGTGAGTATGTGGCAAGGGCGGGTGCCTCGTCGGTTCGGGTGTAGATGATAGTGGATTCGGATGACATGGTACGATTATATATAAAGTGATAGAAAAGTAGAAACGCTACTTGTTTTCGGTTTGGCCTGCAAACTTCTTTCGAAATCAGACCCACAAAAAAGTCTTGTTTTGGAAAATGAAAATATCTTATTCTGTGAGTTATGTTCACAATCATTTTTCGCTTATTCCTGCTCCTTATTTTTGCTATCCCGCTTTTTTCCGCACCCGAATTGCAGTCCTTAACCAGTACAAAAGGGGCCACGATTCAGGCAGTGGTGTTAAAAGTGGCGGGAGATCAGGTATTCCTGAGACGGGCGGATGGGGTATCCTTTCAGGTATCCCTGAGCCTTTTTGATGAGGCCAGTCGGGTAAAAATTGTGGGGGACGGGAATCCAACGGAGAGTACTCCAGTCGGATCCCTGGCGGAGCCTGGAATTTCGTTTGAAAAAATAAACGAGATTCTGGGAAGCCCGATGTTTGCGGACAATGTGTTGTGGGATGACGACCCGGGAGAGGTGGCTTCCCGTTTGCGTTGGCCGGGGGAATCCTCAACGGAGACCTCGAAAAGTTTCCGCCTCTATGCCCCGGCGAATTATAAATTTGCATCCGCCCGTCCGTATTCCGCCGCCCTCTATGGTGGCCCGGCGAGCACGACGGGGGCTTCGCTGGTGTTCGCGAATAAGGGAGACTGCTTTGCCTCCGCGGGGGCAGGGGAGGAGCATTTCAAGGAGGGGGAAGTGACCAAGGACCCGAAAGTGTTGGAGTCCTGGATTGAACGGGATGAGGAATTAATTACGGAAAGAATGGAATCATTATTGGGAAAAGCAAGAAGGCAGAATTACGGACAGGGCTCCGCGAAGCGGAAAGTTTCGCGCTGGGACTGGTCGGGGCACAGCTTTCTGCTCTCGGTGGCGGAGGGTGACTTTGTCAGCCTGGCGGTGGAAACGATTGAACGGGCGAATGCCCGGGGGAAAGCCCGCAAGGTCGCGGATATGCATATCCGCCGGGTACACCGGGCCAATGTCGAGCGGCGGGACAATGGGGATGTGGTGATTGGCAATATTCCAATGGTGGATCAGGGACCGAAGGGTTATTGTGTGCCGGCCACTTTTGAGCGCTGCATGCGGTACATGGAAGTGCCTGCGGATATGTACCTGCTGGCGATGGCGGGGAGCACGGGACTGGGTGGAGGAACCCACACCCCGACTCTGGTCGAATCGGTGCAAAAGGAAGTATGGTCTGCCGGACGGACATTTAAGCCCCTGAAAGGACATCCTTCCTTTAAGGAACTGATGCGGTTGATTGACTCCGGAATCCCGATTTTATGGGGCCTTCATTCGACAGAACAATTTAACCGGATTGCCAATGAACGAACAAGGGAACGCGTGGGGGTCAGTCCGGATAGTTGGAAGGAGACGATTAAGGATGCGTCCAAACAGGTAAAGGGATTGGCCAAGCCGCATATTTCCGAAGCCCGGCATATTTGTATTATTCACGGATTTAACAAGGAGACGGAGGAGGTCGCCTTCACAGATTCGTGGGGAGACCGTTATCAGGAACGCTGGGTCGGGGCGGAGGAGGCCCTGCATTTCTCGCAAAATAACTGCTGGGTGATTGAGTACTGAATGTTAGAAAAAATTCTTTTCGCAGGCATGCACAAAGGATTCACCCACTCCTTTAAGCTCCTCCCATTCCTTACGGATTTTTTTACTGTCCTCCGCACATATCTTACTGTCGTTGCGGTTACTTTCGGAAATGACCTGAAGAAGATCGGAAAATTCACGGACCAGTTTCTGGGTATGGGCGAATAAATCCTTGGTGGGGTTTTCCTCCGTTGCGGGATTGGGACAGTAGAACCCGTCCGCTTTCTGGCAGAGCCAGGAAATGATCTGCTCGTCCCCGGTGGCTTCAAAGATTCGGGCGAGACGGTCGAGTGGATTGGTGGCTCCGCTGTCAGTGGGTTCGGAACCCGGTTGGCACCATTTATAGAGCAGGGATGGGGAAACTCCGAGGTCGGACGCGATTGTTTTTACGCCGACATCCTCGACTGATTGTTTGAGCACTTCATGAGATTTCATTCATGAAAAGTAAAACAATTTTAAAAGGAAAGTACCATTATAAAAAACCGGAAACATTGGAATGGTTCCGGGGGAGGACTTTCGCCGTTCAGAACCAGATTCGGAAACTTGAGCCGATTGTCCATCCCTGGTATTGATTTGCACCGGCGGAACGGAGGTCGTCGTATTGGAGGCCGTTAACGAGCTTGAGGTTTTCTCCACAGAAGTAATAGTTTAGCCCGAGGTAGTAGGCATGGTGTTCATCCCCGCGTCCACTGTTCAAGTCGATTGAACTGTCGCGGGAATCTGCAAGCGGGATGTAGCGGCTGTTGAGTTTTAATCCCTCGGATTGACTTGACTGTTGATAGAGGTAGCGGCCGACCAGTTTGAGCTTTTTTTCCATCAGCCAGTACATGGGCATGAGTACGATACCGCCAAAATCTCCTTCCCGGTTGGCGGCTGTCTGGTCACCGTTATTCCCGAATGCGAGGGTGGTATGGAGTGCCCACGGCCCATCCCCGATTCGGTTTACAAAGGAGAATGCCCAGTCGTTCCCCCCGGCTAAGCGCTCGTCGGTAAGGGAACCTTCCTGCTTGTAATAGGAAAGCCAATATTCATGAAGTTCATAGGAACTGCTCTCGGAATAGTCCCCAAACCAGGAGGCATAGTAGACCTTTGAATCAGTCCATCCCCCGATATAGTCGTCATAAGTTCCCGAAAAAATTGCGGTATCAAAGGTATTTCTGCCCGCCTTCCACTTGACCCAGGCGGCCAGTGGATTTCCATTTTCCTGATCATAGAGCCAAAGTTTGTTGGAGAAAGAGGAACGTTCAAGACAGTTGATCATGGTGGAGGACCGTTGCCATTCATCGGCCATTCTTCCGGTTCGGCGGCCATAGCCCATTTCCATGGCGTCAATGCTTGCGAAGTCCCAGAATTTATCGGCGTCAAAAGTCAGGTTGGCGGCACGAAAGGTCTCGTGTCCCCACTGGCGGTAGGAGCCCCCCTTGCGGTCAGGATGATTGTTACGGTCATTGGACAACTGACTGACCGCCTTGAATTTCCAGTACGAGCCAAAGGAGCCGGAAAGCCCCATCCAAAATCGGCGGAATTCCTCGAAGTCATCCTTGAACGCCTGCCCCTGCCCGTCCTCACCATTAATATGGCCGACCTGGTGCTGGTAGGAAAGAAAAAGCTTGGCATTTTGGAGCCCTTTTCCATCCGGATTATCGTAAAACCGGCCCAGGTCTTTAAGTTTGGCACAGGTTTCCTCATTCAGTTGGGCGATCGCGGGGTGAGTTAAAGCGAAAGCGAGCAGCCAGTGAGCGGTCGTACGCATGGACAGAAATTTTAAGAATAAGGGCATTAACTTGACTAAAGTGGATGGGACAAGTGAGTCAACTTCGATTGATCTATCGTCTTTACTTAAATTTGTTATGCATTTAGAAAATATCCGATGAAACCACAAGAATTCCTACTTCACGGGGTGTTTGGACCGCATTCAGGGGACAGGCAGACATTGCAAACGCAGTTGCACTGGACCCTACGGGTGACTGCGGCCCTTTGTTTTATTGGGCACGGAACCTGGGGATTGATTACCAAATCCGGCTGGCTGCCCTTTTTTGCCTCGCAGGGAATTGAGCCGGAACTTGCCTGGAAGTTACAGCCCCTGATTGGATTGTTTGATATTATGATGGCGGTTATCCTGCTCAGGAAACCCAACCGGACGGTTCTCATATGGATGTTCCTGTGGGCATTGTGGACGGCGATATTACGGCCCCTTGCCGGGAACCTGGAAAAAGTGCAGGTGGACGGTGAATGGATTGTTCAATTGGCCACGGAATCAATGCGGGTGGCCAAGATGCAGACCTGGGAATTTTGGGAACGGGCGGGAAACTGGGGCCCACCCTTTATGCTTTTGGTTATGGGAGGGGCGTTTGCCCTGACCCGTAAGGATTTAGTGGAAACTTATCAGGAACCCGAAATGAAGGATTCCACCATTGATACGGTTTTTTTCCTTTGTAAAGCCTGCCTGGCTTTTCTTCTGATGGGGCATGCCGGATTTGGGTTTGCGGTGGAAAAGAAGATGCTGATTGATCACTGGCAGTCAATCGGGGTGAATGCAGATGTGGCTTTTATCACTCAGGTCGGTTATGCGGAATTTGCCTTGGGAGTGCTGATTTTTCTCGCCCCGATACGACCGCTGATTTTTCTCGCCTTGGGCTGGAAGTTATTCACTGAATTTCTCTATGTCCCCGCTGACACGGTGGCGGGGATGGGGATCATCAATATTTTCGAATGGATTGAACGGTGGGGAGACTACGGGATTCCCCTGGCGATGCTTCACATATTATCTTACCGGAAAGCAAAATCCGCCTGATCCTTTGCTGAGGTGCCGGACTATTCGGATCGGTGAATTTTTTCTTTTTCCAGTTCCGCTTTGTTTTCCAGGGAAGCGACTTCCTCGGCGACCTGCCGGCGTAAAAGATCGACTTCCTCCTGATTTTCTTTTTGCAGGGCTTCGGAAATGCTTTTCTCGAGAAAGATTTTTCTTTCCGCCACCTTGGCTTTATACCGCGAATCGATCTCTGCGATTTGTTTTTTCTGTTCGTCGGAAAGCGGGGCGTCTCCGCCTCCCATTCTTTCCATCGCTAATTCGTAGGAACTTTTCATTCCTGTTTATGTAATTTTAAGGAATTTGAGTCGATCCGAAAGTCAGATTTTCGATTTGAACCGTCCCTAAATTTCCTTGTCGCTTCGAAAATCAAATGCAAGTGATATTTTTTGGGGCACATTTTGAAATATGCTTGGAATCATGGAGGGCTTCAGTTTGAGTGGACGGATGAATTCTTTGCGGATTAATAAAATGGAACTGGGCCCGATTGGAACCAACGCCTTTCTGGTTTGGGAGGAGGGGGGAGGGGAAGCAATTCTGATCGACGCACCGCCGGATTGCCGGGACCATATCGAGCCCGTTTTGGAGGATGAATCCCTCACTCTTTCCGAAATTTGGCTGACTCACGGCCACTGGGACCACATGGCGGGTGCGGCCGATCTGGTGACTGACTCCATGACTGTGATTGGGCACCGGGCGGATCAGACTCTTTTCGAACAGCCGGCAGTGATGTCCACCTTTGCAATGCCGGGCATGGAGTTCAAGCCGGTGGGGATTACAAAATGGGTGGAGGACGGGGACAAACTTGATTTGTTCGGACGGGAAGTCGCGGTTTTTCACTGTCCCGGGCACTGTCCGGGCAATGTGATCTTTTATGTCGAAACTGAAGAGGTATGTTTTGTGGGTGATGTGATCTTTGCCGGGAGCGTGGGCCGGGCGGATTTACCGGGGGGGGATTTTGAGGCTTTGGAAAATTCGATTCGGGAAAAAGTTTATGTATTGCCGGAGGCCACGGAAATTTGTCCCGGACACGGTCCCAATACGAATGTCGGGGATGAGCGGTTGGGCAATCCATTTGTCCGGCCCCTTTGAGTGGTTCCTTTTTGTCAGCGCAGATTGTATGATTAGCTTTGCTGAAGGAGCGGGGGAGCAGGAAGCGTTCGACCTCGCTTCGATGGTGGACTCCATTTTCCGGGAAGGGGGATGGATGGAAAAAGCCCTCGGTTTTGAATACCGCCCCGAGCAGCATCAGATGGCTCAATCAGTGGCCCGTTCGCTCTTATCTGACAGTCACCTCCTTTTTGAGGCCGGTACCGGTGTGGGGAAGAGCCTGGCCTACCTGGTTCCTTCGGTTCTGTTTGCCCGTTCAGTCAAAAGACCCTGTGTGGTGGCAACGAATACAATCAGCCTGCAGGAACAACTTTTGAATAAGGACATACCCGCACTCCGGACTCTGATGGAGTCCACTCCTGAGATTCAGAAATTCGGAGATTTTCGCTGTGCGCTTTTGGTGGGCCGGGCGAACTATCTTTGCGCGACCCGATTACACCGGGCACTGAGCGGGCAGGGCGAATTATTTGAGGGTGTGCAACGGCGTGAACTGGAAAGGATTGTCAAATGGGCCAACGAGGGGGCAGCGGAGGGAATTCGGCAGGAATTGTCCCCCCTGCCCATGGGAGCGGTTTGGGATGCGGTCAGTGCGGACTCCTCTCTTTGTTCGTCGAAAAGATGTAAGCCGGACAATTGTTTTTACAGGAGGGCCCGGGCGGAAGTGGAGGAGGCGGATTTGGTTATTGTTAATCACAGTCTGCTTTTTTCTTTGATGGGTGCGGGTTTCGGACCGGCGGATGATAAAGGCGGGGTCATGTTCGCCAATGATTTTGTGGTCTTTGATGAGGCTCATGAAATGCCTGAAGTGGCGGGCGATCATCTGGGGTTGGGAATCAGTTCATGGGCCCTGGAGATGAGTATTCGTCGGATTTACAGTCCTAAAAAGAAGAAGGGTTTAATTGCCCGAATGGGAAGAGCAGTTGATTTTGAGGCGGTGGAAAATGCGGAAATTGCGGTTTCTGATTTTTTTCAATTCCTGCACATGAAAACGCTGGGGGGAAAGGACCGTATGCGATTGCTGGAAAAAGGGGTTCTTCCCATGGAAATTTTCCCACCGCTTAGCAAGCTTTGCCGTTGCCTGGTTGAACTTGGTGAATTGACGGAGGACGAATCGTTAAAAATTGAACTAAAGGATCAGGCCCGGAGGATGCAGGGATACTTGAATGGATTGGCTGAAATTATTGAATTGAAGGATGAAAATTCGGTTTACTGGATCGAAAGAACGGGCAAGCAAAATCAGATTATTCACCTGCGCAGTGCGCCCCTTGATATTGCCCCGGTTTTACGGGAAAAACTTTTTTCGCGGGATGTCCCGGTTTTAATGACCAGTGCGACTTTGACGCGCAAGGGAAAAGCGTCCGCATTTAAGTCGACGATCGGAGTGGAGGAAGTGGAGGAAGGAATTGTGGATTCGCCGTTTGACTATCAAAATAATCTCGAGATTAAAGTGTTGGCGGACTGTCCGGATCCCATGTCCAATAATCGCCTACCTTATCTTGAATATATGGTCGAAGTTTTGCACGCCTGTGCTTCCGGGATTGAAGGGGGAACCCTGGTGCTGTTCACTAATTATTCGGATCTTAGGTTTTGTTATCAGAATCTGCTTCCTCGCTGGAAAAAAATCGGCCGCTCGGTGTACGCACAGGGGGAAGGGCTTTCCCGCTCAGATTTGCGTGAGAAAATGATCGAGGAACAGGATGTGTTATTGCTGGGTGCGGAAAGTTTTTGGAAAGGTTTTGATGCCAAGGGCCCCTGTCTGTCCCAGGTTGTGATTACCCGTTTGCCTTTTGAAAATCCAAGCCATCCGGTGCTCGAAGCAAAAACTGAGGTCTTGGGCAGGGCGGGGAAAAGTGCTTTTATGGAGCTCACCCTTCCGTCCGCAGTCATCCGCTTTCGTCAGGGGATCGGGCGGTTGATCCGGTCCAAGAATGATATCGGGGAATTAATTGTATTGGATTCGAGAATACTGAAGAAAGGATACGGGAAAGATTTTATTAGGGAATTTCCCAAAAAAGAGTTTGAAATCATAAATTCAACCGACCTTTTGCACGATCTTTTCGCGGAGTAAGAAAACAAACTTGAACTTTTGGTATAAATTTTTGTAAATAGAACTTTCCGGCTTATTGCTATTAATGGTATATCCCTAATTTGTCCAAATAATGATAATTTCCTCATACGGTCACAGCGATGTTGGCTTCGTTCGTGAAAAAAACGAAGACTCTTTTCTTGTGGATGATCAAAAGGGATTATATGCGGTTGCCGACGGAGTAGGTGGGCTCCCCTTTGGGGCGCTGGCGAGCAAGTTGGCAGTACAATTTTTCCATTCATCCATCCACAACACTGAATCTTTCACAACCGAGCAAGAGTTGCGAAGCCTGGCCCATATTATTCACCACAACATTGTTGAGAGTGGTACTATAGTTGGTGGCGAGAATGGAATTGGTTGTACTTTCTCGGGACTTCGTCTGGTGGGTGACAAAATGGTTTTCGTGCATGTGGGAGATTCTTCGATCTACCTGAATGATGGAAATGGATTTAGAAAGGTTTCGAAATGTCACACATTGGGAGATGAACTTATCGCCAAACATGGACCGGAAGCTTCGGTAGATATGCCGGACCATTATATGCACACACTCACCCGTTGTATGGGGCAGGACATTGACTTTGAAGTGGATATTGGAGAAATCCCTGTCAACCCCGGGTCCTCCGTATTAGTTTGCTCGGACGGAGTGACCAATATGGTTGAGTTATCTGAGATCGAAAAAATGATCAATGAATTGGATGCCAAGTATTTTGTGCAATCAGTAATTGACTTAGCCAATCAAAATGGTGGGACTGATAACTCGACTGCTGTTTGCATTAAATTTTCTTAATTCATCGCTTTGAGCATGTCTGAGCGAATCAATCTTTATCTGGAAAAATTGAAGGGTAATTCTGAAAACCTTCTCAATCGGTTCAGTCTGGCACAAGCTTATTATGAAAGCGGTGAATATGAGCAGGCAATCGCTCATCTTACCATTTGTTTCGAGAAAAGGGACGACTGGATGATGGCCTCGCTTTTATTGTCCAAGGCACTCATTGCGGTCGGCCAAAAACAGGAAGCCCGCCAACCCTTGGAGCAAACCATTATTCTTGCCCGTAAACAGGGGCATGAAGACCCTGAAGAGGAAGCCAAAGCTCTTTTACTCCAGTGTGTGTGACCTGATCTTGTCAAGTTTCTTCAAAATCGGAATTTTCTTAGTCCTGTAAGGCGGTCATTCCAATATGGCTGGTTTAAGCAAAAATATTTCAATGGTCAGCGGGCTGACTGTTTTGTCGAGATTACTCGGGCTTTTGCGGGATGTTCTTTTTTTCACCTGTTTTGGAGTCTCTCTGATTGGGGATGCCTTTATTTTGGCTTTTACCATCCCGAATCTTTTCAGAAGGATGTTGGGCGAAGGCACTTTAAGTTCCGCTTTTATCCCGGTTTATACGGAAAAAATCAAAGACGGGCTTTGGGAGAAGGCTCAACAAATTCTTAACCAGGTTCTATCACGGTTAATGCTTTTTCTTTTAACTTTATCGATAGTTGTATGTTTTCTGTCATGGATTACCTCAAGTTATGGATGGTTAGAAAGTTTAAAATGGAGTAATGGATTGTTCCTGAACTCCTTCATTTTTCCCTATGTTTTTCTGATTTGTGTTTCGGCAATCATGGTGGGCGCATTGAATTCACACGGTAAGTTTTTTGCGGGGGCATTTTCTCCGATTATCTTAAACATCTCCATGATTGGGAGTCTTGCATTATTTTATTTTGTTTTTTCACAGAGGGAATTAGATTTAGCACTCGCATTATGTTACGCAGTGATTCTTGGGGGTGTTTTGCAGATGGCGTGGCCCTGGGTTCAGTTAAAAATGGGCTTTTCATGGAAGTGGAAGATTGATTTTTCATCCTCTCCCGGATTGAGCAGGATAAAAAGTCTTTTTGTGGTGGGTTTTTTCGGTGCTGCTGTGGGACAGATCAATATTATGGTTTCTCGTTTTTTGGCTTATTCGCTCGAGGATGAGGGATCCCTTTCCTACCTTTTTCTTTCCGCCCGTTTGATTGAGCTTCCATTGGGTGTGTTTGCGATTTCAATCTCCACTGTATTTTTCCCCGAACTTTCCCGTGCCTTTTCATCGGGGAAAAGTCTGGAATATCGAAACTGTTTTTGCCGTGGTTTTCGTTTAACGCTGGCCATTACTTTACCAGCCGCGATTGGCTTGGCCTTGTTGGCTAATTCTATCCTGAAGGTCTTTTTTCAGTGGGGAGAGTTTGGGGCAAATGATGTGGATGTCGCATCCCAGGTTCTTTTTATTTCCTGTTTTGCCTTACCCTTTTATGCCCTCGCTGCCTATATGGTTAAAGCATTTCATGCTCAAAAAGAGATGAAAATTCCTTTGCATGCCGCGGTGATCAGTTTCGCGGTGAACTTAATTTTGAGTTTGGTATTAATGAAAGATTTCGGAATGTTTGGTCTTGCCTGGGCAAATGTTTTTTCCGCTTTTGTACAAACGATTTATTTGGCCGTGAAGTTAGATTTTTTTGACCTGAAATCATTATTCCTGAATTCAGTTTTTTCATTTCCCTGTATCATGATTTCCTCGCTAAGCATGTTTTTTACACTTTGGTTTTTAAAGCAGGAGGTATTTTTCGGCACCGCGAAATTCTCCGGCATCGCTGAGCTGTTGTTTATGATCCCCCTGGGAGTGGTGGTGTATGGAATTACTCTGAGCATTCTCGGTTTTCCGGAGTGCGATAAAATTCGCGAGCGGATCTCCGCATGGACTTTTAAAAAGAAGTAGGATATATTGTCCTTCATAACGATAGGTTGACAAAATTCGTTAGTTTTAGGACTACTATTGTATATTTTATCCATGAAGAAAAGAAGCCCTGCCCAATACGGATTTACTTTAATTGAATTACTGGTGGTTATTGTGATCATCGGCGTGCTTGCTGGAATTACCTTTACCGGTGCGAATTACTTATTGAGTGCTCAGGATGAAAAACAAGCGAAGAGTCAAATCGAAGCACTTTCTCTCGCTCTCAATCAATATAAAAGTGAAATGGGGGGATATCCGAGAACAGATTCGATCGCAAGTGACAATGAATTTGAGTGTGGGGCTCTTCTTTTGATGTCCCTTGCCGGATTGGTTGATCGAGATGGAGAGACGCTTGATGCGGAGGATCGTGGGAAAAGCTTTTTACCCGGGGACTCCCTGGTTTTCGGGATACAGCAGGGAAACCGAAATGAGATTTTTACTCCCGAAGATGCAGACTGGGAACCGGGATCGGGAGAGATATTTTTCCCAATGGATTCCTGGAATGAACCCTATATTTATCAGTACCCGAGGAAAGACGGACATCAGGGATTTTTGCTTTTTTCCAAGGGAGAAGACGGAAAGGCTTCCGTATTCGATCAGGAATTAACTGCAACCCCCAATAAGGAACCAATGGACGAAGACAACATTCCCAGTTCGGAGCCGGGTAAATGGTAATGAATTTTATGAGAAATAAAAAATCCAAATTACGGGGGTTCACCCTGATTGAATTATTAGTGGTCATTGCCGTGATTGGCATTTTGATGGGTATGGTCGGACCGCGGGTTTTCGACCTGCTGACCAATTCGAAAGTCAAGAAATCTCAGTCCATCTTTCGCTCCTGGGTCACCCAACTTTATCAGTATAAGGAATTCTACAAATACTTTCCACCCTTTCTACTTGAAGAAGCGGAGGGAAAACCCCTTCTCCTTTCGGAGGAAATCAATCATGACTCCTTTATTGTAGCACTTAAAGGAATGAAGTGGGATCCAGACACATCTGTATGGCAACCCGTGGCTCAGGGGAGTGAACTGAGGGACCAAAACCGGAAAGGTCGTGAGTTTCATTCCTTTTCAGAGGATGAATTTGGATCGGAAGGATACCTTGCGGATTCCTGGGGCGGAAAGAAAATCCGGGTCGTCGTGGATCAGGATGGTGACGGATTGATTAAGTTAGATGACGCCACAGTCGGGGAGATTATGGATGCTTTGAAAAATGATTACAGCTCTGAAGTGGTGGACGCCGCAAAAGAAAAGATTTCCGTCATCCGTGAAAAAGTGGGTATTTTCGTTCTTTATGATGACCTGGGTGAAACCGATACCAACAATGTGTTTTCCTGGGACATTACCAAATACTTAGAGGAGGAATAATTTGTTGAAGGTGGATCCCCGGTACAAATATAATAAGTGCAGCGGTTTTACGCTGTTGGAATTGCTTATTGTGCTCGCCGTGATGGGACTGATGATGGGATTGGTTGGGTTTTCATTGCTAGGCGGGGGTGGGGCGGAACTGGGTTCCGCTCAGAGGGAACTGCTTGGATTAGTACAGCAGGCGCGCTCCCGGGCCGCACTTTCCGGAAGTGAGACCAGGTTGATCGTTAATAATACCGAAGGGGATCTTGATAAATATCACCGTTATGTCGAGATTTTGGTCCAGGACACCTGTTCCACGACCGGTGATGTGAAATGGCTGGTAATGGGGGAGGGGAAATACCTGACTGAAGGAGTCTACTTTGTTCCAGAAGATGAAAGTAAATCTGAAACTCCTACAGAATGGAGAAGCGATGCCTACACAATTTGGAGTGATGATAAAGATGATTTTTCTTTGGCAGATTCTTTTAAGGGAGAGAGGAAAATAAACGGGGACAACAATTTTCGCTACCTTGCCTTTGATCAGGTGGGTAATGTTGTTTTCCCCGAGTCTTCCGGGGGAGGGATGCAAAAATCTCCGAGACTCGTCCTCGGGGTCGGATCGCCCAATCCAACCGGCCAGGGGAAACCCGTCCGGTTTGATAATCCAAATTCAATCGCGGGTATTTTACTTCGCCGGTATGGTGGGTTTGCGGTGCTAGAACTGGAAGATTTTGAATGAATCTGAAAAAAAAATTAGCGGAGGGAAAAAAATCCATAAAGAATGGATTCACTTTATTGGAAGTGGTCATTGCTCTTGCGGTATTTGGATTTTTAATTGGAGGATTGCTCGGATTTCTTCCCTGGGGAGTTGAGGGAGTGGGTAAAGTGCGGGAGCAAAATATTGCCTATGGACTGGTGGACGCGGTGCAGGTCGAACTCGAACGAATGGGATTCAGCCTGGTGGAACGGGGCACACAAAGAATAAAGGGAATTTCATCTTTTGCACCGGAAGATATGGCAGAGAGTCGATGGAGCTTACTGCTGGTGGCTCCAAAGGAGGGGCATCGTGTTGAGTTTGAGCAGGTCGTGGAAAATGACAGAAACTTGATCAATGATGCATCCAGTCTCGTGGAAGGAAAAATGCAGGCTTCATGGACCAGTGAATCCGGAGGAAGCAGTGTAACCTTCAATCAAACGAGTGATGGCACACCACTCTCTCTCGTTGGAATCAAAGGGAATGAAACTGAGTTTCCTTATTCCGCCCGTTGGATTCCGGAAGGGGAAAGATACTTTTTGATTAAATGTTCGCAATATCCGCTTGAGCATCGCCATCGCCATCATCCAAGTAATGGATTCCTTGCCTTGCAAGTTGATATACAATGGCCTTACAAGCTGCCGGATCCCTCGAGGGGGGACGATGGATTCCGAAGAGTTTCCAATCGTTACCGCACACATTTTCGGTTTCCACTGGCAATGACCCGTTAGGGAATTTTTCGCCCGGTGAAGAAAATGATTGTTTCTTGGCTGCTTGCCGCACGTCCGAAAACCCTAGTGGCATCTGTCATTCCAGTTTCGCTGGGAGTGTCCCTTGCTTTTAATCAGCATAGGGAGTTATCAGTCAGTCTGATTGGTATGTGTCTGGCTTTTGCCATGCTGGTTCAGATTGCGACCAACTTTGCCAATGATTATTTTGATTTTATCAGGGGGGCTGATGAACAACGAACACTGGGTCCCCAACGTTTCTCGAGCAAGGGTTTGATTCAGGGAGTGCACCTGAGAAATGTTTCCTTTTTATTCCTGATCCTGGCATTTGCACTGGGGGTGTTCATCATGGAAAGCTCGGGTTCAAGCCGTTTTCTTCTTCTAGTGGGAATTTCCAGTGTATTTTGTGCAATTGCGTATACGGGAGGACCTTTCCCGTTGGCATATAATGGATTGGGTGATGTGTTTGTCATTCTTTTTTTTGGATTCGTCGCGGTGGGGATGACCCATTATGTGCTTTTGACAGACGCAGGAGAGATGTGGGTGCCGAACTGGCTGATTCCGATGGGCACTGGATTTATGATCAACAATCTGCTGGTGGTCAATAATTACCGGGACCGAAAGACTGATCAGAAAGTACGCAAGAATACCAGTGTTGTTCTCCTTGGGAAGAACTTTGGACTGGCACTTTATTTTTGCGGATTTCTGATTCCGTGTGTCCTGTGTCCGCTTATTGACAACCGACTGGGATTGGTAACCATATTGTTCCCATTCGGGTTGTATCTAGTATTCAGGTTAATCCGTGCGAAGCAAAAATGCGATTACAGCTTTTTGCTTAGCTCCAGCGCAGTTTCCGTACTGTTATTCGGGATTTTGACCGCTTGGTCTTTGGTCAGATAATATGAGAATGGGTCGCCTGAAATCAGGCATTCACAATCTCGATCAATTCTTCTTTGGTTTTTAAACCGACAATTGTCTCGGATAAAGAACCATTTTTGTAAACTAAAAGAGTGGGTATTGACTGAACACCATGTTCCTGTGCGAGCTCGGTATTATCATCCACATTAACTTTGTAGATACCCACTTGATCACTCATTTCGGAGGACAATTCCTCGAGAACGGGGGAAAGAGCTTTGCAGGGTCCGCACCAGGGGGCCCAAAAGTCTATAATTAATGTTTTCTCTTTGGATGAGATGACTTTATCGAAGCTTTCTTTGTTTAAATTAACGAGTTCGCTCATTATGTGGTTTAATTGATTACTTTTTTTTGGAATTAATTTGCAATGAAAAGGAGAACCATGGCGGCAATAGCACCACCAAATACAAGGAAATCGAGGATCAATAAAATGATACTTGGCCGTTTCTTTTTTTCAGGAGCAGCCGACGCTGGTCCGGGAAGACCGGGTGCACCGGGCGGGGGTGCACCCATAGGACTGGGCATAGGTGCAACTCCGGGTGCCGCCCCCATAGCAGGTGCAAGGGGAGCACCACCGGGAGCAGGAAGAGACGGGCCACCTTTGGGTGCCTCAAGTGAAGGCTTGGGGCCGCCGGGAGCAGGAACCGGACCACCGGGGGCAGGTAAAGCGGGGGAGGGAGGCAGGGTGGGGGAAGCTAAAGTGGGGGCTGGGCCCGGTGCCGCGGGTGTGGGAAGCGGTGCAGCGGGTGCTTGTCCAACTTTGGGTAGACTCGGCGTCGGACTGGGTATTGGAGCCGGTGCGGTCGCGGGGGCAGAAGGTGCAACCGGTGCAGGGGGCGATGGAAGTCCGGGTGTGGGTGGTTGCGGTGCAGCGGCTGCAGGCGAAGCGACACCAGGTGAGGGCATAGGAGCCGGCGTGCCATCCGTCGGTTTAATTTTAGGTGCAAATGGTGAGCGGGTCACCCTGAACTTGGGACCTCCCTCGCCCGGTTTAACGGGGGCACCTTCCTTGGGGGTAAGTTTAAGTGTGGGCTTGGGTGGGTTGGGTGTTCCTTGTTCAGACATAAGAAATTAATTCAAAGGTAAAAATAGGACAGTGCAAGCGAAAGATTTAATCTTTGGGGGTGTTTTTTTGAATGAGATCTGAGATTTCCTCCATAGAAGAATTTTCGATTGTCTTACCTTTGATAGAAAGATCCTCGAATGTTTTGCAGAGAGTTTCAGTCATTTTATCATGGGTGTTTTCTGATCCGCCAAGGATGGAAAACTTATCAGCTTGGGTAATTCGTTTATGTCCGTCGGTGCAATCCAGACCTAAACCAAACAGATGAGCCATAACTTTTGGGTCTTTGTAAGGAATATGTGGATGTTCGTATCTTTTATTCATGAATGATATATCCTATTTAAAAATTAATAGTTAAGTCAATTAGTACTTAATTTATTTATTGATTGTTTAAAAGGCAAAGATTCTCGTGCTTAACGCAAATTCAGTTTCATTTTCCTTCGCGGTTCCATTCCGACCGCTAAGAGAAAATAACCAAGTCCATGCAGGTGAGCTTTGGTGCTCGATTCCAATATGCCAATAAGGAATATTGTCAGTTTCTTTTTCAATGGAGATTGAACCGTGGAAGATTTTACTCTCACTCCAGCGGTGCATTGCAGATATCCGCCACTGATCGAGAAATGTTAGATATTTGGAATAACCAATTTCAACCCTGTTGAAAGTACCATCCACGAGTTGAACCGAGAAGCTGTTCCGAATCACTTGATCGAGATCAGTATCAAGTTTTGACTGTCCCCTGAGGAATATCCATGGAGCTGGATTAATCGCGAAACCGGCAAAAAACTCTTCGGGGGAATAATCAGTTGATTGATTATGATGATACAGGTCATGGAAAAAGTTAATGGATGCAATGCTGCGGCTTTTATTTCCGGTTCGGGTAAGGAATTCATTTTCATATCCGAGGCGAACGACTTCATATGGATTCAAACCATCGGCTTGCAAATGGTCTGTTAAATCAATGGGAGTAAGATTAAGTTCGGAGAATGGGTTGTCAATTTGGGGAATAAGGGATTCTCGGTTGGCACTCAATCGGCTTAGTTTGCGATGAGAGACTGAAAAACCGACCACATGACGGATTTGATCGATTCCCCATGTGGTATTTTTCCAGTCATAATCTCCATAAATATCATACCGTACCTCATTCCCCCACTCGCCCATGCTGCGCCTGGCATTGGGTCCATCCAGAGAATAATTCTGACTTCGGTATGAAAGGTGGGGGGAATAAATTAATCCGTTTCCGAATCTGATTGGTCTGATAATTTTATAAGCCCCGTCGAGCTTGGTTGATTTTTGGATTAATTTCCCAACTCCGTCCCTATCCCTCAGGGCGGAAAATTCAAAGTTCATGGAGTGGTAGAATTTACTTTTGGCAATGGGGCAGGGGGCCAAGTCGAACCGTATGGTGGGGAGCTGTGCTGTAATTGCCTCGTATTGGTTTGCCTGCCAGCGGGAAAGCGTGGAAATCCGCCAAATTCGTCCTTCATAAGCAAGCTCCGTAAAAGAATCATTCCATTGATTTTGGTAAAACTGATCTCTCTGAAAATCCCGGATGACTTCAGAATCCTTATTCCATTCGAGTTGTCCGGCAATGCGCCAATTATCGTGAACTCTGTTAACTGAGTATGCATGAAGGAAAGAACGATCTCTTCCCAATGGGAGGCCCTGAATATCATTTCCCCGGCTTTTTCCCTGATCGTAAATCCAACCGCTTTCAATTGTACCGGAATACTGGGACCCGGTCGTAGAGGAATCCCATTCGAAATTCGGGGAAACGAGGAATCCTCTTTTCGAATACGCCGTTATTTCGGTGTTTGATGAAAGCGTGGAATTTAATTTCCACTCCCCCCCCGTACCCAAATACCAGCCAAGATTTTTTCGATTGCCCGCCCGAAGATCAAAGCGAAGTGATTTTTTCCCGATTTTTCCGGAAAACGAAGGAAGTCGGCCGATTGTTTGATTTCCCATTCTCAGGAATACTCCGGAGGCATCCACATTATCTTTCTCCTGATCCAATTTTAATTTACGAATTTTAAGATTAGGTTCATATTTTTCCTTGCCTAGAAAATAAAGTCCGGATTCCAATCCTTGAACGGTGGACTTGGTCCGACTGATTTCTTCCGCCTGAATTGCCCACGGATAGATACCAAATTTTACATTCGTCGCATTGAAATCACCGGAAATTAAATTAATTTGCATATTTTCACAAAGAAGACGGAATTCCCCGTCGCTCAAAATGACATTCCCGATCGCTACGGCTTCGTTTTGCTTTTGATCCAGTTCGATTCGTTTGGCGATTAATAAAATGTCCCCACTGCGGAGCCGGGCATTGGGAGTGGCGATAAGCTTCCCTCGTTTGCCATCAAAAAAAACTTCATTTTCAGCATCCAGAATCGTTTTATTTAAGTTTTCAGCAGTTTTCACCTCGTTCGGTGTAGATGCGAGAGTGGAAAGAGATGAAATTAAAAATGAGAAAAAAAAGGTTTTCACTTGATGTTTAAGATGCGAGGATACACGCCATAAACAAGAACGAAATGAAATTTCGATTACTTTCTCCCTTTTTCAACTTCTTTAGACTAAGGGTTTTCTGATCCCATGCCATGATACATGATAATCAATCAAACTGAACTTGATGCCTGCTGGTCAGGAAAAATAGGAAGTCCGCATGACTTTTTAGGACTGCATGAAATCGGACCGGGGCTCGGATTGGTTGCCCGTGCACTCGATCCGGGTGCTGATCAAGTCAGCTTGGTGGACCGGAGTTCAGATACTTTGTTTCCAATGAACAAGATTCATCCGGATGGTTTTTTTGAGGCAGAGATTTTAGGCAAGGAGGAGTATTTCCCATATTCCTTTTGTTCCGTGCACTCGGGTATTGAGGTGGATTGGCAAGACCCGTATGGATTTTTACCCCACATTTCAAACGAAGAGCTTGCTCAATTTAATCAGGGAACTGACCGCAGGCCCTATCAAAAACTTGGTTCATTTCCCACAACCAAAAACGGAATGGACGGAGTTGCTTTTGTGGTTTGGGCCCCTTCAGCACAAAGTGTGCACCTGGTCGGTGATTTTAATCATTGGCGAGTTAACTCGCTTCCCATGCGTTCGCTGGGTTCTTCCGGTTGCCGGGAAATTTTTGTGCCCGGAGCTCAGGTCGGGGAAAAATATAAGTTCCGGGTCCTGGGTGCGGATGGAGTGATGAGGGAAAAGACTGATCCCTTTGGTTTACGTTTTGAACCGCCTCCCGGAAACGCCTCGATCATTTATCCGAGGGATCCAATAAGAAAAGGTGTGGGTGAGAATGCCTTTTCCAATCCGCGTACCAGTCCGGTATCTATTTACGAAATGCATTTGGGTTCCTGGAAATTTGCGGGCGGGGAAGATCGCCCGTTAAGCTATCTTGAGTTGGCCGAACAATTACCGCCTTATTTGACTGAAATGGGTTTTTCTCATGTTGAGTTCTTACCACTGAGTGAATATCCGTTCGGAGCATCCTGGGGGTATCAGGTCACTGGATTTTATGCACCGACCAATCGCTACGGCACACCGGAGGAATTCAAGAAACTGGTGGAGGCCTGCGCAGAGGCGAATATTGGAGTGATTTTAGACTGGGTACCTGCTCATTTCCCAAGTGATGAATTTTCGCTGGCCCGCTTTGACGGTACGGCATTATTCGAACATGAGGATCCCAGGCAGGGAAAACATGCGGAGTGGGACACCCTGATTTTTAATTATGGTCGATCCGAGGTGCGAAGCTTTTTAATTGGAAGCGCGTTATGTTGGCTCGATCGCTTTGGAGTGTCCGGCTTTAGGGTGGATGCGGTGGCGTCCATGCTTTATCTCGATTATGGACGGGAAGATGGACAATGGATACCGAACAGGCATGGAGGGAAGGAAAATCTTGAGGCAATCGAATTTATTCGTCAGTTCAACCAGGCCATTCACGAGGAGTATCCCGGGGTTATCAGTATTGCCGAAGAATCCACCGCTTTCCCTCAGATTACCCAGCCCCCAGCGGTGGGAGGTCTGGGATTTGATTTTAAATGGAATATGGGATGGATGCACGATGTCCTTTCCTATTTTCAAGCTTCCCCTGAGCACCGATCTGGCGTTCACAATAATCTGACTTTTGGTGCGACCTACCAATTTTCGGAGAATTTTGTTCAGTCGTTCTCTCATGATGAAGTGGTGCACGGGAAGGGATCTCTTGCCAATAAAATGGGTCTTGTTCAGGAAGGGGACAGGCTCGCGAACCTACGGGCATTGTTTTCTCTTCAATGGACATGGCCTGGAAAGAAGACTCTCTTTATGGGATGTGAATTTGGTCAGTGGAAGGAGTGGGACTGCGACTCACCCTTGGACTGGCCTCTGCTTGATTTTCCACTCCATTCCGGATTAAAGAAACTGGTTTCGGATTTAAATCATCTTTACCTTTCCCACCCTTCATGGAGCGATGTGGATCACAAGGAAGATAAATTTCAATGGATAGATTGCAATGACCAGGATGGGCAAACAATTTCCTTTTTGAAGTTTGGCGGTTCTGTGGATGAGACTCTTCTCATTGCCTGTAATTTTTCTGATCATCTTGTCCATCGCGACTGGGGCTGCCCGCATGAGGGAAACTGGAAGGTCATCCTTGACAGTGATGGAACCGATTATGGGGGGGAAGGCTCCGCGGGTGGAATCAATTTCTCGAGTTTTAATGAGGGCAGAAATAATCAGCCATTTGGCTTGGCATTTGCCGTGGCAAAATGGAGCGTACGCATTTTATCTCCTGATTGAAACGCGAACTTTAAAAATTCCACTTTTTTTGAGTGACTGCAAACCTTCCGGTCCTCAACTTTACCCGAGCAAGCCCGAATCAGAAAAACTGTAGTAACCCAGAGAATTCGGACAGTTTTCTGTTTCTCCGAGGATGACATGATCGTGCATCTCAATGTCCAACTGTTTGGAAGCTTCAAAAATCTTTTTGGTCACCCGTAGATCCGCGGAGCTGGGAGTTGGATCCCCACTGGGATGATTGTGGGCAAGAATGACTGCAGATGCTCCGTGGCGAATGGCAGGACGAAATACTTCGCGTGGATGAACCAAACTGCCTGTGGCCGTGCCTGAAGTGACAGGTTCCGCCCGGATCAACTTATTTTTTCGGTCGAGGCACAGGACCCATACCTTTTCCACCGAATCTGACCGCACTTCGGGATATAAAAACTCCCACACTTTTTGCGGCTCGTCCATAGGAATATCACTATTTCTTTGATCACGCATCATGCGCTTGGCAATTTCCACCTGCGTGCTTAATTGGAGTGCCTTGACCTTACCTATTCCTTTCACTCTCCTGAAATCGGATGCATCCCAGCGGAGAAGACCAGCAAGAGAACCCGCAGATAAAATTAATTCGTCTGCAATGGCAAGTACATCATGATTGGCGGTTCCTGAGCGCACGAGCATGGCAAGCAACTCACGGTCGGACAGAGCGGAGGGACCTAGTTTCTCCAGCCTTTCCTGTGGTCTTTCTTCAAGGGGGAGATCCTTGAGGGAGGGAAGTTTTTTAAATTCCTCGCTCATCGTGGAAAGGAGGGGGAGAATCCGGGTAAAGGAAAACGGTTATTTGGGGAGTGAGACTCTTATGTAGGCGTCACGTTTCAGCCGGCTCAGCCATTCCCTGTTGCTTTTTGCCTCAATTGCCGATGCCAGAGTGCGTTCAATTTGGGGACGTACTTCCTGAAGAGGTTTTCTTCCTGCACTCGTCTTTTTTACCGCTTTGAAAATGTAGACCGCGATTTTTCCTGATTTCCCAATTGTTCCATCCGCATTTCGCTGGAGTATATTAACGATGAAAGGTTGGGAAATCTCACCTTCATTGAGAGCGAATGCCTGTTTTTTTATTTCCTCACTCAAAATTTCTTTTTCTGAAACCATTACTCCCCAATTACCGGAACTCTCACGATATGGACTTTGTCCATTGTTCTTGGCCGCTTCTTCAAAACTTTGCCCAGCATTAATGTCCTTCAGTACCTTATGAGCCTGTTGGAGTAAAACAGTTTCAGGTTCTCCTGCAATTTGAGAAAACGCAATTTCACTCAGTTGTATTTTTTCTTCTGTGGTAAAAAGGTTAGGATTTTGGGTGTAATAGGATTCCACTTTTTCGGGACTGATTTCCTCTTTCAAACGTCTTCGTGTGGAGATCATATGGCTGTAGATAATTTCTTCCTCCAAATCCTTGCGGTACTCGAGTTGTGACTGACCACGGCTTCGAAGAGTGTCCCGGAATAATTTCCGATCCCCGTTAAATTCTGTGATTAGGCGTTTATTGTATTCCTGTTCAACATAGGAGGCCGGGATATTCATTCCTTTTTCACCAAACGCACCGATGGAGAGAAGACGGTCAATTTTTCCATCCACAAATTCGTTGGCCCGATCCTGTTTTTCATTTTCAGTAAAATTAAGCAAGTTCATTGCTTTTTCAATTTCTCCCCAGGTTACAACCCGGTTGTTTACTTTGGCAACCACCCGATTCAGTTCAACTAAATCAGCCGCAACGACTTGATGATGTATTCCCCAGAATCCCGCCAAGGTGAGAAAGATTTTTAAGCTCATTCCATTAATTTTTATTCCCATGGTGTACTATTCTTAGGAAACGAATGATTTCGTTCAACTTCAAAAGTGGTTCTTTAGACGAAAGTTTTGGAATTTGTCCGGCTTTTCGATGATAATGCTTGGTTCCGTCTTTCCCTCTTTGGATCATTCGGCAATAGATTTCATTTTTTCGGACTTCAATCATATCAAAACCGGCTTCCTCCGTCAGGCAGCGGATTCTGGTTTCCTGAGTCAGGGCGAACACTTCATCTGGCGGGGTTCCAAAACGATCTTTTAACTCTTCCAAAAACCCGTCAATTTCACTTTCCTCCCTCATTTGAGCCAGTTTTCTGTAAGCTTCAATACGAAGTCTTGGTTCGGAGGTGTAACTTTCCGGAAAGAATGAACCAATAAGCGGGAACGAACTCCCCACCTCTTCCTCTTCGGTAGGGTAGCCCGCGGTTAGAAAATCCAAGCGTACAGTTGCGGAGGGTCGAAGTGAAATTTCTTCTCCTTTCAATCGGGAAACGCTTTCCCGAAGTAGGCGGCAGTAGAGTTCAAAACCGATTCCGGCCACATGCCCGCTCTGTTCACTACCGAGTAAGTTGCCCGCTCCCCTCAGCTCCAAGTCTCGCAGTGCGATTTTAAACCCAGCACCGAAATTATTAATCTGCCTGATTGAAGCTAATCTTTTGCGAGCCTGATCGGAAACCGTGAGGTGCCTGTTGAGTAAGAGGTAGGCGTAGGCTTGCCTGTCAAACCTTCCGACCCGGCCCCGAAGCTGGTAGAGCTGAGAAAGCCCAAATTTGTCGGCTCCCTCAATGATAATGGTGTTACAGTTCGGTATATCCAAACCGGACTCGATGATTGTTGTGCAAACGAGAAGATCAAACCGGTGGGCCACAAAATCTGTCATCACTTCCTCGAGTTCACCCTCGCTCATTTGCCCGTGTCCTATCCCGATACGGAGCCGGGGAAATTGAACTTCGAGTTTCCGTGCGGTTGCGTAAATGGTTTTTACACGATTGTGAAGGTAGAAAATCTGCCCACCCCGTTGGGTTTCGATTTGAACGGCCTGTTGGATAACCTGTGCCGAATTATTCACGACCTCGGTCCGGATTGGTCTGCGATTCACCGGAGCGGTTTCAATTGCACTGAGAGACCGGGCACCGACCATGGCGAAGTATAAGGTTCGTGGGATTGGAGTTGCACTTAGAGTCAGGACATCCACTCGTGCCCGAAGCTTTTTGATAGATTCTTTGTGCTGTACTCCAAATCTTTGCTCTTCATCAATAATTAACAGTCCCAGATCTTTAAACACAACATCCGGACTGAACATCCGGTGAGTTCCAATTAAAATATCAACTGTTCCTGCTCCACTTGCGTGAATGATTTTCTTTTGTTGTCCCGGTGTCCGAAAGCGACTCAGCATTTCAATTGAAATTGGATAATCAACCATGCGTTGCCTGAAAAGATTGAGATGTTGCTGACAGAGAATGGTGGTGGGAGCCAAAAAAGCGACTTGTTTACCGTCCATTACTGCCTTAAAGGCGGCCCGGAGCGCCACCTCCGTTTTCCCAAAACCAACATCCCCGCATACGAGGCGATCCATTGGCTGTTCTTTCTCCATATCCTCTTTGACCTGATTGATTGCCTTGAGTTGATCAACCGTCTCGGTGAACGGAAACGCGTCCTCAAATTCCTTCTGCCATTTCTCATCAGGAGAAAACGAATGCCCTTTGTTTGTGTCACGGGTGGCTTGCAGGCGAAGCAGATCGGCGGCCAGATCGAGTGCGGCTATTTCAGCAGCCTGTTTTATTTTTGCCCATGATTTACCTCCCAGCTTAGCAAGTTTGGGGCGGGATTTTTGAAGCCCGATATAGCGGGAGAGCAGGTGGGACTCCTGCAGCGGGACATGGAGTAGTAATTCGTCGGCAAATTCGAGGGTAATTGCTTCCTCCTTTCTTTGTCCGTCCTCGATCTGCCCAAGTTTTTTGAACTGGCAAATTCCGTGCTGATGGTGAACGAGATAATCCCCCTCAATCAATTCGGAGAAGTCGAGTGCCTGATCGACCTCTTTTCGACGAACAATGGCTTTTTTGGAACGCATTGGCCTCCTACTCCGCTCGCGACCTAAGATCTCACGGGCGGTGGAGAGAACAAGTCCATTCGCAGGATCCTCCATCAGTAAATTAAAATAATTCTTTTGGGCTCCCGCTTCGACGGAGAATCCTTCCTTCAGTCCAATGGGAAGATATTTTGGATTGAGTCTTGTTAATGAACTTTCCTCGGTAATGATCTCAGTGATTCTTTTCTTTTCCGCCTCCGCTCCGGATGCAATAATGATTTCGTATCCCTTATCCTGTTTTTGCAGCAGTTCAAAAAGATGGGCGGCTCGGTGCTTTTTTTGACTTTCAAATTCATCCTTTCCATAATCATGAAATGTGCTTCTCTTTGCGGACAATGTATCGGAACGGACAGGAAGTTCGAGTGCTTCCAGTTTCTCGAAGATTCCGGCTCCCGCTTGAATTTCGCTGGTGCCAAGGAAATGATCGTTCTTTCTTTTTTCCGGAATCAGGGCATTCGCAAAACTGGCCTGAGAAGCAGAGGACTTGGTCGCACTGTGAAAAACCAATGGGAACTTTGAAGTCAGTTCCTCCGGTTCCCGAAATATCCACGAAACCGGTTCGGATAAATAGCGGAAAAATTCACCTTCCACTTCGATCTCCTGGTTTGACTGGGCGGAGGAGATAAATAAATGATCGAGAATCGCCTCGCCCCGCTGTGTCGAAGGATCAAAGGAGCGAATCTCTTCAATTTCGTTACCAAAAAAATCAATTCTTGCCGGCTCGGTTCCGTTCACTGGATAGATGTCGATCAATCCACCCCTCACCGAGAACTGCCCCGGTTCCTCGCAGAGGATTTCTGAGGAGTAGTCAAAATCAACCGCGAGTGTTGAGCACAGTTTTTCGAATTCGTATTCCTGCCCCGCAGATAAAATGAGCTCGGATTTTTTCTGGCGCTCATGTTGGGGGCAGGGGCTTACTAATGCTTCAGGGGTAGTGGCGATCAGAAGCAGGTGGTTTCTCTTTGGACTTGTCCGGATAAGAGAAGACAGAATTGTCATTCTTTCACAAATTTTTTCGAAAGCGTCGGGGTGATTTGGATCGGGTACGGAGTCAAAAAGGTGGAATTCAACTTTTTGGTCCGGATTCAAGCTTTCCATGAAAGCCGCCACATCCTCTCCCCATTCTTCTGCTTTGGGAATGCTTTCCTCGACTAGGATTGCAATTGAATGTCCTTGATCATTTAAAAAGTTTGCAGCAAGGGCAGAGGTCGCCGCTTCCGGAAGTGAGTGAATAAAAGTGGCCGGTACTTCCCGGGGAATAAGTACTCTTTTCACTTAAGTGGATGAATTATTTTTGACTTCTTTGCTTATCTTACTGAGAGCCAGTAATGCCGCTTTTTCTTCCGCTTCCTTTTTTGTCTTGCCGACACCCGATCCCAGCGTTTTTTTTTCCGACTATAAGATCAATCGCAAATTTTTTTTGATGGGGCGGCCCTTCTTCCTTAATCAGGCGGTATTCGATATTTTTTGACATTGAACCATCCTTGATCATTTCCTGAAGTTGGCCCTTGGGGTTGTATTTGGGTTGTTCGGCCTGCAGTTGCCCGGGTAAGTCGCCAAACCATTTGAGGACACAGTTTCTTGTTTCTTGCATACCGCCATCCAGGAAAATAGCACCAATGAGTGCCTCGAGCGTATCTTCAAGAGTGGAGCTTCTTTTGTGTCCATTGTTTTTGATTTCCGACTCACTCATAAGTACAAAACGGTCAAGTTTGAGGTCAGACGCGACCTTGGCCAGGAAACTGCCCCGGACAAAAACGGCTTTTTTTCTGCTGAGAGAGCCTTCGTTTTCTTTAGGAAACGCCTGATAGAGTGCATCTGCTAGAATAGCACCCAAGATTGAATCACCCAGAAATTCCATCCTCTGGTTGTCCGCTTTGCGCTGATCGTGCTCATTAAAAGATGGATGAGTGAGCGCAAGAATGAGGAGTTCAGGATTTTGGAATGAGTAGGAAATGTTTTTTTGCAACTTAGTATGGGAAAATGTTTTTTTCGTACAATCCTTCATCTAATTCGAAAACGAAAGTTCAAGCTGAGTGCTTCTAGGAGGAAACGGGTTGAAAAAACCGTTGTTTTACCTCCTTGGCCAGTGCCATATATGCCTTGGATCCAATCCCGTTGGGGTCATATTGGAAAATGGTTTTTCCAAAGCTGGGTGCCTCACTTAATCGAACAGTCCGGGGAATTGCGGTGCGGAATATTTGATCGGGGTAGTGCCTGTTTACTTCCTGCCAAACTTCGTAGGATAATCGCGTACGGTTATCATACATGGTCATTGCAATTCCACCAAGCTCCAGTCCCGGGTTGGCTCCGGATTCCTTGAGTTGCTGAATGACCCCCGTTATCTGGCTTAGCCCTTCGAGTGCGAGGTATTCTGATTGCAGGGTGATCAGGAGGAAATCAGCCGCACACAAGGAATTCATGGAAAGCAATCCCAGGGTGGGGGGACAATCAATCAGAATCGCATGAAGTCCGTAATTGAGGGAAAGATTCTCCAGTGCTCCGCGTAATTTAACGAGATAATTTTCCTGACTACTCAGCTCAAGCTCGGCTGCGGCGAGATCAAGTTCGGAAGGGATGAGCCAAAGATTTTTTTCTTTCGTAGCCACTACACGGCTGGCGAGGTCGGTCCCGCTGAGTAATGGTTCGTACACACCCGCCCCGGTTTTTTTCTCAACACCGAGAGAACTGGTTGCGTTTGCCTGGGGGTCCATATCCACGATTAATGTCGGGATTCCGAACGAAGCAAGAGCCGCACCGAGGTTGATCGTGGTGGTGGTTTTTCCCACTCCCCCTTTTTGGTTTGCGATGGCAAATGTTTTTGCAGGCATGATTACATCTTACTAAGTGCGATTATTATTCTGTCGAGTAGGAAAATCAATTATCGTATCAGAATCTGTTGATTTTTTTTGCTCAGTCGAAGTCCATAAGTGAAATCTGGGAAGGCGGGAATTTCCTCGGACCGGTCTAAGAATTCGAGTAGAGACCATTTAATTGAGTTCAATCCAGCTGCGATTGACAATGGACTGGCTCCTCCCAGGCGAGGATTGATCTCAACCAAATGAAGGTTTTCCTCATTGTCGACAATAACTTGGGCAAGCACATGACCCTTTAATCCCGCGATCATGGAAAAAGTTTGAATGATTTTTTGTGCCCATTCCGGATTGGAAAAAGTGACCGTTTCATGTGATTCCCCGTTTAACACTTTGATTCTCCATCTCAAAACCACTCCGTGGCATTTCCCTTTTTGATCGATCCAGGTCTCTGCACTGAACTCCCTGCCTGTAATTTGGGGTTGGAAGATCGGTTCGGTGAGTCGAGAGGAAAAGAAATCGATTTCGTCTCTTTTAGTATTCAAACTGATCAAACGGGACGCGGATCCCGATCTTTCTTTGACCACAAATCGATCATTTTCGGAAGTTAGCTCATGAGCGGATAGGCAGGTTTCGATAGGTTGAACCGGAGCGTCTCTCAGATGCTGGAAAAATTTAAATTTATCTTCGCAGATGGAAATCGCAGAACATGCGGAAATCATAACTCCAATTCCTTCCCTCAATAAATATTTTTCTTTTTCAGCCCAAAAAACTAGTTCTGCGTCCCGGGTCGGAATAATATATCGAATATCATTTTTTTGGCAGTATTCGAGGACATCCTCCCTGCTTAAATCCCGAATTAATGGTATTGTAATGAAATTTTCAGTTTGCTTTGCTCCCAAGCAATTTTCGTCGGAATCCGCGCCTAAAACTGTGAAGTGAGAAGAAACAAGTTGCGCCTGCTCGGTCACCGAGCGAAAGAGGGCGAGTTTTGAGGAAAAACTGGAAAAGAGTAAAAAAAAATTATCCTTGAATTCCGCCATTACTCAGGCGGTGGGAATTGCTTGAGGTATTCAGACTTTAAGCAGGAAGAAATCACCGCATCCACCCATTCACCATCCACTTTGGTGTCCTGTCTGAGCACCCCGTCTCTCCGAAGTCCGGAGGCTTCCACCGCATTGACATGGGCAGTGCGGTGAGAGTATGAATAGGTGTTAATTTTGTTGAGATCAAGAGTGTCAAATGCACACCTCATGAGCAAATTGAGGAATACGCTACAGTCGCGACCATACTGGAAACTGTCTTTTGCTCTTTCTGTTTCCAGTAAAAATGAAATTTCTGCCCGCTCATTTGTCCAGTCGATATGAACGAGTCCACCGTAGCCAATCAATTTATTTTCATAACAAAAACGAAGAAGGATAAGATCCGGTTGTTTTTGGGAAAAGCTTGGTTTGACCACCTTTTCAAAGTAGTTCCTCTGC
Organism: Opitutales bacterium; assembly: GCA_045567635.1. Lineage (GTDB taxonomy): Bacteria > Verrucomicrobiota > Verrucomicrobiia > Opitutales > Seribacteraceae > Seribacter. The sequence goes on along the minus strand of JBJLCO010000032.1, from coordinate 11,740 downwards.
TCGTCCGGGGTGAGGGGTTTTTTTTGTCGTAATGCGGAGATTTGTTCATTTCTCCACTGCATGATTTTTTCCGCATCCTCCATCCGAATGGAGGTGAGTTCATATCCGCGAAAACCTGACCTGAATCCTTTTAAGGCAATATATCCCGGAGAGGATCCAGTTGCACCTGCAGCAGGTTTGGTAAATTTCTTAAAGTCCATTATCCTTTAGTTAAAAATAGTTCTAGTGCTTCAAGCACACGGTCCTGTTCGCTTTCATGTAAATCCGGAAATATTGGTATGCTTAAACAACTTTGGAAAAAAGCTTCCGCTCCTGGCAAACTAAATTGTCCCAGCAGGTTTTTATAGTACGGATGTTTGTAAACTGGAATATAGTGAACCTGAGTGAAAATATTTTTACTCTTTAGAAATTTGTAAGCCAAATTTCTTTTCTCTTTATCCATAAACCGAATCACATATAAATGCCATGCGTGTCCCTCCTCGAAGGGCGGTCGCTGAATATGCTCGGAAAAGGGAGGTGCCTGAAGCAAACGATCGTACCGTTTGGCTAAATGTCTTCTCTTTGAAATAAAGAGATCCAATCGCTTGAGCTGAGAAAGTGCCGAGTGTGGCTTGTAGGTCAGTTAATCTGTAATTCCATCCTAAACTTTCCTGTTCGTAGAACCAGGGCATTTCATCATTTTCGTTGAACGGTCGATGAATTCCATGACTTCGGAGTCGGGCAGCGATTGCGGCGCAATTCGGGGTTATTGGTCAGCACTGCCCCCCCTTCACCGGCGCAAATATGTTTGACTGGATGAAAGCTGAGTGTGGATGCGAGTGTATGTTCGCCATTGGCACTGAATACTGTTCCCTCCTGCTCACTTGATGTGGAGGCACCGGGAGAATGGGAAGCGTCTTCGATAAGAATGAAATTATGATGCTCGGCTAACTTTTTACACTGATCCAGTGGGGCAACCGCACCGGCAAAGGAAACTGGAGCAATTAAGTTGATTTTTTCTTTTTGTTCTTCCGACACCCCGGAAAGGCAATGATCAAGAGATTCGATTGAAATCAGTCCGGTGTCCGGTTCGACATCACAAATTAGAATATTGGCCGATTGGTATCGAAGAGCGTTGGCGGTAGCCGCAAAAGTAATCGCTGGTACAATGCCAAGGCTTTCATGATTTATTCCGGCCGAGGCGTAGGCAAGATGAAGGGCCGCGGTTCCACTTGAGCAAACGATTGCATGCTGGACTCCAAAATATTGTTCCAAGGCTTTTTCAAACTCGGGTATTTTCGGCCCCTGAGTAAGAAAGTCGGAAGACATGGTCTGAGTGATTAACGAAATATCTTCATCGTTAATACTTTGCCTGGAATAAGGAATCAGCCCCATGAGTACAAACAATCAAATCCCCATTGGTTTTCCAAGCTGAATCGAACACTTAATATCAGACTTGCTCTGTCTGTATTTGATGATAATCACAAAGGATGGAAATTCTCGGTTCTGTAATTGCTCGGCTCGGAAGCAAGCGACTGACATACAAAAACCTTTTGCCTTATAAAGGCGTGCCTTTAGTCGTTCGTGCTTTGCAAAAATTGCTTGATTGTCAGGTGATTGACCGGGTCGTTCTGTCAACTGACAGCGAGCTGATTGCCCGTACCTGCCTGATGGACGGAGTGGAAATTCTCTACCGTCCGGAAAATCTATCTGGTGATGATGTTGCATCGATTCCTGTCTTTCAGCATATTTTAGAAAATTTCCCCGGTGATTTACATCTCAATTACAACTGTAATTTCCCGGAGTGTGATTCTGCTGTTATCGAACGGGCTGTATCGGTGGCCCGGGATAAAGGGGAAGCACTTTCGAATCCTTTCGCAATTTGGGCGCAAACCCGAGAGTGTCTGGAGAATTATGGGGATCCTTTTCAAATAACCGCAACTCAATTTGATGCTCCCGATATTCACCCCCTCGATATTCATGCCATGGACGATCTTTTGGAAGTTCATCGAATGCACCAGAGCAATTTTTGCTGGGACGAATTAAAAAAAAGTTAAAATTTGGGTAAAGTTTTTTGTGAATGGTCGATTATAATGAGAGATTAATCATTTCATGGAATACTTAAAATTTAATATCTTTATCAGGACCCTGTGGCTCACAGGAGTTCTTTTCTTTGTTTTTCAAGCGTCTGCACTGGACATGAAGCGGTTCGATGCACCCGCACCTCAGCGTGGCAAGTATCTTGCGTTTACCAAGCCTGTCACACTCACCTACGGTTCATCCCCCCTGCCTGTTGACCGAAGAACACTCATTATGCCTCCCACTATCAAGGTTGTCACTACCACTTTGTCTGTGGACACCAATTCAACTGCACAGTCAGATTCAATCGGTTCACCTGAATTGTCCTCCAAGATGGAAAATCAAGCAATGGAAGAACGACCACCGCTCGAGTTGTTTCAAAATATACCGGCAGTTGCCCCGCCTGTTTCATTACCGTTATCGGATCCTTTCGAAGAGATAAGTTCGGTTGGGATCGATAGCACCGACGAACTCCTTGATGTTTTTGAATCTTCTTCTTTTTCCTCTCCCAGAGGGAATGTACAGGACATCCCATTTGTCCCTCCTTACACCGTTGCTCCCGATAACATGCGAATTACCAATAGATCCACCTACCAGAGACGCCAGCGATGAAGAATCCACTTTTTACACCTTTTTTTGTTTTCTTTTCGATTACATGTTTTTTGTCCTCACCCAGACTATTTTGTCAGATAACTTCTGATGAAGCCGAATTTAAAATCAATAGATGAAGTAATTGAAGGGATTGACTCTCTTTTGGGTGATATAGACGAAAATTCCAACAATCAACAGTACCCAAGCCCTGTTTTCCCCAGAGTTTCTGAGGGTGAAACGAATGAGGGTTCTTTCCGTGTTCAGAATGAATTGATGCCCGATATACTTTTAGATGATGATTTTCAGAATCAACCTTCTGGCATTAGAGAAAATGAATCAGTAAACTTGGACGATATCAATCCATCGCCCAATTTTGACAGTACTGGACCTAAGGCAATTACGCAACCGGTTCAACAGATGCCTGAAGTCGACTTCAGGAGTGCAACAATGGAAGAGTTATTACGCGAAGTTGAACTCCTCGATCTACCTGAATTTGTTGCTCCACTGTCTGCCCCGGTTCCCTCCATCGCTGAGCCCTTGGAATCCGCCATGAGTTCGCCCGGCAAGCCCGAGCTGAATTTACCTTCACCCACCGTGATTGAGACTCCTCTTTTATCCTCACCCAAAGAAGATTTAACCCCGGTTGAAATTCCTAATTACACCGTACTTGGCGAAAGAATTGATGTTGAATTAAAGGCGAGGATTCGGGAAGCGATCATGGAAACGAGGAGAGCATCCGGAGGAAGTGATAATCCCTATGTAACGAGATCAGTTTTCAAGGCAACTTCGTATTGTAACCGGGTTCTGGGACGGCTGAATGCAACGCACCACAAACGTTACCGCAGGGATGTGTTGTTGTCCTTAATTGGGATGCATGAAAGGAATCAGGCATGGGTGGATGCGGCAAAGTCCTACGAGAGGTATCTTGAGGAATTTGCGTCGGATGATACTTATCCCTTCGAGGAGTCATGAGGATGCACCCGGCATTCCTGATTTGAAGGCCTCTCTTGGATCAGTGGTTAAATGGTTGGAAGGTCGCAAGAGGGGGGCTCCGACCATTCCGGAGACTCATATTAGACTTGGTAAAATTTATCGATCTTTGGGTGCGCATAGAATGGCGCTGAATAAATTTTATGATGCGATAAACGCCACACTGACACTCCCCTTTAATGACGCCTTCAAACTTGCTGAACGGAAAAAAGGGAAAGCGTTGGAGGACCGGATGGACTCGGAGTCAAACCAAGCGATGTTTGAGATTGCTGAGACTTTCATGGATTCTGAGGACTATGATAACGCAATCAAGTTTTTTGACCGTCTCTGGAGACTCGAGCAACTCGGTGATTCCGACCGGGGAGTGGTTCGTTTCAAGAAGGGACTGGCCCATTATCGCCGGGCGAGGGAAAACCTGCAAAAAGAAGAACGGATGAACCGACTTCCTCCCGAAAAAAGAGAGGATCTTGAAATTAAATTCGATCAAACACCAAGGGCAGACTTTGCTAAAGTTAAAGAATCGTTACGGGGTTATGGCACGCTTTATCCACAGAGCCCCTATGTTCCGGAGGCCCATTATTTATTGGCTCTGACCTATGAGCAATTAAATCAGGATGAGGAATCGGTAAAGGAATTATTGGTTCTTTTAAAGGAAGCGGATTTTAACCCCGAACTGGTGATGAACATGGAACAGGGCAGGGCCATGCGGGACCGCGATTACGCGAATTTAAACAAACTTAAGAGTATTTGGAATTTTTGGAAAAAGAAAACGGGCAATTATTTGGCCAATAAGTTTTTCGAAGACAATGAATTTTTTAATGCATACCGGATATATTCCGCGCTTCGTGATGTTGATAATTCCCCCTCATGGCAAGTTCCTATCCTTTACCAAATTGCGCTATGTGAAGAAAAGCTTGGTAATTATGTTCAGGCCACTGAGACCTACTCATCTATTGAGGAATATGTAAGCTCAGTCGAAGAGGCAAGAGAGGGAATGGCCAAGAATAAATATTTGAATTTCGTGTTTGGAATGGCGAAATGGAGACGGGAGCAACTCGAAGATACGCGAGCGATAAGACAAGCGGTAAATCGTTACGGTATTTATTCAGTTCCCGGCAAGTCCGATCCGGAACTTTCAGCAAATTGACATTTTTAAATGGCGATAAATGATAACCCTTTCGATATGGCGAAATGGAACCTAGGGAAGTAATTAAAAATCATCTCTCACTGTGTGATGAAGTTTACAGTATGCTTCTTGAGGAAAACACTTGGCTCAAAACAAAAAAAACAAGCACCGTCCGCAGATATGCTGGAAAGAAAAAAGACTGTTCTTCCTCAATTGGAAGGTTCCCTTGACAGCTTAAAAAAAATTAAAGCCTGAATTTTTCTCGCCGTTTGACGACTCCAAGCAATTAGTGAATGAATCTCATTCGAAACTCCTGCAGATCTTTTATGTGGATCTGGGAAAATGAAGAATTGCTTCTTAAACTCACCCAGTCAGCCGAAAGGCAGACTTTCAACCGCTTCACTCCCTCACCGGAGGAAATTAAAGATATACACTCCAATTTGCCTGCTGATGATGAGACGGAAGAAGACGGGGAAGGAGGCTTAGATCAAACTTTACCCCGAAACTGACTGAATGGCGGAAGGAGAGGGATTCGAACCCCCGGAGCCGTTTCCGGCTCAGCGGTTTTCAAGACCGCCGCATTCGACCACTCTGCCATCCTTCCGTAGTCAAAAAAAACTTTCTTAGCAATTTAGATTTGGTTTAGCAACTATTTAACCAAATCTATCCTTCGGTATTTGAAGGGATTCTTTTAAAATGACAAATTAGAATTATAATGGTCAATTGTTCCTCCTGATAGTATACATAATTATTTTTATTAATGATTGTATTAAAAGATAGTAATGAAATATCGGGGTATTTATTCGATAAAGAAAAAGCATGTCAGCAATGAATCAAAGAAAACTAGTCGTTTTATTGAATGATTTTAAAGAAAACAGGCGGATGAGTTCAGAATCAGAGGCTATGTTAAAGCCTTTTTGGGGAATGCCTTTTTCATTCACTTTTATTTTTGAAAGTGCTTCGAAAACTTTTTCTCAAAAATACGGTACTCAGTTTGCGGGTGGTAAAACGGTGGTGGTAAAGATTATTGATTCTGAACTGATGTGTTCAGTCCTTTTTTCAACTCGTCAGAATGATTGGCTGTGCGGATTATCGGCCGGGCAGAAGTTTAAAAAAGAAGTTATGTTGCTTGGTTTTGATAATCTCTATGATAGGGTTGTTTTTGGTCATACACTGGAGACTGAGATGGTGCGTCGGGCGGCAAAGACTAAAGCGGATATAGCGAGAAATGAAAATGATCAAAAAGAGGAATCAACCCAGGAATCTGAGGGGATGAAAGATCTGTATTCTTCTCCCCTGCAAAAGGAGTTTATAGAAAGAAAAGATTGCCATGATTCTACTCATAGAAAACCAAAGCAGATAGTACGCACTCTCAAGAAGTTTAAGGAAATATCAAAGAAGGTACGGAGGGGCAGAAAACTCCCTTTACCGAAATCAGGTTCTCGCAGAAGATGGGGCACATTTGCTGGTTCAACAATTACATCAAATCAGGGTGAGGATAATGCGATTCCGTCCCTGATTAAAAATATTTTGGCTGCTGTTGCCTTGGTGATGTTTGTTTTATTGGTCTTTTTATTTTACTGATTTGAGTCACAAAAAAATATTTGGATTTTTGAAATAACCCCTCTCGGTTATGTCACTTGGTGACTTGAGTATTTTTTCGTTTCTGAGATGAAGGAATGAATGCCAAGCATTGTGAGTATTTTTATTCCTGACAAAGGAGTCTGCTGGTTTTTCTATCTGAATAAAGAGATAAATGTCCTTAGACATTACTTTTTACTTAAATTAATTCGATGGGGTATTATCAACTTCGATTCAAATCGAACCGTAATAGTGAGAAATATTAATCTTTAAATTTTTGATCGAACGGTGTTCGGCTAAATTTTTTTTAAAAAGTTAATAAGTATTAAATTTTCGACTTATCAAATTTTCGAATAATTAAAATACGCAAAAATAAGTAATAAATTCAATTGATTTGACTACTCTTATTTCGGGTGCTTTTTTGCGAAATTGATTCCAATGAAAAAGCAAATCAAGAATGTAATTTTGCTGAAAATAACCGAAATTTGTTTCACAGAGTGATGGATTGGAATTCATTAGGGATGATCGAATACTGATTTTTAAATGCAAGACGTAAAGTTATCATAAAGAAATAAGAATGAAACAATCGAGCAACACTGATTGGAGTGATTCCAAAACACTGAGCAGTATTATTTTAAACGCAATAGATTATGATTTACTTGCCAAAGATGAACTGGGTTTATTGAGCCCGATGGGGGGCAAAAAACTCTTCAGTGGATGGGCAAAGCGGTGTTATGAAAATGGGCAGATTGAGTTGTTAGCTCAATTTGAGGAAGGTCAGGAAAACGGTATTTTTATCCAATGGCATGAGAGCGGGAAAAAAAAGTCAGAGGAGTACTGGAAGCGGGGAAATTTGGATGGGTATAGCACGACATGGTATCTCAATGGTAAAATCAAAGATAGAATTTCTTTTCTAGATGGAAAGCCAAATGGTTTACAGACAGAGTGGTTCGACAATGGACGGAAAAAATTAGAGGTAAATAATATTGTTGGCAAAATGGAGGGACTTTTAACCACTTGGTATGAAAGCGGGGAAAAGGAAACAGAAACTGAATTCGAAAAGGGCGAGTTGAATGGGTTATCCACAAAATGGTATAAAAATGGCGTCAAGGAGGGCGAGGTGAATTTTAAAAATGGTGAACAGGACGGTTTGCAGATTGGATGGTATGAGAATGGTCAGGTAAAAAGCCTGCTTTCCTTTAAAAAAGGGAAGCAGAACGGTCTTTGGGAATCATGGCATTCCACGAGGCAAAAAAAACAGGTAGGCAAGTTTGTTGAGGGTAAACCGGACGGAATCTGGACAGAATGGTATGAAAATGGACAAAAAGGGAGCGAGGCAGGTTGGGTGCGAGGCAAACTGGATGGACAGACCACGATGTGGTACGAGAACGGTAGGGAAATGGAAAAAGTAAATTTTAGCGCCGGAACCGTGGTTGGGTTTGTGGTTTGGAAACCGAATGGTGAGATTTGTCCGTTTAGTAAAATGATCGACGGAGAGGGGACAAAATTCTTATATGGAAAAGATTGTCAGAAAATTGCGGAAGTGGTTTACAGAGGAGGTAAGGAAGTTATTCCTGGGTAATCCTGAAAGGAGATGTGAGAAAATTTTCCAATTTGGATGCCTTCATTGACTTCATCTTTTTAAGGTTTTTGAATTAAATGAAATCCTTGCAATTCAAATCAAGGTGATTTTGTAGTTAGTTATTCAGATGAATGAAGCGAGTCCTGCAAAACATTGCTTTGTAGTCATTCGGGTTGTTAGTCAGATTTTTACTTTCCCTTTTTTGTTAGGGTAAAATCATTTTAATTTTATGCGAATTTACTTAAATAATCCGTAGCAAACTATAAGCAGAAATATAAGTCCTAAAACCGTAAAGATTTCATTTTCTAACGGACTGGTCTTGTCCCCGAAAACATCGTTATTAGACTCGCATTTTGGATCAGAGCACTTAAAACCATTATCGGATCCGTCCCCTTTAATTTTTTTTCCGCACCATTCGCACTTAAAACGTGCCCAACATTCAAAACGGGTCATCCCTTCACGCTCGTAATAAAGTTTTTTGCTACCTTTTCTACGTGTCATTTTTAATGTAAAATATTAAATTTTACTTTTGTCTACAATTAAATTAAACAAAAATTAGGCTTGTATATACAGCTTTTTATTTTCGGCTTTTAATGAGAAGTCCAACAATAATTGAAGCAAATGCAAAAATAAACGGTCCAGCAACTAGATTTCCAAAAAATTCACTTATAATTGTGAATTGAGTTATATCATCAGTTTCATTCCATTTTTTCAAATAATCAACTATTGGAGTTTGTGAAACCAAGGTTCGATAAAGAATAGTTAAAGCAGAATAGCCTAATCCATATAATGCCCACCGCTTTGTTCGATTTGAATGCAATTCCTCCGAAATACTTCTGAGATACATAATACTTTTGGTAATTTATCCTTTCCTTATTTGTAAACGAAGGCAACTTTGAAAACATCTAATCTCAATTCACCTTCAGTATCAGTAAAACATAATTCTAAAAAAGGTGAGATTAAAATCCAATTTTGCATGCTAACTTGGGTCCAAGAAAGTGTATATTAATTATGCAAAACATAATTAATGCATGAATATGCGGTTAAGTCTGCTGTCACACAGCCTATTTATAGTTTACATTTTTATTATTACAAAATCTTGTCAAAATAAAAAACATTACTTTTCCGAATCGAAGTCTTCGCAAATTTTATAATTTCTGCTGATTTCCACTCACCACTCCGGCCTAGCCCCCTCCCCATCATAGTCCTTCGCCAAGCCCTTTGCCTTGAGCATATCGGCGGGCAATAAAGAAGGCTGCTAAGTACAAGCTGGAGTTTATTGAAGACTCAGCGTTTGATGGGGTTTGGAATCATGCTCCATTCATTGTTTCTGCAATTTTCCCCGTTTATAGAGCTTCAAGCTCCATAGTTGCACATAAAATATGCCTGTTGCTACGACCAGAATAATGATATTTGCATCACCTTTATCTTGAATCCTATTTAACACAGGGACATTCATCCAATTGTCTGTAAACATCACATACATCCATCCAAAAAAAACGGTCGCTTCAATTACAGTCCAAAACAAAAAATTTACTAAAAGCATTTATATCTCCTCAGAGGATAACAATATTATTGATGATTAAGTGGGCATTGTGCGTACTTGCTCAATAGGATACGGGCCATAGGTCTTGCCGTCTTTGTGGATGTGGATCTGCAGTGAGGTAGTTACCACAATTCGGAATAGAACCAATTAGACAACCAAATATAATAAGGTCTATTGTCTCTATTGTCCTATTGTCAATTAGGCTGTCAGTTCAGTTAATGCCGATTCCGAGTTGGGTAGGGGAGTGGTGAAGGGGGAAGTGATATCACATTTGGCAGAATTTTTTTGAGGGGGCTAATCGGTCTTGGGGAATCATTCGATCTGATTTTCGTACTCCCGCCCCCCCCTATGTACATGTACAGACATGATTGGATAAGCATAGATAACTATGAACTTGTTGTCACTTTTGTTGTCACTTGGCCTGTTTTAATAGGGAGAAATCGGCTGTAGGTCACTGTTTACCATGGGTGGTGGCGAAACCCAGAATCGAACTGGGGACACAAGGATTTTCAGTCCTCTGCTCTACCGACTGAGCTATTTCGCCGTACCCATGGATAAACCAAGGAACCTTTTAATCAAAGGTTTCGATTTGGGTCAATCGCAAAGGATTATGATTTTTGAAAACTCCCCATTATTTGAGGGTGTCAGAGATAATCAACCAGGTGTTTATCAAGCGAAGCGAGGGATCTGGATTCGCTTTTTTTGTCTGAATATCCGTAGAAAAGGAGGGCGACCACCCGTTCATTCGGTGGTGAAATTAGGCCAACAGTTCGAGCAAACTCTGGGTGTTCCCAGACTGGACCAGTACTCCATTTCACCGCGATTCCTTCCTGCTCAAAAAGTAAGAGCAGGTTTTGGCAGATACAGCAGCAAGTCGCATAGTCCTCCTCGATAATTGCCGGTTTTTTTTGAACTAGTTCTGAGTTCTTATCGGTCAGGCAGGTCACAATAAGCATTCCTGGACAGTTTCCCCATTCTTTGGCTTTTTTTGCCCCGCGTTCAATTTTGTGCTGGTTGGGATTATTACCGACGACAATTTCACCGTAAAGCCGGCCAACCTCCTTTATTCGGGTTGAATCGAGGAGATAAAAACGGGCAGGTTCGGTCCTATGGTGATTGGGAGCGTTTCGTGAGATTTCAATGGCCTGACGAACAACGGAAGGATTGGGAACCTGACTGGAAAATGTGACGGGCTTGGAGGTTCTTCTTTGAATGATGATTTGAATTAAGTCAGGCATCTGTTGGAGAGTAAGGATTATACTTTTTCGAAAACTAAACTGACATTCGCTCCCCCAAAACCACTACTGTTACTCATGATCCGGCTGACTGGATAATCTTTGCTTTCCCGAAGAAGTTTGAGGTGACCCAGTTCAGGATCTGGATTTTTGACATGGGCGGAACCGGGTAGGAACTGATCCTTAAGGGAAACACAACAAAAGGCCGCTTCCATAATACTGGATAGCGAAAGGCCATGTCCGGTGAGTGGTTTCGTACTTGAAACCAAAACTTCCTGCGGTAAGGGAAAAGTCTTTTTTAGGGCTTTCATTTCGGATGCATCGCCAATAGTGGTGGAGGGGGCATGAGCATTCACATAATCAATTTCAGCGGAGGAAAGCCTTGCGTCTTTCAAGGCATTTCTCATGGCCGATTGCAAGCCGCGACCTTCTGGATGGGATATTGCGACATTATGTCCATCCGAACCTTGTCCCCATCCCAAGAATTTTGCGTACGAATTAATATTTCTTCTCTTTACCTCCGATTCAGTTTCCAAAACGAGGCAGACAGCTCCCCCTGAACCAACAAATCCATTTCTCGAAACATCAAATGAGCGGGAAGCACTGTCAGGATTAGTGTCCAGAGAAAGAGCACGCATTCCGCAAAAGGGGACAATGCTCTCGAAGTTGCAATCCTCGGCTCCGATTACGATCATTCTTTTTTGCCTGCCCAAACGAATTTCGTCCAGAGCCATCCCGAGGGCATGTCCAGAAGATGCACATGCTGAAACGAGTCCAGTCGATGAGCCTCGAATGCCAAGGGCAGCAACGAGATTAAAAGTTAGAGTCCCGGCTATCGATGCAACAATAGCAAGTGGATTACAGGCCATGACTCCACGGGCGTCCATTTTTTCGAAATGTTTATGAATGGAACGCATTGAGCCGCCGGATGATGTGTACATTCCGGCTTCAGGGTCCTGAATCTCAACCTCGGATAGTTTTGAGTCATCAATGGCTTGCCTGAGTGCACACCAGGCATAAAGGACATGGGG
>JBJLCO010000031.1:0-11281 GCA_045567635.1 Opitutales bacterium | reverse complement strand
CATCACAATCCACATCTGTGATCCTTCCGCACTTGATAAAATCCTCCTGTTGCTGAGTAAAAGTCGGCCCATCCTCACTTATCCGATGAATATACAATTGCCCCCTCCCCCAGTCACACATCATGGGCACTCCGGTATACTTCTTTGGCCATCCGGGTTCGTCAAAATACATCGCACCCGTTCCGGACCCTCCCCCCACATCCACCAGGGCTGGAATAATCTCCGAGGTGTAGCGTTTAAATAGAGTCGGGTACCCGTACTGTCCGGTTTGTACCTCATGAATAAAGCGCATATTCCACCCTCCTCCATCATTGGTGTTCCCCCGGGTAAACACATTCATATAGGGATCAATCGCGACATCATAAATATTGCGCAGTCCATGGGCAAAAGCCTCCAGCTCCGTTCCATCCGGACGGACCCGAATAATTCCCCCGCCATACATCGTCAATTTCGTCCCATCCGTTCCGGTTGCATCAACGAATCCAAAATCGCCCACCGCCACATAGATCCATCCGTCTATTCCCATACGAATCCCATTGGTCGTATGATCCACCCCGCGGGACTGGTTGTATTTTCGTGTGCTGATTTCCTTAACCAAATGCCTGGGTGGACCATCTGCTTTACCATCCCCATTTTTATCTTCAAGAACCGATAAGAACATCCCGTCAAAATTCTTTTCATCTGCCCATTTGGTATGCAGTACATAGAGCTTATCTCCGACCGAAATCATGCCCCTCGGATTATCAATCTCCGCATAAATGGTATGACTGTCCGATACCCCGTCCTGATCCTCATCAATCAGGCGAATGATTCGGCCATGCCCGGCCCCTTTCCCCAGGGATCCAATTTGATCGATCCCCGCATACACTTCTCCCGTTGGTGCGACGCTCAAACAGGCAACACACGGAGTCAGATCCTTGGAAGAAAACAGGGTTGCTTCCAACTCCTCAGGTAAACCCAGACGCGACGGGTTTCCATAGGATGAAATAAAGCAGGTTAAGAATAGAAGAGGGAAAAAAAATTTCATATCTGTAATACCTATACTCTTCATAGGAAGTGATCAACCTACTTGAAGTGGATCAGGGAGAAAAAAATTATTAATGTACTAAAATTGAAAAGTCCATCCGAGCTTAGCCACTGCCTCGTTCTTAAAAGTCCTGAATCTTCGATGTTCTTTCAGTTCCCTGCGCTCCAGTCCTTTGTTCAGCACCAGAAAAAGATCACATCCAGGTTTAAGAATGTAGCGTACCCGGTTATTAATTCCGATTGTCTTGGACTGGTTGTCAAACTGGGTAATACTGTTGAACGAGAATCGGGTGGTCGGCGTGATCCGCAACCCAACCGAACTGGTCAGCACCTCAAATTCCTCTCCGGGCAAATCGACCAAGGTCATGCCCGCTTCTGAATCGAGCTGAAAGTACTTCGATGGCCGCCATGAAAGATCCAACTCTGTGCGGATGGAGGAACCATGATAGAAATCCCCATACGCAATCTCCAACTCGCCAAAAAGCGGGCGGTTACTACTCGAACTGAATTCAAGTTCAAAATCAATTCCACGATATTCGTCAGCGGGAATTACCACCGTATCCACCACTTCAAAAGACTCGCGAAGAATTTCACGCTCCAATTCAATTTCAAACTCGATGGAATCCCCCGCCATCGTGCGAACTTCAATTAATTTCAATTCCAGTTCCTCGGAATCGGTTCGTCCGTCCAGTAACTCATAGCGGTCATACTCAACACCCGTGGAAATATCATCCATCCATTCACTCTGAGTTTGCACGAAGGAATAACTTACGCTCAAACCAACTGACTGCCCACCCCGCCTCCTCACGAAACCAAGCGCCGGCTCAAAATTCTCTCCGGTTCGGACCCAGTGTCCACCTGCACCGAAAGGATAGTTGGGCAGGGAAAAATGAGTTCCCATGACATCATCCGAACTTTTATTCTCATCATTCGAGGACATGTAAAAACTATGCCATGAAATACTCTGTCCATTCCACCAGTCACTCGACCGAAGGTTTAAGTCCACACCGACCAAACGATTATCGAGGTTACTTTGTGGATCCCCATGCGTGAAAATAGTACCCACTTTTGATTCATCAAAAAGATCGTAAGTGAAACGGCCCACGATGGCTTCATCCGATTCAAGTTCCTGAAAATCATCCAGTCCCATTGCCAGCAGACCCACCCCAACCGGGCCCAGACGGCCGGATAGTTTCGCCCCTGCAGTCACATCGATCTTGGACCCTTCATCGGACAGCCCGATGGTTCGGGAGTGAAATGCAAGCGGACTTCGATCCAGTCCGCCAAAGGAAAACTGATCCGAACCCTCCAGGAAAAAATCCCTCTTTTCCGGATAGAACAGAGGAAAACGGCTCAGGTTCACCCGTTGCTGGTCCACCTCGGTCTCAGCAAAATCGGTGTTATAGGTAAAAGTCGCGGTCAGACTGGGTGTCATCCGATAAAATAAATCGAACCCACTTTCAAAATCAGTCGTTTCCTGCGAGTTTTCTGATATCCAATTGGCCGACAGGTATGGCTTAAAATCAATTCCCTTTCCGGTTTCAGCTCCGGACATCCCACTAATTTCTCCCGCCTCTTCGAGCGAAAACCAATTCCGGTTTCGGGAAAAACCAACCCATTTCGATCTTTCCTGTCCTCGGGAAAACCACCTCCCAAAATCTATCCGCCACTTGTCAGAACTGGGATCAAATGGAATACTGCGAAAGGGAATCGCGAACTCGCAGGTCCATCCTAATTCGTCCCTTTGCGAACGGACCTCCCAAATGGTATCCCAATCCATGTTGGGTTTTCCCATATCCGAATTGATGAGGGCTTCGCCTTTCGCACCATTGGCATTGGTCCGGAAATAATAGCCATCCCGTCCACGACTGAAAGGATCAATCAGAATGAAAAAATAATCGTCTCCCCGCACCGGGGCATCCCTCTGCATCACACCGGCCCGTATCTTATCCGGTTGCGAATCAAAACAGCGCACCCCAAAGAACAATGTTTGATTGTTCCTGCACACCCTGACCTCCGTTTTTTCACTCGCATCCTCGCCCTCGCTTGGACGGCGCTGTCGAAAACTTTTGATAATCCTCCGTTCTTTCCAGCACTCATCCTCTAATTTTCCGTCAATTACAGGTGGAGTGGTAACCAGCTTAACCTCCACCACGGAACCCCCGTCATCCCCCGACAAAAGATTAATGGAATAAAAAACAGTTAGAAAAATTTTTAAATAGGTAAATAATTTCACGGATTTATAATCAATCAATTGAACAATGAATATAGTACTTCTCAATTCATCAACGAAAACCCTCCTAAGCATACTCCTCATTTGACAAATATTCCACATGCGGAAAAATATAACATTTCTCTTATCTGTTAAATTAGCCCCCTTTTCTATGCATCACATCTCATTCTTTTGGCATCTCTTATGGATCGTTCCCTTTATTTGCAGCTCTTTACTGGCGGACATCCAAAAGCCCAACATCGTGATCATCTTCATTGATGACATGGGATACGGAGACATTGGTCCCTTCGGTTCGGATCACCCCACCCCTCATCTCGACCGCATGGCCAGGGAAGGCATGAAACTGACCGGCTTTTATGTCAGTTCCACCGCCTGCACCCCCTCCCGATCCGCTCTTCTGACCGGGTGCTACGCCGACCGTGTCGGAATGGGTAGGAGCGTGGTTTTCCCCGCAGATAAGCGGGGGTTAAACCCCACCGAAATCACCATTGCCGAGATCCTTAAACAAGGAGGGTATAAGACCGGGTGCTTTGGCAAATGGCACCTCGGAGACCAGCCTCAATTTATGCCTCTGGCTCAGGGCTTCGATGAGTATCAGGGCATTCCCTATTCCAATGACATGTGGGTTCCGGGTAATCCGAAAAGAAACTACCCGCCCCTCCCCTGGATGGTTGGAAACGAACCCGTTGCCCATATCCCCGATGCGTCCAGCCAGGCGGTCATTACTGACTCCATCACCGAGGCCGCGGTCGATTTCATCAATCGTCATAAGGACGAACCTTTTTTCTGCTATGTCCCCCACTCCGCCGTGCATGCCCCCTTCATGGTCACCCCGGATCGTTTGAGGGCATCGGAAGAGGATGTCATGCAGGCCTTGGTCGGTGAAATCGATTCCAGTACGGGTCGGATTCTTGATACCTTACGAAGGCATGGTATCGAGAAAAATACCCTCGTTCTCTTCACCAATGACAACGGAGGAGCGGGCAAAACCAACAGTGGCCCCTTACGGGGGCATAAATTCGGGCCCAAATACGAAGGACACATGCGGGTCCCCACCCTCGCCTGGTGGCCCGGAAAAATTCCTTCGGGATCCGTCTCCTCTGAGATCATGGCCACCATCGACATTCTGCCCACGGTGACGAAACTCGCCGGCCAACAAGTTCCTCAGGATCGGATCATCGACGGGTACAACATCAGCAATATTCTATTGGGGAAGGCAAAAGCGAAATCCCCCCATGAAACACTCTACTACGAAAAAGATGGAGTCCGACAGGGAAAGTGGAAACTCGTCCGCTATAAGGTAAAAGCGGATCGTTTTGCCGAGTTGTATGACCTCGAGAAGGATGTGGGTGAACAAAACGATCTTTCCAAACAGTATCCGGAAAAGGTGAAGGCGCTGAGCGAGGCCCTCGATGCTCACGTCTCAAAGATCGAGTCAGAGATTCGCCCAGCCGGCTACACGGAGAATCCTAAGCCACTTCTGGCGGATTCGAAGGGCGTGCCCACTTTGCTTGAATGGCGGCGCAACCGCTCCCCAGATAAACCAAACGTGGTGCTTATATTTATCGACGATATGGGTTACGGGGATATCGAGCCTTTTGGTTCACAGATCAACAAGACGCCACACCTGAAGAAGATGGCAACAGAGGGACTTAAGTTTACCGACTTCTATAATGCCTCGCAAAATTGTACGCCGTCAAGAGCCGCGCTGCTGACCGGTTGCTACGCCAAGCGTGTGGGCATGGATGGTCGAGTCTGTTTTCCCAACGATCCCAAAGCCTTGAACCCGTCTGAATATACCCTGGCCGAGATGTTCAAGGATGCCGGATATGCAACGGGATGCTTCGGTAAGTGGCACCTGGGTCATCGGCCCGGTTATCTGCCCAACGATCATGGTTTTGATGTCTATGAGGGAATTCCATACTCCAATGATATGTGGGCACCCTATGATCCCGTAACAAAAATATGGAAGAAATCAAAGGACTGGCAGACTCCACTGCCGTGGATCGTGGGTGGAAAGTCCGTGGCGGTTGTAAAAAATGCCACCGATCAGGGCTTGCTTACGCAGGCAACGACGAAGGCTGCTCTGAACTTCATCCGGGAACAGGGCGGAAAGAAAGAACCCTTCTTTGCGTACCTGCCTTATGCCGCCGTGCACCTCCCTCGCGTAGGGCACCCGGACTTTCTGCCTGCCGGAGCTCCCCGCTCGGAGGCCAATAAAACCGGGGTCGAGTTTACCGTTCACCTCACGGCCCAGGTCGAAGAGCTGGATGCCGCAGTTGGCCAGGTGTTTAGCACATTGAAAGAGCGAGGGGTCGAGAACAACACCATCGTCCTATTCATGTCTGACAATGGTGGTTCGAGGGGGACGAGTATGGGACCGCTCAAAGGCGGTAAAGGCTCTTTGTACGAGGGCGGTCCGCGGACGCCCTTCCTGATTCACTGGCCCGGATCCATTCCGGCCGGTCAAGTCTCTCACGAAATTGGGGTCAGCTCCGATCTGCTCCCCACTCTCGCTAAACTTTGCGGCGGTAAACTTTCGGATAACAAGATCGACGGACGCGATCTATCTGACCTCTTTCTGAATCCCGACAAAGCAAAATCACCCCATGAGGGTTTTGCCCACAAGGGCAAGGCTTACAGGCTCGGCAAGTGGAAGATGGTCGGAAAACAACTGTTTGACCTGAAGAAGGACCTCGGGGAGACTCAAAACATAGCAAAGGAATATCCGGAGGTGTTAAAGACGCTGAGCGATAAAACTAATCAATTCTTCAGCATGATTGAACCCGAGATACGTCCTCATGCTAAAATGCCCGATCCTTCTCCCATCATTAAGGAATCGGAAGCCAACGCCCTGCCCGGCCTGGATAAGTGGCTGAAAGATATTGAAGGTCATAAAAATTAATAAAGCTAACTTTAAAACTGTTCATTATGTATAAAATTGTCATCGCCACCCTCTTTAGCCTCTTTTTCTGCATTCTCAGCCTTCGGCATGCAGGTGTTCGACATGGAGGAAATACGCGACCCAGGCACCCTTCAAATCAAGGTTCTGCAAGACTGGCACCAAGGTACAATGGGGTCCCATCGCACACCCGGCAGAAGCTGGTCAGCATCAATGTGGGTGACCTTTGGCCCGGGCAGGAGTACCGTATCCCCGTCCGCATGGTCGTGCCTGCCAACCGCAAAGCCAAGGGATTTCACCTCACTGGTGGAAGTTCCCCTTCCCGACTGCAAAAGGATGCCCGGCCCAAACCCCACCGAGCGCGAACTTTTGGAGGGCGGAGTCGGCCTGGTCATCACCGTGGTGCAGGAACCGGGAACCTACGGGCAACGAGCATTATCGCTGGCGGCGGAGAAGCGGTTTGCGGAGACCCTCAATCCCACGGGTCAAAATCCAATACTGGGCCTGGCCCGCCACCTTGATGCGGGCGATCACCACCGCCTACGCAGAAAAGGATCATTTTGAAAAGGGTAAGGTTGCCGCCTCCGGCGGATCCAAAAACGGTGCCTCCCCCTCCATGGCCATCATTCACGACGAGCGCATGACCGCAGTGCACGCGACGGTCTCCCCGATCTGGGACTCCCCCCTTCGACTCAATGACGAGGAAGCATGGGAAGGACTTGCGGGCACAACCCGGAAGAAGAGGTGGGTTTACCGGCGGGCATTTCGGACCCAATTTCAACGAACGCGTTTTGGATGCGGGCGGTACCTGGAAAGACCTGCAAAACTTTGCCCGCGACATTTCGGATCAAGTCTTCATATCCCGCAACCTGAAAGCGTTACGCAAACGGGGGGTGGATATGCTCTTTCATCCCGGCACTCATGACTTCGTTGCCTTCGATATGGCCTGGGGCGGGAAACACCACCCAACCATCCCCGTTTACCTCGGTGCCAATTCCGGACATGGAAAACGCGGTCATCCCAAAACCGAACGGGATCAACAGAACAAATCAGGGTTTATGCTCAAGCATTTCTTTCCCGATGAGACGAAGGGTGACCTCCTCGCTCCCCCTCAAGTGAAAAGTGAACTCAAAGGCAAAACGCTCAAAGTAAGTGTATCCTTCGCCCCGGATTCCGGTGAGGAAAGTGGTCGTATCTGGTGGATCTTCGACCGGGCTCCCGACGGCAGCCCCAACTACATCAGCGAAAGGATCCCGGACAATCAGACCATGGAAATGGAAAAAATGGGCAATCAATGGACCGCCACCATCAAACTTGATCCCAAAGCCAAACGAATCGATTTCTTCAGCAACCACCGCAAAACTCTGCGATACAAAGAAACGATTCATAGAACATATATGTCCAGCCCCTACACCCGTGTGCAAATGGACAAATGAAAAAACGTCATCTTGCTCATAACAAATGGACTCTGCGGTTTTACAATTGGAAAGAAAGCGTTCACTTTCCCAAATGTTTCCCCTGAGAAACTGAACATTATTCTAATTATTGCGGACGACTTCGGTTCTGCTGATCGTTGGGTACTTGCGGGGAACATGCCCAACCCAACACGCAATATCGGTCCGACAAGACAACAGCATCAACTTGGAAAAGTTCTGATTTCATCCTAAGAACCCGCCTCTACGCCAAAGGTACTCCCATGCCACAACGATGCTGCAAAAGGGAGAGACGATGGACGCTTATGACATTCCCCCAAGTTCCACTGCAAGGAACGAAGGAAAACAACATCACACTTAATCCAATCTAATAGTTTATACTTAGCGAGCTTATAAAGCAATTTTACAACCATGCACTCCAATATTCTGAGCTTATCCGGTTGCTCTCCGCCTAATGTAAGAAAACTGCGGGACAGGTAACCTTGGGTAAGATTGTCGGGGACAAAACGATACAGCAAGCAGTGTAAGAAAGAAAGAAAACGCCGTTGTATAGCTCAAAAAATCAATCTTTTGGGTGTCCATCAACAATTTATTATTACCAGATTTTAATATTTAACGCTCCATATTTTTATTGTTTTTATGCATATAATAAAACTTTTTCGTTTGGATAATTTGTCTTCCCAAAGTAAATCACCTTTAAATAATATTTTTTTCATAAGAAAATAAAAAGTATTACATATAATTTATGTGAGCTTAATTAAATTAAAAGAATATCCTGTAGCACCAATGCCAACACTGGAGCCCGTTCATTTTCCACTTTTAGCAATGCCTGCACGAAAATTTTTACTATCCAAATGACTATATCCGACATCACTGAAACTCCAGCAGTGGATTATCTGGAAGAGCGAAGAAGTACTTTGATCCAAACCATGAGGGAATTTAATCTTTTTTACTATTTTTCATTATATCGGCATGAAAAATTCATACCTTTTCATAACTTAAATGAAGTTAATAAATAGTAAAATAAAGGACTTAATTACCTGATTCTATAACCATTCACTTTAATTTTTTTTAAACTCTCATGAGCAAGACAATTTCTAGTTTCGTTTATTTTTCAATTGTTTGTCCAAATACCGGAACATATCGCAGATTATTGAATAAAACCAGATACTCAAAGCTTAACTATCCCATTCAAAACTAAAAATATCCTATTTATAAAATTATACATAAACAATAATTAAATAAAATAAAATAATTAATTTAATGCGTAAAAAATATTATTAATTAATTTAATGAAAGATAAAGATACTTATTTCTTGCAAAAGCTTATCATCTTCGAAAAAGTTGGATTACACAAGTTTAGTACATTTATAGAAAAAATGAGTCAACTCATCAATATTCGATCAAATAAATATTTCCCTTATCTCCCTAAGATTTGTCAGGTTTCACCCCAACAATTTGTTTTACTAAATTATTCCACTTTTAATTATGCTAAATCCACGCACAAAATCTCAACATTCGCCTGCTGAATTTTGCTTTCGGTCGCAAATTGTTGCTCCTGAAACAAATCTTTTTTTTCCGCACCAACGCAATTCCCTGACGCAAGCAAACGAAGTACGGGCAAATGGACGAAACTCTTCGATACACCTATCACCGACATCTGAAACCAAATAATACTATCCTGATGAGCCAAATCAATATTGGAAATAAGTCCTATGTCACCAAAGCCTTTGCGAGGGATCTTCTTGGTTATGCCAACACAAATTCAATTGATCATCTGATCAGATCAGGAAAATTATCCGTTTTTCAATCCACCGTACTCGGCAGGAAATTCCTCTGCCTGGACGAGGTAAAAAAACTGTCCCGTCTCCACAGGGTATCTAAATGAAAAAAATAGACCGTTTTGATGAACATCCCAATTACTACCTTAATCTCTGTGAAGCCGCAAAAGTGCTAAGTTATGTTGATTATCGCAGAATTGAGTCATTTATTGATAACGGGTACCTCAAGGCTTATCAAATGCCCCATACGAATCGAAGGAAGGTAAGGTACCACGATTTGATGAATATGCTTTTAAAAGACCCCAGCAATTCTAAAAATGTATAAATTCGGAAAAGAGGACAACTATCCGCATGACCGATATCTTACATTCACCGAAGCAGCTTCTCTTCTGGGTTCCGGAAACCACACCCGAATTCATAAATTGGTGATCAAGGGAGATTTGCCCGCTTATTCGATTCCCCTGACCAAAAAATTACGGGTCAAAAAATCCGAACTGCTTACCCTCTTCAGTGCGATCAAAGAAAAGGGGAACCCATAGTGGTGAAGGATTTAATCAACAATGCCAAATTCCTATCACAGCAATCAACAGACAGTAACCCAGCGATGACACTCCCCAATACTATTCAACCTCCCGAGCTTGATACTTTAGACCGCTATGTTAAAGTCACTGAAGCCGCAGGCATCCTTGGCTTCAACAGTTGCAAATCCGTGGAAGATCTGATTTCCCGAAACACCCTCCCCTGCTACTATATACCGGATAACAAGATAAAAAGGGTTCTTCTCAGCGATCTTTATTCATTGATCACCACTAAGCAGAAACACAACGGAACTTCTCCTGAAGACTCAACAGAAGTTATTGAAATGCCTCCAAAAACCAGGGGCAGGCCACGAAAATATAGCGACTGAATAGAACTTCAATCAACAGATGTAATTTTACTTTTTATAAGATAACATGAAACAAAATAATTTTGATCTAATTAATTTTTCACACGCCGCCCGTATTTTGGGTTACAAATCCAATGCACCGATAAAAAAACTGGTTACACTGGGAAAACTCACAGAATATTCCGTTCCAGATTCCACCCGAAAAATGATTGACCGCATTGAACTTGGAGGCATTAATCAAGCCCATTCAAATATCTGAAAATTATTCAGGCGAAACAGAATCTAAAAAAGAGTAATCCGTGGGAAATTAAAGGTTTCTTTAACCAATCTAATCTGCTTTCTCCTACCAAGGCATTTTGCCCTATTGCCCTACTTTCAATCCCAGCAAGTTAACTCCTTGTTCACGCGAGGATTTTGCAGGGAATTCATTTCTGCTCCCCCCACCAAAACACCTGTAATCCATTTGGGATGTGCATTTGGCCACCCACGCAATCCCGGGGAGCAATAAAAAGGTAGGGGAAAGCAAAATAAATCAAAAAAAGATGTATTATTCGCACGCAAAGCGCTAAAGGATAGTACATAAATAACAATAGATTAGTTTAATATTAAATATTATATGTAAAAAAGTATAATTAATTAACCCACCACCTACCTTTTTTAAAATACTCCCGGCATAAAAATTTAAATTTTCCTTACACATCCTCCCATGAAACAAAAAATAAAGAGCATCTGCATCTTATTCATTACAGGAACACTTTTTAGTTCCTTCTCCCCCGCCCAGACCGTGGTCCCCGCCGGGCTCGGGCCGATGAGTTCCACCCAACCCGACCGGGAGACGGCGGTTTTATCCAGTAACCTACTCCGCACCGGTGGACAGAACCCAACGGTCAAAATCGTCTGGGGGGATGAGGACGGAGAGATCTCCGGTAAGAGTTGGGACAACACCGTGGTGATTTCCACTAATCAGGTAGTGGGCAGTTTTTCCACCACCATAACCATTCCCAATCAGGAAAAGATTTA
>JBJLCO010000030.1:0-24454 GCA_045567635.1 Opitutales bacterium | reverse complement strand
TTTTACCGGTTGGAATGGACAAGGAATTGCGGATGCAAATGCAAGCTCAACCACAATTTCACTTTCCTCGAATCAGTTAATCTCTGCCACTTTCGTAAAAAAACCTCCAAACTTTCAAGTTTTAACCATTAATTCTTCTCCTTCCCATGCGGGTACCACAACGGGTTCCGGCAGTTACGAACAAGGGAGTAGCGTACATATTACTGCCCAGCCACTCGAAGGACATTCTTTCGTTGAATGGTTGGGTGACGGGATTGAGGACTCCAACTCGTCAATCTCCTCTGTCGATCTCAATACTGATCTTAATTTAACCGCTTCTTTCGCAATTAATTCCTATCAATTAAAACTGATCGGAGGCACGGGTGGGACTCTTCGGGGAGCGGGAATTTATCCCTATCTTTCCACCGTAGAAATAACCGCCCTGCCCTCGGATGGATATTCTTTTCTCCGCTGGAATGGTCGAGGAGTGAGTAATCCCATTGCTCTGTCAACTTCCGTAATTCTCTTGGGTGACCGAAATATAACCGCAGAATTTTCTCTCAAACAATACCCCCTTACCCTGACTGCTCAAGCCGGCGGAATTGTTCAGGGAGCGGGACTTTTTCTTCATGGGGCATCTCCACGCATCGAAGCGATTTCTTCACCGGGATATAAATTTAAAATCTGGACTGGATCTGGAGTCATGGATCCTTCTTCGGCGACAACTTCGGTTCTTTTATCCGAGCCAAAAACAATCACCGCAATTTTTGAACCTTTATCAGTTACTAATCTTTCCGGCAGTACCCCGATTAAAGACGACTGGTATGATTCCAATTGGTTCGGATTCTTTTATCAGTCCGACTCTAATTGGTGTTATCACTTTAAACTGGGTTGGATTAATCCCGTCGCTCTGGAGGAAGACAACCTATGGGTGTGGTCACCCGCTTTAAAATGGCTATGGTTGGATTCAAAAAACTTTCCGAAATCGTACGCTTGGTTGGAGGCAGAAAAAGGATGGGTGTACTTTGATTTCGATGCAACTTCAGGGGCGAAGATTTATCACTTTTCCAGTGATTCATGGACTGCATTTCCTCAGTCACCACAAACCCTGCGCTTGCCCGTTCCCAATTCCCTGGGTGAATCCAAAGAAATTGGTGACTTCTGTATTCGCCGTGCATCGTAAACTCAGTAACATGACCTTTTTTAGGTCCAAGTGGGTACCCTCGTACCGCCCTTAGTCTTCCGATTTACGGCTTGACTGCAGACGACATTCGATAGATTCCCGAATTTATAGGAGTAAGGAAAAGAACCAAGAAAACTTCTCGCACGAAACAGAAGTCAATCTAATCCTATTTATTTGGTGGTTAAGGTCAAGTTGAACAGCATCTGAAATAGCTTTGCTCAGTCAGTTAAAGTATTACGGACAACCGTGGAATTGCGCGAAAACAAAACATCGTAGGAATTACCGGCTTTTTTTACTCGAGCTTCAATCGATTTCCTGAGATTTTCATTCTGAACCGAAACCTGGCGGAGTAATAAATATTTAGAGGAATAATCTTCCAGCACTCCCGCTTCGCAAAGTTTTCCATCGGTCGTTTTATGTTCGATAATTACACGCTGACCACGATATTTTTCCAGAATTGGTTCCCATGCATTGGGAACAAGATCAGTGATGCCACTCCCAATTTCATTCATTCGCTTATCAGCATTCTTTACTTTCCCTACCGAGGAGTCTTTGCTGATAGCACCCATTATAGTCTGAGCTGCCTGCCCGAATGCATCCCTTAACATATTATAAAAATTAAGTACCAGACGGAATACCCGGTCGGAAAAGGAGGGCGTTCGGATACGGGCCAATTCCTTTTCCCAGATTACTCCCGCCCGGGTATCAGGCTGTGGAGCTGGGCGTATAAAAAATGGAATTTTATCAACCTCGTTCGGGTGGATAACCAATGAACGGACCGGGCCCAGGTTGTCTTCCCTGGGTTCTGGGAAAACAAGTTCAATTCCCTGAGCAAATACATTGACCACCCCGGCATGCCAGACTCCATTCAGATCGGATAAAATTATCTGAGTACCATGGAATTTTGTCAGGCAATGATCACGAGCTCGCCGCTTGAGTGCCGTACCCATCAGGGCAGAGACAAATAGGAAAATGAGCGGCAACCAAAATGCAAAGGAATCCATAACTCATTTGACCTTGTAAAAGTTGAGCGTAAAGACGAGAGAATTTTTACTAATGGCTTGCATGAACACGATTCTCTTGTTTGCATAAGAATTCCTTCAATTGCCCTCGTTTTGAAAAATCCTTTTCTACATTTATTTCTTTTAATTCTCTTCATCGCTCTTCACGGATGCTCCGAAGAAAATACCACAATCCCTGAAAATTCTGCTGAACCTGCAGTTCCCCCTTTACCCGTAAGCAATACCGCAATCATTGAACCTGCCTTGGAGTTCCCGGTCGTCTATGTGGAGGAACTTGACCAATCTCAGGAATTTTACAAAGAACAACATGAGACGAGCTTCAGTTTTGTTTCCAAAAAAAATTGGTTCAGCTTTACTGCCGAGAAAAGCGGTATTCTGACCAAAATCCTTCTTTTCGGGAAGCCGAACTTCAAGCCATCGGATCATTATGGTGATTCCATGCATGGATTCATTCGTGAAGGAAATCCAGATAACGGTGCAAAATACGGGGAATGGGAAATTTCACGAGATGATATTGTCAATCAACTGGCGGCCCAGGGAACAAATGGGCGCGAAGCCGGATGGATAACCCTACGAATGCGCGGAAAAATTCCGCAGATAATCGGGAAAACCTACTTTATGGTTTGTGAAGAAATAACAGGCGATAAACCCTGGTTCGGTGCATTCGCATTCGGTGAGGGGAATCCTTACAAAGCGGGAAAATTTTGGTTACATCCGGAACATGACCTCGTTTTTCGTACCTATGTCGGCAAAACCCCGGATCAAGTCGCACGGGATCAAAAGAAAGAAGAATTGATTGAAAAAATTGATTTACCCGCAAGTCCGCCCGAACAGCCCACTCCATTGCCCATTTCCCAGTCATCCAACAATGTGGTGGTAAGAAAAACGGATCCAATTCCAATTGACACCATTGAACAGCCCACCGTTCCTGAACCCAAGCCACTCGAAGAAATAAAACCGCCTTCTGAAATCCAAACAGAAAAACTTGATTTTATAAAGGCACCAGTTTCTAAGGTTGATGAGCAGAACAGCACGAATGAAAAGGGAAGTCTGTTTAACCGGCTATTTAAAAGAAAATAGTTCGTTCCCTGACCAACAAACCTACTCGTTTCTGAAGAGGGGAATGGATGGGCAATTCTGTATGAAGGACACCATATCTTTAAGTGGTACCAGAGGGCGGACTTGAACCGCCGACCTCCGCGTTATGAGTGCGGCGCTCTAACCTGCTGAGCTACTCTGGCGAATTTATTGACTCATTTTATTGATAAGAGTAAAATGGTCAACGATAAGCATATCAAAAATAAACTTATCTTTACTCTTTACCATTTTCAACATTCAGCAATGATCTGAAACTATAAAACTCTACCAACTGTGATTTCAAAAAAAGCTTCAATTTTAATAATAGACGATGATGCGGAAATTAGGTACTCGCTCGACCGTGTGCTTTCCACGATGGGACACCATATTATATCCGCTGATTCCGGAGAACAAGGGATAGAAACGGCAAAAAAAGAAAAAGCAGAATTGATATTTCTGGATAATCGCATGGAGGGAATTTCAGGAATCGAAACCCTGCAGCATCTCAGGAGTGCGGCTCCAGATTCGATGGTAATTTTAATGACTGCATACGGCACCACGCAAACTGCGATCGAAGCAATGAAACATGGTGCATTTGATTATGTGCTGAAACCCTTTGATTTAGAAAAGCTTAAAGAATTGGTTGCCCGGGCCCTGAAAGCCGGGAGAGATTCAGTAAGCACAGAAGATGCTTATGAACACCTTCTTAAGTCTTCAGATTACGCAGAAGGGATCGTCGGTAGTGGCGAAAAAATGCAACAGGTTCTCAAGAAAGTGGGACAAGTTGCGGCATCTGAAGCAACCATCATGGTCACGGGAGAAAGTGGAACCGGAAAAGAATTAATTGCCCGATGTATTCATCGGCACAGTTACCGCTCGGATGCCACTTTTCATGCAGTGAATTGTGCCGCAATTCCTGAAAACCTGATTGAAAGCGAACTGTTTGGACACGAAAAAGGATCCTTTACTGGAGCCACAGATGCAAAAGCGGGTCAGTTTGAACTCTGTCATAAAGGCACCTTGTTTTTGGATGAAATTGGTGATATGGGGCTTCCCACCCAGACTAAGATTCTACGTGCCATACAAGAGGGTGAAATTCAGCGAGTGGGTGCAACTAAAACGAAAAAAGTGGATGTCCGTTTGATCGCTGCGACTCACAAAGATTTAGAAGAAATGGTAAAGTCCAAAGAATTTCGTGAAGACCTTTATTATCGTCTCAATGTGGTACGCATTCAAACTCCACCCTTGAGGGAAAGAATGGAAGACCTCCCGGAATTAATCGATTTCATGCTACAGCGTCTCAATAAAAATCAATCCACTGGCACCACTGAAATTTCCAAGGAGGCGATGAATTTGTTAACGCATTACAGTTGGCCCGGTAATGTTCGGGAACTTGAAAATGTGCTCCATTCCGCTTCGGTTATTTCCAAAGGGAAACGCATTCTCACCAAGGATCTGCCCAACACCATTGTGGAGAAAGTGGAGGTATTAACAGAAAATTCAGTCGAATCTGCTGAATCTGCTGAAAGTATCGAAAAATCCACCTCTCCGCATGTGCATGTTGCGAAAGAAAATATCCACCCAAGTTCCCACGCACTCCCGTCCTTTGGGAAAAATACGGACAGTACCGACAGTTTGTCAGCGCCAAGCTCTATCTCACCGAATGAAGCGTATGACATTGCCTACGCAAGTGCACGGACAACTACTGATATTAATCTGCTCGAAATTGTTGAAAAAGAAATGATCCAACGATCGTTAAAGGAAAGCGGCGGAAATCAGGTAAAAGCATCTGCAATGCTTGGAATCACTCGAGCCACTTTGCGAAAACGCATAGATTCGCATAATATAAGATATTAAATCTAAATTAAATTTCCTCATACTTCAATTT
Source organism: Opitutales bacterium (assembly GCA_045567635.1). GTDB lineage: Bacteria > Verrucomicrobiota > Verrucomicrobiia > Opitutales > Seribacteraceae > Seribacter. Next base: position 19,305 of record JBJLCO010000030.1, on the reverse strand, counting down.
TCCCTGTTCAGAATTGCTAAATTATGCTTCAAGAAAGAATAGTCATCACAGGCATTGGTCTGACAAGCCCTCTCGGTAACAACCTTGAAAGTTTTCGTGAAAAACTCCTTGCCGGACAAAGCGGGGTCAGCACTTTTCCCGTGCGCAACATGGGGGAGCTTCCCGCGGGAGTCTGTGATTTCGAACAGACCAAGTATCAAAAAAGAAAAGAAGTTCGAATTGGTACACGGGCAGGAGGTATCGGAATATACTGTGCCCATGAGGCGTTGAATAATGCCGGTCTTTCTTTACAGGAAATTGATCCCACAAAGGTCGGTGTTTACCTCGGAATTACTGAGCATGGAAATGTTGAAACCGAAACCGAAGTGTGCCAACTTTTCGATCATTATGATGAGGAGGTTAAATATTGGAGCCACCACCATAACCCGCGAACAGTTGCCAATAATCCGGCGGGAGAAATCACAGTTAATCTTGGCTTAACGGGTCCGCACTACACTGTCGGAGCCGCATGTGCGGCTGGAAATGCCGGTATAATTCAGGGCGTGCAAATGTTGAGCTTGCGTGAGTGCGATTACGCACTTGCGGGGGGAGTGAGCGAGAGTATCCGTGCCTATGGAATATTTGCAGGTTTTAAAAGCCAGGGAGCTTTGGCCATGCACGAGGACCCACAGAAAGCAAGTCGGCCATTCGACCGTGGTCGTAACGGAATTGTGGTCAGTGAAGGGGGTTGTATATATGTGCTTGAACGTCTCAGCGACGCACTCAAAAGAGATGCAAATATTATTGCCGAAATTCTTGGCTACCGCATCAATTCAGATGGGACCGATTATGTTTTACCCAATCCTGAACGACAGGAAGAATGCATACGACAGGCACTAGATCGGGCTGAAATAGAGGCATCAGCTGTGGATTTGGTCAGTTCTCACGCCACTTCCACTCCGCAGGGTGACGAGCAGGAATGCAAAGCACTGAGAAATGTCTTTCACCAAGATACCGGTACGCTCATCAACAATACCAAGAGCTTTATTGGTCATTCGATGGGAGCAGCTGGTGCCATTGAATTGGCTGGAAATATTCCCTCACTTATTGACGGTACCGCACACGCCACCATTAATCTGGATGATTTAGATCCGACCTGTGCCCTGCCCGGCTTGGTTGCGAACGAGGCTCAACAAAAAAAAGGAGGAGTGAATATAATACTCAATAATTCCTTTGGTATGCTTGGAATCAATTCAGTTCTTATCTTGAAAAAGTTTACAGGTTAGTGTAGTAAAGAAAATTATTCTAATAATGAACAAGGAAAAAGTTAAACAAATCGTACTCGACATAATTGCAGAAATTGCTCCAGATGAGGACTTAAGTGATGTAAAGCCAGAGATTCGCCTGCGTGATCAACTCGATTTGGACTCTATGGATTTTCTTGATATTGTGATGGAGCTACGCAAGCAACATGGAATTGATGTGCCCGAAGCAGAATACCGTGAACTTGAATCTTTGGAGAGTTGTGGGAATTATCTTTTGCCCAAATTCGAAGCGGGCGCAGCCGCTTAAGTTGATGTTTTACCTTTGGTTTTCCAATAAATAAGCCCCACATTCAGAAGCAGGATAACCACTTCGAAATTGCCATAATCGGAGCAGGCTTGTCGGGACTCGCTGCTGCCGCAAGATTGGCGATGTTCGGTAAAAAAGTAGTTATTTTCGAAAAGCACTATGTAGTGGGTGGACTCAACAGTTTCTTTGCCCGAAAGGGAAGAAAGTTTGATGTCGGGTTGCATGCGGTCACAAATTTTCCCTCTCCCTCCTCGGGAAAAACATCCCCGCTCTTGCGGGCGTGCAGGCAACTCCGAATTCCTTTCGACAGTTTAAAACTTTATCCTCAAAGTCACTCGAGAATCAGTTTTCAAAACAGAGACCTGCATTTTAATAATGATTTTTCATACTTTTTATCAGAAATAGAAGAGAACTTCCCCAAAGAAAAAGATCAGTTTCAGCATTTTCTTAAGAAAATGGATGAGTTTGATGCATACTCTGTAAATGTCCCTGATATTTCAGCCCGAACAATTTTAAAAGAAACTTTTTCAGACCCTCTCTTGGGTGAGATGCTTCTTTGTCCAACCTGTTATTATGGTTCTGCACAGGAAAACGATATTGATTTTGCCACGTTCGTAATGTTATTCGATGCAATTTTTAAGCAGGGACTGGCACGACCCAGTTTGGGAATTCGAGCGATTCTCAATCCCTTGGTCGAAAAAATCAGTCAGCTTGGGGTCAAAAGGTTGATGAATCATGGAGTCAAAAAAATTAATTCCAATCATGATCAAGTAACTGAGATCGTAATGGAAAATGGGGATATTTTTACAGCAGATCGAATCATATCAACTTGTGGTGCGGTGGAAACTGAAGAATTATTGTATCCCACAAAAAAGAACTTAAGAAAAATAGAACATGGAAAATTCTCCGTGATTGAAACTATTTCAGTTTTTAATGGAAAACCGAACGATTTCGGTTGGGATGAAACCATTGTGTTCTACAACGACAGCGAACGATTTTGCTACGAACAACCCGAAGGTACAATTGATCTTTCCTCGGGGGTCATTTGCCTGCCTGAAAATTACCAGGATCCGGTTAACAAGGAAAAGACAGAAAGCCGACTGAGAATAACCAACCCAGCCAATTTCTCTAAATGGGCTTCTTTCGATGAACCCCAATACTTAAAAGAGAAACAAAATTGCGAGTCTCAAATGCTGGATAAAGCACTGTCTTATTTACCGGATGGCATGCCTAAAAAGGATGTTTTTGTGGAAGCAACCGTCCTGAATGATACCTTTACACCGAGAACAATTAAAAAATACACCAATCATACAAACGGTGCTCTCTACGGATCTCCCCAAAAAAGCAGAACCGGATCCACCCCTTTTAAAAACCTCTATCTCGCCGGAACAGATCAGGGATATATCGGGATTGTCGGTGCAATGCTTGGGGGTATCGCAGTGGCCAACAACCGGATACTCAGGCCTGATTAAGAAATTTCCTCAATCAGTCTTTCCTGTATCTCCGCCATTAAAAGATAGGAGAAATACCCGATCCTCACTTCAGGCTTGGTGGAGGATAAAGAAGACATCCCCGCCTCAAGTTCCTCGTCCGTTACTTCCTTCAGCGAAGTGTTGCGAATGGTAAAACGAATTTCTGTCAGTCCTTTCAATAAATCGTCCACCTCCTCATTTTCCACCTCCACCCGGCCGTAAGGTAATCGCGGACTCTTGAGCAATCGGGCCAATGCATTTCGATCCCCCTTCGCTTCTTCCCGCAATCCCTCGATCCAGGATTCCTTTAGTTCAGGATCATCCAACTCGGGGAAGGGTTCGGCAAATTCTTCCACTTTTGAAGATAATGCGAACAATTTTCCTAATTCAGGAAGAATTGCCTGAATGATCCGACATTCCACCTGCAGGCTAAACTCAATCATCTTTTTCAAGTATCGTTTGCAAGCGCCAGCGTTGTAACTGATAGGCATAATTCTCCGCCTGTTCACGTTCCCCCACCCACAAAATCGACTTTCCATTTTCGTGCACTTCCATCATGTGCTTGGTCGCTTTTGTATCACTGTATCCAAAGACTTTTTTAAAGACCATTACCACATAATTCATTAAGTTTACCGGATCATTCAGAACAATAACCTTCCAAGGAGTGGCCAGGCGTTCATCCAGCTCAGTTTTTTCATCCAATAACGGAGTGGCTAAAGTGGAACTTTTTACATCGAAAGACATTTTCTTATATTTAATATATACTTTTTGTTAAATTCCGATGGTAAAAATTGATGTAAATCCCATGGAATGAGTTTCCGTGCTTGCCTGAATGCACATAAAACAATTTTTTAAATGTATGATAAAAATTCCCGCATTCATTATTGGTGGACTATTAATCTTAACAGGAATCGCTGGATATCTGTTTCAGGAACCTGGGCTTTCTATCAAAATAACGGGCCCCCTCGCGGAGGATGCACAGTTAACGTTGTCAGATGGAAACCAGAGCCATGAACTTGATCTCGGCTATGCATCCAGTGATGCAGCCGGGGAACAAGCATACTGGTTGATTTATAATTTAAATTTAAACCACGCAAAGGATGCCTCACAGGGAAACTATGCGATAGATCAAGGCGCAACCGATCGTGGTTATATAGAAAAATCTTTTTGGTATGCTTCTTCCAAAGGAGAAACCATGAAAGCACTGAAGCAGGAATCAGATAATTTTCAGGGAGCAGGAGATGGAGATCCGATCGAGATTGACTGGGCTAATGTGGATCAGAATTCTTCCAAAATACGTTTTATATATAAGGAATTTGCTGATTCGTCCGGACCTGTCACGCTCCAAGCCAACAATTGGAAAAATATTGATATCACTCCCAAGCCAAAACCTAACGAAAAAATCGAGTTTGGTACGAGTTGGACAGCATTTATTCCGGGCATATTGGGAATTATATTGATCTTACTCACATTAGGTGCGGATAAATTCCCTAAAGGACACAAGCATTTTATGCATGCAGCTGTTTTGGTTGCATTAGTTTGTTTTTTTGTAGTTACGAAAATGCTATTAGATGCGTACTCGGAAATGACTTTGCTGAAAGAAGAACCCTACATGATTATTCATATCTCAAGTCTCAAACCAACGGTCATGCTTCTTTCTGCAGGTTTGCTCTTAATATTTGTAATTCTCTGCGTTGTCTCCTTTATTGAAGCCCGAAAAAATCGGGTGGCTGAGGAAAAGAAAAATACGAAGAAATCTTCGAATATGAAAGTTTCCCCAGAAAAAGATCGCTCGGATTCGGGAACGAAGGATAAAAAGTCTGATGATAGTAAAAAGGAAGATAAAGATTCTTCGAAATCGTCCAATGATTCAAAATCGGATTCCTCCCCGTCCAGCGATAAACAAAGCTCCACACCTTCAAATAAAAAAGTGGTTCCTGAAAAAAAGACCGTAGCGGAGGGAAAAAAAGAAACACAAATAGAATCGTCTGCAAAGAAGGAGGATAAGAGTGAACCCCATTCAGGAAAGCCTCAGTCCACAGCATCGAATCCTGCTACGAAACAACCCAGCAGTTCCTCAGAATCAGTTGCTCCCGGAACTCCTCCTTCATCAAACAAGTCCGAAGAGAAAAAACCATCCGAACCCAAGCCAAAGGAGAATCCGGACAAAAACGAATCCACGGAGAATGGCAATAAGAATGCCTAATTCCTTTTATTCAGCTTGCTTCAATGGAGTGCAAAACATTTATCTATCAAGTCTCTAAATGAGTACGGGCTCCAGTTCACAAGCAAAAACTTTTCAAACTGGCTCAATCGAAGTTCAGCTATGTCCTTAACTTCGTGTTTTCCAATTCAATGATTACCCGGTTTTAAATATCATTGTCTTTTACTGATATCTCCAACACTTCAGTCTAGCATTTGTCCTTACGCTCTGTTCATCAATACTGGGCAACAAAGCTGTAGGTAGAGTCACTTACTCAAGTTTTTTGTGTGTCTGCTGTGGCAGTGCCCGAGCGGTAAACATACTTCAATTGCGATTCAGCAGATATTTTATTTGCCGGGGGGAGAAAGATCCACGGGATGCCAACATCTGCTTGCTAGAAATGGCACACCCGGAGGGAGTCGAACCCCCAACCTCCTGGTCCGTAGCCAGGCACTCTATCCAATTGAGCTACGGGTGCACTAAAGAGTGAATTGATAATTTATAAATCAAATTCAGGCAAGCTTAAAGCCAAGGATAAAACTAGACTCTTTTGAATACAAGAGACGCGTTATGTCCACCGAAGCCAGAATTATTGCTCATGGCCACCTCCACCTCAAGATCACGGGATTCGTTTGGAATGTAGTCTAAATCACAATCCGGATCGGGGTTCTCAAGGTTAATAGTTGGAGGTACCACATTATCATCAATTACCTTACAAACTGCAGCTGCTTCAATAGCACCTGCCGCCCCCAAAAGATGACCAGTCATTGATTTTGTTGAACTAACACACAGTCCGTTTTGAGCGTGATGTCCAAATACATTTTTAAGAGCGACGGTTTCCGAGCGGTCATTATAAGGTGTCGATGTTCCGTGAGCATTGACATAACCAACCTGTTCTTTCGGAATTTTTCCTTCGTCTAAAGCCTGATTCATGCACTTCGTCAGAGCTTTGCTCTCCACATCGGGCGTGGTCACATGAAACGCGTCACAAGTTGCAGAGTATCCGACGATCTCCGCATAAATTCGAGCACCTCTTTTTTCTGCATGTTCTTTGGTTTCCAAAACCAGAACACCTGCACCTTCACCCATGACAAACCCATCGCGTTCTGCGTCAAATGGACGGGATGCACGGGAAGGTTCATGATTAAATTTGGTGCTCATCGCTTTCATTGATGAGAATCCGGCAAACCCAATCCGGGTGACTGCAGCTTCACTGCCCCCCGCAAAAATCACATCCGCCAATCCACGCTGCATCATGTGAAACGCTTCCCCAATCGCATGAGATCCCGACGCACATGCGCTTACAACCGAAAAGTTCGGTCCTTGCGCACCCAAATCAATCGCAATGACGCCACCTGCAATATTGGCAATGAGAGAGGGTATCATAAACGGAGAAACGCGGCGGGGACCTCTCTCAATCAGAGTGGTCATCTGTTTTTCAATGGTTTCCATACCACCGATTCCCGAACCCACGAGCACACCGGTTCGATCCGGCACAAGCTGATCTCTCGACAAGTCGGCGTCAGCCAGGGCGTACCTCGACGCAGCAAGGGCTAAGTGAGTGTAACGGTCATTTCTACGAACCTCTTTGGGGTCCATAAAATCTTCCGGATTAAATTCGGTAACCTCGGATGCCACCTGACTGGCAATATCACCCGCTTCGAAACGGGTAACTGAGGTTATTCCTGATCTCCCCGCCTTTAATGAATTCCAAAAATTGTCTATCCCATTTCCTATGGAGGAGACAACTCCTACGCCTGTGACAACTACTTGATTCATAGCCATTATGACATGAGCGGGAAATAACTCAGCATTCCCGAATTGTTAAAATGAATTCAGGAAGATAAATTACTTTCCACATAGGAGATAACGGAACCGACAGATTGGAGCTTTTCGGCATCATCTTCCGGTATTTCCGTTTCGAATTCTTCCTCGAGTGCCATAACCAGTTCGACTTGATCAAGGGAGTCCGCTCCTAAGTCGTCTATAAAACTGGCCTCGGGAGTTACTTGCTCTTCGCTAACATTGAGCTGACTAATAATAATTTTTTTTACGCGATCGGCGTTGTTTTCTGACATAATATTGAAGTTGGTTAAATTTTTAACATTTATTTTTTGGTCACATCACCATCCCTCCGTCAACCGTAAAAACTTGACCGGTGATGTAAGATGATTTTTCGGAAGAAAGAAAAGACGCCATTTCTGCTATGTCTTCAACCTTGCCGAATCTCTTCAGAGGGACGGTACTCAGAGCAACTTCCTTGATACGATCATCAAGACCTGAAGTCATGTCGGTATCGATGAACCCGGGTGCAATCGCATTCACGGTTACGGATCGGGCGGCAAACTCACGGGCAAGGCTTTTGGTTAATCCAATCATTCCCGCTTTCGCCGCCGCATAATTTGCCTGCCCCGCATTTCCAGTCAATCCGACAACCGAAGATATATTGATAATCCGTCCCCATCTTTTTCGGGTCATCGGTCTGCCCAGTGCTTTGATCCAATGAAAGCAACTGTTTAGATTTGTGTTTATCACATCCATCCAGTCATCCTCTTCCATACGAAAGAGAAGATTATCCCGGGTAATTCCGGCATTATTCACGAGGACATCCACGCACCCGTGTTTCTCTAAAATATCATCGCATGCTTTGCGAATCTCCTCGCCGGAAGAAACATCAACAGCCAAAGATTCCGCCAATCCGCCTTTCTCTTGGATACTCTCAGCCGCACTGCCACATGAAGACGCAGATTTACTCACGCATATAACATGCAGTCCGTCCTCGGCCAACGACTCCGCAATCGTTCGGCCAATTCCCCTGCCCGCCCCGGTCACGAGAGCAATTTTAGATTTTGTATTTTCTTCACTCATATGTTTTTAATAGTACATTACCCAAATAAATGGATACCACACCATACCTTTGCTAAAATCCTTTCACGAAGGCAACCCACAAGTTTAAAACCTCCAAATTTCCGGATGAATTCTTCAAATAAAACCAAGCCCAAATTACAAAAGTTCCTTGCCGATGCAGGGCTTTGCTCAAGAAGAAAAGGCGAAGAATGGATCCAGGACGGCCTGGTCACAATTAACGGTCGCGAAGCAAAACTGGGTGAAAGGATTTTACCCCAGTCCGATATCGTAAAACTCAACGGCAAAAGAGTTCAGGTCAAACAAATGCCCAGTATTACATTACTGGTGAACAAACCCAAGGGTTACACCTGTTCCAATGAAGATGAGCACGCGGAACGACTGATTTTTGAACTGCTCGAATCTAAATACAGATCCGTCCGTTTGTTTTGTGCCGGACGTTTGGATGTGGATAGCGAGGGACTGGTTATTTTGACCAATGATGGAAGTCTGGCCAACCGGTTGACACATCCATCCCACGGGGTTCGAAAAAAATATAAGGTCGAACTTAATATTCCTTTTGACACGGTGGATTTATCTTCGCTGATTAATGGCGTGGTGGTCGAGGATGAATTTTTAAAAATCGATGAACTGAAACCAAGCAAAGGAAAATCGCTACGGTCAACTAAACTGGATATTTTCATGGGGCACGGGAAAAAACGTGAGATTCGAAGAATTTTTTATCATCTCGGATACAAAGTAAAAAAACTTAGAAGAGTGGCGATTGGAGGATTGGGAATCAAGAATGTATCAATCGGACAAAGCCGTCTACTCAAGAAAGAAGAAATTGAATTGCTCTTTCCCAGAGAAGTTTCCTAGTTTGTAAATCATGGGAAATTTCAACTTAAAAAAATATTGCTCGATCTTCCTTGGCGGTGGATCTCTCCTCGTTTTCTTTCACTCCTTATCTTTTGCCCAAGACAAAAAACCGACCAGCAACTTAGCTGATGCTTTCCAAAGCACGCCCGCAAAGATTGTCGATGCGGAAGAGGTTGAACCCATTGTTATGGGCAGAAAAAAATGGAGTGATCCGGCTCCCAACACCGACTCGGAATTTCAATCTCAATCCGATCAGGAAAAAACGGTTGATCCAAGCGGAAAAATCGAAGAGTTGGATCCTTTGGAAACGAAACAGGGAAAAATGGATCCGGCCCTTATGCCCATCGCCCCCCCGACAATTCCTCCAGCGGTTAATCTTCACCGCAATTTTGAGGGAACGCTTGTACTGAAGTCGCGTAAGTTCGGTTTTCAAAGTGATTTCCCTTTTCAGTTAGTGAATTCACGCGGTCAAAGGCTTGCCTATATTGACACCCAAGGATTGCGGGCTGTTGATCCTCTTTCCCTCAAGGACCGAAAAGTTAATATCCTGGGTAAACTTGAGCCAATCAAGGAGGGATCGGATGAATTAGTCATCCGTGCACGTCTGCTTCGTGAAATAGATTAACACTTTACCTCTGTTTGGATTTCCGATGAATCTAATTAACGGCAATGATATTGCCCAAAGTATTGTTGAGGAGTTAACCGAGGAAGTTTCTCGCATGCCAGGAGAAAAACCCTGTGTGGTTTTTATTCGGGTCGGTGAAGACCCTGCCTCGGTATCCTATGTCAGAAAGAAAGAAAAAACCGCAGCCAAGATCGGAATTGAAAGTAGATTACAGGTTTATTCGAGCAGTATTTCTCAAGAACAACTTCTCCAGGAAATAAGCTTGGTGAACCAAGACAAGAGTATTCATGGGATTTTAGTGCAAGCCCCCTTACCCGCCCACATTGACGAGCGCACTGTGTTCAATCATGTGTCACCGCACAAGGATGTGGATGGGTTCAATGCCTCCAACTTGGGGAAATTATGCCAGGAACAGGAGGACGCATTTATTTCATGCACCCCTGGTGGAATTATTGAATTAATCAAAAGAAAAAATATTCCCACTGAAGGGAAGCATGTCGTGGTGCTTGGAAGAAGTCTGATTGTGGGCAAGCCCGCGGGAATCCTTTTTTTGAGAAAAGATTTCCCGGGCAATGCAACAGTGACATTCTGCCATTCCCGAACGCCCGATCTGGCAGTCCATACCCGTCAGGCAGACATTCTAATCGCCGCAATTGGGAAGCCCCAATTCGTTACCCGCGATATGGTCAAGAAAGGGGCAACTGTCATTGATGTGGGGATCAATCGAATTGAGGATCCCAAAAAGAAATCGGGCTTTCGCCTTGTCGGGGATGTTGATTTTGATGATGTCTCACTTATAACCGAATTCATTACTCCTGTACCGGGTGGAGTGGGTCCCATGACCGTGGCCATGTTAATGAAAAACACGCTCCAGGCATGTAAGCACAATCAACCCTAATTCATGGTATTCGAGGAAAATAAAAGGGAGGAACTTAAGCAACTGAACACAGAACTCGTTCCCGCGGCACTTGGAAAAAGATCTGTCGCCTTCTTTATGGACGCCGTACTGCTGTTTATCTTCATTCAAATGATCTATTTACTCATTCCAAAATTTTTTGATGACTATTCACGGAATGAATTTAATAATTTAATCAATCAAGTTTCTCTCTTTAGTAATGACGATCATTTTGATTCCCAAAAAATGGCTAATTTTATTCAGGAATCAAATATTTCAGAGCAAACTTTTCAGATTATTATTACCATTTTTTTATTATCTTTTCTTTTGCCAATTTTGTATTTCTTTTGTGGAGAGGCATTTTTTCAGGGCCAAACTCTCGGCAAAGCGACTTTTGGGTTACGTACGGTTTCTTTCGAAGATCACGGCAATCCGTCCCTGCCAAAACACATGATCCGGGCAATTATAAAAGGAATCACCACTATATTTCTTGTTCCCTCCCCTATCATATTGTTGAGTATGCTCAATTTTTTTTACTGCTTACTGAATCCAAATAAAAGATGCATTCATGATCTCCTTTCTGGCACTGTTACCACACAGCCTGCTCCTTCGACTCAGTAAATAAGAATCACTTTACTTTTAATGAATCATAAAATTGCGTTTATTGGTGCCGGCAAGATGGTTTCTGCCATTGTCAAAAGCCTGTTACATGCGAAAACATTTCAGCCCGATGAAATTGCATGCTGTTCCGCAAATGACGGCACTTCTGATCTACTCTCCTCAGAAACGGGCGTGCATCGTTCCCCAAATGTGGAAGAAATGATTGCCCTTCGGCCCAGTATTCTTGTTCTGGGATGCAAGCCACAACAGCTTTCCGAAATTCCGCCTGAAATCAATCAATTATCTGAAGGAATGCTGATCCTTTCCATCATGGCGGGAATAACTCTTGAGCGTTTAAATAAAGTTTTTCCAATGGCGAGAAATATTGTTCGTTCAATGCCCAATACCCCGGGTCAAATTGGTTCCGGAATAACCGGATATCTCTTTGCATCCAACCCAAGTCAGGAAGACCGCGAGACGATCCATAAAGTTCTTTCCTCTCTTGGACAAGTCCGGGAAGTGGCTGAAGAAACTGACATAGATCGCGTTACTGCAATCAGTGGAAGTGGACCCGCCTATATTTTTGAATTCACCTCCGCCCTAGAGGAAGCGGGTAAAAAAATGGGTCTCTCTGCTGAGCTATCCAGAGATCTTGCTCTCCATACAGTGTTAGGAGCCGCAAAGTTGATGGAAAAAAGTAATTTCACCCCGGAAGAATTACGAAATCAAGTGACTTCTCCGAATGGCACCACCCAAGCCGCCCTGGAAAGTTTTTCTAATGACCAGCTCCGTGAAATTGTTTCACGGGCCGCTCATGCAGCCCGTGACCGATCTGTCGAGTTATCCAATGCATGACTTAAGCAAGGGAACCACAGTGGTGACCGGTGGTGCGGGTTTGATTGGCAGTGCCACAATTTGGGGAATTAACAATCAAAATTTACAAAATATCTGGCTGGTTGATTGGGTCGAGGAAAACTCTAAAAAAGAAAAAAATATAGAAAACCTGAAGTATCAACGCCTCGTTGACGCTCAGAAATTTAGAAATCTTATCGCCGAAAAAAACTCAGACCTATCCGATGTCAAAACCATTATCCACTTAGGTGCCTGTTCGAGCACAACCGAAACCAACGAGCAATACCTCGATGACAACAACTTTCTTTATACCATGGAAATTTGTCAATGGGCCCTCGAAAGGGATGTCCGTTTTGTCTATGCATCCTCAGCCGCAACTTACGGAGACGGTTCCTGCGGAATGGACGATCAGGAAGAAGACATCACCCAATTCGAACCCCTCAATTTATATGGTTGGTCGAAGCACAAGTTTGACATGCTTGCAAAAGAACGTGGATGGTTCGAAAAAATAACCGGTCTTAAATACTTTAATGTCTACGGACCCAACGAGGAGCACAAAGGTGATATGCGTTCCGTGGTCAGTAAAGCATACGAACAAATTGCCACGAGTGAAAAAATGACCCTATTTAAAAGCCATCGACCCGAGTACCGGGACGGGGAGCAGAAGAGAGATTTCCTCTATGTCAAGGATGCGGTACAAATGACACTTTGGCTTGCTCAAAATCAAGAGGCGACGGGCATATTTAATCTGGGTAACGGCTTGGCGAGAACCTGGATTGATTTAGGAATGGCAATATTTTCAGCACTCAATATGGAACCAAGGATTGAATTTGTGGAAATGCCGGAAATTTTGCGGGATAAATATCAATACTTCACCCAGGCAAAAATAGAAAAACTTAAAAAACAGGGATTCAATCGAAGTTTATTCAGCCTCGAAGAAGCAGTGGCGGATTATGTAAAGAATTACCTCGCCCCTGACCTTAGGCTCGGAGCCTAGTATTATTTCAGTCCCTGGGCTGGTATCGGTGTTTCCACATTTCTCGACAGGATGAAATAAGTTCTCTCATTTTTTCCGGGGTAATTGCCTGCTTGGGATCATCCCCAATTCCTTTGGCCGGCTTAAGGTGAGATTCAACACACAATCCATCGGCACCGTACGCAATGGCAGCGAGCGAGGAAGCCAGAACATATTCCGCATGACCCACACTGTGGGAAGGGTCCACCACGACGGGTGCCCATGTACGGTTTTTTAAAAGTGGAGTGATGGATTCATCCGGATGGTTACGATATCCGTCCAATGGCGGGGTCGTGCCACGAGGACAAAGCATCACATTGGGATTTCCCGCTGCCACAATGTACTCGGCCGCGGCGATAAATTCATCCGGAGATGCAACATGACGTCCGCGTTTCAGTAAAACGCCCGAACCTGAACCCGCGGAGAGCTTACCTATTTCCTTGAGCAGTGAATAATTTAATGCATTACGAGTGCCGACTTGCAGAATGTCAACTTTTGCATCCAATGCAATTTTGAGCTGATCGGAATCCATCACTTCTAAATCTATCGGAAGGCCTGTCTCCTCCCTTGCCTGTAAAATGATCTCAATTGCCTGATTGTCACCCTGATAAGAGTAAGGATTTGTTCTTGGTTTCCACACTCCTCCCCTCAGTGCGTTTACTCCGACTTCTTTTAAGGCGTGGGCAGTTTCAATAAATAAACTAGGATTTTGAGGATCAATTGTGCAGGGGCCTCCAATAATGAAAGGTGAATCCATTCCCAGTTTGGAAATGCCTAGCTGAACTTGATGCTCGGAAAGTGCCGACCTTCGATCCATCAACTTGTAAGGCGATTCAATCGCATCCACTTTTCGCACAAAAGACAAACCGGCAATTCTTTTAAACATCAAAGCGTGCGTCTCATCACCAAGAATAGCATACACACATTGGTTATGGCCCTGGATTTCAAGTATGGTACAATCAAATTCACCTACGATTGATTCAATTTCTTGAAGTTGAGATGAATCCAGCTTGTTCGCTTTTGGAATAATCATCACCAAGCTTTGGCACTTTATTCGCAATTCATCAAGTTTTCTTACAAATCTCGGTCACAAACTTTACTGTCCCCCCAATCCTAAAATGAGAACTGTTCAACACTTATCTTGAGATAAATTGTAGGAACGGTCTTGGCTTTTTATGCATTCTAGCCTTACTATAAACATATGCATGCACACTATTTTAAAAGTAAAAATAAATTTTTTATTTATTTGTTATTTGGAATTCTTCTGCACTTTTTCACTAGCTGCGAACAGGAAACGGTGCAGGAGGAGATTGTGGAAGTGGAACAGTTTGCAGTGTCTGATTTAATCCAGCAAAAATCATACTGGGAAGGTTCTTCCACTGAGTTCGAAAATGCTTTTCAAATTAGTGAAGATGAAAAAATTAAATCCAAGGAAAATGATTCCCCTTATTCCGGATACATAAAAATTCGGGCGAGGAATGGAACGATTATTTCAATGAAAAGCTATACCAGCGGATTTCCGGATGGTGATTTTTTTGAATGGTATGAAAACGGTAAATTAAAGCAGAAATCACAGTACAAAATGGGCGAAAAACATGGGTACTTTTATATCTGGACTAAAACCGGGGATGTCTATTCTCAGAAATATTTTCAAGATGACATGGAAGACTTTGGTCGTTTTGATAACGAAGGGTCTTCGGAAACAGGAAGAAGCATGGCATCTCTTGAACTCGCGGAATGGGAAGGCAAGGGGTCGGAATTTTACGCCAAATTTGCCGGAGATCCCAAACGGGGAGGGATTTTATATATACGTGAAACGGAGGAACTTTATACAGGTACGATCACAGCCTTGGATGACCAAGGAAACAAAGAAGCAGTCTTGCGCTATAAAAAAGGGAAATATGATGGCCGAATTTCAATGTGGGATTCAAACGGCAACCTTTGGGAAGAGGCTGAGTATAGCCTCGGTGAACTCGTTCAGATCACTCTGAAAAAAGGAAAGCCTTTTAATCCCAATGAAGTTATTGATCTTTCAGATGATCCGGAGAAGGTGAGCCTTCTTTTTGAAGATTAATCTTCAATTCCGAGAGGTCATTTGGGTTAATCCTCCAATTTATAAAGTTTAATTTTGTTGCGCAGCGTCCGCACATTTAATCCAAGCTTCTCCGCGGCGTGAGTCCGATTTCCATCACATGCTGCCAAGGCATTCTCAATGTGTTTCCGTTCAACCTCTTCCATAGACTGAATTTCTCCTTTTGCACTTTCGGTCATTTCCTTGGGCTCTTTTGAACTGTTTCCGGACATAACTTGTAAACCAAGTAAATCGGCCTCAATTGGTTTTCCTTTATCAGCGAGAATGACTGCCCGTTCGACTGCATTCTCCAATTCTCGCACATTTCCAGGCCAATTATGGGACTCTATCGCTTTTTGACAATCCTTTGAAAATTCAATCTCATCGACACCGTGTTTTTTAGCGTGACGATTTAAGAAAGAATGGGCAAGCAGTAGAATGTCCGTTCCTCGCTCCCGAAGAGGAGGCACCGCAATGGGAAACACATTCAACCGGTAATAGAGATCCTCCCTAAAATCTCCTTTTTTCACCTCTCCCATTAAATCTCGGTTTGTCGTCGCCAGCACGCGAACTTTGACTTGGATGGTTTTATTTCCCCCTACCCTTTCAAATTCCTTTTCCTGCAAAACACGTAAAAGTTTTGCCTGAAGGGCGGGTGCAATTTCACTTATTTCATCTAAAAGAATCGTTCCCCCATCTGCCAATTCGAAGCGCCCTTCCCTTCTCTCAGTAGCACCGGTGAAAGAACCCTTCTCATGCCCAAAAAACTCGCTCTCCATCAAGGTTTCTGAAATAGCCGCACAGTTGACACGAATGTAAGGTTGCTTAGCAAGCATGCTGTTTCGGTAAAGCTCTCGGGCAACCAGTTCCTTCCCCGTGCCATTTTCTCCCGTAATTAAAACACTCGCTTCCGTTTTTGCCACCTTATCCACCAAAGTCTTTAGTTTATGAACAGGCTCACTTTCCCCAATAATATCTGATGATCTCGTGTCACTTTCCTCCACATAATATTTCGTGACCCGGCGCATTTTATCAAATGAGGCAACCTTATCCACCACTACCTCGATTTGCTCAAATGAAAACGGTTTTACCACATAATCAAATGCACCCATCTGCATACAGGATACCGCAGACTCAACTGATCCGTACCCAGTCATCATCACCACCATCGGCGCCTCCGTTTTTGCGGTTATCTCCTCGAGCAAATCAGTCCCCTCCCCATCGGGCAATCGGAGGTCCAAAAAGACCAGGTCAAAAGAATCCCGAGATAATATCTTCCGTGCCCCCTTCAAATCTCCCGTCGATGCAACTGAATAACGCTTATTCCGCAACTGCGTCTCCAACGCCTTACGTATCATCATCTCATCATCGACCACTACTATTTTCTCAATTGCCATTGAAGGGACAATATAATTAAACTTTCACCTTTGTGTCGATCTTGATTCAATAAAAATTCGCAATGGACGCCTACTTTAGGCACAGCAATTGCTAGGTTAACGACATCTTTCCTTTGTTGAGTGTCAATTATTTCTAGACAATTGTTTAAATACCATGATTAATTGTCTTGCGGTAGCTATGCTATAATCTTGCTTCGAATTGTTAACATGAAAATCAACAAACCAGTTTTTTTGAAACAATATAAATATTAACCATATCAAATATATTTAATAAATTTGTTGGCTTAGTTTTTTTGTTAATTAATAAACTCGTTTATTACCCCTCAAAATTAAATTTTCTTATATGAAAGATACGCCACCAACAAAAAATGATTTAGTAGTCTTTGTAGATGGAATTGGTAAAGCAGAATTCAAGCTTTGGCATAATTCGCTAACTAAGACCATTGCTAAGGATAATGCTATTTTGTTTAGAACTAATGATTTATCTGAAAAAGATTCAGAGTTTCTTTTCGATGTAATTCCCGATAAATTAATATCTACTGCGGACGAAGTCTGTCTATTAAAAAATCAACCGGATGCATATTTTTTTTGCGATACAGCTGATAACATATCAATTCCTAATGGAATTTCTTCAGAAATTAAAAAAGTTTGCTTACTAGGTGGTTTAGGATCACCATTATATAATAGACAACTAGAAAGATTTTTAGAATTAAATTTCAATTTCTTTTTTAGTGATGTTTTTCCTGAAGAGTTAAAGGAAAAATTAGATTCAAAAGAAATATCCTATTTTCAAAAGCACTTTTTGTTTCTTCCTCCAAAAATAGATTTGCAAACTGTTCATCGTGATTCATCCGAACAAAAGATTACTTTTATTTACTCAGATGAAAAAGATGCATCAAATATTTCAAAAACATTGTTTAGGAAAACACTTTGTAGATTAGAACAAACCCGTTCGGTCAATATTGCTAAAGTTCCAATCCAAGATTGTCTTGATTCATGCCTTCCTGGTAAAGGTTGTGAAGTTTTGATTGCTGATGTTGAATCACCGCTTTTATTACATTATTTAGCAATGGTTTGTGCCGAGAGAGAAATAGGTTTTCATTCGCTAGATACAAAAGCTAACTTATCTCCTCTAAGAACATTTCTTACAGATAATTTCAAGCACTCAGATTGGTTAAAACATATTTCTCCAATCGATCCAAAATCCTTACGCCAAACTTTTAATGAATTAATCAATCCGACAAAATTTCTGTGTGAGAAGGTTTCTCAAAATCCATCAAACAAAATCAGATATCCTAATTATTCAATTCGAGGATACCTCATAGATGAGAATTTCGCCGATGAATTAGATGTACGATTAAAAGATATCCTGAATTTCTACCAAGAAAGAAACTCCGCAGAAAATATCAGTGACCATAATCATTATCTAACAAATCCTATTCAATATCTTTTACGCAGTGAATCTTGCTCTTCAATTATGGAAGCCTCTCTAGAATTCTTTTCTCGACATATGAAGCTTGAAACCTCTTTAAGGTGTTTAGAGGAACTTATGGAAACTTGTTTACGCGTAGCGGCAAATATCAAACAAGATCAGAGAGTTTATCAAGCTTATTACAAACTATTCTTAGTATCACCA
Organism: Opitutales bacterium; assembly: GCA_045567635.1. Taxonomy (GTDB): domain Bacteria; phylum Verrucomicrobiota; class Verrucomicrobiia; order Opitutales; family Seribacteraceae; genus Seribacter. The sequence continues at coordinate 1,265 of JBJLCO010000030.1, read as the reverse complement.
AGTGCCTTTTCATCTTCCTTCAAAAAAATATTTGAGGCAGGTAGGGGACAAAAAAACTATCTAGATTTTGCAGCAGCAGTTTTACAAATGGTCCAAATTTATTTCATCGAGGATGAACAAAAAACCTTTTTTTTAAATGATTTTTTAAAATTAAAAACCCCACAAAATTTACGAGTTCGAGCCCTTCTAGCAGCTAATCATATTGATTTATTTTATAAATCACTTTCTAACATAGAGAGAGAATATGTGGGAGCATCTGTTTATTATAAGCTCCACCAAAACCAAGAATTTAAAAAAGAAGAATTAGAATTCCTGAAAAAATTATGCTTAGAAGAAATGTCAAAAGATTTAGATGGTCTCCGCACGCATTGCAGTTTCGCCATTATTAATATTCTACTGAATGAAAATATTGATGTGTCCGAAAATTTATCTGTTCCTGAAAAACCTAGAAATGATTTTCGGAAATTTCCATATATATGGCATGAAATTGCCCTTTTCTCTTTAATTCAGCAAAGAATTGAGGAAGCGTCGAACCTTTTAAAATGTACTTTAATGAGCAAAAGTTCAATTTATTCAATAATAGGAGAAATTGCCATACTAATACTGCTAAAAGAGTTCAAACGAGCCGATGAATTATTAAATACTCTCACCGAAGACTTAATTTCCGATCTTTGGAATCCCAACATTTCGACATATTTCATTTTATTTTATCTTAGCGTTATTTTAAAATACGACGGCAGGTCAGAATCACTTGAAAAGACTCTTTTAATTATGAAGAATAATAAAATTGCTCTTGATTCTAAACTTAGACCGCTCATTGAAGGAATTATTGAAAACCCGGATATAAAACCTTCGGTTCGAGGTATTATCGATAAGCTTGAATCTTCTATTTAATCTTAAAGAAAATGATTAAAAATTTAATCACAGAATCATTTAGTCTTAACTTACATACCAATGTTAGTTTTGTACCTAATGCTGCTGAAAGAGCTCTCGATCCAATAATTAAAAATGGTATCCAAAATGTCACGATTGTCATTGATCATGGTGTAATCGAAAACGATCGTATGGAAATCTTCCTCAAAGAAATCCGAGATAATTTGAAAGTTAAGAAAATGATTTCGTATCACGGAGGAGAACCAACTTATACGAAATTGGAAGAAATTCGCGATGAGATAAATGATAAAAAAACTGGTGCTATTTTTGCAATTGGTGGAGGAAGTACTATTGATGTTGGTAAAGCTCTGGCTGTTCTGTTAACAAATCCT
>JBJLCO010000029.1:0-29420 GCA_045567635.1 Opitutales bacterium | reverse complement strand
GGGAATAGCAGGAATAGTGAGAGTAACGATTGGAAGGCTTAAGTATCTAAGGCAGAATTGCAGTGGCAATGAGTAGTCCGATGTTGAATCGCCGGAATTTTCTGACTCTTGGAACAGGCATGGCCACCCTGATGGCACAAGGTGCTTTACACGGAAGTGTAGCTCCCGGGCAGAAACATTTACGCAGGGCCAAAGCACTGGGGACGAAGGTAAAGTTCACTGTGTTTCACCCCGAACAGAAGCGAGCCAACCGGGCGATCGATGCAGCCTTGGATAAAATCGAGCATGTCGAACAATTGATGAGCCTGTACCGGACTGATAGTCAATTGAGCCTGCTCAATCGTCAGGGTTCATTGCGTAATCCTCACCCGGACTTGGTCACGGCCCTGAAAAAATCTATCGACTTGTCACGGCGTACCGGGGGAGCTTTCGATGTCACCGTGCAGCCATTGTGGAAACTGTATGCCCGCCATGCAGATTTGAGGACTCTTCCGACTGAAGCAGAAATCGGAAAGGTTCGGCAGAGGATGGGTTGGGAGTATATCCGTGTGGAACCGGAGATCATTTATTTTGACCGGCCCGGTATGCAAGTAACCTTGAACGGAGTGGCTCAGGGCCTGGCTGCCGACCTCGCACAGCAAGCACTGGAAGAGTGGGGCATTGAGAATGCGCTGATCGATGCCGGGGAGTTCAATGCGATCGGTTCCCCCGAGCAAAGAGACTCTTGGCATATTGGCGTGCAACATCCAAGGCAGTTAGGAAGTATTGCAAAAACCGGATTGCAGGGGCGTTGTCTCTCTACTTCCGGGGATTATGCCAGCAAATTTTCGGATGACTATTGTCATCATCATCTGCTCGATCCACGGACCGGTCTTTCCCCGGTCAAGCTGTCAGCATTATCAGTAGCGGCACCCACGGCGCTTGAGGCCGATTCTCTGTCAACCGCACTGTTTGTTCTCGGTCCTGAGAAAGCAAAAGAAATGGTGGAATCCATGGATTTGGTGGATGCCTTGTTTGTCAGCAAATCGGGCGATATCACAGCAACGGATGGATTCCCGCTTGTTTAGGAAAATGGGTTGCCCAATGAGCAAGTTACCTTTTCTCCCCGTTTTTCAATCAACCGCTTGGATACCCTTATTATCAATTTGCTTCTTGATCGGATGGCTTTCTCCTGTTGATGCCAAAGAGACAACCATCATCCAACTGACCGACCCGGTTTATCCAAAGAAACCGAAAAAGGAACACAGTCTCACTGCTTATTTCAATGACGAGGGATTTCCCTCGGGGTACAGTATGGAACTCATTAATGAGGTCTGCCTGGATGGGGTTTGTAAACTCGTGGAGGTCACGATGTATTGGGATGCGCTTGGATTCTATCAAAGTTTGGAATATCCCGAAGGAAAACCACTGACCAAGGTTGAGCACGAGCCCTTTGTTCCTGCGGATTATGAGAAGCTTGATTCAATATTGAAAGACCGGGAATCGATTTTGGATGACCATGAACTTGGCTTTCTTGCCTCTGAAAAAGATGACAAGAGCCCTGAAGGAGAGGACGACGATGAATATCAGGAGGTTGATGGCGTGTCCAAGGCTACGCCAGGTGCGGTTAAGGAAGCTGTGGTCAAGGATGCGGCGTGGACCACCTGGGTGTTGTGGAAATATGCCAACACCGAGCTGGTACCTATCATGCAGAGAATGACCAAATCCCAATTTTCTCCTGATTTCCTTATGCACCTCCTCGATAGTAAAGACTGGCGGAGGGTTGCATTCGTGGTCAACCATCTCTTAGGACAAAAACCGGTTGCCCCTCAATACCTCGATGAAATCGCGGCACTCATGCCCTTGGCCGGGATTGATCATATTGACCTGGCGATTGAATATCTTCGCAAGGCGAGCCCTGACAAAAACACCTGTTACCGGAAACTCATTGGCACTCTGCCGGAACTCAATGGATACAACGCGGCCTTGGTTATTGAACTTCTTGAATCCGACGGGCAATTGGATGATGGAATCCTTGAGGAACTAGCAGCAAGTATTGGGAATCAGGAATACTACCTCATACATTTGGCCCTCCGCCTGATTGAAAGTCGGGAATTCTTTTCGAACGCAATCGAGGCGGATATTGTAAAACTCCTCGGGGTCCAAGACTTTTTCATTGCCCGCCGGGCCAGTGACTTTCTATCAAACCAGAAGCTGTCCGCTTCCGCAAAAGAGAAGCTGGATGCATTTCGGGTAAAACATGCCGATCGCTTGTGAGCCTGTTCCGGTCGAGATATTTTTGGGGATTGGCACTTATCTTCTTTCTGGTCTCGAGCTTACGAGCTCAATCTCTGGAGATTGAGGATGCCACCGACCAAAAGAATCTTGTTGGGATAAATTATTCCACCTGGCATTCACTGGCCTTCAGGAAAAATATCCCCATTCGCAATATTCAGGAAATCCTAAGTGGGGGAGGGCAGTTTGGCCCCAGGGCATCCTGGCACTTCTGGGCGGAACCCGCAGTCGGCTATTACCGGGGAGATAATGCCATGGTCATGGACTACCATTTTGACCTGTTTGAGCAGGCTCAGATTGACTTCATTATATTGGATGCAACGAACCTTTTTCCTGATTCGAAGAAGAAGCATGAATACTTATATGAGCCCTTCGAAGTGATGGTGAAACTTATGCGTAATCGGGAGGAAGTGGGCAAGCAGTCTCCACGCATTATCATCTGGTCTCCCGGTTTACTGGCCAATGAACTCCATGACCGCTACTTCTCGAAGTCCGAGTACAAAGATATTTGGTTTTATTTGAATGAAGGGAAGGGGGCTAAGCCGATGTTTCTTAGCAGGCTTGATATCGATAAAATTCCTAATCAGATAAATCGCCAGCTTACGGTTCGGGCGATGTGGGGGCTCAACACCAACCTTGCCGACCGGGAATGGTCATTTCTTGAGAATTACCCGCAACCCGTTGCTATGTTCGATGGGAAGCCTGAACAATTGACTGTATGCACTGCCTTGCAGAAGAATTATATGACCAATGAAGATTTGGCTACACCACGTAAGGGTGGCAAGACTTTCCAGCTTCAGTGGTCACGAGCCTTTGAGATCCGTCCTAAGTTTGTAATTATCACTTGGTGGAACGAACTGATGGCCCAGCGCCAAAAAGACGGTCCCAATGGTCAGGTCCAGTTTACTGATATGTTCCGTCCTGAATACTCCCGCGATATAGAACCCGTCCAATCTCCGTATGGGGATATGTATTTCCGTTTGATGCGCGACTATATTAAGGCCTACAAGAAGGGCGAATCTATGCCCACGAATCTGCTTGAGCTTCATAGTAAGGAGTCCGATCGATTGGACTTCGATATGGATGGTATCCCCAACTTAATCGAAGGCACTAAGGATTCTGATGGGGATGGAATATCTGATCAGTGGGACTTGGATTCAGATAACGATGGCATCCCCGATTCTCAGGAGAAATAATCCGATTCACTCAGGAATCACCTGACCGTTTATGAGGAGGCATGAAAGCTATTATCCCTTTGCTAACAAAACATTACTTTTAGAATAGGAGAACCTTTGCCATCATGCTTCTCATGGCGCTGAGCGGATGTACTGTTTTTCATAGCGAGCGTTTGAATGAGACATTGGAAAACGGTTTCTGGAAGAATACCCTTGTCCTCACTTCGTAGTCCATGGAGGATGCGTAAAGGAAAATGAATAAAGAAAACGGAAGAAAATACGCACTCTGGGGAGCGTGGCTTCAAGTCGGTGCGGTTATCGGGCTTATTGGGACTGTTATTGGGATGATAAGTTCTTTTCAGAATGTCTCACCAAGCGGAACCGCCCTGGCAAATGAGATATCCAACGAATTGACCCCAGTCCTGATTGCATTGGTTGCGTCATTTATTGGAGTGATTCTTCTAGCTGTGGCGTTATTCGGGAAAAAATATCGGGCGGCGTGGTTTTTTTGGTTTCTACTCATCTATGGCATCCTAATCGCCATGAATTATTGGGAAGGAACGCTTATCGGAGGCTTGTTGATTATTTATTTAATCTACAAGAAAGACGAATTCATCGGGAGCAAAAAGGAACTAGAAGCGAAGCCTGTCTGAAATATCATTTTGGATCAACTTTCCTTGGCTGGAAGGGGGGAGAGTTTTTATTTGGTCTGTATTCAACTAGTTTAACCGATAGTCCGGGAATAAAAAACATCTAATCTCAATCTTATCCCTCGCGGGTTGGATGGCGGAATGATAGGAAATAAAGAATGAAACTCCCAGTATTTCTGATTCTACTAACGCTCGGATTCTTCCTTCAGGCGAAAGAAGCCAAACCCAATATCATTCTCTTGATGGGGGATGATCATGGTTGGGAAGAAGTCGGGTATAACGATCATCCTTATGTTAAGACACCCAACTTGGACAAGATGGCCTCGGCGGGTCTGCGTTTGGATAATTTCTATGCTCAACCGAGTTGTTCTCCTACCCGCGGAAGTGTGCTGACCGGGCGTCACCCCAATCGTTATGGAATCTTTCGACCGGGCTATTCGATTCGGCCCAAGGAAATTACAATCGCTCATCTTCTCAAAGATGCCGGTTATGCAACCGCTCATTTTGGGAAATGGCATGTGGGGCCGGTTAAGAAATCATCGCCTACCAGTCCCGGTGCGATGGGTTTTGAGCACTGGCTATCCCATGATAACTTTTTCGAAATGGATCCGGTCTTTTCCCTGAATGGTGGAACGCCTAACAAAATCTATGGCGAAAGTTCGGAAATTCTAATCGACGAAGCGATGAAATATATCGAGGAGAATCAGGACTCCGAGCAGCCTTTTCTGTTGGTCATCTGGTATGGATCGCCTCATGAACCATACAGCGGGTTTGAGACCGATTTGGAACTCTATCGCGATCTGCCTGAAAAGTATTCCGAGACTCAGGTAAGCTTAACTTCCAATGAAACGGGCTTACGGGTCAAACGACCTTTGCGTGACGTCTTAATCGAACGCTATGCCGAAATTACAGCGATGGATCGATCAATCGGCAAGTTACGTAACGGCCTGAAAACACTCGGACTCAAGCATAATACCTTGCTTTGGTATTTTGGTGACAACGGCATTCCTCCCAGTGGTCTGCGGGAATCCCGCTTCAGAGGACTCAAGGGTAAGGTCTATGAGAACGGTATCCGTGTGCCTGCGGTGATTGAGTGGCCTGCGGGCATTCCGAAACCACAAGTATCAACCGTCAGCACGGTTACCTCGGACATCTTGCCAACCCTGTGTAAATTGGCCGGAGCAACTCTTCCGGATGTTCCTCTCGATGGGATTGATCTAGTGCCTATGTTGGCGGGTGAAATGAAACAACGGGCGACACCTATCGCCATTTGGAATTTTCCGGTCGAAACAAGTCAAGGCGGCAAGCCCTACATCGACCCCGAATTGCAGAAGGGTACCACACCTTTGGTCAAAAAAATGCGTGGGCTCTTTACCCGTAATTTTCGTAATGACCATCATCCTAAGATTACCAAAGGGAATTTCAACGGAGCCCGGGCTATCATTTCAGGTGACCATAAACTGGTCATTGATGGTGACAAGAATACTGGAGTTGAGCTGTTTAATCTAAAAGAAGATTCGGCGGAGACCAATAACCTGGCCAAGAGCCAAGCCGACCTTGCGAAGAAGCTGCAACTACAATTACGCAACTGGCAAACTTCGGTGCTCAACAGCTTGATGGAAGCCGATTACCAGTAAAAAGGAAATCCGAAAATGAAATTAAAGTGCCCAAGTCTTTTCTCCCTTATTGTTAAATTTGCTTTTGGGCTTGTTCTATTCTGTTCAGTGCATGCCGAAACCGAAGAAAAAAGCCTTCGTGTGATGTCCTATAATATCCACCGGGGTGGGGTGGTGTTGCTCAAACAACCTCTTTCACAAACTGCTAAGGTGATCCGATTGGCCAAGGCCGATATTGTCGGCATTCAGGAAACCCGTTCTCCCAGAGGCGATACTCTGAAAGATCTGGCCAAGTTGCTTGGTTGGAATCATGACGAGGGGAGCGGTCTCGTGACCCGTTATGAAATCGTCGAGCATTTTAAAGGTGGAAAGGATTACAAAGGCGGCATCAAGGTCAAGCTCGCTTCAGATAAGCATGCCTATATCTTTAACCTTCACCTCTCATCCCATCCCTACCAACCCTATCAGCTTCTGGGCATTCGCCCCAAGTGGCATAAGCACACCAATAATATTACCTTTATCAAAACCGAGGCAGAGACAATTGAGTGGGCAAAAAAGGCACGTGGTGCAGAAATTGCAAAAGTACTTAGGCAGGTAAAGTCCATACCTGACAAAGAGGTACCCGTTTTTGTGGTGGGAGATTTCAATGAACCTTCCCACTTGGACTGGACGGATGCCGCCGCCAAGGTGGGTCGTCATCCGATCAAAGTGGCCTATCCCACTTCTACTGAATTGGCCAAGGCTGGCTTTGCCGACGCGTATCGCACGATCTATCCGGACGAGATGAAAAACCCGGGGTTAACCTGGTCACCCAAGTATAAGATTGATGATCCCACGACTCACCCTGATCGCATTGATTTCGTCTACTTCAAAGGCAAAGGCTTAGAAGTAAACGAAGTAAAGATCGTCGGCGAAAACAAAGAGAACGCGGACATTGTCGTTGCTCCTTATCCTTCTGATCATCGTGCTGTGGTTGCTGATTTCAAGCTAACCAAGTAAACAAAATGAGAATCGGGACTGCATTATCTATTGTTGCATCCACTTTGTGGGGCATGGGAACTGGCATGGGTGCGTCCGAATCAAACAAGGATATTAATGTGCGAGTCGCTGCCTTCAATGTTGAGTTCGGCAGAAGCACGACCCCTGAACAGGTTGGTAAGATGTTCAAACCCTACAAGCCCGATATCATCGGGTTCAATGAAGTTCCGGATGGAGACTGGACGGCTCGTGTCGGCAAGGTTCTGGGCATGAGCTATAGTTATGTTGGCAAAATTTCTTCCGCAAACCACAAGGATAAGTATAAATCGATTTTAAGTCGGACTCCACTCCAGGATACGGTCGAGCATGAACTAAGTGTTGAGCGCAGGCGTTCCTGGAACCCTGCTTCGGTTGTGAGTGCTACCACCAAGATTGATGGTGTCCCGGTCGCATTGTATTCCCTACATATTTGCCGTTCGAAAGAGAGTGATAAAACGGGACATGCCTACCGGTTAGCCAAGCAGGTCTTGCCCAAAGAAAAGACAAACCGCGTTATTGTGCTCGGGGATTTCAATAACAACATGGGCGATACTGCCATGAAGATGCTTGAGGCATCAGGGTATAAACCTACCTGGAAAGATCTGAAGGTCGATGTCTCTAAGGAATTTACCTATAATGCATTGAAGCCTGAACAACCGAACGCAGGAGTGATTGATCATATTTTCTACAATAACCTTCCCCGCACCAAGGTAATCGATGGAGGCATCATTGAATTGAAAAAACCTTTGTCTGACCACAAGCCTGTTTGGGCAGAGATCGCTTTTCCACAAGTCCTGAAAAAGCTGAAGCCGAACAACTAAAATAATTTAAAATGACTTGGTTGATTTTCAAATATTGCAAAAAGCCTTTGATAGCCTTTTCGTAGTATTTATCTCTAAGAGAAAGAATATGGCAGAAGCGGTATGAGTGACCCTAAACCGGGATTTCCAGTTCATGGCTTTGATTCTCCGCATAAAATTACGGACTCAATTCAAATCATCGCATCCTTGGAGCCCGACACGCATATCATTTCCTACGGTCCACAGGATGTAAGCACGAGAATAATTGCGGCCATTATATACTCTATATTTGCAGGTGTTTTTAGTGGAGTTCCATTGTATTTCGGGATAAATGGTTGGTCGAAACTTTTTGAACGACCGTTCGAAGAAGCAGCCATGGTGGTCGCGGGAGCATTATTGATTGGAATTGGTTTGCTTATCTATTTTGGTCACGAAATACTATGGGCTTTGTTCGGTTCGACTTTCTTCACCGCGTCCAAAGGGGGGCTTGAGATCAAAAAGCAATTTTTATGTTTTTCCTCCAAAAAGTTTATCGGCTCTCAAGAAATCAAAAGTTTCAAGATGCATGTAAAAAGAGTGAGTAGTAAGGGTGGCGGAGGCAGTTCCAAGTGGTACACTCTTTGGGTTGTTGGTAAAAAGAAGCATAAACTTGATTCTAAGACACCCAGTCGTGAATCCATAGAATGGTTGAGCAGGACCCTGTCGGATTGGTTTGGCGTTCCTATCGAAACAAGTCGTTAAGCAGAGTTTAAAATGCCAATCATTCTCCCACCGATCGCCCGTCGTGATTTTATTAAAGGTTCATTCGTACTGAGCGGTGCAACCATTACAGCATCTTCTTTTGTTGCAGCGGATAGTAAATCCGTTCGATTTGACCCTAATCGTATTGCTTTGCTTGCGGATACCCATATCAGTGATGATCCCAATCGTTCCTACCCCGGCACAAAATGGCCGGGCTCTCCTGTCAAAGAAGAGGAACACGAGTGGGTAAACATGGCGGATAGCCTTGCCCAGTCAGCAAGGGAGATAATAGAACTCAATCCGAGACCGTCTAACCTGATCATCAATGGCGACTGTGCCATGAGCAGAGGAACGGAAGCCGAGTACAAAGAGCTCTTGAGGCTTCTTGAACCCATCCGTGCTGCGGGGATTTCCGTTCTTATAACCATTGGTAATCATGATAACCGTGATAAACTTTGGAAATTGCTCCCGTTTTTAAAGAAAGAACAGATGGGGATTCATGCGGATGTGATTGAACTGCCCCACGCTAATTTTTTCCTATTGGATTCCGGAAGAAAGGGAATCCTGGGGGAGAAACAGTTGAACTGGCTTGCCCAAGAACTCGACGAGAGGACAGATAAGCCCGCCCTTGTTTTTGGTCACTTCAATCCGTATCCCAATCTTGGGGTGCGTCCGATCAAGGGCATGCGAGATGGTTCTTCTCTTTTGAGACTACTTGCCGCACACAAGCATGCAAGGGCCTATTTCTATGGCCACACCCATGAATGGCAGCAGGATCAACGGGGTCATCTTCATCTTATCAACCAACCGGCAGTTAGTTACTATTTTGGAAAAGGCCATGCCCATGGTTGGGTTGACATGAAGCTTACTGCAAAATCTGCTGACTTGGAATTTCATTGTATTGATCCAAAGCACACGCAACACGGTGATCGTATCCAGATTGTTTTGAAGGGCTAAAGCAAGTGGGGCCGATGAATGTTCAATTTCATAAGCCAAAAACAGTGAAGACAATCATTGCAAAGAATCCTCCGTTATCTTTTGGTAACTTAGCATGATGACAATCCTCTACATCATAAGTCTGCCTCTTGGAGGTTCACCTAATTCAGTCATCACCTCTGAATTTTAAAATGCATAAACAATGAATATTTTCACAATATTTGCTGTCAGACTGTTATTGGGCATATTTTCATTTTCGGGACTCGTCAGGGTCAACGAGTGTTCTGGCAATTCAAATGTAGATGCATTGCGTGAGGTCATTGTCAGTCACACCGATGAGAATGGTATCCTCCAGCTCTTCCGTAAGAAGGAGGACGGATCGAAAAGCCTCCAGTTGACGAATTCCAAGCACGGTTGCCGGATGCCTTCTGTATCCCCCGATGGGAAGAAACTGGTCTATGTGAAACAGGTTGATCACAGCTTGTCCCTTTGGCTCTCGGGCATCGATGGTCAGAATTTACGCTCAGTCGTAAGCGGGGGCATGAACCTTATTCCTTCGTGGTTACCGGACTCAAAGCATATTGTCTGGATGAAGACACAACCGGGAAAGAAGGGGGAGGACCCCGCCAGTAATAGCCAGATCCACATTATAAATGTAGAAACGGGTCAAACCCGAAGATTGTTCAGTGATCCGGAACAGATTACATTCAATGATGCAATGCCCTCCGTATCCCCCGATGGTAAAAAGATCGCGTTCGTATCCAAGCGGACTGGTACCTTTCGGGTCTGGGTAAGTAACCTGGATGGGAGTGATGCAAAACCCATTTCACCAACCAAAGATCAGCATGAAAGTCTCAATCTTCCGATTGAACAAAAAGTCCCAGCCTGGTCACCTGATGGAAAATGGATTGCCCATTGGGAAGGGGTGGAGATGATTCACATGAGTCCCTTTACCGGAATCAAAAACCCAAAGAAGGATCAACAGATCTCGGCAACTTTCTCTGTCTGGGTGGTCAGCAGCGATGGACAGAAAAGGCGCAAAGTCGGACGGGGGGATGACCCCACCTGGTCACCGGATGGATATGTTACACGTGCTTTTCCCGATCGTGAACGGGGAGGTCCCAAGATTATGATCGAAACCAGTTCCGGGGAAAAAGAATTACCGATTGTACCCCGCAAAAGAAATTGGGGAAGATTTACCTGGTTGCCAGAAAAGATAAAGCCAAAAAGTAATTAAACCAGACGATAAAACCAACAGATCTAAGCTGTAATATTAAATGAAGAAACAAAAATATGTAAGGACTCTTGTTTTACCATTGATCGCCCTGATCTTCATCGGGCATCCTGCGGACTCAGCTGAAGGCAAAAGGCCGAATATTATATGGATTGTTATAGAAGATGCATCTCCGCATATCGGTTGTTATGGAGAGACCGCAATTAAGACTCCGAATATAGATCAGATGGCGATGGATGGAATCCGATACCGCCGAGCTTTTGTCACCAGTCCCGTATGTTCTCCGAGCCGTTCAGCGATGGTTAGCGGGATGTATCAGATGACACTTGGTGCCCATAACCATCGAAGTCAGAACTCCAAGGGAAAGGGAAAAGGGGGGCCTGCCTATCTGGAAAGCTATCAAGTGCCGGTGAAGTTGATTCCTGAATTATTTCGGGATGCCGGATATTTTGTGACCAACAAAAAGAAAACCGATTACAACTTCGTACCGTTGGATGGGTTGTATGATGGAACCGATTGGAAGAAAGCGAAAAGCAATCAGCCAATATTCGCTCAGTTTCAACTTTCCGGTGGAAAGAATCGTAGAGCCCCTTCGCATTCAGATCCATCCCTCGTTCAGCTTCCTCCCTACTATCCCGACCACCCATTAATCCGTGAAGACTGGGCGAAGTATCTTGATTCATGGGTACAGACGGATAAAGAAGTCGGGGATATACTAGCTGATTTGGAGGCTGCGGGCCGGCTCAGTTCATCCGCGGTGTTTCTATGGACTGATCATGGCGTGAGCCATTTGCGCGGTAAACAGTTCCTCTATGATGAAGGCGTTCGCATTCCATTGATTATCCGTCTTCCGATGAGGAAAATGGCGGGTGAGGTACGAGGCGAGATGATCGAGCACATTGACATTGCGGCGACATCACTAGGCCTTTCCGGTATCGAAATCCCGGAAAATATTCAGGGCCTCGATTTTTTGGCGGTAGACCATTTCCCCCGAGATCATCTATTCATGGGGCGAGACCGCTGTGATGAAACAGTCGATATTATACGTGGAATCCGCGATAAACGGTACAAATATATCCGCAATTTCATGACCTATGTTCCACACGCCCAACCCAGCCAATACAAAGACGCAAAGGACATCGTCCAAAAGATTCGCGATTTGCACGAACAAGGCGAGTTGAGCGAACTGCAGTCCCGCCCATTTGTATCACCTCGTTCTCCGGAGGAACTTTATGACCTAAAAGTAGATCCTCATGAAACCATAAACTTAGCCACTCGTCCAGAAAACCGCGAACGATTGGTGGCCATGCGTGAACTGACCTACAGTCGCATGCTGAAAGAGCGTGATATGGGACTGGTTCCCGAACCGATTCTCGAAGATATCGGGCGTGAAGCTGGCTCGAAATATAACGCTTTCCTTCAGACGGACCGCAGTGTTCAGATCAAGCGCCTGATCGATGTGATTACGGCGGGAGAAGCGAATGATACAAAATCCATTCGAGTGTTTGCTGAATCCAGGGATGCTTCTACCCGTTACTGGGCGGCGGTCTGGCTGGGAGTGAATAAAACGAAAAACGCCAAAGCTATACTCAAAAAACTGGTCACAGATGAGACTCCGGCTGTTCGGGTGGCGGCGGCTCAGGCCATGGTCAAACTTGGGGATGGAGACCATATCAATCTGTTAATTCAGCACATAGACGATCCGAACTATCTTGTCGGGATGTATGCCCTGCGTGCGATTGAGGAATTGGGCGATCAGGGTAAACGCTATAAGGCTGAAATTTCCCGGGCTCAGAATTCCCCCTATGAATTCTCCCGTCGTATCGCCAAACGGTTAACCAATAAGTGGAATCAGAAATGAAATGATGATCGTGGCACTTAACAGATTGGAATACTCATAAGTCCGTGCCATCCTCATACCTTCCCTCTGATTTTCAGTAAAAGATCAAAATTTAATATCAACATAAATTACCTAATATGATAAAATTCAATGTAATTAACTTACTCACTTTTCTTACACTTACTGGTTGCGGAAATAACCCAGTGGAAGGCATAACCAAACCAGAAATTTCATTAATGGATGCGGCGATGAAAGGAAAAGTGGAAATGATCCGTCAGCACATCACAGCAGGTGCAAAGCTGGATGAACAGGATCCGCAAAGCGGCTCCACTGCCTTAATTGCAGCTGCCACCTTTGGACAAACCAAAGCAGCTCTCCTATTAATTGAGAAAGGGGCTGATCTGGAAGTTCAGAATAACGAAGGTTCCACCGCACTGATTACTGCCGCATTTTTCTGCCGTACTGAAATTGTAAAAGCATTATTGGAAAAAGGGGCAGTGCGTGGTGTCAAAAATAATACCGGAGCCACCGCGCTCGATTCCGTCACTGTTCCGTTTGATGAGGTAAAGCCGGTTTACGACCTGCTTCAGGGAATACTTGGGCCAGCCGGATTAAAACTTGATTACCAGCGGATACAAACAACCCGGCCTAAAATAGCTGAGCTGCTGCAGGATAAAAAGTGAAATTCTGAACCGGGAGTGATTCGAGATTGGTGCGTCCCCATTTTCATTTGAGCATTTACAAAGTCGGTTTCAGATAAATCGATTTGGTTGTTTCTTAAAAATCAAATTTATTTTTGATTACAGATTGCAAGCTAAGATTAGAAACGATGGAGTAAGGAATCTTTCTTTATTTTCTTTCTATTTTGCCATGAAACGATTCACCATCATTTCCTTAATCATCTTTGGGTTTTTCACTCTTCAGGTTCAGGCTGTTGAGGAAAGTCACAAGGGTCAGTACCAAAAGAACCTAAAATACAAGGGGCCCGTTACGGGGGATGAGATCATCTATACCTTGTACCTCCCTCCTGGACACTCCAAAGACAAGGGGCCTTATCCGCTTATCGTGTTTCTCCATGGGGCAGGCGGAGGCAATGCCTCCCTCCAGGTCATGCAAAGCTACGAAGCCGCACGCACGGTGGGCAAAATTGGTGACTGCGTCGTCGTCTTCCCTGAAAAATACGGGGGTACGGTGTGGCGGGACGGAGCCAAGGACAAACGGGCGGAAACCAACGTCCTCAAGGAACTCCTTCCTTATCTCGAGAAGGAATACGCCCTTAGCTCGGGATCGTGGCGGGCGAACCATCATGGGTTTTTCCATGGGGGCGGCTGGCTCGATCTATTGGGGGGCCAAGTACCTCGACATCTTTTCTACGGTAGTGGCTCTCGACGCAGGAGGGGGGACCAGTTTTACCGATCCTCAGGCCCGTAATTATGTGCCTGAATATGGGACGAAAACCAAGGCGATCCAGAAATCCCTCAAGTTACGCTTAGTGCAGGGGGGACTGAACACCAAAAAGTTTCGGGATTCCCTCGACCAGCTGAAGATTTCCTATGACTACTTTCAGTTGCCTATTGATATCGCCGCTTACCCGGCCGGCTCCTGTTGCTTGAACAAGAAAGACCCCACCAGGAAATTTCTTCACAACCCGATTTGCATGA
The DNA here is from genome assembly GCA_045567635.1 of Opitutales bacterium. Lineage (GTDB taxonomy): Bacteria > Verrucomicrobiota > Verrucomicrobiia > Opitutales > Seribacteraceae > Seribacter. The sequence goes on along the minus strand of JBJLCO010000029.1, from coordinate 15,476 downwards.
CCGAAAATGCCTGGGGAGTGGCGACCTGGGCTTTCATCGAGAAGAACACGCTTCGATAAGAATAAGATTATAAAATGAAAATGAATCAGTTTTTTTACTTACTGTGGTGGGTTTTAGCCATTGTTACTACAGGTACAACGACGCGCGGAAAAGAAAGCAAAAAACTCAACATTGTTTTGATCATGGCGGATGACGTCGGGTATGAATGTTTCAGTGCATACGGGAGCAAGGAGTTCTCGACCCCCCGTCTCGACGCACTAGCGGCCAAGGGCATGCGCTTCGATCATTGCCACTCGACTCCGTTGTGCACGCCCAGTCGCGTGAACCTGATGACCGGAAAGTCGAATGTGTTTAACTATGTCGACTTTGGCGTATTCCCCAAGGGCGAGCCGACTTTTGCCAATCACTTCAAATCCCAGGGCTACGTCACGGCCGTGGCGGGCAAGTGGCAGTTGTTGACTACTCAAACGGGTATCTCACCAAAAGAAGCGGGCTTTGACCGGCATTGCGTCTGGAATATTCCCGGGACGGAACGCAGGCGTTATTGGGAACCCTCGCTCATGCATGACGGCAAGGTCATCAATCACGGCGAGGATGACTACGGATCGACGATCATTGCGGATTACCTGGTCGACTTCATTAAGACCAACAAGGACAAGCCGTTTCTCGCCTACTACCCGATGAACCTCCCGCACAATCCTTTTGATCCGACCCCACGGAGCAAGAACCGCACGAGCAAGAATGGGAAGCAGAACTTCATCGACATGGTGGCGTACATGGATCACTGCGTCGGACGGATCGAGGACACCTTGATCGAGCTCGGACTGCGTGAGAACACCTTGATGATCTTCACGGCGGACAATGGGACCAACTCCAGCCTGACCCTCGATTTTTTCGGTACGCAGCGCAAGGGCGGTAAGGGCTACACCCACGACCATGGAACCAAGGTGCCGTTGATCGTCAACCTTCCGGGGCGTATTCAGGCCGGCCAGGTGAACAAAGATCTGATCTGCTTTTCCGATCTGTTCCCGACCATCGTCGAGGCCGCGGATCTGCCGGCCAAGAAAATCACCCAGGGAGATGGGTGGAGTTTCTGGCCCCAATGCCTGGGGAAGGCAGGCAAGAAGCGGGAATGGATCTACGGTTACTACTTCCCCCGTCCGTACTCGCAGAAATTCGACTGTGATGTATAACCACTGGGAGGTTGCCTGGGCGCGCAACAAGCGCCACAAGCTCTATCGGGACGGTCGCTTCTACGACGTGATCAATGATGTTCGCGAAGAGAAGGCTCTGGGCGGTACGGCAGAGCCAAGCGTCGTGCGCAAGAGCCTGCAGGCGGCTCTTGACGAATATCCTAGCAAAGGGAGTAAGATTGACTATCAACGCGTGACCGGCGTGCGTAAGGCTGCCAAAACCAAGAATAAAAAACCGAAAAGGAAATAAGGGGAAAGATATTCTTTTCCTTCATACCCTTACTGTTGCCTTGATTCCCTTTTTCACTTTATGCTCTGCAATCCTAGACAAACATGGTGGAGAACATCGAAAAGACTGATTCGCCGATCGTCCAGTAATAACAGAACCCTCCTAAACATAAGAAATAAGATATGAAATACTTGGTAATTTTGACTTTGAGTCTGCTCGGCAGCACTGCATTGTTCGGTGCTCATCCAGTAAAATTTGAGATGCAGTTGCTGGCGGTTGATGCAAATGAAGGCGTTGCGGTGGCGGATTATGACAAGGACGGAAAGCTTGATGTTTCTGCCGGTCGCAACTGGTATCGGAACCCAGGAAAGTCAGGAGCATGGGTGCCGAGACCCTTGCGCATTATCGAAGACAAGGGGGGCTATGCCCATTCCAATGGCGAGCATGCTTATGATGTCGATGGCGACGGTTGGGTCGATGTTGTTTCGAACAGTTTTTGGCTGCCCGAAGTGAACTGGTATCGGAATCCCGGTGAGAAAGGGCTCAAGTGGGGCCGGTTATGGGAGCAGAATCTTTTGATTGATACCAAGCAGAAGACCAACGAACTCTGTCAATTTCTTGATATTGACGGCGACGGCAAGCGCGAATGGTTTGCCAACCAATGGAACAAAAAGGCACCCACAATTCTTTGGTATCAGGATGGTAAGGGTAAGTTCAAAGGCCACACGGTTGGCCCACAGAGCGGCCATGGTGATCGGCTTTGGCGATCTAAACAACGATGGGCGAAGCGACATCGTGATCGGTACAGGTTGGTACGAACGGCCCAAGGGCGATCCGTATGCCGGTCCATGGAAGTTTCACCCAAGCTGGACCAAGAGTCTGTCTTGCCCGGTACTGATCCGTGATGTCAACGGCGATGGCAAGAACGATCTGATTTGGGGCAATGGTCATGATTACGGAGTCTTCGCATGGCTGGGGAAGGGCTTCGATAATGATGGCAACTTTCTTTATGATGAAGTCAAGATCGACGATTCTTTCAGTCAGGCTCACGCGCTTCACTTCGCAGATCTGGACGGCGACGGCGTGGACGAACTGATTACCGGTAAGCGTGTTTACGGACATAACGGCCGGGACCCGGGTGCGGACGATATTCCGGTCGTCATGTACTACACTTGGGACAAAAAGTTTAAGAACTTCGGCAAGCATGTCGCGGCCAAGGGAGCAGGTATCGGACTTCACATCGTCACCGCCGACCTCGATGCCGACGGCGATCTCGAGATCGTCGTTCCCGGTAAAGAGGGTACCCAGATCCTTTGGAATAAGCGCGAGTAAGACTTTACTATCCCTTCGGCCGAAAGTCCGTAGTGAAATAAGGGCTATTTGTTAACCGTTCACAACTCGTGTCGATTCTCGGGCACACCAGCAAGGGTTACATATAGTTATCGGTTTAGTCTTGGGATTGCTTTCTTTCTCTCCCTCCTTTTTCCTCGTGACTAGACCATGAGCACATGGTTAGGTGTGAACAAGGAAATGGAACCAGTGACCAGATATTTCAGCGACAACTTCTTCACGGTCTTATGCTTGATTGTAAGTACCTTCTGTAGCGTTGTGGTTTACGCTTCGCCCGAGTCCGGAAAACCCAATATCCTGCTTATCCTCGCGGATGACTTGAGCTGGTTTGACCTGGGTTGTTACGGGAGCAAGGATGTCAATACGCCGAACATCGACAAACTTGCCCGCGAGGGCATGACCTTCAACCATGCCTACACCGCGACTGCCATGTGTGCCCCCACCAGGCAACAGTTGTATACGGGCGTGTTTCCCGTCCGTAGCGGAGCGATGGGCAATCACTCATCGGTCAAGACCGGCACAAAGAGTATGGTCCATCATCTGAGTGAACTTGGATATGAAGTCTCCCTGTCCGGAAAGGAACATTTTGGCCCACCGGCATCTTTCCCGTTTGAAAAACGAGAGGGTCTGAAGATTCCATCCGGGCCAGAACCTTTTTGCCTAGTGCTTGCTTCCAAAAAACCGCATGACGGATGGCCTCAGGCAAAAGGGTATGATCCTCGTAAGCTCACCGTTCCTCCCTACCTGGTTGATAACTTGGAAACCCGAAGGTCCTTGGCCCGTTATTTTACTGAGATCACGCAATTGGATGACGATGTGGGTAAGCTGATGGCCGACCTGAAAGCGAAGGGAAAAGCAAAGAACACCGTGGTGATTTTTACCAGTGAGCAAGGCTCGGCTTTTTACGGGGGAAAATGGACCTGCTACGACCGGGGCCTGAAAACTGCTTTCATTGTTAAGTGGCCGGGTCAAATTAAGCCGGGGAGCCAGAGCGATGCTCTTATTCAGTATGTTGATGTAGTTCCAACCCTAGTGGAGATTGGAGGAGGAAATGCCACCCAAGTGAATACGGGCAGAACGGGAGCGCCCGGAGGAGGGGATGGATTTGACGGCAAGAGTTTTTTGGAAGTCCTGTATGGCAAGACGATGGAGCACAACTCGTATGTCTATGGCGTGCACACGATGCAGGGTGCCTGGATTGGCGGACCTTATCCCATACGTTCGGTTCGGGACAAAAAATACAAATACATTTGGAATCCCATGCACAAACGCTTTTTTGTCAATTTCAACAATATTGGAAATCGATTGAATTGCTGGCAAAGCTGGCTGCGTGACGCAAAAACCAATCCGGAAGCCGCCGAGATCGTCAGGCGTTGGGTGAAACGACCTGAGGTCGAATTTTATGATACGGAAAAGGATCCCTATGAACTGAAGAACTTGGCCAAAGATCCCGGGTATGCGGAACTGATGGAGCGTATGAAAAAGAGACTGGAAAGCTGGATGGCACAACAGGGCGACCTCGGGGTCGAGACTGAGTTGAATAGCCCCCAAAGCAGCAAGGAAAACCACTGGCAGCCAAGACTTGAAAAATACTACCAGGCGAACAAATCAAGCTATGACTTAATCTTCAGGACAATGAAGATGAAGTAAAAAGCCAAAGGAAGAGTAAATGAAGGTTTGAAAAAGAGTTATCTGTTTACAAGTTAACTGAATTAGATATCTTATACCTTTTCAATTAATGAATTCTATCCCAAAAGTAAAAAGTTGTGCATCACACGGATGGCTGGATTCCCTCGCGATCAGTATGTCGGTTATTTGTGCGGTGCACTGTTTGGTAACTCCATTAATCGTCACTTTGCTTCCAATCATTTCCACCACTTTTTGGGTGCATGAGAATTTCCACCTTTGGATGGTTTTTCTGGTAGTTCCCACTACCTCTGCAGCCATGTTTATGGGTTGCCGTAAGCATAAGGACAAGGCAGTTGCTTTCCTGGGTTCGGCTGGCTTGTCTTTTATCGTATTTGTGGCGATTTACCAATATTCCTTTCATGCCGCAAACCCAGATGCTGCTTGCGGAGTGTGCCCATCATGTGCCCAACTCGGGCTTGGGAGTTTCTTCAATATTACGAATGTTCTCAATTCTGTTGGTGGTCTGTTTTTGGCCTCTGCTCATTTCCGTAATTACAAGCTTTGTCGTAAGGCAAAGTGCGATCACGATTAGATCATTATTCTGTAGGCTTGCTTTTGCCTTGTTAGTTTAATGTCTGCCCTTCAGTTATGATCGGTTTTGCTCAGGATTCTGATTTGTAAATAATTCGATATCGATGTTTCTAAAGCTTCAAGAGTTGTTATGCTCATTATAGAATGAAAGACAATTTTGAGCATTTAATTGAACATGTTGATCCGGATGAGTTTTCCCGATGGGAGGAGGTCGATCTTGAGATTTACGCTTTTACCGATTTGGGGTTCAAGGTAGCGATCAACGATCAGTATACGGGATTGGTTTACAGTAATCAGGTTTATGAAAAATACGAAGAAGGTCAGAAACTCAAAGGGTATATCATGGGCGTTCGGGAAGATGGACGGATTGATGTTTCCTTACAGCCAGATAAAGGCAGGCATGTTCATTCCACTTTCGATAAAATTTTGAATCATCTTAAGGTTTCTGGAGGGAAGTCAAAATTTGGCGATAAGAGTCCACCTGAAGATATAAAGAAAGAATTTCAAGTGAGTAAGAAAGTGTTTAAGCAGGCAATTGGTGGCCTCTATAAGCAGGGAAAGATCATAATTACCAAGGAAGGAATCGAGCTGGTTGATAAGTAAGCTTTGTCTCTTCCACTGGATCTTTTTTTACTTTTAACCCATTCGAATCTTGGTTTTTGAAGGGATTACTCCACTATTTTGTGGAGCTCTAAAATTATGAAAATGAATATATTATACTCTCTGTGCTTGTTAGTCTTTGGATCATTTAACCTATCCAGTCATGCCGAGCTTTCTCAAAAGAAGGATCCTTGGCTTGGTTGGCACCGCCCGGTCGACGCTAATGTTTTCGCGACGACAATGGGGAATAACCATGATTCCGTTCTCTTTGTGGAACCGGAACTTGAGTATCCTTACCATTTGATTGTTAGCCATACACCCAAGTTTGCTCATCTGTGGAGAACCAAGAAATTCTCATGGAGTAGTGAAGACTGGGAACTTGTATCCGATCAGTACAAAATCGGAAACTTTTATGAATATGATGATGGTGTCAAAGTGGATGGGACTTACTACATCTATGAGGGAGGCAAAGTATTCACTTATTCTGGACCCTTGGAGAATTCCAGCGGTAAGTGGAAGGTGACCGGGAGCTTTCCCCATAAAGAATGTGATGATATTGGAATTTACTATGAGGACGGACTTTTTCACATGTTTGGCGAACATGGTCACTTTCCGCATGGTCCCGACGGGACCAGCCTCGCTCATTTTACTTCCAAAACCGGCCTGGGTGAATGGGAAATGGTACACCCGAAGGCTGTGGATCCCAACCCCAAGGGCGGTCATAAGTATGGGGTGGGGGATGCCACCATCGCTAAAATTCAGGGGAATTATTATATTTTTTGTGACCGAGAATCACAGGGAAGTCCTTACAAGGTAACTGCCTGGCGCTCCAAGAGTCTAATGGAGCCTTTTGAATACTTAGGGTTGGCGATTACTCCCCGTTCCGATGAAGAGGACGACTGGGATAATTACCGGATTCAGGATGCGGATATTGCCTACATTCCGGAACTGAAACGCTATGTGATGACCTGTAATATGATGGATAAGGATGGGAATCCCGGGGGTGAGTTTTCCGGTTCCGGGTTAAAGGGTAAAGATACGCGGGTGATTGGCGTTTTCTATTCGGATCATACCTTGAAGGGAAAACGGAAATGAAACTGGAAAAGGAGCAAGTGAAGGAAATTATTCCATCCATCAAGAGATATGTAGAAGAGGAATTTGGAGAGGAGATCGGAAACCTTAAAGCCGAGTTGCTCCTTGATTATTTCATGAAGGAAATCGCTCCTCATGCCTACAATAGAGGAGTGCAGGATGCGGAGGATTACTTTCGGGCGAAACTGGAAGATCTTCAGGGGAGTTGTCACCAATACGCACTCACTTACTGGAAAGACAAGAGATAGATTTATCAGGATAAAAAGTTTCGGAGCTTGGCTAAATAGTGGTTGATTCATCTGCCATAAATCAGTGCACTAGAAACTTAACCCTCAATCTTTCCCCATGATCAGAAAAATTTTCCTCTTTCTTTTTGTAACGCTAGCAACCGGCTTGAGTGCTTCGGATCGTCCTAATGTTCTCTGGATTTATCTGGAGGATGTGAGCGGATGGTTTAGTTGCTACGGAGATAAAGTGATTAATACTCCCCACATCGATTCGCTTGCAGAGGAGGGGATTCGTTTTAATCGCTTTTACACCTCTGCTGGTGTATGCTCAGCCATGCGTTCGGGGACGATTCTCGGAATGATGCAGACAAGCGTCGGGGCACATCAGCACCGAAGTTGCCGTGCTAATTTTCGTGGGAAGTCCATGGGTGAGTATGACAAGAATGTTCTGCCTAAGGGGGTGCAATTAGTGCCTAAGCTCTTTCGTGATGGGGGTTACTACTCATTTAATGAGGGTACGGGTAAGGATGACTTTAACTTCGAGTTCGATCAAACTGAGATGTATGATCATAGCACCGGTGGTTGGAATTTCAAGGGGGCCAAGAATGGCTCAGAGTGGAGCGGTTGCCCGAAAGGTAAGCCATTCTTCGGACAGATTCAAATCTCCGGAGGAAAGTCCGGTGGCCGAGCCAAGAAGGTGACCCCCCTGGATAAAGTGCCGGTGCCTCCTTACTATCCTGATGTTCCCGAAGTGCGTAAGGAGATTGCCCATCATTACGATTGCCTGCTTTTCACGGATGATCAGGTAGGACAGATCATCGCCGCTCTTAAGCGGGATGGACTTTACGAAAGTACGGTGATTTTTCTAATCAGCGATCACGGTTATAAATTGCACCGCCATAAACAGATGCTGTATGAGGGAGGAATCAATATGCCCTGCATCGTGAGTGGACCGGGGATCAAAGGTGGGCAGGTTCGTGATGATCTCATCAATAGCATTGATATAGCCCCAGCCTCCTTGGCTGCAGCCGGTTTGCCTATTCCCCAAAAAATGGAAGGGCAGGACTTTTTGGCCAAGGGGTATAAACCTAAGAAATATACCATATCTGCCCGTGACCGTTGCGACTACACCATTGAGAAGATTCGTGCGGTGATCACCCCCCGCTTCAAATACCTCAGGAATTACACCGATGACCGCCCTTTTATGCAACCAACCTACAAGGACGGTTGGGAAGTAACCAAAAAATTCCGTCAGATGATGGCAGCTGGTGAAATGAATAAAGTCCAAATGATTTTCTTCGACCCCGATGGCAAGGAACCGGAAGAACTTTATGACCTGTCCAAGGACCCACATGAAATCAACAACCTGGCGAAGGATCCAAAGTATGCCAAGCATCTCAAGCAACATCGTGCTTATCTTGCGGAGTGGATCAGGAAGACGGGAGATAAGGGGCAGGAGCCCGAATCCGATATCGGTTTGCTTTGTGCATTGAAGCGCTGGGGAGACAAGTGCGTAAATCCTGAATACGATCGGATTCGACACTTGCTTAAGGACAAATCCGCTCCCGAGAGGAAAAAGTAAAAATGTAAACCTGTTATGCAGGTTCCTGACAATAATGAACTGCTCGAGATTAGGTAGGCAGTCAGAGTAGATAAAGGTGCAAATAGGGATTCTTCATTTCCGTAAGAATCTGCTCACAAGGATTTTTATTACTTGTAGTGATTTTACTTAGACAGAAATATGTAAGTGAAACTTTTTCGCTTTAAACGCGTTTTGAATAATAACCACTACCTTTGGGTAAGCACTTTCTCATTCTTCCTTTCTCGCAGATTGCGGTTTTACACTTCGCCATATTCAAACTGCTTAGCACATAATTTTAATAACTTATGAAAAATAAAAATTTCCACTTTTTGATTACACTCCTTTTAACCGCAGTGGTGTGCACATCCGTTGCGAGTGAGAGTTCATTGGACAATCAAATCCTAAAGATCAAACCGGAAGCGGATCGCAATGGGGACGGTCTATTATCCAATGCTGAAAAAGCAGCAATGAAAAAGATGATCATGAAACGATACCCAAGGTCGGACTCAAATGGGGATGGGGATCTGTCTGAAAAGGAGTTGGAGGTGGTTGTTCGTATTGCTACAGTTAGAGCCAAAAAGCAAGGATCCCACGGGCAAGGCGATAAGACTAATCAAGGGCAAATGGCTCCCACTCATGCCAATGTGAAATACGGTAAAGATGAGCGTAATGTTTTCGATATCTGGTTGGCGAAAAGCGACAAACCAACCTCGTTGGCGATCTATATCCATGGCGGAGGCTTTCGTGCAGGCAGTAAGGAAAAATTGAGTAATGATATTTTGAGCCAGCTCTTAAAGGCTGGTATCTCCGTTGCGTCGATTAATTACCGTTATCTGACCATCGACACGCCGTTGCCCACTTCCCACCATGATGCCAGGCGTGCCTTGCAGTTCATGCGTTCCCAGGCCGAGGAATGGAATCTGGACAAGTCCCGGGTCGCCGCCTTTCGGTGGCTCGGCAGGTGCTCAAATTTGTATGTGGTTGGCCTACTCCGACGACATGGCAAAACCCAAGAGCAAGGATGCCATTAAGCGGGAATCCACCCGGTTGACCTGCGTGGCCACCACCGGTGGGCAGACTACGAACAAAAGCGAATTCTGGAAAGAAATGATTACCGATATCATGGGATCCAAAATCGATGCGGAAGGATTTGTTCGGCCTCTTGGTGCTCTGGTCGACCCGGAAAAAATACGTATGGCAACCTGGGGTGCCAGTTCCCTTGAGGAGGCTGGCCGAATCGCTTCTCAGCACTCTGCTCTTTCTATCATTTCAAAGGATGACCCACCTATCTTTATGAGTTACGGCATGCCACCTTCAGCCAAGCCTCCCACGGACAGGAATCGATTACGTGGCTGGATCATTCATCATGTCAACCTTGGCATTGCCCTGAAGGAAAAGACGGACGCTTTGGAGTTGGAGGCTCATTTGAAATACCCGGGTGCCGAATTGAAATACCCGTCGCAGATCGAATTCTTGGTGGACAAATTACTCAATTGATTTGTTCTTAAAGCAGAAGAATGCTCTTCTCTTAAAACTCTATGAAGACAAATCTAATCCTCCTTTCCTTCCTGTTGGCTGTAATCAACTGTTTTGCCGGTAAGACTCCCAATATTATTCTTATCTTAGCCGACGATATGGGCCCGGGTGAACCCAGTCATATGGGTGGACTCGTACCGACTCCCGCACTGGATCGAATGGCAAAGGAGGGTATGCGCTTTACTGATGCTCATACGACTTCTTCGGTTTGCACACCCACCCGCTATGGTATTCTTACTGGTCGCTACAATTGGAGGAGTCGTCTCAAAAGAGGTGTGCTGGTCAAAGCCAGTTCCCAAGCTCTAATGGATCCAAATCGGGTCAACCTGCCCAATTTCCTTCAACAAAATGGATATCATACGGGTATGGTGGGAAAATGGCATTTAGGGGCGGATTGGGAACTTTTGAAAAAACCTCCCGCGAGCCCGGATCGAAAAGATGATTCCTGGCGGGTTGATTACAGTAAACCTTTCCGTAATGGACCGGTGGATGTCGGGTTTGACGAAGCCTTTTTCATTCTTTCCTCCCTGGATATGGCTCCCTATCTCTACCTTCGAAACAATAAATCCCTGTCGATTCCGACCTTGAACGCAGGGTGGCCCCATAACGAGTATAATGACTACAAACGGGTGGGGGCAGGTGCTGCTGACTTCGATGCCCATACCTGCCTGGCTGACTTTGCCCGTGAATCCCGTGAGTATATCAAGCGTCAGTCTTCGGATAAGGATAATCCTTTTTTCCTCTATGTTCCATTAACATCGCCCCACACTCCGTGTACACCCGGCAAGAAGTTTAAGGGTAAGTTTCCACAATACAGTCTCTATGCCGATCTGGTTGCAGAGACGGACTGGGTGGTGGAGGAAATCCTCGAGCAAGTGGCTGATTCAGGTATCGATAAGGAAACTCTTGTGATTTATACCTCGGATAACGGATTCGCACCGTATGTGAAGATTCCTAAAATGCTTGCTGCCGGGTACAAGCCTTCCGGTGATTGGCGAGGTTCCAAAGCAACGATTTTTGAGGGTGGGCACCGAGTTCCCTTTTTGGTCCGCTGGCCCGGTAAGGTTAAGGCGGGAACGACCAGTGATGTGACCATCTGTACCACTGATTTTTTCGCCACCTTTGCCGAAATCCTGGCTGCTTTAAAATCAATTCCGGTAAATGCGGCGGAAGACTCTTTTTCCTTTCTCTCATGTCTAAGGGGTGAGAAGCAGGCGATCCGGCCATTTACTATCCATCATTCCATCGGGGGTACTTTTGCCATCCGCAAAGGCGACTGGAAACTCATCCTGAGTAAAAGCGCCAGAGGCGGTTGGAGTAAAACTTCAGGTGCCACAGGAAAAGTTGTGCAATTGTACAACTTGGCGGATGACCCTGCCGAAACCAAAAACCTGGAAGATCGTCATCCCGAAAAAATAAAAGAACTTGTTGCTGATTTAGCAGAGGCCTTTCGTAATGGCCGTACCACCCCGGGGCCGATTCAGTCGAATGAAGGCTGGCCCTTCCTGGATAAAAAAATGATGCAGCATTTTCCCGAGTTGGCTGAGGTTAAGTAGAGGTAGTTCTTCGACAGATTCGATATGAAGGATAAACTGAGCCGGCGTGTTGCAATTAAAACAACAGCTGCGGCAAGTATTGGAATCGCTTCCGGAGCATTCGGATTTCCCAAAGGTTCAACCAAGGATTTGATCCGGGAGGAAAATGCGAAAAAGGGAACGCGGGACTGGAGGTTGACCAATACCAAAACCGTGCCGGGGAAGATCAACAAGATTTTGGACAACGGACGCTCCAAGGCCATTGAAGGTTACTGCAACGTGAACAGCCTGCGGGCAGGCGAGAAACTCAAGATCATGGTAAGCGCAAACCCGGCATCCGCTTTCAAGTTGGAGATCTTTCGTACCGGTTACTACGGCGGAACCGGCGCGAGGTTAATGAAGAGCTTTGATTCACAAAAAGCCGGCACGCAACCCGATCCTCCAATCGGTGAGAACTACCTACGTGAATGCCAGTGGGAACCGACCGTCGAACTTGAAATCCCCAAGAGCTGGCCAAGTGGTGTATATCTTGGAAAGATGACCGCTGAACGAAGCGGAATTCAGAGTTATGTTATTTTTATCGTTCGTGACGACCGTCCCTGCGATTTTCTTTTTCAATGCAGTGATCTGACCTGGTCAGCCTACAATCGTTGGCCTGCGGATTATTCGATCTATACCCCTCATGAGAAGGGTCACTCCACCACAGGCGTGCCCAGTGGAACAGTAAGTTTCGACAGACCGTATGGTTTGTTCACCCATCCGGTAAACAAAATGAAGATGTCGGGTGGCAGTGGCGAATATTTGCCGTGGGAATTTCCGCTGGCTTTTTGGATGGAGAAGGAAGGATACGATGTGTCCTATATTTCCAATGTCGATACGCACGTCGATCCGCAAGGGTTGCTTCGAACGAAGGGGTTTATTTCCGTGGGGCACGATGAGTATTGGAGCTTGGAAATGTACGAGAATGTACGTAAAGCCCGGGACGAAGGTGTTAACCTTGCCTTCTTCGGAGGAAATTCCGTTCTCTGTGTTGCTCCTCTTTTGCCCAATTCCAATGGAACCGCTAACCGTGCTACCCGTCGCGAAGGCTGGTTCATGCCGGTGCCGGGAGAAATTCCCGAGGCGGTCAAACAAAGGCTGCTCAACCGACGAGACTTTGAAATGAACATGGGACCGGATGGCGCTCAGTTGATGGGAGGACGATTGGACAAAGATCAAAAAACCGGTCGCGGCATGGGCTCGGGTGATTGGACCTGCGCCATGCCGGAGCATTGGCTTTTTACGGGGACGGGAATGAAGAAAGGAGACTCCATCAAAGGTTTATTGGGATGGGAGTGGCACGGGGCTCCTGCCATGGACCTGCCCGGCATGAGCATCGTCGCGAAAGGCGATGCCACCATCAATGGAAAAACCGTGGGCCAGTACAGCTCCACTCTCTACGATGGGCCGAAGGACAACATCGTCTTTAATGCCGCCACCATTTGGTGGGCCAACGGATTGTCCAGTCCTCCCGGACATGTCCACCCATCTAGGCACGGCGTAACCCAACAAGGCCCTGACAAACGCGTCCAGCGCATCACGCACAACCTGTTTCAACAGATGATCGCATGAAGTATTTAGTCGCTTTTGGGCTTTCATGAAAATGATGAAAGAATCTCGCGGGTGATCCAAACTATACAAGGGTGAAAAAGGAAATGTTGAGAGGACTGCCCTTACATCATCAGTCATCTGGACCTACTCATGTGCCGCCAGCCCGAACACACATTTCTCGTTAAGGAAATCGGCTGCCCTGAATATTTACTGTAAGAAATAAACAAGCATAGACATTTACTTTTTTGTCGCCCTTCAGTACTAAAATCACTGAATAAACACACTTGTAATTTATGAAAAAAGCCTTCCTCCTTATCCACCTTTTCTTTGTACTTATCTGCGGAGCTAAAGCACCCAATATCGTTTTGATCCTTTCGGATGATCAATCCTACACCGATTATGGGTTCATGGGGCATCCGCACATCGAAACGCCTCATCTCGATCAGTTGGCCTCGGAGAGTGCGTTGTTCCGTCGTGGGTATGTGCCAACCGCTCTGTGCCGTCCGGCTCTTGCCACTCTTGCGACCGGACTGTATTCCCATCAAAACAAGATTACGGGAAATAATCCTGCTAATACTCCTGAGAATTTAGCTCATGCCAAGAGAACGGGTAAAGACCCGAAGGAATTGATTATTGCTAATATCGACAAACATGGATGCCTTCCGCATTGGCTGGGAAATAAGGGATATGTCAGTCATCAGAGCGGAAAATGGTGGGAAGGACCTTACCAACGCGGGGGATTCACGGAAGGCATGACCCGTGGTTATCCGAAACCCGGGGGTAGACATGGTGACGACGGACTTAAAATTGGAAGGGGAGGAATGGAACCGGTCTTTGACTTCATCGATCGGTCGGTCAAGCAGGAGAAACCTTTCTTCGTCTGGTACGCTCCCTTCCTTCCTCATACTCCGCACAACCCGCCCGAACGTCTGCATAAAAAGTATCTGGCCAAGGGTGTGCAGAGCCGGGTTGCTCAGTACTACGCCATGTGCGAATGGTTTGATGAGACTTGCGGTGCCTTGATGAATCATATCGATCAGGCAGGAATCGCCGAGGACACTTTGGTCATTTATGTAACGGATAACGGTTGGATCCAAACCGAGCAGGGTGGGTATGGCCCCCGCTCCAAACGCAGCCCTTATGAAGGTGGCACCCGTAACCCCATTATGTTCCGTTGGAAAGGAACCATTCCACCTGCCGACCGGTCTGAACTTTGCTCTTCCCTTGATTTCGTTCCGACGGTACTGGCAGCAGCGGGCACAAAGGGGCCTCATGATTTTCCCGGACTCAATCTGCTTCCTCAGCTTAAAAGCGGAAAGAAGATTAAGCGGGACACCCTCTTTGGGGAGTCCTTTGCCCATGATATTGCTGACATCAAAAATCCACAGGCTTCTCTTCTTCACCGTTGGGTAATCAAGGGTCACGATAAACTTCTTCTCACCTACGATGGGGCTCCCGGAAAGATGAAATACGCACCGGAAGACGGGAAACCTCAACTTTTTGATCTCAAAAAAGATCCCACCGAAAAAAACAACCTGGCCACAAAGAATCCAAAGCGGGTCAAGGAGTTGAGTGCTCTGCTCGATGAATGGTATGTGCCCGAACAAAGAACAATGGGAAAAGTGTCTCCGGTGACTACCGGACCCAAGGCGGGTAATAATCCTAAAAAAAGGCAAAAAAGAAAAGAAGCTCCCGCCAATAAACAGTCGGCCAATCCCACAGAATCAAAGCAACGCCCGAATTTTCTTTTGCTCTATGCGGATGATCAGCGGAACCATACCCTTGGATGTGCCGGGCATCCGGTAGTGAAAACTCCTCATATTGATCGGCTTGCAAACCAAGGTGTGCGCTTCGAAAACGCCTTTGTGTCCACCTCCACCTGCTGGGTGGGACGATCCAGCCTCTTTACCAGTACCTACGAACGCAAGCATCTCTATCGGGTCACCCCGGGTCCCCTGAATCCAGCACTCTGTGAGAGCTCTTATTTTGCCGTTCTCAAAGCGGCAGGCTATCGCACCGGTCATCTTGGTAAGGAGCACGTCAACATAGCAGGCGATTCCGCCGGACTCATGTGGGATGTGCGCAAGAAAATCTTTCGCAGCCCTTTTTTTAAAAAACAGCCCGATGGATCGATGCGGCACGAAACCCAGATCCTTGGGGACTGGGCCATCGATTTCCTCAAGGAACAACCAAAAGATCAGCCCTTCTGCCTGCAGGTCAGCTTCAACGCCACGCATGCTGAAGATCGCGACAAGCGACCTGGTATCGGACATTTCCCATGGCCCAAGGTCACCGACGGGATGTACGAAGACCAGCAGATGC
>JBJLCO010000028.1:0-23708 GCA_045567635.1 Opitutales bacterium | reverse complement strand
GTGAGGTTTTGAATTTGAATGGCAAGCGGATAGGAAATGCTTACCTGGAACTCGCTGGTTATGGCGGGGGTCTGGGTGCCCGTCTTAATTAATGTTCGATGAATTTTGTAAGAAATGACTTCTTCGCTTTTTCTAAATTCAGTATTGTGATCAGCATGGGTTATGCCCCGTACAATAGGGGTAATTAAAAACAACCATTCTTGACAGGCTAATGACCCCGTGGTCTCCTTGAATATATGTTCAGGAAAATTGTTATCCTCCCCATTCCGGTTCTTGAAAGGGACATGGTGTTAAAATCAGTAAATGAACTGTGTTTCAAAAGATTTCATTGTGCATAGTAATCAAATTTTTCATCTCTTTATTATTAATTATGCCTGATCACCAAGACTCCTTTGGTAATGCCCGAGAGAATTCCGCTATTCAGGTTACTGAATTCAATGGTGAAAAAATTCCTTTTGTCCTTCGCTTAAAAGAACTGCGAAAAACTGCCAGGAACTGGGAGGATTTTAGCAGTGACCATCCTTTTCAGGTAGTACCTCATTCAGAAGCAGAACTGCGTTCGATGCGCCAAATTCCGATCGAGATGGACCCACCTGAACATACTGATTTTCGCGCATTAGTGGAGCCGTTCTTTAAACGTCCCATGCAGCGGGAATATATCGAGGATATGGGAAAGCTGATCACTTCCATGGTCGAAGATATGATCGGGGTGGGAGAAGTGGATGCCGTCAATCAATTTGCTCTGCCCCTGCAATGTCGTGCATTAGCCAGGTTATTAAAGGTTCCTGATTCAGAAGCAGACAAGTGGATGGAGTGGGGGATGCATGCACTGACGGAAGGTAGCGGGCTTGAGGATTACACCGCGGAACAATTTGCCCGGGCCGAACAACAACCGGGAGATGATTTTTTTAGCATGCTGAACCAAGCGGTGCTCAATGGGGAAAAGTTGACCTTTGATGAAAAACAGGGAATCGCCAATGTCACCTTTGCCGGTGGCAAAGACACCGTAATTAATGTGGTCAGTAGTATCATTGTCTACTTCGCGGAACACCCGGAAGCCCTTATTTTTCTTGGAGAAGACGAGCGCCACATTTTGACCGCCTGTGAGGAATTTGTTCGCTATGTTAGTCCGCTCACTGCGATTACCCGAACCTGCCCGCATGCGGCCCAAGTATCGGGCCATGATATACCGGCTGGTGGGCGGGTGGGGTTGTGCTGGCCATCGGCAAATCGGGATGAGTCTGTGTTTAAAGAACCAAATAAAGTGGTCCTGGATCGTATGCCAAACCCGCACATCGGGTTCGGCTTTGGTATCCATAACTGTCTCGGAGCCCCTCAGGCCCGATTAATTATCCGTAGCCTGCTCCGGGCTTTGTGTGAACAGGTGAAAAGTATTGAATTAATTTCTTTTGAACCGCGAATTGAAAAAGAGGAATCCTATACCCGTCAGGTTGGGTATGACCGGGTAGTGGTGAAAATCAATTAGTTCATCGGCGGGGTCGGGATTGAAAGATTGTTTAATTCTTTCTATTTCACCCGCAGAATTCCCTGCATCGCCATCCAGTGACCGGGAAAGGTACAGATGTAAGGATAGTCCCCCGGTTTCTTCGGAGCCCGGAAATGAAGGGCATGGGATTTACCCGGTTCAATGACCGGGATGATATATAACACTTCATTCAGATCCGGGGCATAGTTTTTCTCCCCGGCTTTAGGATCACTGATCATTTTAAAAGAGGCCTCTCCCACTTTTTGGGTCGAGCCCGGTTGGATAATCACGAGGTTATGAGGCATCGCATCAATATTTTTTAATTTGAGTACCAGGGCTTCATTGGGTTTCGCTTCAATCAAAGTACTGGAATATTTCAGACCGCTTATGGTATCGATCCGAATCTCGCGTTCACCCTCAATGGTTTCCCCGGTGTAGTCCGGTCTTTTTTTCGATTGCTGATCAGCCACCCGTAAAGATACGAAAGTCAGCTTATTCCTTCTTGGCTTGGCTAATCCCTTGGCGGAGTAGTCGGTGTCCGGAAACATCGGTGAACAGAACAGATCGGTTTTGAATTCGGTTCCATCGGCATCTTGTAAATGCATGCGAATGTGGAGCTGCATGATGGGTTCGAGATCAGGCATTTCCACAAAAATAGATTTTCCACCCTCCAGTAATTTTACGGATCGAACCGTTATCCGGTCATGTCCCAAACTTTCCGGAACCTTTGCGGAAAATTCAGGTGATCCGTAGCGCTTCGCATATTCATAATTCCAGGCATGAGCAAAGTAATTTTTTATCATCGATGTTGAACGGGGATCGAGCTGAGTCGTGAAATCGATTCGTATTCCGTTTGCATGGACTTTAAATCCCTTGGGTTTCCGAACTTTTCCCCCGGTGTATCGCACCCGGTGGAAGCAACCGTCCTTGATGGAATAATCTCCCCAACCGTCCAGTCCGGCCACATAGAGCTGACCGTCCTTGGGATGAAAATCGCCCCGCATCACACCGGCCAGAAAATTACCCCGTAACGGGACAACGGCTCCCTGTGGGCGGGATCCAGTGGCGTCCCTGAGAATCAGGTAATGAGTACCCGACCCGTAGCTTAGCCCGACATGGGAACCTTGAAAGGGTCCCCATTTTTTACTGGTGATCTCCTTCATTCCACCGGTGGAATTATCAATTCCTCGGGGAACATAGCACAGGGGAGGGGAGATTCCTTTTCCACCCAGCCCGTATTCTTCGCCCTGATTTACCTCGATAATGGCCGAGGTCGGCGTCCAGGTCCCCTCCTGCGGTCCCGCCCAAAAGTAATCATCCGATCCGCCCACTGCCATACAGTTCCTTACTCCGGTGGCCACTTTTTGGGTCACCCGGTCAGGCCCCGTACGGAACACACTTGTCCACTGGATGAAGTGAAATGATTTATCCTTTGTCCGGTGTAGTCCGAATGTATGAGTATGGCTGCGGTCAAACCCGCCAAAATCGTTGGCGTATTTTTCGTAGTGGTCCACTTCCCCATCTCGATTGGTATCATGGAGAATGGAAATTTGGCAGCGATCGAGCACGAAGATGCCATCCTCGTCCACATGGATACCAATGGGCTGATTGAATCCGGTGGCATACCGTTGCCAGGTAATACTTTTAAGGTCATCTGAAATTCCTTTGACTAACCAAATATCCCCGGGGAGGGTGGCGACCAACGCATTCCCATTGGGTAAGAAGGCCATACTGGTTAATTGCATGACCGTATTGTAAGGGTTTTCATAAGGAACAGTCAGGGTATCAACCACATAATTGGACCCGTTTGAATTTCCCCGTTTCCCCGGTACTTTAAGGATATCATTCCATCGTTTTTCGATTTTTCTGTCCGCTTTTAAATGAGCCAAAACGGAACTTTCTTCTGCCGGTTCTTTTTCCCTGGATATCCGAATGATTATCGAGGCTCCCAGATTCGCTTGAGTGAGAACGATCTCTTCCTGTTTCCATTCCGTTTTTTCAATTCCTTGGGACTCGACCACTACCACCTTAATGGAATCATCGATTACCATGCAGGGAAGCGATAATTTTTCAACCGGGCTTAGGATATCAATTTTTCGATAGAAAGAATTCTTCCCTGCCCACGGTTCGTCCTGGATTTTTGTGTCTCCAATTCGGTATTCAAAAACCACCCGTTTCCCAAACCGGCGTAGTCCCAGATATTCTCCCCCTTTGGGCATTTCAGCTTTGGGAATAGAAAACCAGGTCTTTCCATCAATATTGGCTCCGCGAGATGAGCCCCAGCGGAAGGGTTGAAAGTTTACCCATCCATCCTGCCAAACTGCCCGGTAAGAAAGGGACTGCGGATCAAAACAAGTGGACAAGGTATGCCCGGTTCCCAGTTTTACACAGATTCCTTTTTCCACATTGATTCCCTTGGCTTTAACGACATGGGCAAAATGCTCTCCGGTTTCCCCTTCATTCCACCGGCCGTCATTATGATTGTTTTGATTATATTTTCCCCAGTGCCCATGAAGACCAGCATCCAGCCCGGGGAAGGCCGGGAGGATTTCAGGAATCTTTTCAGGATTGGCCATATAATAATCCGCCTGCCTTTGATAAAAATCATAAACCCGGGCTTCGTTCACTTTTTCATCGGTATGCTCGTGGTTGTCCCGTCCTCCCCCCGGGGCGACATAGGGATGCCTATCCGGCTTGGCCAAATTAAGATCGCCAGCCTGTAGGATGGAAACGGAGTGTAAGAGTGGGAGGATTGAAATAATTACGAATTTCACGAAATTCAATCTGCGGATTCTCTTCTTTTTAGCAAGTTGAATGCATCTTATCTACAGTCTGGTATCAGCACAGAATTTCCCCAAAATTAATCCGGCCATTTGCTTATTTGGGTGTGTGGGCATAGGTTAAAATTATGTATCATCCCGGAGGTTTTGGCGGTTCCGATTACGGAAAATTTGGTCTACATGAAAGGAAAGATCCTCCCGTGCTCAAACCCGTGCTTTTAATGGTGAGCCTCCTTCTTATATGGGTACTTTGTTTTATGGTCGGACTTTCCTTGGGCTTTGGTTGGTACGCCTGGCCATCGGGCACGGTGGTGTTGCTGGGAGTTTTCTTCCTCTTCAATTTTTTTCGACACCCGAAAAGGAATTCGTAGAGTTTTTATTAGGTTTTCAGATTCTTTATTTGTGATCTAGCTCTCTGCTAAGAAAGCTTCGTATCTTTTTTGCAGAGCTTCACCCAAAAAGGCACGCCGGTTAAATTTATTAAGATCAAGTGATTCAAGTCCCTGTTTTTTCCACTCTTCAAAAAGGAGATTGGTGAAGTGTAATGAATGAGTCAGGTATTCATATCGGCAAACTGACCATATTTGTTCGCTGTATAATTCCTTGAATCCAACTGAAATTTCATCGAGGTTTTTTCCCCGGTTGCATACCTGCCTGGATTCAGGGGGCGGTAGCGGATGGTCCTCTTCGTACCAAATATCAACCCATCGTCCGACAAAAAGATAATCCTTTTCAAATGGATCGTAATACACATGAAATTTTCCATCCTCCGTTCCAAGGACACATTGCAGTTCAAGCCGGGCGAGGGCGGCGAGTAATTTATTGCTCTCTAGTTTGTTCATTCACCAATAAAAGAAAAACGACTACCCTGGGTCAAAGGAACCGGGTGTCATAAGCATGTCATAAAAGGAGCAACTCCTGTGGTCAGTTTTTCGGTTTCCATACATTATCCATTGACTGTCCGGTTGCGGCAGAAGATGGTGGGGTTGTGAAACTCCTCACTCTCCTTATTGCCCTGCTTCCTACTCTTGTACACTCCCAGATGTGGTACAAAGGAAACACTCATGTACACACCACACTTTGCGGTCATGCGGATACAACCCCCAATCAGGTCGCCCAGTGGTATCATGATCGTGGATATAATTTTCTTATTCTCAGCGAGCACAACAAATTTATTGATCCATCCACCATACAATTAAAAGGAGAAGTAAGGGGTGATTTTTTACTCGTTCCCGGAGAGGAAGTAACCGGACCGGTTCACAGCACGGCGATGAATGTGTCCCGCCTCGTACCCTGGGAATTTAAGGATAAGAACCGTTCGAAGATAATTCAGAACCATGTGGATGAGACACGAAAAGCGGGGGGTACCACGATTTTGAATCACCCGCTGTGGAAAAGGTATATCCAATCCCATGAGATTCTTCCGGTTAAAAACCTCTATATGTTCGAACTCTTCAACGCCCATCCCGGAGTGAAGAATTTTCAAACCGCGCACAATCCATCCACCGAACAATTGTGGGACGCACTTCTTGAAAAGGGTATGACTATTTACGGCGTATCCGCCGATGACGCTCATAAATTGGCAAAATGGGGAGAGAAAGAAAATAATCCGGGACGGGGGTGGGTCATGGTGCGATCGAAAAAGTTGAGCTCTGATTCACTCACTGCAGCCATGCTTAAGGGTGACTTTTATTCTTCTTCGGGAGTTATGCTGGATGAGTTGGTGCGTGGAGCCAATCATATCGAAGTCTCGGTTAATGAAAAAGAAACGGCGTGCGAACTTGCTTCCGAATTCCTCTTCGGCCGTGCGGTCAGCAAGGGTGAACCGGGTACTTTTATTGAATTTATTGGTCCGGGTGGGGAAGTGCAGAAGACTGTGAATGGAATTTCCGCTTCCTGCGAGGCCCGGGGAACTTATTTGCGGGCCAAGGTGACTCACCGCGTTGCCCGCACAGATGGTTCTCTCCGTGAATACTATGCCTGGACGCAGCCCGTCTTTACGGACGGTCGATAATGGTGCGGGATGCATCCTGATTCCCCACCAATTTTTAACCGGGCTTAAGGTTATCTATTGATTGCATCTCATCCTGCGTAGAAGTAGGGTGAATATGATGAGATTCTTTTCAAACTTTTTCCTCTTTGTTTTTTTAACCATCAGTTCTTGGGGAAAGACCTGGCACAAGGGAAACACTCATGTCCACACCAAGCTCTGCGGGCATGCGGATTCCACTCCTGAAGTGGTGGCCCAGTGGTACCATGATCACGGGTATAATTTTCTTATTCTTAGTGAACACAATAAGTTCATCGATCCTACCACCGTAAAACTGGCCGGAGAAATTCGGGATGATTTTTTATTGATTCCCGGAGAGGAAGTGACCGGACCGGTGCATAGTACGGCCATGAATGTGTCCCGCTTGGTTCCCTGGGAATTTAAGGATAAAAACCGTTCCAAAATCGTCCAGTGGCAAGTGGATGAAACCAGGAAAGCGGGTGGGATCACCATTTTGAATCACCCGAACGCTCCCATAATCCGCCCCGCAGAATTGTATCCGGTCAAAGATCTTTATCTTTTCGAACTCTATAATGCCCATCCCATGACCAAGAACTTTGGCGATGCCCACCGTCCTCCCACTTCATCTCTTTGGAACGCACTGCTCGATAAAGGAATGACTATTTACGGAGTCGCTTCTGATGACAGTCATAAGTTTGCCAGATGGGATGAGAAATACGACAATCCCGGTCGGGGCTGGGTTATGGTTCAATCGGATGAACTGAGTTCAGATGCGATTACCCTGGCGATGAACCGGGGCGATTTCTACTCCTCCTCCGGTGTGATTCTGAAAAAAGTGATCGTGGAAAATAGCCGGATCGAAGTGGAGGTCGATCAAGAGGAAACCGCACGGGAACTTACCTCTCCATTCCTTTTTGGCCGGTCAGTCAAGAAAGGCGAGCCCGGTATCTTTATTGAATTTATTGGTCCGGGTGGAGAGGTGTTGGAAACCGTTTCCGGAAACCAGGCTTCATGCGAAGCCGAAAAGGAGTACCTCCGCTGCATGATCACCCACCGGGTGAAAAAAGAAGACGGTTCACTTCGCGAATACTATGCCTGGACGCAACCCGTTTTTACCGACGGGCGATAAATTATTTCATAATCGGCTTGGTCGTTGATATCAAAATAAGAACATTGAAATTAATAAAGCGTCGTGCTATGTTCTATTAATTGAAAAAATTTGGTAAGGATGAGCTAATTGTTGCCCTTACGCGATTAGGGGAATTGGCAGAAGAAAATTCTGTTCAACTGAATCTCTGCGTCTATGGAGGGTGTGCCATGATGCTTGCTTACGACCGGAAGCGAGTGACCCGTGATGTGGATGCGATATTTTATCCTCGTTCCAAAATACAACCTCTCATTCGTAAAGTCGCCTTGGAGTATGAATTACCTGAAGACTGGATTAATGATGAAGTGAAACAATTTCTCGGTACGCGTGAATCAATTCGTGAGTTACCTCTGGATCTACCTGGTCTACAAATTACCGTGCCCACTGCAGGATACCTTCTGGCAATGAAAGCCTTGGCCTGCCGCCGTGCTCTTCCAGGTTACAAGGGGGATGAAGAGGATCTTCGTTTTTTGATCAGTAAGTTAGGTATAAAAAAATTCGAAGAGATTCAGGACTGGATTGATAAGTATTATCCCGATGATGTGCCATCCACGTCCGACCGCTCTTTTTTAGAAAAGTTAATCGAGGAGGGGAATTTATGAAGGGATTTGCTCAACGGCCAAAAACAGTAAGGGAAGTGGCAAAGCAATCTTCCTCCTTGGAAGAATTTGGCCTTCTTCTTCGGGAATGGATTCATGAAGTTACCCGTGGTGATGTCAGTAATCGCCCGGCTTTAAAAAGAGCAATCGATGAAGTCCCCAGAAAATTGAAGAACAAGTTCAAGGAGGGGGAAGTTGCGGATGCTTATCTATGCGCTTACGCGGAATGGATTGCGGATCAGGCCGGGGTTGAGCGCCCACCATGGGTTCAGAATAAAAGTGTTTGCCTGGAATTTCCGTGGTTTTCAGATAATGCACGGTCTTCGCTTTTGATTGATACGCCCGCTTCTTTTCGCCAAAGGGGAGTCTTCACTATTCCTGAAAATGTGGTTCGTTTACGGCGTGGTCGCCCGCGGGTCAGTCCCGAACAAAAGAGGGAAAAAGCACGGATTCGCGACCAGCGCTACCGGGCTAAGATTCGTGAGAAATTGAAAAAGTTCAAGGAGCTCGAGCAAGCTGGACTGATCTGAATTTTCCATTTCTGTAACGAGTACTCAGTTGACATATTTTTGAAATATGGAACATATTTGATATTTCAAATTAATCCCCGTTCCCTCATTTCTATGCATACTCGAATTATTGGTCTTTTTGTCTTTCTTTTAACAGCAACTTTTTTACATGCCGACCGTCTTGTCCTGGTCAGTGCATCCTATGGAAAGAATATTCTCGCGATCACGGAGGCCAATGGCGATGTGATCTGGTCACACAAAACGGCCGGTAAGGAAAAAGGGCATGCCGGACATCACGATGTTCATATGCTCCCCAATGGAAATATTCTATTTCACGAGACCTGGCAGGATGTGAAGGAGATCACCCTGAGTAAGAAAATCGTGATGGATTATGACTGTGCCACCGCCAATGGGAATGAAGGCAAAGGGGTTAACATCCATGCGTTTTCGCGCCTGGCTAACGGGCAAACCCAGATTGTGGAGAGCGGAGTGGGGCGGGTGATTAATGTGGATTCTTCCGGCAAACTGAAACACACCTTTGATCTTAAGCCCGGGGGGACACAGAATTCCCGCTGGGCCCGGGCCACTCCTCAGGGCACATTGCTTGTCTGTTCCGAGCAACCGGGTGTGGTTACAGAGTATGATAAAAACGGAAAAGTGGTCTGGGACTATTTAATCAATACCCGGGTGTATGGGGCGATGCGCCTGAAGAATGGAAACACCCTGATTGCATCCGGAAGCGGCCATAGCGTGGTTGAAGTGACTCCGGAAAAGAAAGTGGTCTGGGAAATTAAGGATAAGGTTCCCGGAACCGATATCAGTCTTCACTGGATGACCTGCCTGCAGGAAAGAAAGAATGGAAATTTTATTGTGGGCAACTGCCATGCCGGTCCAGATAATCCGCAAATTTTTGAAATTACCCGTGATAAAAAAGTAGTCTGGGAATTCAATGAATTTGAACTGGTTGGAAACGGGCTGGCCTGTTGGCAAGTATTAGATGGCAAAGCTGCCACTCGATTACGCAAGCAATTAGCTGCGGTCAAATAGTTCGAACCTACTTCCGCTTAAACTTTCCCAGTTATGGGCGAATTTCAAGTGTAGATAAACCTAGTTATACATCGCCTTAAGGGGCGGAGAAAACTTGGTGAGGTTAATTCCCTGCACCGCCGTTTCATATTCTTCCATGGTGGGAATTCTACCGAGAATTGCAGATAGAACCACCACCGGAGTGGAGGCGAGTAAGGACTCTCCTTTCTTGCGCTCGGAATCTTCCACCACCCGTCCCTGAAACAGTCGGGTTGAAGTAGCCATCACGGTGTCTCCACGGGCTGCTTTTTCCTGATTGCCCATACAAAGATTACACCCCGGGCGTTCGAGGTACATCATATTTTCATATTCATCCCGGGCAGTGTTCTTTGGGGCATCGTCATTAAAAACGAAGCCGGAATATTTTTGTAACATATTCCAGTCTCCCTCCTCCTTCAGTTCGTCAATGATGTTGTAAGTGGGAGCGGCCACAACCAGTGGAGCCTGGAATTCAACTTTGCCTTTTTCCTCCTCCAGGTTTTTGAGCATTTGAGAAACAATTTTAAGATCCCCTTTGTGCACCATGCACGAGCCCACAAATCCCAGATCCACTTTCTTCTCTCCCTTGTAGTACGAAACAGTCCGGATGGTGTCATGAGTATATCGCTTGGATACATCCTCATTATTCACATCCGGATCCGCGATCATAGGCTCGTTAATTTTATCCAGATCGACCACAAATTCTTCAAAGTATTTTGCATTTTCATCCGGGGCTAGAGCTGGTTTCTCGCCGGATTGAATCTCAGTCCGATGCGCTTATTTGCAATATCGATCAGTCCCTGCAGGACCTGTCCTTCATTATCCATTCCCTTATCAATCATCACCTGAATTCTGCTCTTCGCAATCTCAAGGGATTCAATCAGGGTATCATCCTGGGAAATACAGATGGACGCTTTGGCTTTCATTTCTGCAGTCCAGTCCGTAAAGGTGAATGCCTGATCAGAGGGTAGGGTACCGATATGCACTTCGATAATTCTTCCCTGGAATACATTGTCTCCAAACTCTTTTAGCATCTGTGCCTGGGTGGCATGCACCACATCACGAAAATCCACATGGTCTTTTAGGTCACCTTTAAAAGTAACTTTGACTGATTCAGGAATAGGCATGGTGGCCTCTCCGGTTGCCAGGGCGAGGGCAACGGTTCCGGAATCGGCACCAAACGCCACGCCTTTGGACATTCGGGTATGGGAATCTCCACCAATGATGATCGACCAGTCGTCGACGGTGAGATCGTTGAGTACCTTGTGGATCACATCCGTCATCGCATGATATTCCCCCTTGGGATCCCGTGCGGTAATCAGTCCGAAGTCATGCATGAAATTCATCAGCTTGGGGATATTTCTCTGGGCTTTCTTGTCCCACACCGATGCGGTGTGACAACCCGATTGGTACGCACCATCCACAGTGGGGGATATGATGGTGGCGGCCATCGCTTCCAGTTCCTGCGAGGTCATAAGTCCAGTGGTGTCCTGGGAACCGACAATGTTCACTTTTACCCGCACATCGGAACCGGCATGTAAAACGGATCCCTCCTTCACCCCGACCATGTTTTTATTAAAGATCTTTTCCACCGCGGTGAGACCCTGTCCGTCATGGGAGATTTCCCGGGCGGGTGCAAATACGGGTTTCAATTCCTGTCCCAGAATGGAGGCGGCCATGCTCTGCAATTTTTTCCCAAACACAATCGCATAGGATCCACCCGCCTTTATGAATTCGACTTTCTGGGGGGGTGAGGGCAGCTGAAATATCAGTGAGTTCTTGATCTCCCTCATACAACTTCTTTTCTTTGGTATTAATCGTTAGCACCTTTCCGGTTTCCACCGAGTAGGTCTGTTCCAGAACCGGATCCCCGTTTCCATCAAGCACGGTATTTCCATCCGCATCCAGTTTTTTGATCCAATTATTTAAATCGATTCCAATTCCCCCGGTCACACTCACCGTGGTTAGAAAGATGGGGGAAATTCCATTGGTTCCGGCAACCACTGGTGCAAAGTTCACAAAGGGCACATACTTACTTGCCTGCTTTCCGGTCCACAACGCCACATTGTTCACTCCGGACATCCGGGAAGATCCCACCCCCATGGTTCCCTTCTCCGCGATCAGCATGACTCGTTTATCGGGATGTTTTTCTTTGAGCGCTGTAATTTCTTGCTGTGCCTCTTCGGAGATCAGACACTTGCCATGCAGTTCCCGATCGGAACGGGAATGGGCCTGTTTTCCCGGGGAAAGTAAATCCGTTGAAATATCTCCCTCTCCGGCAATGTAGGTCACCACCTCAATTTCCTCTTCCACCTCGGGAAGATTGGTGAAGAATTCAGCCTGGGCATAACTCGCCAAAATATCTTTGGCTATGGGGTTACCCGACTTGTACGCCTCCTCGAGACGGTCGGTGTCCGCTTCGTAGAGAAAGACCTGGGACTTTAACACCTCCGCGGCTTGTCCGGCAATGGGTTCATCATCACTCAAAGCCAAATCAAGCAGAACTCTCACTGATGGCCCGCCCTTCATATGGGATAATAATTCAAAGGCAAAAGTCGGGGTAATTTCCTCCACCATGGATTCGCCCAAAATAATCTCCTTTAGAAAAGTGGCCTTCTCTTCCGCCGCACTGGTGGTTCCCGGCAGTGTGTTATAGATAAAAAAGTCGAGCGATTCTTTCCTGTGTTCGTTGCCGGCGTCCTTAATTTGGGAGATTATTTCCGCAATCAATTCACTCCCGTCTATTGGCTTAGGACTTAAGCCCTGAGTTTTTCTTTCTTCGATCTCTTCGATGTATTCTTGGTAGGTATTCATAGGTGGCAGTATAAATAATTGAGGCGTGATTCTTTAAAAGTCTGGTGTAAAATTTCTTGATCAATCCATAGTCGAATATTGCTAAGAATACGAAACAATTTAGAAATTTACTTTTCTTTGGGGGGAGATGCAAAAGCACATGCAGTTTTGTTTGATACTTCAAAATCAGGAATTATTTCCTGATTTTCAAGGCAAATGGTTGACCGCGCCCATTTATTTGAGGCGATTATTTTACTCAACCTTTTTGCGATTTACAAAAATCCTCATTTACTAAGCTTTCATGTATGCACCCATTCATCTCACTATCTTTACCCATTCTTTCCGCAGTTGTGTTCGCTTCCATCCTTTTTGTGTGGGGTATACGTTACAGTAACATTCAAGATGAATTTAAACACTTCCAACTGCCCGACTGGCTGAGAGATTTAGTCGGGATATTCAAACTTTCATTCGCAGTCATGTTATTCAATGATAATCCAGTAGTTGTACAAATAGGTGCATCCGGTATTGCTTTTCTGATGGGTGCCGCCTTGGTGACTCATTTCCGCTTTAAAAGTGAAGCACCCCGAATGTTTCCGTCCTTCGCACTCCTGTGCACCTGCCTCGCCATTGTCTACATGAGTAATCAACTGGCTAATCCATCACTCTGATATTGTGGCTTACCTCGGAATAACAATTCAAATATTACTGTTTCTGGTCTTTGCGATTGGGGGTGCCATTCGTTTTTTCCAACCCATGGAGGTACTTGCCCAAAGAATGTTATGGGTAAAGTACTTTGACCCCCGAATAGTTCGTTCGATTTCCTTTATTGAGGTCACCTGCGGAATCGGGATCATCCTGCCTTTAGTCCTGACCGATGCGTCTTTTTCCTTTTTGCTTTATTCCGGTTGCCTGCTTATGGCCACCATGATTGGTGCGGTGATCACGCATGCAATCATTGGTGATTACAAACAAATCTTTGGAAATCTGCTTATCCTTTTCATGATTTACATGGTCACTTTTCCCGTGGTCTGAGTGAACTACTGACTTACCAATTTTCATTTTTGGTTTACAGATCGCTTTCATGGAAAGAGCGCATTCCGTAGTGTGCTGTCCCTGCTTTATCACTCGCTTCTTTTCCATGCCCTGGATTCCCATGCAAATGGGATCGGGTTATTCGAGGGATATTTCCCCGCTGGGGATTACCGTGTTGTCATTGGTCGGGTTGTCCCCGAGGAAGGAGCGCCAGCCCCCAAGGTGCGTAATTTCCGCAGAATTTTCGACGCCGTCGGGGTCGCAACTGAAACCATATTCCGTATTCCCATTTTTTAACCGGATCTGGGAAATACCGAGCGGATAACGAATCTTCAGCATGAACGCCCCAAAGTTTTTCAACGGCATTCTCCAGAGTTCTCCGGGGAGGGACCGTGTTTCCTCCGGGCAACGAACCAGTCCCGGACGCACTGGAAGCGAGTCAGTAGGCGGCAGAATAAACATCCGATAGTGCGGTGCGGTTTCCACTTCACAAAGAAATGTCGCTCCCAGTTCGGTGAGTTGTCCGTTAAGGGGAAATCCAGACATATGAGAACCGCAGACAAAAAGATCGATACTTTCCTCATCGCCCGATTGGTCAGGAGATTCAGGTTTTAATTCCCGTTCCAAGCCCGCTCCCGTTCCCGCGGTACGGTGAATTTCCCCGGCCCATCGAAGGACTTCCCGGTCGTGGAAGGCGGGGGCAAAAAGAGTCAGTCCGGCCGGCAGTCCGTCTTCGCGGAATGCGGTGGGCACCGCACATCCACAGAGGTCGAGCAGATTCATAAAATTAGTGTAGCGGCCCAGTTGGGAGTTTAATGCGATCGGATCCTTGGAGATCGCATCCTGGGTAAAAATGGAACCGGTTGTGGGCAGGGCCAGAAAATCAAAACTCTCCCAAATTTGGTCTGCCTCCCGCCGGAGTTCCGCGAGTTTGTACTGGGCCCGAAACGCATCCCGGGCGGAGGCTTTGCTTCCACCACGGATTATGCTCCGAGTCTCGGGAAGGAAGGACTGGGGCGACTCTGTGATCAGCGGACTGGTGGCGAGATATCTCTCCGCCACCCAGGGGCCGGCATAGAGCAGATCAGCCGCTTTGAGAAATGGACTCAGGTCGACGGAACTTAAATCAAGACCGGAATTGGCGAGTACCTGGACACTTTCTTCATAGGCTTGTCCGGCGATGGAATCACCAAAGAAATCAAGCTGATCTGGTTGTAAAAGGGCCACCCTTGGGGAACCGGAAAGTCGGGATGAAGCCCGGACCGGTTCTTGTCTCGAATAGGGATCGAGCGGATCCCACTCCTCCAGAACCGACAGCACATCGGCAATATCCCGAGCCTGCAAGCCGAAGATGGATACGCAGTCCAAACTTTGGCAGGCGGGAACGATTCCGCGATTGCTCAGTTTTCCCCGGGTCGGCTTGTATCCAAGCAGATTATTAAAAGAGGCGGGGACCCGGCCTGACCCCGCGGTATCGGTGCCCAGTGAGAACGAAACCAGGCCCTTTGCCAAGGCGACGGCGGAACCGGAACTTGATCCCCCGGGAATGAACCGGGGATCAAATGCATTGCCGGGTATGCCATAAGGACTCCGGGTTCCGACCAGACCGGTGGCGAACTGGTCCATGTTTGTCTTCCCGATCAGGATGGCCCCGGCAGCAAGCAGGAGCTCGACCCCATAGGCGTGTGTTTTCGCGTCGTAGGTAAAATCGGGACATCCTGCCGAAGTCGGGCAGCCGGCGACATCCATGTTGTCCTTAACCGCAAAGGGAATTCCGTAAAGCGGCTGTTCCAGTACGGAAAGAGTTTCCAGCTCAGCCGCCCGTTGAAGGAGAGATTCCTTCGCTATTCGATGGATCCAGATCGCGGGATCCCCGCTCTCCAGTTTGGGCCAGAGGGTTTCGATCAGGGCGGTCGGGGACAGGGTGTTTTTCCGGTACTGATTCCTCAGTTCGCTCAGGGTGATGGCAGGCATCAGAAATCTTTCTCCTTTTGGGTTTCGAGAAGAAGGAGATACTCCCCGGTTTTGACCAGTTCCCCCTCGGTCTTCAGAATGGAGTGAACCAATCCCGTGGCGGGGGATTCGACAAAGATTTCCATTTTCATCGATTCAATCACCGCCAGATTTTGGCCCGCCTCCACCTCTTCGCCGGATTGGACCAGCCATTTCCAGAGATTTCCAGTCACCTGACTTTCCACCCCTTGGGTTCCCATGGGCATGGACGGGCCGGACTGCATTTTTGCTTCCGGAGGGGCATCGGGAAATTCGCCTTCCTCCTCCTGCCATCTCGATCGTTCCTCTTCAAAAGCCGCCTGCTGAACGGATTTAAAACGGGAGATTTCGTCTTGGTTATCCAATAAAAATCTCTCGTATTGCTGAAGATCAAAACTCGATTCCTCGATTTGGAGCGAATATCTTCCGAGAGGGAAATCGTATCGAATTTCCTCCAGTTCCTCAGCCGAGACCGGGTAAAACCGGATTTGATCAAAGAAACGAAGAAGCCAGGGTTTTCCCCCGGGAAAGGTCCCCCCCCGATTATAACGGTTCCACATCTGGATCGTCCGGCCCATCAACTGATATCCCCCCGGACCCTCCATTCCGTAGACGCAGAGGTAGGCCCCACCAATCCCCACTGCATTTTCCGGAGTCCATGTCCGGGCGGGATTATACTTGGTGGTGACGAGCCGGTGCCGGGGATCCAGGGGAGTTGCCACCGGTGCCCCCAGGTAGACATCACCCAGTCCGAGTACGACATAACTTGCCTCATAAGCAATGCGACGAACTTCCTCAATATCGGATAATCCATTAATTCTTCGGATAAATTCAATGTTGTCCGGACACCAGGGGGCGTCGGGACGGACTGATTTCTGATATTTTTCCACCGCCTTGCGGATGGAGGGATCATCCCAGGAAAGAGGCAGCCAAAGAATTCTTGACGGGACTGCGGTTTCTTTTTCCTCACCAAGCACACTGATGTTGAAAAGGATCCACTCGATCACCTGATTGCGGGTGCATGTCCGTGGATCGAAGTGAACCTGCAGGGAACGAATTCCCGGGGTGAGGTCGAAAATTCCCTGAATTTTGCTTTCGACAAGAAGTTGATAAAAGAGATGTACCTTAAACCTTACCCGCAAGTCGAGTGCTGGCTCCCCGAATTCAATCAGAAGGTTTCGGTCACCTGACTGGCGGATGATCCATCCATCCTCTCCGCTTCGTCCTGAATCTAGAACACTTTCCATATCCCCGGGTGTTCGGTCGGGAATCGAGACGCGTTTTTCGGGATCGGGGTTGCGGGAAAGCAGATCTTCCTGCCGGGTGAGCAAACCGACTGATTCCGGGTGGGAAACCAGGCGGAACCGGACGCGGTCTCCGGGGCGGAGCTGGCCGAGTTTCCAAAGGTCGGAAGTGATCACGGTGGCCGGACAGGCAAACCCTCCGAGACTCGGTCCGTCCGGGCCGAGGATCACCGGCATATCCCCAGTGAAGTCGACGGCCCCCACCGCATAGGGGTTATCGTGCAGATTGGAGGGATGAAGCCCGGCTTCTCCCCCGTCAGACCGGGCCCATTGCGGTTGGGGCCCGAGTAAGCGCACACCGGTCCGGTCCGAGTTATAGTGTACTTCCCATTCCGTTTCGTAGAAAGTTTTCATGTAGTCCACGGTCAGGAAATCCGGTGCGGCATGTGGACCGTAAAGGGTGTGGAGGGTCCAGCGGTCAGAAATATTCGGAATTTTATCGGGCATTACCCCTTCGGGTGACGCTGAAGTTTCGCATTTCCCAAGCCTGAGAATGTCACCGGTTTGCAATGCCCGTCCACAATGTCCGCCAAATTTGCCCAATGTGAATGTGGACTGGCTCCCAAGATAATCGGGAATTTCCAGTCCGCCGGACACGGACAGGTAGTATCTCATTCCATGCGGACGGACCTGTCCCAGGTCAAGCAGATCCCCTGCGGACACCTTATGTGCCTGCCAAAAATCAACTGGTTTGTCATTGAGGAGAATCTCACCCGATGCCCCGCATACCGCAATGACACAGGATTGGTTGAAACGCAGTCTTGGACCGAGTGCAGTGATTTCTAGCCCGGCCGCCCGGTCATGATTTCCGACAATCCGGTTACCCAGTCGGAAAGACAGGCTGTCCATCGGTCCGGAAGGGGGGATGCCCACATCCCAGTATTGGAGCCTCCCTGGATAATCCTGAACCGTGGTCTGGGTTCCCGGCCGGAGAACTTCTATGGTGCGGGGAGTGAAGGAAAATTTTTCCAGACTGCGGGTGTGAACCGGTTCGCTCTTTGACCAGTACTCGCCTACCCATTCCCTCAGGTATTCAAGGTTGGTCTCGATTCCGTGAATTTCCGTTTGTGATAGAGCCTCCCCGAGCTTTCGTATCGCTTCGTCCCGGTCTTTTCCATGGGCAAGAATCTTGGCGAGCAGGGGATCGTAATAAGGAGTGACCTCGGTTCCATCTTCGATCCATCCGTCCCAACGCACATGGTCTGGAAACTTGGTCCGGGTGATCAATCCACTGCTTGGTTCGAAATTCCTGGCGGGATTTTCGGCATAGACCCGTGCCTGAACCGCATGACCCAGAACAGGTTTCGGTGAGTCCCCAAACATCCCGTCATCCCCCTGTGCCAACCGGATCATCCATTCGACGAGGTCGATTCCGTGCACAAGTTCGGTCACTCCGTGTTCCACCTGCAGGCGGGTGTTGACTTCAAGGAAGAAGAAGGAATCTTTTTCCTCATCATAAAGAAATTCAACCGTGCCGGCCGATCGGTAGCGAACACTCATAGCGAGATTCCGGGCGGATGCTTCAAGGGATTCCAGCGTTCCCGGATTCACCCCAATTGGCGGGGTTTCCTCAAGTACTTTTTGATTGCGGCGCTGGGCCGAGCAGTCGCGTACCCCAAGGGATAGTGCCCGTCCCTGACCATCCCCGAAGATTTGGACTTCGAGATGCCGGGCCTGAGGGAAAAATTTTTCCAGAAAAATTCCCGCATTTCCAAAATTCGATTCAGCCAGCCGGCGGACCCGTTCGAAATTACCCTTGAGCTGATCTGAATTTGCGCACAGAGCCATCCCAATTCCTCCTCCCCCGGCAGTGCCCTTGAGCATCACGGGATAGCCGACCGACTCCGCTTCCCGCAGTGCCGCCACTGCGTCGTTAACCAAGCCGGAACCGGGAGCCAGTGGAACCCCAGCGTCGGTGGCGAGGGCCCGGGCCCGGTGTTTCAATCCGAATTCACGCAACTGTCCAGGTGCAGGTCCGATGAAAATGAGTCCGTTCCGTTCGCAGGTCTCCGCGAACTCAGCGTCCTCACTGAGTAGCCCGTAGCCAGGATGAATCGCGTCCGCTTCATGGATCCGGGCGGCTTCCAAAACTTTGTCCGTGAGAAGATAGCTTTGGTCGACCGGGGCGGGGCCAATGCATTCGGCCCGGTCTGCGATTCGGACATGAGGGGCACCACGGTCGGCCTCGGAAAAAACCGCCACCGTTTGTATACCCATTTTTTGGGCCGTCTTCATAATCCGCACTGCGATTTCGCCCCGGTTGGCCACAAGGATCCGTTCAATCGGGTTCATCAAATTACCAGATGTACACCTGGACGGGGGTGGGGTTATACGCGTTGCAGGGATTGTTGATTTGTGGGCAATTGGAAATCAGGCAGAGCACACTGGTTTCGGCCCGCAATTCCACATAACGACCGGGGGCGGATATTCCGTCCTCGAAAGTGAGCCTGCCTTCGGGAGTGACTGGTACATTCATGAAGAAATTAATGTTGCAGGTAATATCCCGCTTTTCCAGATCCGGGCTCCAGTCCTGAAGTCCGCGGAGAAAACTGTCCCGGCAGGCATGGAGGTGTTCCTTATCGAGGGAATAGCGCATTGTATTGCTCTCCCTTGAACAGGCTCCCCCGAGAGTGTCGTGCCGGCCGCAGGTATCCGCAGTAACGGTGAGGAGGTGGGTCCGGCGGTTGGACATCAGTTTGGATCCCGTGGTGAGGTAAAGTTTTCCCTGTTCCTGAATGGTGTCGCTTGCACTGTATCGGTCTGCGGTGTCCTTCGCATTGTAAAAAAGAGTGTCCACTGCCTGGTTGCCCTCGAGGTCAAGGATTCGCAGGGACTGTCCTTCTTCCACTTTTCGCATCCAGTGCTCACCGGCAGGAATGACACAGGTGTGGGTGGCGTCTTCCGGAATCAGTTTACTTTCAGTCAGCTCGGTCATGGTTAAAATCTCAACTTGTGATAGTCTTCGGTGTTCTGAAAAGCCCGCTCATTTTCTGGACTTGACTGAAGGCAGGGATCATCCGGACCGGGTGGGGCGGACCGGTGGACGCTCAGTTTAACTGAATGCGTGCGGTATTCTGGATCGGGATTCAGGGGATGGGCACAGGTGTTGAGCACAATCAGGGCATTCATTTCCATTCTTAATTCGATGAAGTCTCCCGCCTGGCTATTTCCCGGGATGTACTCTAGAGCCCCATTCTTATCGGCGGTCACCTTGCTGAACCAATTGAGGTTGGGTACGAGGTCCCGTTCCCCCAGTCCCCACTTTCCGAGCTCAGTCAGAAAACAGTCCCGGGCATTCTGGTAATGATGGTTGCCGGCATCCTGAAATGACTGGGATCCAAACTTCGCCTCCGTTTGAGTGGCGTCCAGAAATCCGCACACGGTGTCATGCCATCCACAACTGTCCGCAGTGATTGAGCAAAGCAACCGGCCCATGTCGGAGTGCAGGCAGTAAGGATGACGAAGAAAGAAAATTTGCTGCCCTTTGAGTGTGTCCGGCATGTTATAGCGCTCCTGTTTTTCATCGGCGTTGTAGATTAGCATACCGACATTGGCTCCTCCCTGAAGATCCTCAATACGGAGCGTTTTTCCGCGGCCCACCACTTTGGACCACATACCTGCGCCGGTCAGTTCGACTTCATACAGAACGTCTTTGGGGTCAGTCATGAGTAAGAGTTGTTCGGTTGGTTTTTCATATTTTTATTCCACTTCATCTCCCACCTCAGTCAAGCGAATCATCGGGATCCCATCGTTTTGAGCGAGTTCCGGTGGCCGGATCAGTTCCTCAAGCCGTTTTTTGGTGGCCAGAAATTCCGGGGTCAGAAACTGTCCGGGATCCCGGGGACGGGGGACGGGAACTTCAATCAGTTCATCAATTTCCCCCGGGTTGGCACGCAGGACCAGAATGCGGTCGGACAGGTAAACCGCTTCATCGAGATCATGGGTGACAAAAAAAATGGTCACATCCACATTTTGCCAGATTTTAAGCAGGTAGGCCTGCATCGAAGCCCGGGTCTGGGCATCGAGGGCCCCAAAGGGTTCATCGAGAAACAGAATCTCCGGCCGATTGGCGAGGGAACGGGCAATCGCCACCCGCTGTTTCATTCCTCCCGAAAGCTGTCCAGGGTAGGCTTCCGCACATTTTGCCAGTCCCACGATTTCGAGCCATTCCATCGCTTCGGCTTCGGCTTTCAATGAACCAAGGCCCTGAATTTCCAGCCCGAACATCACATTTTTTTTAACCGTAAGCCAGGGGAATAGGGTGTAGTCCTGAAAGACCATTCCCCGTTCCGCACCCGGTCCCTCCATCTTCTTTCCTTCCAGCAGGACATTTCCGGAGGTGGGGAAGTCGAGTCCGGCAAGGATACGGATCAGGGTGGTTTTACCGCATCCGGAAGGACCAATCACGGTGATGAATTCCCGCCGGTGAATTTGAAAATTGATTTTGTTCAGGGCTGCAATCTCCCCCTTGGGGGTATTGAATTTTTTGCTCAAGTCCTCGACTTTCAGTTTGACCGGGCGGCGGTGGAGTTTTTCAAAACGGGCAGAGACTGATGCCGATTGATCCCGGTAGGAAGGGAGTTGGAGTGAGGTGCTCATGAACCGGGTTGTTTCAGATAGGCTGTTCGGTCACGGAACGACAGCACAAAACGGGTAATCGGTCCTTTCGGGGCTTGGCGGACTTCTTCCGTCCACGGGAAAAAAAGATGGCGCATCCAGTAAAGCAGCCGGTCGGTGAAGAAGCCGGTCAGTCCGATCATGATAATGACGGGAAAGACCCGGTCAAAATTGTAACGGGTTCCCTGCGTGTCAATGAATCCGGTCAAGCCGGTTTTTTCTCCAATCAGTTCGGCGATGACCAGCCAGGTCCAGGCCCATCCGAGCAGGATGCGCAGGTCATTGTAAAGATTGGGCAGGATGCCGGGGAGAATTACCCGGGCGAGCATTTGCCTGCGGTTGGCTCCGAGGGTCTGGGCCGCTTCAAGAAGGGAGTTTTCCAGCAGTCGCGTGGTGTTGGCGATTACCAGAACGAGTTGAAAAAAAGTGCCCACGAAAACCAGCATGATTTTGGGGGCGTCCGAGGTTCCCAAAAAAGCAACGAACAGAACGCTGAAGGTGGGGGCGGGCATGTAACGGAAAAAATCGACGAAGGGTTCATGGAGCTTGGAGAAGAAATCAAATGATCCGCAAAGGATGGCCAAGGGAATGCCAAGCAGGCAGGAATAGGTGAACCCCCAGAAAATGATACTCAGGGAATGCCGGTATCGTTCCCACATCGTGGGCATGCCGTTTTCCGGTTGGGTGGTGAAATCGAGCCAGCCCGCGGCAATCACTTCGTGGGGAGCAGGGAGGTAGACCGGATTGGAAGACACCCCTTGCGGGATCAGTTTGAGCAGGGCATCCGTGGGATAGAGCTTCGAATTGAAACGGGGAGTGGCCGCGGACAGGGCACGCCAATTGTCCTTGATTACTTCAAGGTTTTCCCTGCTCAGGGAAATGGCAGTGGAGGTCAGGGTTCCTTCAGCCAATCCCTTCCAGAGTTCAAAAAGTTTTCCATCATCCTGCCGCTGGTTGTTTTCCAACCATCCGTTGGCCACTCCCAACGGGGCAAGGTGACGAAGTTTTTTGATATTATCACGGCGTGTGCCGGAGAGGGGCTGATTTTTTTTTCGGGCATCGAGTATCTCTTGGTTTTCCTCGCGGACAGCTTCCACAAAACTGGGAAAAAAATCTTTACTCACCCGGTCACCGGCGGTGAACACGGTGGTCACTCCCACCCGGTCGGCAGAGAGTTGAAGTTTGATATCCGGATGCCAAATAAAGGGAACATAACTCACCGTGAACCAGACAAGTAACGGAAGGCAAAAGGAACAAGCAGTCAGAAGGGTCCTTCGGCCGGGCGCCAACTCTTTACGAATACCAAACCAATGATCCTGATTTTGGAATTTTTTTTCCGACATCACTGGGCAAAAGGAAAGAGCAGACTATCGTTTAAAATAGTCCGGAAAGGGGGCCGATTGGGCGACCCGGACAACTTACTTAGTTTTTTCCGCGAATGCCTGAGTAAGGGAAGGATCGAGGTATTTTCCGGTGTCCAAGGGCTCTTCATAGACCTCAAACTTTACATTAAAGTCATCCACAATGTCAGTGGATCCATAGACCGAATCCAAGCCATCTCCTTTGGCCCAGAATTGGAGCGCTTCGTCAAGGGTCAGAATCTTGGTGCCTTTGAAAAACGGTTCATATTCCGCCGGTTCCAAAGATACCCGGGCTGAAAGAATTTTCAGGGCTTCATCCATGTTCTCCTCATCCATCAGGTAATCCACGATCCGATACCAAACTAACACCACTTTTGCCCAGTCTTCCTTGTTGGCCTCCAAGCTTTCCGAAGACACGCAGAGCAGATCATAGATAATTCCGGGTGCATCCGCGGAAGTAAAAATAGGTTTGGAACCGGGTAAGCTTTTTAGTGCCTGTCCGGAATTTGGTTGCCAGGCGGCAATGGCATCAACGTCTCCGGAGGCCAGTACCTGTGGAGTCTCATCCGTGGGGGTGTTGACAATGGTGACATCATCCGCGGACATGCCGTTTTCCTCCAATGCTTTGAGGAGAAGAAGGTGACAGACAAAGCCTTCCTCCACCGCAACTGATTTTCCTTTTAAATCGGCCACGGACTCAATTCCAGGTTTGGCTACCACCATATCGTTACCGTTCGAGTAATCATTAACAATGATACCCACGGAAGGCTTACCGGTGGCTCCAGTAACCAAGGCATCCCCGTTGGTCATGCAAACCGCATCTACCTGACCGGCCACATAGGCATCCATCGAAGCCACATAATCAAACCATAAAAACTCCACATCCACTCCCTCTTCTTCAAACCACTTTTTTTGGATTGCGATTTCCCAGGCCACCCATCCCGGCCAGTCGCTGTAGCCAATTTTAAGAGTGCTGGATTCGGATTCCGCTACCGGAGCGGGGGTTGGCTCA
>JBJLCO010000027.1:0-30965 GCA_045567635.1 Opitutales bacterium | reverse complement strand
CATAGCCCTTTTCCTTCAAAGCCTCAGGTAAAGTAATTTCTTCCTGCGGTAAGTGTTCCTCATCTGCCCGGGATGGATCATTGATGCTTACCCGCCAATTCGAACGCCCCGTCATGCAGGTTGCCCTAGTTGGACTGCAAACGGACGCACCGGCATAGAAGCGATCGAAGCGAAGACCAGACTTTGCCATGTCGTCGAGGTGAGGAGTCTTAATCTTGGGATGGCCATTGTATCCAACATCCCCCCAACCCTGATCATCCGTCATCAGGAACACCATGTTGGGCAAACTCTCGCCATGAACAGACCAAGTCGCCAGGCAGACGAATAAAACGGGCTTCAGTTGTTTAATCG
The DNA here is from genome assembly GCA_045567635.1 of Opitutales bacterium. GTDB lineage: Bacteria > Verrucomicrobiota > Verrucomicrobiia > Opitutales > Seribacteraceae > Seribacter. The sequence goes on along the minus strand of JBJLCO010000027.1, from coordinate 30,614 downwards.
GATTCATCGTATCGGTAATAATCAGGATGGTTATAAAGCTGCTTGTTCGAAAGCTCTTCGAGCTTTGGATTATTTTGGATCCAACGTTTACCGTATTTCGAATCCCAAAAAGGATGATCTTTTTCAAGGTGCGATGGCATCGAATCCAGTACTCTCTTGAAAAGAGAAAGTGTTGGGGCATGTTCAGGTAACCCTTCTGCTCGTTCATATCCACGACCAAAACGATCATTGCCCGTGAAATAAAATCGCCCTTTCGGTTTGCCTAACAAATGAGACCTTGCCTCCAACAAATACTTCTTCGTTCGCAATACCTGAACCGAACCGGTGTATGCATAGATCCATTCGCGGTGAGAATTAGTTTTGCCAGTCAATAACGGAAGTTGGCTCGTACCATCGAAATAAAGATCATCAGACTGAGAAATTCCCGCCATTTCCAACAAAGTAGGAGCAACATCAGAGAAATCAGTTAGCTCATTCGTAATCCCCAGAGGTTTTATGCCCGGGCCTCGCACCACATACGGAACATGTACTCCTCGTTCCACACCACGATCCTTTGCGGTTACGGCTGTTCCGTTATCCGCACAAAAAATAAAGTAGGTATTATCATAGATACCTAAATCTTCCGCTTTCGTTATGAGCTTACCGATAAGTTTATCCATATATTCAATCAGTCGAGCAAATCGTTGAGCACGCTTTTTTTCATATTTTGTAACTGCCTTTTCTTTTTCCTCTTTACTAAGCCCCTTAAAATCCGGCTTCTCCAATTCCAAATCCATCGGTTTTCCATGATCGGGGGTGGTTGAATATGGGCCATGAGGAATCACTGTTGACCAATAGGCAATGAAAGGCTTCTCTTTTTTGGTCATTCTTGCCATGAAGTCCAAAAGGAAATCGCAGCGTTGATCAGGGCCGAAATCCTCTTCCTGAACCTTAAGGTATTTGCCATTCTCAACCGTGGATGGGTGCCAATAGCGCAAGTCCTCAAGTCCTAGATCCTTTCGTAAACCGGAAACAATCGGGTTGACCCCAAGATGAGACTTAATCTTTTCCGGACTCTCCCATAAACAGTACTCATCAAAACCAACATTTTCATCCCACGGTTCTCGATTGCCGCAATGCCACTTACCCGCAATCGCCGTTTTATATCCCCCATCTTGTAAAAGCTTCGACCAACTGGGGCGATCGGTAAATAATTTACCCCTTGAATCAAATGCCCACATGTCATTCCGAAAAACACCCGTACGATTGGCATAAACACCCGTCATAAACAAAGCGCGTGATGGAGCACAAATAGCAGGAGCAAAGCATGTTTTAAACTGAACCCCCTCCTTTGCTATTCGATCAATATTCGGAGTTCTTGCAGAACCTTTCTGACCGTAGCATGAAAACATATCGGCACTGACATCATCGGCCAGAATCAGCACAATATTCGGTTTTTCACCGAAAGTAATAAATCCTCCCCAAAAAAGACTAAAAATAAAGAAAATCTTAGTGAAAACTTGTATCATTTTTAAAGCCCGTTTTTACTTGGTGTTCTGGAATTGTCTCTGCAAAAAAAATCGGTATTCAAAAGGCAAAATAACATCTAAAAAATCTTCTTTTTCTAAAAACTAAAAGTCAATGTCTAGAAGCATTCCGATTTAACTTTAAAATAAGCGGCTTACTTATTTACTTTCTTTTTCCTCGTAACCATCACTTCGTTCCAAGGCAAGGCTCCCACCCGATTGGCCCAGGCCTCATAAAGAAGACGCAGTTCCTTGGCTTTCCCGCCCATCTTCTTGGACAGGTCTTTCAATTCACTACGATCCTTGGTCATGTTATACAATTCCCACGGGGTATCGTGTATGGCGACCAACTTGTAGTCTCCCTTGCGCACCGCTCGGTTTCCCTCGTGCTCCCAATAGAGGGTACGCTCCTTTTGGGAATCCTCGGCAAAGACCGGTACGAGGCTTTGTCCTTCCATTCCCTTGACCGAAAGACCGGCGGCTGAGAGGCAGGTGGGTGCGACATCAATGATGTGGCTGGGGGCATGACGCAACTCGCCTTGGCTCTTTAGTCCGGCGGGCCAATGCACGATGAGCGGAGTGGCCACCCCACCCTCGTGGGTGTAGCGCTTGTACATGCGGAAAGGTGCATTGCTTAGGTTGGCCCAGCCACGGCCGGAGCTCGAGGTCCAGCCTCCAAGGCGCCCCCACTCTTCATAATTGTCCACCCGGGTTTCCGGATTTCTGTCGTTCTTGGCGAAAAGACCGCGCCAGTCGTGCACACCCGTCCCGGGGACGCCGTTGTCCACCATAAAAAGGATGAGCGTATTGTCCAAGCGGCCGCTTGCTCTCAGCTTCTCCACGACCCGGCCAATGTTCTGGTCCATCCGGTCAATCATCGCCGAATAGAGGGACATTTTGAGATCCAATTCATCGCGCATGGCTTCATCATAAGTTTCCCACTCCGGAACATCACTGGGTGAAAGGGCCCATTTTTTATCTATTAACCCGATCTTAAGCATTCGCTGGTACCTTTCCCGGCGAAGCTTATCCCATCCCGTATCCTTGAATCGCCCCCGGTATTTCTTCGTATCCTCCTCCCGGGCATGAAGCGGGAAATGGGGAGCGTTGTGGGCGATGTAGAGAAAAAGGGGCTTATCGGGATGCTTGTCGAAGGACTCATCCATAAAGTGAAGAGCATAGTCGGTGAAGACATCGGTGGTGTACCATTCCCGGTCGGGGTACAGATGATTGACCGGATTCTCGGTGGCGGGCAGCACCTCCTTGTCATCGAGGTACACCTGACAATTGCGGAGAACTGTAAAATAGGAATCAATAAAATTACGGGTTCCATAAAAGCGGTCGAATCCGCGGGCGACAGGAGATTGCTCGGGTTCTGTGCCAAGATGCCATTTTCCTGTCATCATGGTGCGGTAACCTCCCTGGCGAAGGCGTTCGGCCAGGGTCGGAACATCGGGCAGAATGGTCCCGCTGTAGCTTGGAATTCCCCGGTCTCTCGACATATGGCCCATCCCGGCCTGGTGCGGGTAAACGCCGGTCAGCAGGGCCGCCCGGGAGGGACAGCACCTCCCGGTGTTGTAAAATTGAGAAAAACGCAAGCCATTCGCAGCAAGCTTGTCAAGAACCGGCGTTTCGATCTCTCCGCCATAGCAACCGAAATCCGAATACCCCGCATCGTCGGCCATGATCACCACGATATTGGGTTGGTTCGGTTCCGCCCCAATTGACAATAATAATCCTAAAATAAAGTTCCCAAGAAAAAAACATTTCATCATTTTGTTTCCAAAATTCGATTCAACTAATAGTTTCATTTCCGTTCCTCCGTTCTCTTGCGTTCCGCAGCCCGACTTTTTTCGTATTCTTCTTTTTGATCATCAATCAGATCCTGGGCTTCCCTGAGGCGGCGCCCAAGGTCATCCAGGCGGAGAGCCTTTTGGGATTCGTGGTTTGCCCGGCGGGCAAAATCCTTGGGCGACAGGTCGTCGAATCCCGTTAATTTTACCGGAACGTTTTCCATTCTCCAGTCGTCACTGCGCTGGGTGGCAAAGGGAAGATCGTTGTGATCGGCCGACTGGAGATTGCCCATCGGGTTACGTCCCCAGGCATAGCGGAAATGAAGGGGCTCCAGAACGTGCGGGCTGGACAGCGCGATGACCCTCCGGTCATGCTTGGGCCGGTTGTGCTGATCCTTGCCCGTGACCAGCCACTCGGCCTCCGCAGGTTGAAACCTGCGGTCCTTACCGGCGATGGCAAAGCCTTCGATGGGCCCATTGGTGACCGCTCTGACCGAAGTGTCCATTTTGAGGATGATCTTTCCCTCCTCGATCTTCATCTCGGTATACATGGGGGGTTTCCATTTGATGTCCTTCTCGAATCCATACTGGGTGGCTAAAGCCCAGCGCGAGATACGCTCGCCCACGGGAATCTTGAGTTGCGGGTGATACCAGGAACGGCGCTTGTCAAAACTGCTGGCGAAGCCGACATTCTCATCTCCCGCCTTCAGGAAATCCAAGAAGGTCTTATACTGAGCCTCGCGGATGTAAATTCCCCCATTGACCATTTTTTCCAAGTAGTCGTCCCTCGTCTGCGGTTCCCCTGCCGTGCACAGCGATATTATGCCAAAAGGCATTTGGGGATCGTTGAAAGCTTTTCTCCAGGCCGTGATCATCTTAGCGAAAACCTGGTAGTACATGTCCGCCCCGGCTGATCCGCCACCGGCATTGTTGAAGCCTTGGTGAAAGATTGCACCCTTGACCGACAACCCGGCGATCGGAGCGATCATGCTCGCGTAACAGTTCCCCGGTCGGTTTTGATCCATCGCCGGCCCGGGACGCAGGTCGTCGGGAACGGTCCGCCCCTGGGGAATGCCCTTACCCTGCTTCTGCATGTTCTTGACCCAGTTGTGATGATTCTCGACCCGTTTTTCCAAGTCCTTCTGGGGATCAAATTCCGTGACCTTTTTCTCCCAATCGGCAAGCATGCCCTTTACTTCCTTGGTCTCGATCTTTTTCAGAACGGGAGTGGGCGTCCAGGTCTCGACGGTCGTGCCACCCCGAGAGGCATCGATCACGCCGATGGGAACCTGAGCGGCCATGTGAAGTCGACGGGCAAAGACATACCCAATTGCCGACAACTCACGGACGATTTCCGGAGAGCAGACATCCCAGTCCCCCTTGCGAAAATGTCGACTCGACCAGTTGCTCCATTCATGCAAACGGGCAAACCCTTTCTTGACCTTGGGTCCATTCTGAGCGGGTACAGTAAGGATCCTGATACTCTTGTAATGTGCAGAGACGATTTCCAGTTTCCCGTTCTCCACATTATTGAGAGGTTCCTCCATGTTACTTTGCCCACCAAGGATCCAGACATCACCAACAAGGATATTTTCCAAAGCAAGCGACATGTCCCTGCCCTTTACGGTGAGGGTTTGGGGTTCCGAGTTAGCTTCCATGGCGGGTAATGTGACCTTCCAGGCCCGGTCCTCTCCTGCGTTGGCCTCTTTTGTATTGCCGGAAAAACTTATACTGACCTTCTCCCCCGGGTTGGCCCATCCCCAAATGGTAATTGGCTTGTTTCGTTGCAGTACCATATTGGATTGAAAAAGATTATGCACGCAGAGACCCTCCCCGAGGGCAGGGATATCGATGACGTCCTCCTTAGGCATTTTCTTATTCTGAGATACCAAGGATGGTAAGCAAGAGACCGTAAGGAAAAGAAATAAAATGAAACGAGAAAAGGCTGTTATTTTCATAGTCGGTCCGATTAATGATTATCTTTTATATTAGCATTGGCCGCACCGTAGGCGGCATGTCCGGTTGATCTACCCGGAAGGATGGGGTGTTGTTTCTCGGGCAGGTGGGAAGCGTGCTCCTCGATAATCGGTTTATTTTTCGGATCGGCGGCCAAGTTTTTCCATTCATGTGGATCTTTGCTCAGGTCATAGAGCTCACGGGAGCCGTCGAAGTACTGGATGAAGCGGTAGCGGGTGCTGCGGACCGAATAATTGCCCAGTCCAAAACTAGTGAGGGCGGGATGGACCCAAGCCTCCTTGGGATTCTTCATGAGCGGTACGAGACTCTGCCCCTCCTGGGCAGAATCGGCAGGCAGTCCGGCCAATTCAAGCAGGGTTGGAAAAATGTCGAGGAGCTCGGCGGGTCGATCGCTTATTTGATTACTTTTAAATTCAGGAGCCGATAAGATGATGGGGACTCGGGTTCCGTCCTCCCACAGAGAACGTTTGGCCCACCGCTCTTTTTCTCCGAGGTGGAATCCATGATCGGAAAACAGGGCAATAACTGTGTTGTCTGCATACTTACTTTTTTCGAGGGCATCGAGCACCATCCCGAGGCAATGATCCGCAAAGGTCACCGATGCGAGGTAAGACTGCACCGCATGCTCCCACTGCCCGGCTTCCGTTACCCATTTATGGGTTGGGGAAACATGATTCAAATTCGTCAGTTCAATCGCATACTGGCTTAGGTCTTTGAGATCATTCTTACGAACAGCGGGTAGCTTAATTTGATCTCTCGGATGCATATCAAACCATTTCTTCGTGGCATACATCGGTACATGTGGGCGGTAAAAACCAACACCCATGAAAAAGGGTTTTTCATGCGTTTGATTCAATTGATCGACTGCCCACTTCGCACATTTCATATCTGGCATCAGATTATCATCATCCGGAAATACGCCCCAGTCCCAAAGAGGATGTCCGTGAGGTTGGGAAATCTTTTTCTTGGGGCGGGGTCCAAATCCACCCGTGGGCAGATATTCCTGAAAAAAGCGCTTGTCTCCCCGGTGAAAGATCTTGCCCGCGGCCATCGTTTTGTAGCCATGATCAACGAAAACTTCAGGCATGGTTTTCAGGTTTTTAAGAACCGGGGCTTCCTTGAGATCGGGACTTAAAAAATACACTCCACTGGTATGGGGATAGCGCCCCGTCATCATACTTGCCCGGGAAGGATTACAGACAGGGGATTGGCAGTGTCCATTTTTGAAAAGGGTTCCCATTTTGGCCAACCGATCGATATTGGGAGTCCTGGCTTGCGGGTGCCCATCAAGACAGCCAACCCAGTCATTCAAGTCATCAATCGAGACAAGTAAAACATTTGGTTTGGACTTGGCAGCTAAGGCCAAGGATTGAAAGGCGAAAAGAGAGAATAGGAGATATAATTTTTTCATAATTTAAAATGTAAAGTGCTGGGTCCTCACTTTTTCTTTTTACCAAACCGTTCAACTGAGTAGCCTGCTTCGATTCGTTTGGACAGGAGCTGTTTCTTCAGCTTTTCCATAGATGCTGAATAATTCGGATCCTCGGCAAGATTGGTAAACTCACCGGGGTCCTTCTTTAAGTCATACAATTCCTGTCCCTTTTCCCCATAACCCCAATGGGTGTAACGCCAGTCGTGGGTGCGAATGGATTCGCCGCCACTGCGGCTGATGGTGAAAGCCATATCCTTTTTCCATGACCGGGAAGCAGGCTCATCCAGGAGTGTGACGAGACTCTGGCCTTGAAGCACACTTGGGGGAGTCAAACCGGCAAGTTCAGCGAGCGTGGGATAGAGATCAACCAGTTCGGTAATCTTCTTGGTCCGGTTCCCGTGGGTATCCTTCATCCATGGAACCGAGAGAATGAAAGGCACACGGGTCGATTCTTCAAATAAATGTTGTTTTTGAAACTTGTGATGCTCACCAAGCAGGTAGCCATGATCGCTGCTGAACACAATGATGGTATCGTCCATGTGCCCCAGCCGTTCAAGTGCCCGGATTACCTTACCGGCCTGCGCATCCATGTATGAAATGCTTGCGTAATAAGCCTGCAATAATCCCTTATGGAGTTCCGGAGTCACGCCATAACCGCCATTCGCTTTGTATCCCCGGATGATCTTGGGCACATCCTCAAGGTCATTCGCAGGAACCACCGGCGCCTTCATCGTCTTGCGGTCGTAAAGCTCAAAATATTTTTTCGGAGCCACCAGCGGGACATGCGGACGAACAAAGCCCACCGCAAGAAAGAAAGGTTTTTGATGATGCTTGTTGAGAAACTTGATCGCCGCCTCCGCGGCTAGCCCATCGGCATGCACCAGGTCATCACCCTCCGCCTCCACGCCCTCAAAAGTCTGTGAACCCTTGTCTTTGGGAGACCAATGTGTGCTCACCCCCGGTGCGTGCTGTTCAGGTGCCTTGATATTGACGGCCTCATCCCAGGAGTGCGGATCATCTCGCGTGGCAGTTCCGGCAATGATCTCGGGAGGAATGCCCATGTGATAAATCTTACTCACACGCCCGACCCGGTAACCATTATTTCTAAACATTTGTGACATGGTCACGACATTGGGCATGTTACCACGCAGGGTACCCGCATTGCCCAGAGTTCCATTCGTGTAAGGATATAGTCCCGACATCAACGAAGCACGCGACGCTCCACAAACAGGATATTGACAATGCATATTCTCGAAGCGCATGCCCCGACTTGCCAATCTATCCAGTTCCGGTGTTTTGCATTGTGGATGACCGAATCCGCTCAGTGCCGTATTGAGGTCATCGGACATAATAAACAAAACATTCGGTTTTGCTTTTTTAGCAGATACCCAAAAGCATCCGGCACAAAGGAAAATAAGTAATTGAATTAAGTTTTTCATAATAAAAGCCCTAAAGGGATTTAATCAGTACCTGTTTGAATTTTCATCCACAATGAAAATTCTTCGTCTATGAATATATTTTATAGAACAGTAACCGTTCTTACTGAAAGCTTATCTCACTCAAGGGAATGGAAAATTCCACGCGCTGATTACCCCGAATATCCCATACCTCAGTTAATACGAACGGATCCTCATGTTCAAAATGAACAGATAATAATCCAAAATGGTTTTCCATAATGGGGCCCTCCATTCGATTCTTATTGGGAGTCGCAAACCTCCAGGTACTGGAAAGTCCACTGGAGGTGACATCATAAATCGGATAGCAATCGGGGTGCTCAAATTTGGATACTTCAGCATAGTGAACATCTCCACTGATAAAAAGTAAATGGTTCGCTTTGGTTTTCTTGATTAATTGAATGAGGCGTTCCTGTTCATGTGGAAAATTAGTCCAGGATTCATATCCATTATATTCATGAGAAAATTGGGATCCTGACGCAATGACTCGAAGATCCGCCTTTTTCTTAAGCTCACCTTCGAGCCAGGACCACTGTTCTTCACCAAGAAATGCTTTGGAATCATCCGTATGGGGAAGATAATCGGGTCGGTAAAAAAAACGACCCGGGATCTTTTGTCCTTTCGGAAATCGTACCAAGTCATCCCTGAAGGTACGATTATCCAGGAGAATGATCTGAATGATTTTATTTCCTGCTTTCTTATAAACTGAATGATAAATCCCCTTGTGTTTATACCTCTCTGAATTTTTAGGTTCCTTAAAAAATTCCAAAAAGATCTCCTTGGATTCCACTTTGTGCGGGTAATGTTTACCGGCATCGTTTTGGCCGTAATCATGATCATCCCAGGTCGCGAGGACCTCGGTGTTTTCAATCAAGTGCTGATAAGATTCTTTAGTCCCTAATTGCTGGTATTTTTTATGGAGGATATCCATATCATTGGTATCACCGTAAATATTATCCCCCAAGAAAATAAATAAGTTGGGATTTTGCTTGATGACTTCATGAAATATGGGAAGTGGATGGGCCTGTTTCCCACATGAACCGAAGGCAATTTTGAATTCCACTTTAGAGGGAATTCCCCTGTCTGCAAAAGTTAATCCAGCCGTAAAAACAGATAAAAAAAGAAAAAAGAAAAAGGGAGTATTCATGGACATGAGAATGAACAAAAACACAGTTTCCATGCAATGATTATCTTAGCGGTCATTTCATTGCCAAGTAAGCCCTCGCCCCCTCAAGACCAAGCTCGATATGGATAGTCCGGTCAAACGATGCCACCAAGAACCGGCGGGCAGATGCAAACTTTTGCGTTCCTCGAGTTAAAGACGACCGCACAACCTGTTTGATATTACCAAATGAGCACCCTTGATGAGGGAACAGGTTTTATTTATCCTCAGCCTGCTGGTCCACCGCAGAGGCTGACTGGTCAGTAATCATCTGATTCGCGAACGGTTGGCATGCCAAGGTCGCTCCACTCTTGAATTCGGAACCGGGCAAAAGAAACAGTATCTTCTTTGTTCACGATCCTTCCTTTGTCCTCCAAGCTCCGGTAAATCCCCCATTTTGGACGAACAAACTTACTACCCTTTCTCCAGGTGTTCATCTTTCCGACCTCGTGACCAAACGATAAGGTACCGTCCAATGACCGAAGGGATATCCGAAAATATCCCTCCTCGTCAAAACAGGCAACGCACACGCATTCTATCCACTTGTTCCTGGAGGAATCCCAGTCAAAAATTCTTTTCTCATCCCGCGGTCCATCCTGTGCGGACCGCGTCCGTAATTCAAGCTGCGACCGACCGTCGACGATGCTTCCTGAAATGGTGAAAATTGGAGATTCGGTATTATCTCCTCCGACTGCCTTCAGTTGAAAGAAATGGCAGAATTGTTTCGTCACCGACATTTCGCCGTTGATTCGAAAAAGCCAATGATAGCGCACAACCTGACCGCGTGTCGCTTTCAGGCCTGCATCAGACCCCTTGTAACCTTTGATCTCATTTCTCTGACGCCGCTGCCCTCTGGGCCAGACAACATCACGATCACCGTCTTCGTCCCGGTGAAGATAGAAATCGAAACACGGACCGACTTCTGGATCATCCCGAACACGAATACGCTCAGGTTCTGAATGATCCCCCTTAAACAGATCAGGAGATTCAACCGATCCGTCACCAAAAATCTTTTGTATCTGGTTATACGCACTCTCGCCTGAATTTGAGGATGCATTGAGCACGACTTCCCTTAGAAGAACCGACCGCTTGTCCGGGTAAGCAGTCGCAGTTGCCAGAAGAAATACAATGATTGTTGACGGGGCGATTGGCATAGCGATTTTAGAGCAAGCTTACGAGATCCAATCTTTTGATCACCGATATTAAATTACAGAAACAAAATGCAATATCAATCATCAACCCATTCCAGACCACTTCAAGTTTTAACAACATATGGAAAATCTCCCTAGCGACTGCTTGGGTCATTAATAGTGATGTCTAAATTGAGCAATAAGTATAGATCCATCTTCGATCTTGTACACGATTCGATGCTCAGAATTTATCCTTCTAGACCAATATCCTGAAAGCCCATGTTTCAATGGCTCTGGTTTCCCTATTCCTTGATAATGATTTCTCTCAATATCTTTCATTAAATCATTTATCTTCTTCAGGATCTTCTTGTCGTACTTCTGCCAATGTAAATAATCTTCCCAAGCGTGGTCAGAGAATACCTTCCTCATTTTTCAATTAATTCTCGTTCTTTCCCTTTCCCTCGCTCGAGTTGATCAATTGATTCCAGTAACCGCTTCGCATTCTTGGGGCTCCTAAGAAGATAGGTTGTTTCTTCCATGGCTTCATAGTCTTCCAGGGAAATCATAACCACCGCTTCAGTCCCCTTTTTCGTGATTATTACAGGAGAATGATCCTCACATACACTGGAAATTGTTTTAGCAAGGTTCTCCCTTGCCTGTGAATATGTTATCGAATTCATACGTACAATATCCTGTACAACTCGTATCTTGTCAAATTTTATCTGCTCAACGCTGTAGTTAAGAAGCGTGTGCTACCTTGTCGTTGACTGTATCTGTCTTCCAATGAAAAGCTTCAGCTTGGTTCACAAGAATAACACTTTGCCCTTGTTTGTTTAGACGCCCAAAAAAAATACCGTGTCAAAAACTAAAAAACCCAGCCAATCCCGACCTTAAAATGGTTGCCGTTGCCATGATCCAGAATGCCCTGATGATCAATAATGTCATGCTTCCATTCAATTCTCGAATGAATGGTGTCGTTATGGTTAAAATAAAAGGCCGGACCGGAAGACATGGTTTTGGACTCGTCATCCTCGAAGTGAAAATCAGTTTCCCAAAAGATTGAACCATTGGAATTTTCAGTCTCGAAATTATAGCCGACATCTAGCGAGGAATGCAACTCAGCCGGACGATTACCGTCAAAGATCCACCAGGCTGTCCCAATTCCAAAGTAGTAATTTGAGGTCTCAAACTCATGCCCAAGTCCTAAGCCCACCCCAAATTCCTTATAGTAAAAATCGTATTCATCTTTTTCAGCAAGAGGAATGCGCACCATCGGCTTAAAAGTGGATGAACCACTCTTCCCATCCAAATTGAAATATTTCTTAAGAGGAAGTCCAAGATTAAGATCGCCCCATCCGCTGTCTTTTTGGATAATCTTCCCTCCCAAACCGTCCGGCATTTCGCGTTCCGCATCGAGGACATAGGGCAACTTGACAGTGACACGAATTTCTTTCTTCCATGTGTACACTCCTTCGAAGTGCATGACATTGATCTCTTCGGATAACCCTGGGTAAAGCTTATTGCTTCCCATTAGCAGATCGGTCTTGTTAATATACTCGTAATGGACCTGATAGCCCCAACCTCCGGACCAACGAGGCATCATATTCATTATTGGGTCATCCGCCCTAACCTCTAAGTTAGAGATGAAGCATGCAAATATGCTTCCCAGTAAAAAAAAACTTTTAGGCAAGATAAGTGTATTTATTTGTGGGTATGATGAACCACTTCAATTGTGGCATCCCGCTTAAATTGAAGGGCATCCAAATGACTTTCATGCAGTCTATACTCTTCCACTGCGAAATACCCGGCATCGACAACGCGTTCAATCAAATCCTTATTATCCAATTCAGCACCATCTTTAAGTGCAATCGTAACCAATTGGGTTTCAGGATTCATGTCGATACCATCCTTAAACCTTTTTTTATCCACACCATTCATCTTCGAGAGATTTTTACGGATTCCGATCGCACAGGAAGGACAAACCAAGCCTTTCACATAAATAAGTGAAATCTGATTCTTCTCCAAAAGAATCTTTTTGGCCGCGGTCAGTCTTTCTTCAGGACGAGCCTCTTCTTTGTCCTCGTTCGCCATGACGAAATGTGAGGAAAAGAATAAGGTGGAAAATAAAAGTAGAATTAATCGAAATTTCATAAACAAATATTAAATCAGGAATTATGGAAATACAACTCCTAAGGAATAAAAATTTTTACAAAGTCAAAGCGGTGCATTCCTCGAAATTTGTTTTAGGTTTAAATCTAGTTCATCCTTTTCCTTTATCAGTAAAATTATTGTAAGTGCCAGTCCGTTCCGTCCGCCATTACACTCTGATTGATTTTTAATAACTTCGCTTTCAACTTTTCAAGTAGCTTCAGGATTATCGGAAGCAATGTCTTGTGTCTGACCCGGATCTTTCTTGACAGATCAAATAGTTGAAAATCCTTATACCCTCCATCCTTCACCCTCGGTATCCAGCGTTCCTGGAACATATTTGTCGCTGGAATTTCATAATCCGGATTGGCCACCAATGAGAAATCTCCGTCTCTCATGGCGACCATTGGACGGGACTTTTGCAAATGCCAGAACAAAGGTTGATGACGTTTAAATCTGTCTGGTTTCCCTTTCAGCAAGGGGATAAATCAGAACCGTCAATCGTACGATCTTGGGGCACATCCAAATGTAACAAACCGCACAGGGTGGGCAGTACATCAACCAGACCAGCGGGATGTTTCTCCACTCTATTTTCCTTAATTACAGCGGGCCAGGAGAAAATACCGGGCACGCGAATTCCTCCATCCCAATTGGAGCCCTTCTTTCCCCTTAAATTCCCGACGCGATCGTCCCGGTAGCTGCCATTATCCGATGCATAAATAATCAGGGTATTTTCCCTGAACGCCCATTTGATTCAATTTTTCCACTACCCGACTGATCGCCCAATCGGTATTGTCAATCGTACCAGAGTAAATAGCTGCTCTGTCTTTTAAGTCTCCATATTTGGAAACAATCTCATCTGGTGCCGCAATCGGAGCATGGGGTTCATGGAACCAAAGATTCAAAAAGAAGGGAGCCTTGGGATGCCGGTGATCTTCCAACCAATCAATCGCCTCATCGGCCACTAACTGACATGAATATTCTTCCAATGGCCCGACAGCTTGTCCGTTTCGAATAAAATTATTCGGATTCTTATGACTGGGAGATGCATTATTCCATGTGGTAAACCAGTAATCAAAACCATGATGACTGGGGGTGGGCTTGGACCGGTTCTTTGTCGGCAAACCCAAATGCCATTTTCCAATATGGGCAGTGGAATACCCTCGATCCTTTAAAATTTCTGCAATCGTACGCTCACGAAGAAGCAAGTGAGAGTTTTGGGCTTCATCCTGAATCCAACTGTACACACCCGTTCTTATATGATGCCTACCCGTCAAAAGGGTCGCACGCGAAGGGGAACAGACCGCACAGCCGGAATAAAAATCAGTAAACCGGACCCCGTCCTTGGCCAACTGATCAATCGCTGGAGTTTTAACCGGACCACCATAACAACCCACATCTTTGTACCCTAAATCATCCGCCAATAAAATCACCACATTGGGCTGCACTTTGGCAAAAGAATGATTTCCCAAATAGAAGAAAAAGAAAAGTAAACTGAGCAGGGAAACGGTTTTCATATTTTTCTTCTTCTTTCTAATTTTTCTGATCGGCCAGAAAATGAACCAACGAAGCGAAATCATTCATCGACATCCCATTCGCCAGACCGGCCGGCATCATCGATATCGGCAGTAAAGTTTCATTGGCAATTTCAGAGGCCTTCAGGGTGGTCACGGTTCCGGCAATGTCTCTCATTTCGATCTGATCACTTAAACGATTGGTCACAAAGCCAACATGAGCCCCCCCCTTCTTGGTGGTAATGGAAACCGTTTTGAACCCCTGGGAAATCTCCTGTTCCGGACGAAGAATACTCATGGCAATACGATCCGCATCCATGATCCCTCCGATCTGTCCAAGATAAGGCCCCTTTTGCACCTCGTCCTTGCTTAAGGCATGACAGGCAACACATCCCTGCTGGGCAAACAAGGCCTTCCCCTTTTTCATATTCCCCTTGGTCTTGCCCAGAGCGATGGTGACATCCTCGATACTCATCTCCCCCACCTGACCCTGTTTATCCATAATTTTCTTCAGGTTTACCTTGGGCTCATCCTTAACGACCACCTGAGTCGTTTCTGCCTTGGGCAATCCGGGTAATTCGACCCGGTCCTTGGTTGCCAGTTCAGAAATCACATATTTCAATTCGGCGGATCCATTCCTGGCCGCACTCACCAACACTTTGGCAATTTTTTCCGTTTTCTCCCAGGCTGTCGGATAATAATAAGGCCCACGGGTATCCGGGCGGGTACTCCACCAGGTCTCTCCATCATAAACCTTTTCCCGGTTCGCCAGACGGATCAAGGTCTTCGCCACTCTTTGTCTACTAACCGAATCCTTCATTTTCGAAAATTCCTCCAGGAGCGAGTCCACAACATTAGCATCGTGCATATAATTAAGAGCCATCAACGCCCCTTCCTGATTGACACCTCCAATTGCTTGGATACAGGCTTCTCCCGCATTCATATCCACAAGGGCTTTCCGTGCAACATGGGGAAGAACCACGGCCGAGTTAGGGATAGCGTGTGGACCTTCCGCAATCTCCTGCTTTCCTTTACCTGCCAATTTAGTGACCGGTTGATTACTCACATAAAAACGAACCCTTCCCCCATGATCCGTACTGGCAAGACCGGCCGTGCATTTAAATCGAACCGTTCCGGCGGGTAGCTTTTTATAAATGATCGACCCAATCGAATGAGTTCCAATCCCTGCAGTCATCGGTTTACCATCCTTGCGGGCCAGCTTGGCCCCCGTTGGACTGTACCCTACACGGGTTTTGCCCCACCCCTGGGTAGCCTTGGACCATTTTAGATCCGTAAGTTTCACAATCGAACCATCCTTTTTTACTAAAACAGGATCAAACCAGGAACCGTGATCACTACCGGTGCCATTCCCACCGTCCCCAAGAGTGAGATGAAGTTCTTTCCATCCGGTTATATCAATATCAAAAGTATGAACCGCTTTCTTCTCGATGATGGCACTTTGATGAAAGGGTTTTTCGGAAATATCTTCTTCCATCACCGGGCTAAGGGCGGGCAATGGATCGACTATCGGGGGATTCGCCACGGCCAACAAAGCATCCGCTGCTTTTGTATCTCCGATCCTTCCCAAACCGACCGCAGCCGCAACCTGTACCCGGGAGTTCTTGCTTTTTAAAGCAGTGGTAAAAACCGCAACCGGCACTTTTTTCAATTGAGTCTTTCGGTCCGCCAAAGCCCGGATCGCATGCTCGGCCACCGCCGGGTCATTCGCCAACTTGGCAAGATGGGCATGCGATTTCGTACCGAGTAATTGTTTGATCGTATAAATAGCCGCAATTCTTGATTTGGTGGCTTGGGCAGAATCCAAAGCCACCGCCAACACCTCTTGGCCCTTCCCTCCTCTCCTGAGAATTTCCTGCTGAGCGTGAAGCTGAGTCTTTGCACTTGGGGAAGAAAGAAGATTGGCAAGATCAACTGCATTTCTTTTTTTCAAATCCGGAAACTCCTGATACTTCCATCCCCTGGGAACCACACGGGAAATATGGCCATCATCTCCACCCTTGAATCCTGATTTACCCCAGCTACCGATGAATAATCGACCTGACCCATCACAATCCACATCTGTGATCCTTCCGCACTTGATAAAATCCTCCTGTTGCTGAGTGAAAGTCGGCCCATCCTCACTTATCCGATGAATATACAATTGCCCCCTCCCCCAGTCACACATCATGGGCACTCCGGTATACTTCTTTGGCCATCCGGGTTCGTCAAAATACATCGCACCCGTTCCGGAACCTCCCCCCACATCCACCAGGGCTGGAATAATCTCCGAGGTGTAGCGTTTAAATAGAGTCGGGTACCCGTACTGTCCGGTTTGTACCTCATGAATAAAGCGCATATTCCACCCTCCTCCATCATTGGTGTTCCCCCGGGTAAACACATTCATATAGGGATCAATCGCGACATCATAAATATTGCGCAGTCCATGGGCAAAAGCCTCCAGTTCGGTTCCATCCGGACGGACCCGAATAATTCCTCCGCCATACATCGTCAATTTCGTCCCATCCGTTCCGGTTGCATCAACGAATCCAAAATCGCCCACCGCCACATAGATCCATCCGTCTATTCCCATACGAATTCCATTGGTCGTATGATCCACCCCGCGGGACTGGTTGTATTTTCGTGTGCTGATTTCCTTAACCAAATGCTTAGGTGGACCATCTGCTTTACCATCCCCATTTTTATCTTCAAGAACCGATAAGAACATCCCGTCAAAATTCTTTTCATCTGCCCATTTGGTATGCAGTACATAGAGCTTATCTCCGACCGAAATCATGCCCCTCGGATTATCAATCTCCGCATAAATGGTATGACTGTCCGATACCCCATCCTGATCCTCATCAATCAGGCGAATGATTCGGCCATGCCCGGCCCCTTTCCCCAGGGATCCAATTTGATCGATCCCGGCATACACCTCTCCCGTTGGTGCAACGCTCAAACAGGCAACACACGGAGTCAGATCCTTGGAAGAAAACAGGGTCGCTTCCAACTCCTCAGGTAAACCCAAACGCGACGGGTTTCCATAGGATGAAATAAAGCAGGTTAAGAATAGAAGAGGGAAAAGAAATTTCATAAATGTAATACCTATACTCTTCATAGGAAGTGATCAACCCACTTGAAGTGGATCAGGGAGAAAAAAATTATTAATGTACTAAAATTGAAAAGTCCATCCGAGCTTAGCCACCGCCTCGTTCTTAAAAGTCCTGAATCTTCGATGTTCTTTCAGTTCCCTGCGTTCCAGTCCTTTGTTCAGCACCAGAAAAAGATCACATCCAGGTTTAAGAATATAGCGTACCCGGTTATTGATTCCGATTGTCTTGGACTGGTTGTCAAACTGGGTAATACTGTTGAACGAGAATCGGGTGGTCGGCGTGATCCGCAACCCAACCGAACTGGTCAGCACCTCAAATTCCTCTCCGGGCAAATCGACCAAGGTCATGCCCGCTTCTGAATCGAGCTGAAAGTACTTCGATGGCCGCCATGAAAGATCCAACTCTGTGCGGATGGAGGAGCCATGATAAAAATCCCCATACGCAATCTCAACCTCCCCAAAAAGCGGGCGGTTACTACTCGAACTGAATTCAAGTTCAAAATCAATTCCACGATATTCGTCACTGGGAATTACCACCGTATCCACCACTTCAAAAGACTCGCGAAGAATTTCCCGCTCCAATTCAAGTTCAAATTCGATGGAATCCCCCGCCATCGTGCGAACTTCAATTAATTTCAATTCCAGTTCCTCAGAATCCGTTCGCCCATCCAGTAACTCATAGCGGTCATACTCAACACCCGTGGAAATATCCTCGAGCAACTCATTTTCTGGTTGTTCAAAATAATAGGTAAAACCAAAGCCTGTGGACTCGCCTCCCCTTCTTCGAACAAAGCCCAGAGCAGGATTAAAATTATCCCCCGTCCGTACCCAGTGACCACTCGCCCGAAATGGGTAATTGGGAAATGTGAAATGCGTGCCAATTACATCGTCAGAATTCTCATTCTCGTCGTCACTGGTCATATAAAAACCATGCCATGACACGCTTTGCTCATTCCACCAATTACTGGAACGAAGATTTAAATCCACTCCCGCCAACTGGTTGTTCAGATTGCTCTGAGGATCTCCGTGGGTAAAAATGGTTCCTACTTTTGACTCCTCAAACAGATCATAAGTAAAACGTCCCACAAAAACCTCATCCGAATCAAGATTTTCGAATTCATCAAGCCCCATCCCCAGGACTCCTATCCCCAGGGGACCAACTCTCCCCGTAAGCTTTGCTCCCGCATTTATTCCGATCTTGGAACCATTTGATGAAAGCCCAATCTTTCGAGAATGAAAAGCCAAGGGACTCTTAGGGATACCCCCAAACGAAAAAAGATCTGCACCCTCCAGAAAAAAATCTCGCTTCTCAGGATAAAAAAGGGGGAAGCGCGTTAAATTAACTCTTTGCTGATCAACTTCCGTCTCTGCAAAATCCGTATTGTAGGTAAAGGTTGCCTTGAGGCTTGTGGTCAGGTCATAAAACAAATCGAAACCTGTCTCAAAATCGGTGTCATCCACGGAATCCTCGGAGAGCCACTTAGCGGAAACATACGGCTTAAAATCGATTCCCTTCCCCCGGTCAATTTCACTCAACCCTGAGATTTCTCCGGCATCCTCGAGCGAGAACCAATTTCGGTCACGAGAAAACCCAACCCATTTGGAACGCTCCTGACCTCGTGAGAACCATCTGCCAAAATCAATCCGCCATATATCAGATTTAGTATCAGAAGGAATACTTCTAAATGGAATGGCAAACTCCGCCGTCCAACCCAATTCATCGATCTGCGATTTTACATCCCATATCGTATCCCAATCCATCTTAGGTTTGCTCATGTCTGAATTGATCAGAGCCTCTCCTTTTGCCCCATTGGCATTGGTCCGGAAATAATACCCTTCCCTACTTCTTCCAAATGGATCAATAAGAACAAAAAAATAGTCATCACCTTTAACCGTTGCATCTCTTTGCATGACGCCTGCCCGAATCTTTTCAGGCTGAGAATCAAAACAGCGCACTCCAATAAACAATGTCTTATCGTTCCTGCATATTCGTACCTCTGTTTTCTCAGTTGCTGGCTCGCCCTCATTAGGTCTTCTCTGACGAAAATCCTTTATAATTTTGAGCTCTTTCCAGCACTCATCATTTAATGCACCATCTATTGCAGGTGAATTCAAAACCTTTTCAACATAAAGGACAGTTAATTCATCTGTCCCTAAGAAAAGACTATTAGAATATAAGACAAAAAGTAATAATTTCACAATCTAGAAGAGAACAGAAATTCGTCCCCTAATAGTAGTATAATTAAATCTAGATATGATATAAAGATTAGTATCTAATTAAAAAAATTACTTCTGCTTTTTCTTTTTTCTTTTAACTTCATCCTCCTTCGAACCTTTGTTGCCTGGCTCACTCTTTTTACCTTTACCTTCCTTGCCTTTCTTTCCCTTAGAAACTGCAGTTGGATCATAAGATGGATTAGGACCCGAAGGAACGGCAGCACCAGTTTTTTTCAACCATGCAAATAGCTCATTTTCCATCCGTTGCTTCTCTTGAACCTTGGAATTAGCAAGATCATTCTTCTCATTGGGATCTTTTTCAAGATCGTAAAGTTCAGATCTTTTATCTTCAAAGAAGTATATCAGCTTATATCTCCCGTTACGGATCACGCTGGAGGGCTCTCCTTTCCCAATATAACAAGGAAAGTGCCAAAAAACATTACCCCGATTAATGGAGGGGGTTCCTCGTAAATGGGGTACTAGGCTAATTCCATCAGGTTTGTGAGATGGATCATGACTCAAGCCGGCAAGTTCGATAATAGTAGGATAAAAATCCATCCCAAGAATAATTTCAGGACAGTAATCAGAACTTTTCTTCACACCATATCCCCAGGCAGCGGCGGGAACTTTTATTCCGCCTTCATAGAGAGAGCCTTTACTTCCATTAAGGGGAGATATGCGAGAAGGAATACCCCCATTGTCAGAGGTAAAGAAAATAGTTGTTTTCTGTTCTAGGCCTTTTTCTTCTAAATGCCGCATCAACCTACCAACATTTCGATCCAACGCCTCGACCGTGGCAAGGTAGCCTGGATCTTCATCCGAGTTCCCCGTTTTTTTCAGTTTCGACTCGTACTTACTCAATAATTCAGCAGGTGGTTCAAATGGGGCATGAATGGAATGATACGGAAGATAAACAAAAAAGGGTTGGTCCTTGGCTTTGTCGATAAAGCTAATCGCTTCATCCGTAAAATCATCGGCTAAATAAGAACCGTCATCCTTTTGGTAGCGATGCTTTTCATATCCATAATCCTGGGGTCTGCGAAACAGATCAAACCCCTGCCCAGTCGGAGTTACAGGTGAATTTTTTCCTCGACCAAGATTCCACATCCCCAGGCATGCAGTGGTATAACCACCTTTTTTCATTACCTCCGCAAGTGTGACCACTTCGGTGGGCATAGATTCATTACTTTTCGCGGCTAGTATTTTATGATGTGCCGAACCCGGTGCATGCCTTTCATCAACCACCGTGTAAACCCCGTGACGCGGAGTGTATTGACCTGAAAGCAGGCAGGCACGTGAAGGTGCGCAATTAGGTGCACTTGCGTATGCATTGGCAAAGACAATCCCCTGCTTTGCATAATGATCGAGGGAAGGTGTTTCAGCGATTTCTTCGCCCGAGAACCCAACATCCCGCCAACCCATATCATCTATAAAGATAAGAATAATATTTGGTGATACGGCTCTGAGTGTAATACTTAGGGAGATTAATGCAAAAAAAGAGAGAAAAGCGTTTCGTTTCATAATTATTTATTTTTCTTGTTAGTTTTTTTCGGTTCCTTCTTACCCTTTCCTTTTCCATCTTTCTTTTCTTTTTTCTTATCTCCTTTGGGACGTGATTCCGCTTCCACTAATTCTTTTTTCGACAATTCCCCATCATTATTTTGATCAACCTGGCGAACAAAGCGGAGAAATAGAAGACTTGCTTCATTTTTCGAAATCAGGCCGTCTCCATCACGGTCAAACTCACTTGCATGACCTTTGATAAATCCACCCATAGGCGATTTTGGACCGGCACCTCTAGACTGCGTTTCATTATCAGATAAAAAACCATCATTATTTTGATCAAATCCAGTAAACGCATTATCAACCTCCGCATTCACTTCCTTGGTAGAAACAACACCATCCCCATTGATGTCTAACTCTTTTGCATGAGCAACAATCCATGGCTTCCTCGCTTCTCCTTCACGGGGTCCCTTACCTTGACCACCGGGCTTCTTATTAGCCTGCATACCTTTCTCTTTCTTACTTTCTAACCTTGGCCCGCCAACGGATTTTTTTGGTTCGTATGTTTCGGTTTTGGTTCCCGCTGAATCAACAAAATTAAAAGTCACTGCTCCTTCTTCTCCGATCTGATAGTTTACCTCCTTTTTCTTCCCAAAAACTTCATAGGACACCTTAAAGTTCTTCGAATCAGCAGATTCAAATCCTGTGATTCTTGCACCTTTTAATCCTGGCAGGGAAGGTCTTACCGCCTGAGCTCTTGGTTGTGGATCTACTTGCCCATCTTTCTCTACAACTTTTCCGTAAAAACCTCCGTTTATATAAGGATAATCCTTAGTTGCATGGTAATGGTAATTACCAAAAGAATCTTTATGTCCGTTCAACCAGTCCAGACCTTTTGCAAGAGACCCATCTGGCTCAAAATACCCATATATCGGGTAACCGTCCAAAGCGTAAGCTATTGGCTTACCTCGCCCAATGCGATCTTCCAAGTGGATAGGGGCAACATGATAGTGATAATCATCTCCTCTGCCACAATGCCCACCCCACTTATCCAATTCGCCAGCAAGCAGAGTATCTGTACGCCCATTATTTTTAATCGGATTAAAAATAGGCACCCCATTGGCAGCTAAAGCAATCGCACCACGAAAGAAATGTGCTTTGGCAGACATTGGATTCGGTGATGGTGTTGGTTTCAGAGGTATTTGCCATGCGTTTGACCCAAAATACTGCTGAGGCAAAGGAACCTGTTGCTGCCAGGCAGTAATTCCGACCATCATCTGATGATCGGGCATTCCGTTTGATCCGACATAAAGGAATTCATTATCCCATTCTAGCTCGAGCTTATCCTCAAAAACCCGAAAAGGAACCGCAGTCTTTGGTTCACTCTGTTTAGTCTTTTTAGGGATAGAATTTAAACGATCGGATTCGAGTTTTACAAATATCTGTTCTTCGTGCAACAAGCGGTATCCCGAGCCCAGAAGTTTTGTTTTTTCACCATTGTTAGTAGTGTGATCCTTCTCAAAAATATTGGTTGTAGCCTGAACATTCTCTGAAGTATGAATATGATCATCATGCCCCCAAGCCTGTGCCGTTATAAAAAAGGATAAAGAAGTCGAAAGTATTGTTTTGGTTTTCATTTTAAAGTTAACAGAATCTTATGTATTAATCATCTAACAGAGGAAATTGCTTGGGCGTTGTTCCATTTGGAGGAGAGGAGATTCGCTTACGAAAAATCACGGTATTATCAAGCTTGAGGTCAGATGACCAAATGAACTTGGCCCCTTTAAAATCTGTATCGTAAAATGTTTGCTTCGGACCAACTTGCTCTTCGGTAAACTCTTTCGCATTTGACCATGCTGAATCATCGAATCCGACAGTATACCAATCATTCGGAATCTCTTTCCTGGAGACCTGCGGTTTCTTAATATTCCCGCCTATGGGACCATGGAAAAAGTTTTTTGCTTTCCAAGAAGAATCTGTCACCGTTCCATCGGAAAACTTGAGAATGAAGCCACCATCCCCAATGTTTGAATTCTTGTATTCCATCGCAGTCTGCGGATCCGCATTATCCTTGACCATAACCGTAATAGTCATCGGATACTTCGGTAGCAAATTGACCGAGATTACATTGTGCGGAATAAATTTAATCGAATCTACCGCCACCATTTCTCCGTTTACATAAAGAACAAACCAATTGTCAGCATAAACATTTACCTTGATCGTGTCCTCGATTCTGGGTTTTTGTCCATCCTTTGATTTATGCTTTCGTCCTTTACCTCCTGTTTTCTTGACCGGTAGATTTGCCTTAAAAGAATCGACGACCGACGAAGCAAGATCAATTCGACCTCCAAACTCCTTTGCTTTCAAAAAAGCATGAAATAGTAAAACGAATAACAATGCGTGTAGAAAACTTATAGATAAAATCGGCTTTTTCATTTTGATCATTTCTTCTTTTTGGATTTTGTGCTCTCTTTTTTTCCGGTTTTCTTTTTATCCCCTTTCAAATTCTTTCCAGAGCTATTTTTATCCTTTCCACCCCCCCTGGCCCTCGACATGTCGGGCGGATTCTCGGGATCATACTTTGAATTCCTCACTGGTAATTCAGCCCCAATATCATCGAGATATTTATTCAAAATACGATGCATGGAATCAACTTTATCAGGCATTTCAACAGCGAGGTTATTCTGTTCAAAAAGATCGTTATCCAAATCAAAAAGCATCAATTCGTCATTTTCATAAAATTTCATCAATTTAAGATTCCCTGAAAAAATTGCGGAGTGAGGAGTATCTCCCTGATAATGGGGAAAATGGAATACTAGGTTTTCCCTGAAACGCCTTACTTCTCCACTACCATTTCGAAGCAGTGGAAGAATACTTCCGCCTTCAATCCCTCTCGGTAAGGGTTCTTTGATTCCTGCAATCTCGCAGAAAGTGGGGTATAAGTCATATCCGACAACTCTTGTATGACAAAAGGAATTCGGTGGAACCATAGGTCCACGAATGATTAAAGGAACCCTAATACCTCCCTCCCAGACACCACCCTTCCCTCCTCTTAAACCACTCTTTTTTCCCCCACCACCAGTGGCCCCGTTGTCTGCCGTGTAAATAACGTAGGTACTCCCTTCAATCCTAAGACTTCTAATTTTATCCATAATCATTCCCACTCCTGAATCTAGGTCTTCGGTTATAGCTGCACGAAGAATACGCTTATCTTCACGCCCCCCATTTTTTTCCACATACTTCGCCTTGGTTTTTTCAAGAGCGTTCTCTGGATAATGCAGGGCATGGTAAGAAAGCTGAATAAAAAAAGGTTTTCCCGCTTTTACGCTCTTAGCCATAAAAGTATTGGCTCGATTCCCCATTCCTACGATATCTACCGGATTGGGGTCCTTAAAAGGAACAGCGTCCTTATTACCGGTATCTCCATCATGTTCATCATAACCATGCTCCCCGGGACCTCCACCTGCGAGGTGCCATTTCCCATAGTGAGCAGTTGCATAACCTGCCCGTTTTAAGATCTCTGCAATTGTAATTTCTTCAGTTTGTAAATCTTTTTTTATTGTTGGTGGAATTAGCTTAAAACCCTCATCTGCAGTCATTACAGGGGCCGCTTTTGTCCAACGCAACTGGGCCGGACTTTTACCGGTTTGCAAACTTACTCGGGTTGGCGAACAAACAGATGCAGGAGAATAAGCGGCAGAAAACCTCATCCCCTGGGCAGCAAGTTTTTCAAGATTTGGGGTGTGAAAGATTTCACCCTTCGATTCCGGTATGTCATCATGCATCTGAACAGATAACCCACTCCAACTTTGATCATCCGAAAGAAGTAATATTATATTTGGTTGAGACGCTGTTAGCTTTATGAAAAGCAAAGTGGAAAAGGCAGATAATAGTATTTTCATTATTCCTGGGTCGACATACGAATCTCACGCTCCGGTTCATGATGATAATTGTGTGAGAAAAACGACTGATTAAAGGGGGAAGTATCAACTAATTTCAGTTGAATGCTTCTTGGACCGCCACGACTCTGTGGCATACCAGACAAGTGAACCTCTGAAATCTGCCAAGTTGTGGCATCTACCAACAACTCAATTATTCGGGCACCAAATTTCAATTCTGATTTTCGCACGCAACGAAAGAATATAAGCCCTTTTGCATCTTTTTCTTGTTCTTGTTCAACCTGCTCGATAATAAAACTTTCTTTTAATTGTTGTAAGAAAACTGGCAGGTTTACGAAAGAAGAGGAATTACGGCGCCCCGGCAGAATTCCCGTAAAACGGTTTAGGTCACTACTTACATGGACCGGTCCGTCCTCTCGCATTGCCCAACTTTCCTTCCCGTCACAACCACTAATTCGGATATAGCCATTGCTTAACCTTCGGGTAAAAACATAAAGATCTTTCCCACCAATTGTAAGGGATGCCCCATCTAAATCTTCCACATTCTTCTCTTGCTTAACAGGGGTAACCTCTGATTCCTCCAAAACAGTAATGGAGTAGGTGCGGGCTATTGGCTCAAGAGATGCGGAAATAACCCGATCTAGGTTATCAGCCATCAGGTTTTCGCCACTACCGATAAAAACCCAGAACATCAGAATCAAAGAAGCCGCAATGCCGCCTATCCAAATTCCATATCTTTGAAAAGATACTACTTTTTCTTGCCCTCGCTTTTCCCTAATCCTCTCAAGCACAGCTTTTATTCTTTCTTCCTCTGTGTTTTCACGATTCGCCCTCTCCATAAGTAAACCATGGATCATTAATTGATCTGCAATCTCATCTTCCTCATTTTCTGATATATTCAGTAAATCTGTGGTTTCCATAGAACTATCACCCTCGATCCAGGCACTCAGTGCTTTTTCAAAATCCTTTTCCTTCTGGCTCATACCTTTTGTGGTTTCACAAATAAAGTCCCCTTCGATTTCAAACATTGTGCCAATAGGTTACGTCCTCTTTGCATTCTTTTTTTGCACGCCTCCAAAGAAATCCCTGCCCATTCACTTACATTCAAAATGGATTCTTGTGAAAAATATTTATGCCTAATAACTGAACTATACTTTTCGGGGATTATCTTTAAACAATCATTTAGAGCTTCGACTTTTTCGTCCCACATGTCTCCCTTCTGCAAATTAATTGATTCAAAATGCTTATCTATCAAATCGTTGACACTCTCTGACATAAGAAAAGGGATACGAGATTGCTTCTTGAAATAATCTAAGGTCACTCGATATGCAATTCCCCGCAACCACGGACCAAAGGGCCGATCCAAATCGTAATCGGGAAGGCGCTTCCACGCCACTAGCATGGTCTCCTGGAAAAGATCATCAATAACCGCCTGCTCCCTTATTCTCGTGGAAAGGAAGACAGTTAACATGCGAGAATTCTCGCGGACTAGTATCTCAAAAGATTTCTTTTCTTTATCCATCCCTTTACTTCATGCATTTGATAATAAATTATTTTCTTCAACATGGAGTATTGGTTAAATTCCATAAAAAAGGGACAAAATATTTATTGAAAATAAGATACTCCACATTTGACACCCATTACTCATGTGGAAATAAAAAGGGCATCCTATAACACTAAACTAGGCCCTTTTTCGTAAGCATCACATGTCATTCTTATCTTTTCTTTTATTGTTCAGTGCATTTTTTTGCAGCTCTTTACTGGCAGAAATTCAAAAGCCGAATATCGTGCTGATGTTTATTGACGACATGGGCTACGGAGACATTGGACCCTTCGGAAATAAAATTAATAAAACACCTCATCTGGACAGGATGGCGGAGGAAGGCAATGTGCTCACCCAATTTTACGTGGCTAACACCGCATGCACGCCATCGAGAGCCGCATTACTCACTGGAACTTATGCCAACCGTATAGGTATGGATGGAGGGCTTCAAAACAAAGAAGGAATACCCAGTTTCATTGTCAATTTCCCAGGAGATCATCGTGGATTAAACCCAAGTGAAATCACCATAGCCGAAATGCTTAAGGAAAATGGATATGCAACCGGATGCTTTGGAAAATGGCATCTTGGAGACCAACCAGAATTTATGCCGCTTGCCCAAGGTTTTGATACCTATTTTGGAATCCCTTACTCCAATGATATGTGGCCGGGGAACAAAAGGGGGAATCCGGTCACCAATCGCGGTCCTTACGAGCCACTTCCCATCATGCTTCAAAAGAAAGCAGTTGCCCATGTCTCGGATGACTATGATCAGGCACTTTTGGCAGAGGTGATTACTGATGAAGCGATCCAATTTATAAGAAAAAATAAAAAGCAACCCTTCTTCTGCTATATTCCTCACTCTCATGTGCATAACCCGAGGTTCGCCCGACCCAAGTTTCTTCAACGAGCGGAAGGGAATGTAAATCGTGCCCATGTCGAGGAGGTAGATGACAGTATTGGTCGGGTACTCAATACATTAAGGAGCCTCAAGTTGGATAAGAACACCCTGGTCATCTTCACTTCCGATAATGGCGGAGCCGGCGGCATGAGTATGGGACCCTTGCGCGGAGGGAAAGGTGGCCCCAAATACGAGGGACATATGCGTGTACCTACCCTTACCTGGTGGCCCGGAACTATCCAAGGAGGGACAACAACAAAAGCCATTGGGGTAACCACTGACCTGCTTCCTACCTTTGCAAAATTAACCGGCTCAAAAATTCCCAACGATCGCATGATTGACGGCAAGAACATCGATGGGATCCTTCTTGGAAAAAAGAAGTACAAGTCACCCCACAAGATTCATTACTATGAAGTGGACGGTATCCGAAAGGGGGACTGGAAAATGGTTAAGAAAAAAGTGAAGGGTAAAATTATTCGGGAGCTCTATGATTTATCCAAGGATCTGGGAGAAAAAAAGAACCTGGCTCAATCAATGCCAAAATTGGTCGAAGAACTCGATCAACTTTTGGTGCAACACGCCGCAAGCATTGAAGGCAACCTTCGCCCCCTGCCTATTCCAGGAACCCAAAACCTATCCTCAAAGAAGTGGGTAACTTACCCACCCTTCGGGAATACCACAAAAAATAAAGGTAACTTAAAAACTCTTCATTATGTATAAAATTGTCATCACCACCCTCTTTAGCCTCTTTTTCTCCTTCCCAGTCTTCAGCATGCAGGTCTTCGACATGGAGGAAATACGCGACCCAGGCACCCTTCAAATCAAGGTTCTGCAAGACTGGCACAAGGTACAAGGTCCCATCGCAACACGGCAGAAGCTGGTCACCATCAATGTGGGTGACCTATGGCCCGGACAGGAGTACCGTATCCCCGTCCGCATGGTCGTGCCCTCCAACCGCAAAGCCAAGGGATTTCACCTCACTGGTGGAAGTTCCCCTTCCCGACTGCAAAAGGATGCCCGGCCCAACTCCACCGAGCGTGAACTTTTGGAGGGCGGAGTCGGCCTCGTCATTACCGTGGTGCAGGAACCGGGAACCTATGGGCAACGAGCATTATCCCAGGCTGCGGAGAAGCGGTTTGCTGAGACCCTTAATCCCCGGGTCAAAATCCAATACTGGGCCTGGCCCGCCACCTTGATGCGTGCGATCACCACCGCCTACGCAGAAAAAGATCATTTTGAAAAGGGTAAGGTTGCCGCCTCCGGCGGATCCAAAAACGGAGCCTCCCCCTCCATGGCAATTATTCACGACGAGCGCATGACCGCAGTGCACGCTACGGTTTCGCCCATCTGGGACTCCCCGCTTCGCCTTAATGACGATGAAGCTTGGAATGAATTGCGGGCACAACCCGGAAGAAGAGGTGGGTTTACCGGCGGGCATTTCGGACCCAATTTCAACGAGGATGTTCTTGATGCGGGCGGTACATGGAAAGACCTGCAAAACTTTGCTCGCGATATTTCGGAGCATGTTTTCATATCCCGAAACCTGAAAGCGTTAAGAAAACGGGGCGTGGATATGCTCTTTCATCCCGGCACCCATGACTTCGTTGCCTTCGATATGGACTGGGGCGGGAAACACCACCCAACCATCCCCGTTTACCTCGGTGCCAATTCCGGACATGGGAAACGCGGTCATCCCAAAACCGAACGGGATCAACAGAACAAATCAGGGTTTATGCTCAAGCATTTCTTTCCCGATAAGACGAAAGGTGACCTCCTTGCTCCCCCTCAAGTGAAAAGTGAACTCAAAGACAAAACGCTCAAAGTAAGTGTATCCTTCGCCCCGGATTCCGATGAGGAAAGTGGTCGTATCTGGTGGATCTACGACCGGGCTCCCGACGGCAGCCCCAACTACATCAGTGAAATGATCCCGGACAATCAGACCATGGAAATGGAAAAAATGGGCAATCAATGGACCGCCACCATCAAACTTGATCCCAAAGCCAAACGAATCGATTTTTTCAGCAACCACCGCAAAACTCTGCGATACAAAGAAACGACTCATAGAACATATATGTCCAGCCCCTACACCCGGGTGAACTTAAAATAATGAAAAGTTTTTCAATCAACTTGATCTTACTATGCTTAACGATTTCTCTTTCGGCAAAGGATAAGCCAAACATTATTATCCTTCTGGCGGATGATCTCGGATGGGCAGATCTGGGCTTTCAGGGATCAGAAGATATTCGCTCGCCCCACATTGATAAATTGGCCAACAATGGAATCCGTTTCACTGATGGGCATGTCTCCGCCTCGGTATGCAGCCCGTCACGGGCCGGTTTGATGACCGGACTTTATCAGCAACGCTTTGGGCATGAAGCGAATTCACCTCCCCCCACCGACGGCATGGACCTGAAGCAGGTCACCATGGCGGACCGTCTCCAAAAACTGGGCTACCGGACCGGCTTAATTGGAAAGTGGCACCTGGGAAATCAGGACGAATTTTATCCGACCCGTCGCGGGTTTGATTACTTTTACGGCCTGCGGTCCGGTTCCAGAAGTTATTTCTATTATCCCAAAAAGGATGATAAGGCAGGCAATGCCAAAGCGATTGAAGAGAATGGAAAGCAGGTCAAATTCAATGGCTACCTGACCGATGTGTTCGGACAAAAAGCGATTAATTTCATTAATGCGAAAGACGACAAACCTTTCTTTCTCTTCCACTCCTTCACCGCTCCTCATGGACCGATGCATGCCACCGAGGAAGACAAGGCCCTTTTCGCATCGATCAAAGATACCAAGAGAAGAAGCTACGCCGCGATGATCTGGGCCATGGACCGGGCAATTGGACAACTGGTGGATTGTCTGAAAGCCTCCGGGAAATTCGAAAATACTTTGATTTGGTTTCTCAGTGATAACGGGGGAGCCACTGGAAACGCATCGATCAACCTTCCTCTGGCTGGACATAAGGGAATCAAATTTGAAGGGGGCACAAGGGTTCCGTTTTTTGCTCATTGGCCCAGGCAATTCAAAGAACCCAAGGAATTTGAACCCATGATGATCTCCCTGGATATTATGGCCACCTCCCTGGCTGCCGCAGGAGCCAAGGATAAAGATTTGAAGGGTCTCGACGGGGTCAACCTCCTGCCTTTCATTCAGGGAGAGAAAGCTACCCCTCCTCACCAAAACCTCTATTGGCACAAGCTCTGGTTCTCGGCGATGCGCGACGGTCCGTGGAAATTAATTTATGTGCAGGATTACGGATACGCTCTTTACAATCTGGATAAAGATCTGAGCGAATCCAAAAACCTGATCCAAGCGGAAAAGAAAAGG
>JBJLCO010000026.1:0-71374 GCA_045567635.1 Opitutales bacterium | reverse complement strand
TGCTCATTGCCAGGTTCCGTGTGGGGTCTATGGAGATCAAAACAGGTTCGAGCAAATGCTTGAAGATCAAACAACTATCGAAAAAGCGGGCAAACTGATCAGTGAACTGAGCGGAAAAAATGACGCCCTTTCCCACAACCAACTGGCAAGATGGGTAGCGACTAAAGAATCCCATGCGACGGCAATCCAAAATACAATCGCGGATTATTTTATGGCTCAAAGGATCAAAGCTTCAGACAAGAAATACTCGGATAAACTAGCCAAGGCACACGCAGTCATGGTTGCCGCGATGAAATGCAAGCAGACAGTGGATGCACAGACTGCGGCGGCTCTCAAGGAATCCATCCTTTCCTTCCACAAGGCATACGAGGGGAAAAAGTAAAATTTCTATTTTATGAATTCGCCTCTGAATTTATATGTAAGCTCAAAGGGGGTCGATCACGGACCCATGACTTTGGAAGAGGCGATTCAAAAGGTGGGGAGCGGCCAGTTTAAACCTGACGATCTTTCCTGGCATCAGGGGGTTTCCGGATGGGTGAAGTTAAAGGAATTACCCGAGTGGTCCCAGATCAACAAAGCCCCTCTTCCTTCCCTGACTCCGGAAAAAATACCTTCAGTTAAGGAGCAAAAGCAAACGAACCCGTCGGTCAAAAGCACATCCCCCAAAATGGGTAAAGTCAAACGTAAGGTTACAACCAGCCAAGCTGCAAATTCCGCAGCCACTTTTGAGGAATCATCCGCTCCCGTTCCTAAGTCGGGAATGGGAGTTCTTGGAAAACTAATGGTGGCGTTGGCAATACTTGTTTTCTTGTGCACTTTCGCAGTGGTTGGTTTTTTGGTTTATAAAAATCTCGACAGATTCATACCATCCGAAGTGGTGGCTCCTCCTACACCCTCCGAAGTGGAGGCTCCTCCTCCCGTTACCGAACCGGTCACAGAGGAACCCACTGAAAGCGATGAGCCTGATCCATTTGCTCCGCCTCAATAATATCAACTTAAGCTTTTTGCGTGAGAGCACATTTAACAGTATGTTATAATTATGTTCGATCCATTATATATTCTCATTATTCTAGTTGGATTTGGATTAAGTTTTTATGCATCAAGGCTAACTAAATCCCGCTTTCAGAAATACAGTCAGTTCACCACCCGTTCACGACTCACAGGAGCGGACATCGCCCGAAATATTTTGTCAGATAATGACATTCATGATGTGAGAGTGGAAAGTATTGCTGGTGAATTAAGCGACCATTATGATCCTCGAACGAAAACGCTCCGTCTCAGTCAGTCCGTGCACGATTCCAACAGCATGGCAGCATTTGGAGTAGCCGCACATGAGGTGGGGCATGCAATCCAGCATGCAAAGTCTTACTCCATGCTTACTTTTCGCTCTTCGTGGGTACCTGTGGCCAACCGCGGAGGAGCGCTTTCTATGATCGTACTTATGCTTGCATTCTTCATGGGTGGAGCACAAACAACCACCGGCACTTCCCTTGCCTTGCTTGGAGTGGTTCTGTTTGGATGCACCACGCTTTTTACATTGGTGACGCTTCCCGTTGAATTTGATGCGAGCAAGCGAGCTCTTGCCTGCTTACAAAAAGGCAATTATGTGAATGAAAAAGAATTAGACGGAGCAAGAAAGGTTCTTAATGCCGCGGCTCTGACTTATGTTGCCGCTTTTATCACCTCTTTGATGACTCTCATCTACTGGGCTTTCCGCCTTGGTTTAATTGGCGGCAGGAGAGATTAAATTCTAAACTCGACCCGTTCAAAAGCTTCGGTACTCCCGTTTGAGCGGTCTACTTTTACTAAGCATCCCTGCATCCCCACATCATTCTCGGCAACCGGACATTTCCTTGGCATACCGTCAATAAACCGACCAAGGCAGGCTTCAATTTCCCGGCCCAAAACCGATTCCCGTGGACCAGTCATACCAAGATCTGTCTGGTAAGCGGTACCCCCTTTTAAAATTCGTCCATCAGCAGTTGGAACATGGGTATGTGTGCCAAAAACCACACTCACTTTTCCATCGAGGTGCCAGCCCATCGCTTCTTTTTCGGAAGTTGTTTCCGCATGAATCTCGACGATAATTGCATCCGTTTCGTCCTTCATTTCTTCGATTAACTGCGAAGCCGTGCGGAAAGGACAGTTAACTTTGGGACCCATAAATGTTCTCCCCAAAACGGTAAATATCCCGATCCTGAATTCATTTATCGAAAGTATTAATCGATCCCGCCCCGGGTTGGAATCAGGTAAATTGGCCGGTCGGCAAACCCGTTCCAATGCATCAATTTCATTATTAAAATTCATTTGATCCCACACATGGTCTCCCAGTGTGATCGCATCCACCCCGGCGGAAAGAATTTCATTAGCGGTTTTTGCGGTAATACCCGCTCCACCCGCCGCATTTTCTCCATTGGCAATGATCAGATCAATTTGATTCGCTTTCTTATACTCTGCCAACTGATCATTTAAAAATTTCCTTCCGGGCCGGCCAACAATGTCACCTAAGATAAGAATTTTCAATTTTCAATTCCCCCCTTCTTGATAGTAACACAGAAAACGATCGTGAACCAAGAGAACCAGGTCATCCTTTCCGTCGCCATTGAGGTCCGCAATCAGTCCGTCACGGGGTTCGTAGACTCCTCCCTTTTTTCCGCGGTAGTGAAGATCTTTTTCGAAGACCTGGAAGTGAAGCACGCTCTCCCAATTTTTTTCTTTTTCAGAAAACGATAAAAACTCCAGAACATTCTTCCGGCCATCCATACAAACCAAGTCAGGAGTTCCATCATTGTCAAAATCTCCCCAATCCACACCACCATGAATAATTTGTGGAAGGTCGGTAAGATAGCGGGAATGAACTTCCACCTGACATTCCTGATCCACGAATGATTGTCCAATCACATCAATCCCACTGGAACTTAAAGACAAAAAACCTTTCTGATTTTTTGAAGCGGATGAATAGGCAACCAGAGGGAAACGCGCATCCTCCTCAACCCCTTCGGTCTTTTCGAAGACTCCGTCTGGAGATTTCATTAAAATCTCCCACTGTTCCCCCGAATAATAAGCTAATTCGCTCTCGCCATCACCATCCAGATCTAGCATGAGCGGGCAGGCGAGCTCGGCCTGCGGATCAACCGAATTAAATTGTTCGATTACTTGCAGACTCCCGTCCTTCCATTTAAGTGCCCGAACCATCCCCTCCCCCGCAACCAGCAATTCATCAGATCCGTCATTATCAATATCCCCCGTACCGAGGTGAGATCGGTTTTTTTCCATAAGCACACTCTTACGAATAGCCGAGCCCATACCTACCAATTCAAGTTTTCCCATTCCATTGTTGAGCAAAAGTTGACCCGTTTCGCGATCCGATAACAATACCAGATCAATTTGTTCATCCTGATTTAAATAACAGGGGAAAATCGCGGATGGTTCCCGCTTCCACTCATCCAACTCGATCTCCGACGAAACCTGATAATTCTTTCCTTTGCCCTTCGTCCAGACTTGTAGAATGAAATCCGATTTTCTCTCGACCACGATCAGAATTTCATCCAGTCCGTCACCGTCCAAATCACTGCAGTTCGAAAGTATTGCATCGCCTTCCACGGACAGGGGCACGGGAAATGAAAATCTTTTTTTCCCATTGAATTCTGATAAGCCAACAATTTTCTCTTCCGGACTTAGTATCACAAGACCCGGATTTTTTGACACTGAAAAGCGACATGAAGAAAGTGAGGTTATTCCTTTCAGGGAAGGATTTTTTTGAGGCAATCCAAATTCACTGTTTTTGGCTGCGGGTAAAAAAAGTAATTCACCCAGCTTGGGTGAAGCCGTGACTAGATCCTGTTTCCCATCGGAATTAAAATCATCCCTTGCCCAAGCGGCTTTCTTTTCGTCCTCGGGGAAAAAATCATGACTCACCATTCCGTATTCGGAACCGCCCTGCCCCCCCTTTCCCGGACCAATTGAAAAAACGATGACCTCGTTTGAAATCCGGTCAATGCCCACAAATTTAAATTCTTCACTCTCGGTCACGGGATTGAAGGAAGCAAGAGAAAGGTCAAAAGAATGCTCCGGGCCAAAGCCCACGGTCATTCCGTAGCGCAAGCGAATCGACCTTTCCTTGCCGGGATCAAGGTATAACCAGTCATCTTTCCCGTCCCCGTTGAAGTCTGCCAAGTGAAGCCCGCGGGCACTTTTACTTTCCTCCCGAAAAAGCCTGGATGGATATTGTGGCTCGCCATGATTGAAAATAATTTCTTCCAAGCCCTGCTCGGTGAAAAGAAACAGTTTAGAAACCCCGGCTTTTTTTTCTTTTTTGATTTTGATCGAAAGCATACCGGGGCGAAGCCTTCGGGATTCAATCTCATAGGGTTCCCCCCACTTTAAATCTTTGGTGCGAAAATTGACCTGCACCCCGTTTTCAGGACTGCCCTGAACCACATCAGGCAAACCATCCCCATTCAGATCCCCCACTGCCAATACGGTTATTTTTTCAGGAACAAAGATATACTCCTTCTTATAGGGAGCATCCTCAAGGTCGGGATTCCATCGATCCGCCTGAACGGGGCTTACCCGGGGAGGGATTTTTCCGTCCAAGGTACGATACAAAATTTCAATTCGCGAACGATCCAGATTAAAAAAAAGGAAATCGTTCAGACCATCGGTATTCAAATCCTCACAAAGAAAAGTGCGGGCATTCCAACTCGCCTTAATGACCTCCGGCGGAGAAAGGCGAAAAGAAACCGCCCGGCTCTCTGCAAATGCACAAAAAAATGCCCAGTAAATCCCCCAAAATTGAAAAGAAAATAAATTCATCGGTCAGGCTTTGGATATAACTTGGCTTCTGCGATTATCCCCCGTCTGACATTTTTTGACCAGCCAATCAGGAAATAAGGGAAATCTGGAAAGTCACTCGCTTTCATTTCGATTTCTCCCTCTGATTCAAGGGCGATCACAGCCAACGAAGTCAAAAATTTAACCAATTTTTCGAAATCCGCGAATTCAAGCTGATTCGTATCTTCCGGTAAATCGGCCAGTGCCTGTTGGACTTCCTTTTTTTCCCATAGCGAACGGCCTTTCCCATTCATTCGGTTAATAATTTGATTGAGCTGATTATCTTGTCCCATCGCCAGTAGCAGCCATTTATCCGTTACCGCATAGCTAAGTGAAATTCCGCTCTCTTCCAACCCCCGAAGTTTCCTTATGGTCACTCCCCTGTGAACACGCTCGGTAAAAAGATCATTACCGGGAGCAACTGAATCGACCATCGTACGCAAAGATCGGTCAAATAATTTTGAATCAGTCAGTGAAATACCAAAAAAGTCACTGCTCTTTTCGAAGTCCTCAATTGATTGAACCCTGCCGGGAAGGAGTGAAAAGCTGAACGCTTCATCTCCAAGCGTTCCCATAACATCACGGCGAAAAGCCACCCCAGATTTTTCCTCAAATGCCTGTATCTGTGAATTGACCAGGAGCATAAGTTGAGGGCTTAGTCCGGTGATCATTTTTTCCATTGTCGGCCAAATTTGGGCAAAGTCGTATCTTACCGAGGTCGCAGTAAATGCCTGAGTGGGAATGAAACCATACTGAATCACTTCCGTGTTGGCTTCATTTTGAAGGAAGGAGAAAATACCCTCATATTTAGAAAAGAAAGCCGCACTTGAGAGAACCAAATTTTTTCCGGACGGATCAATTTGCAATCCGAGACATTCCATTGAATCCAGTCCCATCGCTGAAATCAGGCTGGTTGTGGTCACTCCGAAGGGATTTTCAGGAAATTGCATATCAGGAGAAGCTTCCGCCTGTTCGATCAAAGCCTGAAGTGGTACAAAATCAATAAACATACGGGCGGCTCCGCGGTTGATCTCGTCAAACAAATCCAAATAATTATCGTTTCCTTCCATCGATTCAGACTCGCCCTCCATCCTCAGAATAGTTTCCCTGACATGATCCTCTCCTCCGGCAAGGATTCCGAGAGTTTGATCAACAAGAAGCACGGCTACTCTCTGTTCTTTTTCTTTGGCATTGTCAGGGCCAATCCAATGAACCATTTCACCCGCAATTTTTTCTCTTTCCCAGGAAAAACCTCCCTCCGAGGATGTCCCTTCTTTTTTCATCCATCTCAGGGTTTCCTCCAACTTTGACTGAGTGGCATCCGTTTCCATAAGCAGAGTAAAATCAGGCATTTGCTTGGATAATAATTTCTCAAGATTACCCACGGCCAAAACCATACCGCCCGAAACCGACTCACCCCACTCCTCCATGCGTTCGAACAGCAATTCAACCTTTTTCGAGTCATCCCCCAACTCGCTTTTCATTTTCTGTTCGGTCCATTCGGTCATTTCCCCCCATGCCTTTGATCCGGAAAACGCACCGAGTGGACCTGATTCAATTGACTGGCCTAATTCTTTCCAGTCGTCCACTTCCAAAAGAAAAACGGTATCCTCGGGAAGCATAGGCAAGAGAACTGATTCCGCTTTGGAATGCTGAGCGAAAAATACGCAATGGATGGAAATTAAAAGTAAACAAGTGGAGGTTTTCATAGAAGAATTATTGGGGTGGGGATACATAACGGTATCCCGCGTTGGGATTACGGGGATCGAATGCAAAGGCATCACGATTTTCCAGAAAGGTCTTTAACTGGCGAACCGGAATTGAAAAACCAAGTCCCTCCGCCCCACTGCTCACCACTTTCATATTATTTACCCCGACCACCTGTCCGCGGTAATTAAACAAAGGACCTCCTGAATTTCCCGGGCTGATTTCAGCAGTCGTCTGAACATGTAAACGCGATTGTATGATGCGATTCCTTAAACTTACAATTCCCTCCGAGACACTGCGTTCCAACCCCAGCGGACTTCCAATGGCAAACACTCTCTCTCCCTGCTTCAGATCATTCGAATTACCGAGCGGTACGGTCGGAAAAGTTTTTCGTCCGGACTGACCTTCGATTTTCAAGAGAGCAAGGTCAATATTACCACCCGTAGCCACAATGCGCACATTGTCATAATTTTCTTTAATTAATTCATTCTCCCCTTTTCGAAACTGTGTGATTGAAATTATTCGCTCCCCGGCAACCACATGGTCATTGGTAACCACATATCCATCCTGATGAACAATAAAGCCGGAACCCAGCCCGACCGGGGTCCGAATCATGACCACCGCTTCCCCCAGCCTTTCAACCAAACCGCCGAGTGGTTGCACCGAAGCCCGCGGATTTTCCCGGTAAAGATTATTCGCTTCTCCTGAAACCTGCTGGTTTTCCTCGGACAGATTACGGGTAACTTTCAAACATTCTCGCTCCGGAATTTTGATTAAGTCAAAGCCAAGATCCACGATCCAATACTCTGCATTTCGTTTAACGAATTCACCCGAAACCGAACTTCCATTCTGTAATTCAATAAGAATTCTTTCCGCCTGAGCAGTGAAAACGGAAACTGAAATTATCCATAGCAGTAATAATCTAATAAGGGACATAGTTATGATCCACTAAAAATGATTCACCCGTTCGGGCGAGAAAAAACGAATCAATTGGGGTAATAAAAACTAGCCTGCGAACAATTACCAAAGCTCGAGCCATGAAGGGACTTGGGCTGCGCCCCCTCCAATTCAGTGTCCAGAATCATTAACCGGGTGCTCCCTTTTGAAGAGCGTTCGGTGTAGACAATATGCCGGCCATCGTTCAGCCAGACGGATTGGAGACCATGTCCGTTTCCTTGGGTTAACTGCCTGCTTTTTCTGGAATTAAAACTGTATTCAAACACCTGAAACCCCCCGCCCACTGCAGCCGTGAAGCTTAACCTCGAGGGATCAGTGGGATTCCAGGATGCTTCGGTGCAATGGGAACTGACATTGGTGGCAATCCTCGTTAGTTTGCCGGTGGAAAGCGAGACCTCGTGAAGTTGAGGCTTTCCCCGACTGTCGGAAGTGACAATCAATCGACGGCCGTCGGAAGACCAGCATGGACCGGATTCGTTACTTTTATTTGTGGTCAGCTTTTGGGGACGGGCCCCGGGATGCTTGGCGGTCCACACTTCAGGATTCCCGGTGCTTGATAGAATCAGAGCAAGACTGGAATCCTTCGGATTTTGAACGGCACGCAGGTTACTGCCACGATAGGCAGCGATGGTGCGAATTTTTCGGGAAGATAGATCGAGGTAGAATATATTGTTAAATAACTGTCGGTTACTTGTAAAAAACAGTCCCTGTCCATTCTTGTCCCAGCTGGCGTTGAAGGTAATCTTGTTGAAGTTTGTATTCCGACGGCTCGATGTCATCAGCGAATTAGCCACATAAATTTCCTTGTGCCCGGACAGGTTGGATAGGTAAGAAAATTTTCCCGCAAAAAAACCGGGGATTTTCAGGGTCTGTCGGACAAGCTTGTCACACCCCCGCAAAACGGCGTTTTCCAATGAATCTCCCGCAGAGGTTAAAATTTTTGCTCCGCTGCCTGCATTTCCAGAACGGACCGCAATTCGAACACTATCTCCACCCTCGGAAGAAAAAGTGACACTCAATTGACTCTCTTTTGGATGGCTCAAGCGAAAACCCCCATGGATGGAGAATGCCTTTTGCAATAATGGTTTCAGCGCTTTCGATGTATCCCCAAAGTCAATCGCAATCTGTTTTTTTGCCAACTCCGTTTCAATCCCCGGGAGAAGAATTCTTTTTCCACCCTGAGCATGTAAGCAAGCGGATTTGCAAAAACCCGCCCAACACATTAAAACCAACATGGCGTATCCAATGATTTCTCTCCGCCATACTTTCCAACAATCCATTTCCACATTCATTTGTTTTAGATTCGATAATATTTAAAAACTCAGCAAGCGCAAAAGAATCTGCCTGCACTAAAACTTTGACGGCCGAAGAAAAAAAAATGCTCAATTTTAATTAACTTTTAAATTGCTCCATCACCACCTTCCTCCATTGTCTGTCCTTTCTTATGTCTGTACAACTAATCACCGACCTGCTTAAACAAGTTAATTATCCTGGATTCAGCCGGGATATCGTCTCCTTTGGTTTGATCCGGGAGACTCAGTTCGAAAACGGATTGGCCCGGATCAAATTGGAAATCGTCTCTTCTGAGCCCACACTTCCAAAAAAATTAAAGGATGAAATCGAGAATACCTTGCTTGCGAATGAGGAAGTTAAAAAAGTTGAAGTGCAGATTGTCGTAAAAAAAC
The DNA here is from genome assembly GCA_045567635.1 of Opitutales bacterium. GTDB lineage: Bacteria > Verrucomicrobiota > Verrucomicrobiia > Opitutales > Seribacteraceae > Seribacter. The sequence continues at coordinate 62,192 of JBJLCO010000026.1, read as the reverse complement.
CGCCAGTGGAGCAATCCATCAACGGACAAGTCGAAGAAGATTCAGCCCTTGCCGGAGTGAAAAAAATTGTCGCAGTGGCAAGCGGGAAGGGAGGAGTGGGGAAATCCACACTTGCAGTCAACCTCGCCTGTGCCATGGAACGGATTATCTCAAGCGAATTATCCAGACCGGCCAAGATTGGACTGATGGACTGCGATGTCTACGGACCGTCTGTTCCTTTGCTCATTGGTGCTTCCGGTCAGCCTGAGTCATTGGGAGACGACCGGATCGCCCCGATCGAAAGCTATGGTGTGAAAGTTATGTCCATGGCATTGCTTGTAGACGAAGATGCACCGGTTGTCTGGAGGGGACCGATGGTGATGAAAACGATTCAGCAATTTGCGGCAAATGTGGAATGGGGCGAGCTTGACCTACTACTAATCGACCTGCCACCGGGAACCGGGGATGCCCAGCTTTCCATTGCTCAAACTATGCCGCTCGACGGTGTAGTGGTGGTAACTACCCCGCAAAAAGCGGCGGTGGATGTCGCCCGCAGAGGGGCTAGAATGTTTGAAAAGGTGAATGTACCCATTTTAGGTGTGGTGGAAAATATGAGCTTTCTGCTAAATGAGGAAACGGGAGAAAAAAGCCACCTGTTTGGGAAAGGGGGTGGACCAGTGACCGCCCATGCCCTCACCACTTCATTTCTTGGCGAAATCCCTATTCACGAAGAAATCAGAATGGGTGGCGACCATGGATTACCAATCGTGGTTTCAAACCCAGAACATTTTGCCTCCCAAGCGATAATCGCAGTGGCACAGGAGGTATATTCAATTCTCGACTAGACTGCAATCCAGTCGAGAAGGATGATTTAGCTCTTAATCTCCTTGTGCAAGGTGTGCTTCCGGAGATGACGATTATATTTCATCTTCTCTACCGGATCCGTCTGCAACTTTTTGTTGCGGGATGCCATGTAGCGAGAAGGTTGCTTACCCTCTTTTCGTGCAACTGTGCATTCAAGTATAATAGTATCTCTGGCCATAGTTAAGAAAATCTGTCAAAATATTGATCGAGTGGCAATGATAATTTCGGGTAAATTGAATCAAATTTAGAGAATTCCATGAATTTTGAATTTGCAAATCATTCCGCCCGCGATCAGATTATATATATGGAAACTTCCTCTAGTGATCACATAGCTAATGAAAACCTCCATCGGGAAATGCAACTCCGTCGTGAGAATGAATCCCCATTGGATGTTCCGGAAGTGGGGCAGGAAAGTTCGGAAAAAGTTACCAAGGTATCCGATCCCATTCAATTGTCCGGTTCCTTAGCGGAGGACGGCACACTCGAACAACAGACCCAGACACCTCATCCCGGAATTCCGCTTGAGAGTGTGGATAATATCGATGATGCTGGATTGGACAGCACCCGTAGTCCGGACTGGGAAGTGGTCAAACCCACGGAACTTCCCAATGAACCCGGTCCCAGTCAACATCACAACGATCGTTATTGGGATGAACGAAGTCTTGACCGCGAGCTTGAGGAAAAAGATTTACAGCAGGAAATGATTGATCGGGAGGCGGAGGACTTTAATGTTGCTGCAGAACGTGGGGAAGACTTTAGCCGTCCCAACTCCAACAAGTTGCTTGATCCCTATTATGTAAGCGGATCTGATCCTTCCGAGCCCCCTTCCGCCGGGCACAGTCTCGATTCATTTATTTAATTGATGGTTCCCAGACCCTCCCGTATCGAGGTCATTGGAAATACTCTTTCCATGCTTTGGGATGATGGAAACGAATGTTTTTTGGATGCATCCTTTCTGAGATCCCATTCTCCAAGTGCTGAAAATCAGGGAGAAACGGATATTTTCGGAAAAGTGAGTGGTGGAACTACCAACACGGAATTCCCCAATGTCAAAATACTCAAGGTTTCCTCAGTTGGAAACTACGCGATTCGTATTCTTTTTTCGGACGGACATTCAACTGGAATATATTCCTGGGACTACCTGCGTAAGCTCGAAAAAATGGTCTAACCATCTGCCTTTTTATAAATCCGGAATCGATTTTGAAATCATAATGACTTGTCTATCACAAGCGGATGAGTAAGGTTTAAGTCAATGTTCAGTCGTTTGTTATTCCTTTTTATTTTCATTCCCATAGCCGAGCTTTACCTGCTCATACAATTGGGTGCGAGGATTGGTTTTGCACCCACACTTGGCCTAATTGTATTCACCGGAATATTGGGCGCTTCTTTGGCTCGGCAGCAGGGACTTTCGACCTTATTGCGAATTCAGAAAGAATTAAAACACGGCCGTCCGCCGACAGACGAATTAATCGAAGGAGCAATGATCGTGGTTGGAGGAATCGTTTTACTCACTCCCGGAATACTCACCGATCTATTCGGATTCGCATTAATGATTCCTAAATTCCGCCGATCGATTGCCCTGAGCCTGAAAAAAAGTTTCGGTTCAAATTTCTCCTCGGCACAATCTGCTGCAAAGGATAAAAATTCATTTAAAAATTCCCGCGATGATGTGATTGATATCTAGCAGAACTGAGAAAATCATACGAGTATTACTCACTCCCGATCCTCCTCAAGTTCATGAATTTCGCGAAGGAGAGCGTCCCTAAACTCCGGGCCCAGTCCTTCCCTTTTCGCAATTTCAATATAAAACGGCACATAATCCTCCCGAGCAAGTGCTTTGAGGGCGATATTATGAAAGGGGTCATGGGACTCAATAAAATATGTGTTTGAGCCAAAAGAAAGAGTAATTCCCATATCGCTGCGAAAAACGGCCAGCCTTTGATTTGGTTCAGTTACCATCGATTTCAAAATAAAAGTTTACCGCTATCAGGCAAGTAGGTTCATCTGGGTTGCTATTCAATTCTCGATGGAGTATGGAGAAGAAAAATGATTATTTTCCCTTATAAGGACGACAACCCTACCCGGTCCTTTCCCTGGGTTAACTGGATATTAATCACAGTGAATCTTTGGGTCTTTTTTGCCTGTCAGTTTCCACTTGGTACCGAAGAACAAAGGGCTTACTTTTCAAGTTTTGGCTTCATTCCCTCTACTTTTTTTTCCCAGTTTTCAAATTTTTCCGTGGAAACAATTGTATGGGAATGGAGTACGGTATTTACTTCAATGTTCAGTCACGGGGGAATTTTCCACCTGCTCGGTAATCTTCTTTTCCTTTACCTCTACGGAGATAATGTGGAGGAGGCAATGGGCAAGATTTGGTATCTCGCATTCTACCTAAGTTGCGGACTCCTTGCCGCTTTTGCTCAGGCCCTGACAAACCCGGATTCCCCCATTCCCATGGTCGGGGCTTCCGGGGCCATATCCGGGGTAATCGCTGGCTACCTCTTACTTTATCCTCGTGCCAATGTGCGGGTTTTTTATTGGTTGATCATTCTGTTAGGCACAATCCGCGTACCCGCGTACCTGGTTTTAGGCTGGTGGCTGGTTCAGCAATTAATTGCGTTTCCCGAATCGATGAATTTGGCTGGTGGCGTGGCCGTGGCAGCACACTTGGGCGGATTTGCGGCCGGATTTATCCTGACCCCATTTGCTAAAAAAAAGGGAGTCAAATTATTTCAATCCGGACAAACCCGTCCTTTTTCTCGCAATTCTTAGAATTTTCATTCATGATGCTACTCTATTAACTTAAAATCCTACCCCCGAATACTAAAATTTACCCCTAAATTTTAAAAATGGACAAAGCATACCAGCCATCCGAAGTCGAAGATCGATTGTACAAAAAATGGATTAGTCAGAAATGTTTTTCAGGGGAAATAAATGCGGAAAAGCCCGCCTATTCGATTGTAATTCCTCCGCCCAATGTGACTGGTGTCCTGACCATGGGACATGTTCTCAACAATACAATACAGGATATTTTAGCGAGGCGTGCGCGCCAACAGGGCAAATCCGTGCTTTGGCTTCCCGGTACTGACCACGCAGGTATTGCGACCCAGACAAAAGTTGAACAGGCGTTGCGTAATGAAGGAAAATCAAGGACCGATCTTGGAAGGGAAAACTTTATCGATCATGCCAAGCTTTGGCGAGACAAGCATGGGGGCATTATTTTGGAGCAACTCAGGAAGTTGGGATGTTCATGCGATTGGGAAAGAAATGTCCACACTTTAGACGAGGACTATTCCAATGCAGTGGTCTCGGCGTTCGTAAAACTCTACAAAAAGGGCTATGTTTATCGTGGACAGAGAATGGTGAACTGGTGTCCGGCCAGTTTAACCGCGATCTCCGATGAAGAGGTGATCATGAAACCTCAGGAAAGTGTCCTCTACAAGATTCGCTACTCAATCCTGGAAACTCCGGGTGCCTTTGTTGAAGTTTCCACAACGCGTCCCGAAACGATCGTGGGGGATGTTGCCTTGGCGATCCACCCTGATGATCCGAGATGGATTAAATTACAGGGCAAACATGTGATGCGTCCAATCAACCCTCAGGCTATGCCTATTATTGCCGATGAAGCGGTGGAAAAGGATTTCGGTACAGGCATACTGAAAATTACTCCGGCTCATGACCGGCTCGACTTTGAAATCGCCCAGAGGCACAATCTTCCCATGTTGGAAATCCTCAACGCGGACGGAACCCTCAATGATTTGGCTGGACCTGACTATCAGGGATTGGAACGCTTCTCCGCCCGTAAGGTAATCGCCAGTAAGCTCCGAGAAGACGGCAACTTGATCGACGAGGAAAAGCACCTGAACAATGTAGGGTTTTCGGAAAGAGCAGATGTTCCGATTGAACCCCGTTTATCCGAGCAGTGGTTCCTTAAGTACCCCCGTGTGGAGGAGGCCAAAAAGGCAGTCTCGGACGGGCATATAAAGTTTTATCCTCCACGCTGGGAAAAGACTTATCTGCACTGGCTCGAAAATATTCAGGACTGGTGTATAAGCCGCCAGCTTTGGTGGGGGCACCGCATTCCTGTCTGGTATAAGAAGGGAAAGATGCGTTCCGATCCCAGTAATTGGCATGTTTCTGAAAAACCGCCCTCCAATCCTAACCTGTGGGAACAGGATGAAGATGTGCTCGACACCTGGGCCTCATCCTGGTTATGGCCTTTAGCCACGCTCGGTTGGCCTGACGATGAGGCAATGGAAGAAAAAGGGCTCGACTATTTCTACCCGACTTCCGCTCTTGTCACGGGTCCGGATATTATCTTTTTCTGGGTCGCCCGTATGATTATGGCTGGATTGGAATTCAAGGGACGGTCTTACAAAGCGGAACAAAAAATTCCCGATGCAGAAATCCCGGAAAGAATCCCTTTTAAAGATGTTTATTTTACCGGGATCATTCGAGACGAAAATGGGCGAAAAATGTCTAAGTCCCTCGGAAATTCTCCCGACCCGCTTGAGCTGATCGCAAAATACGGTGCGGATGGCTTGAGGCATGGTATCATGAGCATCGCCCCCAAAGGTCAGGATATTCGTTTTTCCGAGGAACGAATTGAACAGGGAAGAAATTTTTGTAATAAATTGTGGAATGTGTCCCGTTTCCGTCTCCTATCCGGACAATTGGAAGATAACTCGTTGATTGAATTAATTGTGCTTCGCATCCAAGGCGAATTAGTCAATGAAGACGACCAGGCAATTCTGCTCCGTCTGGTTGAGACTTTAGACCAGGTCGAAAAACTCTACGGCGAATATGAGTTTAATGCGGTACTACAAACCATTTATCGCTTCTTCTGGAATGATTTTTGTGATTGGTATGTGGAAGCATCCAAGGCTCGTGTTCAGGATGAAAAGTCCAGAAGCACCTGCCTTGCCATTCAGGATATCTGCCTTCGCCAAATTCTTTTACTTCTTCATCCTGTTGCTCCTTTTATAACTGAGGAGCTATGGACGCTGCTTGGATTTGCCAGTGGAGCCTCCATACAGGTAAACGGGCCGGGAACAGGTGATGAATTGCTCGCAAAACTTTCAGCAGGCGGGCTTCAACTAGACGAAAAAGTACTCGAAGAAATGCAGAATGTACGGGAACTGGTGACTTCCATGCGCTCACTCAAAGCGGATCGGAATCTTTCCAATAACCGGAATGTCGCTTTTTCTTTTCTTGCCGAAAACGAAAAAGCGGAAGTACTTGCTCGTCATACCAAGTCGATTCTTACCACTGTCGGAGCATCCGCTCTCAACCGGGTTGATCAGGCACCTCCTGGAATGCCCGCCCTGGTTACGCCCTTTGGTTCAGTGTACCTTGACCTAAGCACGGGAGTTGATCTTGACGCAGAAAAAGCAAGACTCAGGAAAGATTTTGATCAGCTTGAAAAAATTGTCCATTCGGTGAAAAACAAATTGAGCAACGAGGCTTTTACATCAAAAGCACCGCCAGATATAATTGAAGGGGCACGGCATCAATTACTTGAGAACGAGGCCAAGCTGAATGAGACGAAGGAAGCACTTGCTGCTTTGGAATAGAAATATAATAAATTCCCCAATATGTTGAGGCTTGTCAATTTTTCGAATCAGACAAACAATCCCTCTCATAAGTAATTCAGCCCATCCCAACTTCATTGAAGTTGAAAATGAGTCCATTTTCTCCGTCCGTACGCACGCACCCGGACCCGAAGGAAGTTTGGACCTCTCGGATACCATGCTCAAGGAGTCTGCATCCGGGGATCTATTCGGTTTAAGTCAGAACGCCGGTATGGGCTGGAGCCCGAAGGAAATGCTCGGACCCCAATACCTTATTTTAAATAGCCATGGTGGAATTCGAAATGAAGATGGTTCTCCGGTTGCCTTGGGCTATCATACAGGTCACTGGGAAATTGGCCTTCTTGCCGAAAAGGCGGCCAAAGAGTTTAAAAAGATGGGAGCCGTCCCCTTTGCCGCCCATGTCAGTGATCCCTGTGACGGTCGCTCGCAAGGAACCACCGCAATGTTTGACAGCCTGGCCTACCGCAACGATGCCTCGACTGTCCTCCGCCGCTTGGCACGCTCACTTCCCACTGCAAGAGGTATTATGGGAGTGGCCACATGCGATAAAAGTATGCCTGCAATGATGATGGCTCTGGCAAGCCTCGGCGAGCTTCCGGTTATTCTTGTTCCCGGTGGTGTGACCCTATCGGCCACCGAGGGTGAGGATGCGGGAAAAGCTCAATCAATTGGAATTCGATACAGCCATGGGGAAGTATCTTTGGAAGAGGCCGCCAAAACCCTCTGCAACACCTGTGCCTCACCGGGGGGAGGGTGTCAATTCCTCGGAACGGCCGCCACCTCCCAGGTGGTGGGTGAAGCACTTGGTCTGTCCCTCCCCCACTCGGCTCTCTGTCCAAGCGGGCAACCAGTTTGGCTCGAGCTCGGGCTACGTTCCGCCCGTGCACTCGCTTACCTGAGAGAATCCAATGTAACCGGTCTGCAAATTTTGTCTCAGGCGTCGATCCGAAACGCAATGATTGTGCATGCCGCCTGCGGGGGCTCCACTAATTTAATTCTGCATCTTACCGCGATCGCATACCACGCCGGGTTATCTCGACCCACAGTGGAAGATTGGGATGAAATCAATCGAATGGTTCCCCGGATTGTCGATGTTCTTCCCAACGGGCCCAATAATTACACCACCGCCCAGCTCTTTCTCGCCGGCGGAGTTCCTGAGATTATGGTCAAATTAAAAGACAAAAACTTACTCGATCTGGAGGTTTTAACTGTGACAGGACAGACACTCGGGGAAAATTTGGCCCAATGGGAAAAGTCAGTTCGTCGCACGCGCTTTCGGGAAAAACTCCTCGAGCTCGACGGAGTTCAGCCTGATGATGTGATCATGAATTTTCAAAAGGCCGCCCAAAACGGACTGACAAGCACCATCTGCTTTCCGACCGGCAATCTCGCACCTCAGGGTTCAGTGGTCAAAAGCACCGCGATCGATTCAACGGTTGTCGATACCGACGGAATCTACCGAATGACCGGACCGGCCCGCATTTTCTATTCCGAAAAAGAAGCGATGCGTGCGGTCAAGGGTTTAACCAAAAATAGCATTCAAGCGGGAGATGTAATCGTGCTTTGCGGACGCGGGCCGATGGGGTCAGGAATGGAAGAAGTCGCTCAAATCACCCTGGCGCTTAAACACTTATCCTGGGGGAAACAGGTTGCTCTTCTGACCGACGCCCGTTTTTCGGGGGTAAGCACCGGGGCATGCATCGGTCATATCGGTCCCGAGGCTTTAGCGGGTGGACCGATTGGAAAGCTTAGGGAAGGTGACATCATCGAAATCAAAATTAACCGTAGGAAACTAATTGGAACAATCAATTTCATTGGCCAGGCTGGAAAAATAATAACTCCAAATGAGGGAAAGGCTGTCCTCGATCAAAGAAGTGCACCGTCGGAATTACAAGCAGACCCAAGACTGCCTGAGGACACCCGGTTGTGGGCAGCCTTGCAAAATGTTGGTGGTGGAACTTGGGGCGGATGCGTTTATGATACGGATCAAATTATCGATATTCTTGAAAAAAACAGCGTTCGCTAAGTAAAAAAATAAACACGACTCCTTATCTATTTTCTTGCTCATCAGAATAAATTATTCATTGAGAGAAATAATAATGACAAAATATATTTTTCAATTAATTTTATTTTGCTTAATCGCGTTACAGTGTGCAGGAGCAACCTGGACACAATGGAGAGGTTCAAACAGAAATGGTCATGCAGGCAGTGGGTTAACTATCCGTACGCAATGGCCAGATACCAACCCGCCTATTCTGTGGGAAAGCGATGAAATCCCCAGTAATGATTACGGTGGATTTAGTAGCGTAATCAGTAATTCCGAAACCGCCTACCTTTCTCTTGTTTGGCATAAGGATGTCCCCACGAAAACAAGAACCATTTCCGATCTTGTTCTCCGCAAGATCGGGGCACGGAAAATTAACCTCCCTCCCGCACTGATTCAAAAAGCGGAAGCGGACAGGCTTTCCCTAAGCCCGAGGTTGCGCGGAACTAAACTGGATGAGTGGATCGATGAATGGATAGTAAATAATCTCGACTTCAAGCAAAGGCTTAGCCAGGGCGAATACTTGGCATCGAGGTTCAGAAAAGGGAAACTCGCATTAGGGGCCGGTATAATCAGTGAATTATTCAAAGTGAAAAACAAAGTGTTCCCCAACCAATTGGCTTTGGATGAATGGTTAAATGACCAAAACTTTGATGAAGGAACACGGGAAAAAATTTCTCAGGCCGTTCCCCCCACCAAGCAGGTTGCGGAGGATGTTGTCCTTGCCCTGGATTTAAATTCCGGAACTGTTTTATGGAAGACCTCCCTTGACTCAGTTCCCACGGGAAGAAAATCATCCTCCACGCCCTGCCTCGCAAACGGTAAAATTTTCGCGGTGGGAAGCAAAAGAATTTACTGTCTCGATTCAAAATCAGGATCCCCTGTCTGGGACGAACCACTACCGACCCAGGAGGTTGCCAGTTCGATTATGGCTGTCAGGCAAAGCGTGGTTGTTCTTGCGGGAAACTTGCGGGCTTACAATCAGGTGGACGGAACCCTGTTATGGGAAAATAACACAGTTAAAGGAAAAGCTGCATCTCCGGTAATTTGGAAAACTCCCAGCGAGGAAATAATCCTCTGTAATTCCAATAAAAGTGTGGTCGCGGTCAATCCAGCGGATGGGATCACCCGGTGGGAAGGACCGGGTGGAGGCAGTTCAACTCCCGTATGTAATCAGAGTATTGCCCTTGTACACGGGAAAGATGAGAAGGTCGGGTTGATTGCCTATCAATACAGGAAGGGGAAAATCGAAGAACTTTGGCGAGTGCCCAAGCTTACCAGAAGAACGGATTCAAGTCCTATTTTATACGACGGGCACGCCTACCTGATTGGAGCAGGAGTCAGAATGTGCGTGAATCTGAAAACGGGTGAGGTCCTGCGTAAGGTAAATGCAAAACATGACATCTCCTCCCCTGTTTTTATCGACGGAAAAATTCTCGCCTACGAAATAAATGGTAGCTTCTTAACAGTTATTGATTCAAATCCAAAAAATTTTGAAGGATTAGTTAGGATCAAAGTAAACGCACTGAAGTGCACATCGCCAAGTCTGTCCGGAACAAAGTTACTCATTCGAAGGGAAAATAAAATTGTCTGTTACGAATTGGGGGAATTGAGTGCCCCCTAGGGATAACGGTTAAAATTCATATTCTGAAACCGTTCTCTCTGACGGCTCGGAAGTTCGGGTAATTGGGGGAACTGTTCGGTTTCCGAATCCCTTCCCACCAATAACCGGGCTGCATCCTGTAACAATTGCCATCGGTCAAATTGAATTTCCGGGGCCTGGACGATCAGAGTGAGCAGGCTTTTCCACTCAATCGAAACCCGCTCCAAGTCTCCCACGCTTAGCTCTTCCAGATCGGGATCCCTCGAGGAAAGAATTTCCTTGCGATTCTGCAAAGCTTCCATTGCCCCTTCACCATATTCCAACGGTAATCCGTTCCTTAAATAACCCGGACAGTCTTTAAACCCAAAAACTTCACGACACAACAATGCGAGCCGGGACTCGGTTCTCGCGTACGCACGGAATCTGTGCCCGGCTCTCAGGTTGGCTAGGTCGTAAATCATCTCGTCGATTGGATAGCTCAAATCCTCCAAAGCAACCGCAACCGCCAGCCCTTCCCCTCGTGAAAAAAAACTGAATATTATTCCGCGCATGGTAGGCACTCCCTTGGAGTCAATCAAACCCAGCTTTGCCCACACTTCAGCAGGGGAAAGTGCGCTCAAGCTTTCCCAGTCCTCCTCGGGTCTCTTATCCCTGAACGGGGAATCAAAAACACGGGTCGTTTTTCGAAGCGGGGGATTAAGGAGTATCTTACCCCGTGAATCCTTCCAACCCAGGACAGTGGCGGAATCATAGCGCAACCGTACCCGGAGAACCCCACCCCGATCCACAAATTCATCGAGTTGACCTCCCATGGTGAGGGAGGGTAAAAGGTCGCGAAAAACATTTTCCAGCCCTTTCCTCATCCATGTTTTTCTCGAAAACTTTTTTTTAAGCCGCGGATATTTTTGTGAAATGTTTTCCCGTAGGGTTTTTCGGAAGGATTTAGTCAAAGTCACCCGCTTCCCATTTGATTCCATTTCGTAAACGGCAAGAGGAAGCTCCCGGCCATAAATCGGGTTCTTTTTTTCACCGAACCGGCAGGGGTTTCCCACTTTTACTTTCCCGAGTGTGTCCGGTAAACTAAGTGCCTTTACCCACTCTCCTTTATGCAGGGCAAGTGCCTCACCGAGCGGGGCCTGGCACTGCCCTCCCCGTCTTTCCCATAATCCGGAGAAATTTCTCATTTCAATTACTTGATTACGATCAGGATCTTCAGCATCTGGCTGTTTTGTTTCAAAATCCCGGTTCACTTGCAGTGCAATTTTATTGATTGAATCCCGTAAGCCCAGGCGAATATGTTCTTCGGAAAAAAGCCGCTGAGCCAGAGCTCTCGCTGCTTCTAAATGATCTTCTCCGCGTTCAACGGCAAAATTCATGACCCTTAAAATTGCCGGCCAGTCCAAAGTCTGTGAGCGTTTAAGTCTGAGCGGACGACCATCCCCCAGGCGGGCTTGTTTAGGAGTGACAATAACAAAGCCCCGGTCATCCAGACCTCTTCTTCCGGCACGTCCAAACATTTGTAAAAGCTCATCCGGGCGAAGTTGACAAAGTGAGTCATCCACTCGGTATTCACGATCAGTCACTAAAACCGAACGCATTGAAAAATTTACCCCGGCTCCGAGTCCGGTAGTGGCAATGACGACCTGCAGTTGGCCAGATTTGGCAAGAGGTTCAACCACACCTGCACGGGACTGATAGTCAAGTCCGCTGTGGTGGTACGCAATCCTTCTCCTCAATAATCCTCCCAATTCTTTACCAACAATTTTTTTCTGCTCGCCACTCAATTCAAGGGGAATGGTATCCGGAAGCTCTAACGCAAGTTGCCTGGCAAGTTCCTCCGCCGCTTTTCTTCTCGGAGCAAAAAGGAGAAGCGGCCCCATTCCCGCACTTAAAGCACCGGCAACTAACTTAGGCCAATGACCCCGGACTTTTCTTCCCCGAAATGGACGTTTCAGTAAAGCTTCTGCAAAAACCTCCTCAAGAGGCACGGGGCGTACAAATTCCGAGACTAATTCGACCGAGCGACCATGGCTTTCCAGCCAGTCAGCGACTTCGCCCGGGTTGGCCACGCTTCCGCTCATTAACAGTAAGCGCACTCCGAGTGAGGCCATTCCAAGCGTGATTTCATAACCGGGGCCTCGTTGCTGGTCACCCAGTAATTGATATTCATCCACCACAAACAAATCCGGGCCTTCGCCTCGCAAAATACGACTTCTTTGAGTCTCCAGTGTCGCCACTACCACCCGGGAATCAGTCTGAAAACGCAAATCACCCGTGGAAAGACCCACCGACCAGCCCTTCTTTTGCCATTCCCTAAATTTATCATTGGCTAATGCCCGGGTAGGAACGGTGTAAACTGCCCGACCCTTCCAGCCAGATTCAATAAGCTGCTCAAAGACATAAGTTTTACCTGCCCCTGTAGGAGCATGCAGGACCACATCTTTTCCGTCCCGTAAAAATCCGAGCGCTTTCCTTTGCCAGGAATCTGGCAGAGAAATCCGTTCTCCAAAGTTACTCGTATTCGTTTGCATTTGTCTGTCAGAACAATTGCATAACATAACAACAAAATTAATCCATGAAAACCCGTCAATTTACTTATTTAATTCCCAACCAAACCGGTTTGTAAAAAATGATTAATGTAATTGTTGCCTGTGATCGAAATAACCTGATTGGAAAAAACGGTAAATTACCCTGGGAAATCAGGGAGGACTGGGATTATTTTTTGGAAACCACTCGGGACGGAGTGCTAATCATGGGGAGACTTTGTTATTATGAATTCGAAAAACATGCAAAAGAACGCTCGGTCATTGCCCTGAGCCGTAATCCGGAAATCACTTTTCCGTATGCCCGCAAAGCAAATTCCTTGGCCGAGTCTCTTTCCATGGCTAAAAAACTGAGCCAAACCGCGTGGATCTGCGGTGGACAGGCTATTTATGAGGAAGCACTTCCACTCGCTGATTATTTATATCTGACTGAAATCAATGCCGAGTTTTCCGGTGATGTCTATCTGCCACCGTGGGAAAAATATTTCAACCGTGAAATTTCCCAAAAAACAGTTTTGACCGAGTCATTTGAACTTACATTTAGAATACTTTCAAAATAAAGTGTTTTTCGACTCCAATGCTTGCTTCAATTGACTGTTTTTTCTATAATGTGTCCATTAAAACTCGTATTTAAATGGAAAAACTTCGATTTCTCACAGCCGAAAACCTAGATCAAATCCGCATTGACTTTGGGACCCCCTCTTTTGTCTATGACGAAGAACTCCTTCGGGCTAATGCTCAGGCAGTCAAAAACTTCCCCAATGCTTTTGGATTACTTCCACGGTATGCCATGAAATCAGCACCTACCGCAGCGATACTAAGGATATTCAATGACGAGGGACTGGGCATCGACGCCAGTTCTGAGTTTGAAGTTGAACGGGCGGTTCGAGCGGGCTATGGAACGGAATCAATTTCGATGAGTACTCAGGAATTCCCGGAAAACTTTCGTTTCTGGGTACAGGATGGTGTCCGCGTAAATCTTTGCTCATTAAATCAAATTCATAAATTCGGTCTCTGGGGAAAAGGAGAATCCGTCGGACTCAGATTTAATCCAGGAATGGGATCCGGGGGTACAAACCGAACAAATGTGGGTGGTCCCGCAAGTAGCTTTGGAATTTGGAAAGATGATTTGGTAAAGGCAAGGGATCTGTGTAAGGAATACAACTTAAAGGTCGACCGGATACACACACACATTGGCTCAGGCTCTGATCCCGAAGTCTGGCAAAAAGTCGCGGGGATGAGCCTGGATTTGGTCCGTGAGTTTCCCACCGTTCAGTCCCTCAATTTGGGAGGTGGCTACAAAGTGGCAAGAATGCCCGATGAGCGGGCAACCGATCTTCAGGAAATTGGATTGCCTGTGAAAAAATTATTTGAGGATTTTGCCGTTGAAACTGGACGTGAAATCAAACTTGAAATCGAGCCCGGCACATTCCTTTTAGCTCACGCATGCAGCCTGGTAACGAAAGTGCAGGATGTAACTTCCACCGGCCCTGATGGCTACCGCTTTGTTAAATTGGACGCGGGAATGACTGAAATCCTTCGACCCAGTTTGTATGGTGCACAGCACCCAATCACAATTGTACCGGAAGAAGGGCAAGCCAAGTTCAGGGAAGAAGTGGAACAGGTTGTAGTCGGACATTGCTGTGAATCTGGAGATTTATTGACACCTGCGCCAAACGAACCTGAATCACTGGCTCCTCGTCTTATAACAAGGGCTGAGATTGGTGACTCATGCGTGATCGAAGGCGTTGGAGCATATTGTTCGTCCATGTCCGCAAAGAATTACAATTCTTTTCCTGAAGCAGCCGAAATCCTGAAAAAATCCGACGGTTCACTTTCTTTAATTCGCAAAAGGCAGACATTCGAGCAAATTATTGAAAACGAAGTCGTTCCGTGAGTGTTTGTGGTCTCGGTGAGTTTGCTCTTGGGCAGGCTGTCCCAAATCGCGAGCATGCCGTATGCGTGAGCATTCCGACTGTATCGGACCTGGTGGGTTATGAAAAAAAAGATCCTCGGACTATGTCACAAATGAACTCCGGATACCCAAGATTTGTTGAGCACCGCCTGATCCAAAAGCTTATTCAACTGGAAGAAAAAAAAGCTGGAAGCGGAGAAAAAAAAAGTTTCTTATTTGCGAACAACAAACATTGCCACAATGGATTGGAACAATTTTCGATTGAAGAATTCCGAATTATAGAAAACGAGGAATATATCTGCCTGCAACTTCCGAAACGAAGTGAAGCCGCTCAAAATATAAGCTCATTTGTTCAGCACACCGGCGGGATAATTTCATCACGACTAGCCGAAAGTGTCTTGGTCAATTCAGGCTATTTTTCAAGAAAAGAAAGTATTTCAGCTAAGGAGAACCCAGAACAGTTTGCCCGGGAAGTAATAGCACAAGTTCATGGAAGCGGAGTTTCCCAGGAAAAAATCATCATTTGCTCCTCCGGCGCAAACGCCTTTTACTCTCTCTTTTATAATGCATACCGCCATTTTCATGGGAAAGGAAAAACCATCTGGATTCGATTGGGGTGGTTGTACCTCGACACAATTGAAACCATGGAAATGGTTTCGAATAATGAAGACGAAATTATAACGCTTACCGATTTACAAAACCCTGCGGAGTTGGAGTCAGTTTTTTCTCGTTATGGCAGTCAAATTGCGGGTGTTGTCACTGAATTTCCAACTAATCCACTCTTACAATCCTGTGACCTTGAAAAAGTCAGACAACTCTGTAATCGGGTAGATGCCTTGCTCATTGTTGACCCGACTATGGCCTCCCCCAAAAATGTCAAAGTGGCTCAATATGGGGATGTGCTGGTTAATAGTCTCACAAAGTACGCAAGTTGGGCTGGGGATGTCATGATTGGAAGCTTGGTTTTTCCGGATCATTCTGAACTTGGAGCCGAGCTTTTCGAATCGACTAAAAGCCTTGCCTGCCCACCATTTGAAAGAGACCTTTTGCGATTATGTGAACAGCTGCCCCATTACTCTAATTTCGTTGAACGAACAAATCACTCGCTCTTTCGAGTGGTAGATTTTTTAAATTCGAATCCGTTCATTAAAAAGGTCTACTGGGCATATCAGGATGAATATTCAAAATCTTTCCAAAAAATTGCCGGGGATGAAAAAGCAGGATGCGTGGTAAGTTTTGAGGTGAAAGGAAATTTCGAAAGCTTTTATAATCATTTACAAATGCTAAAGAGCCCAAGTTTTGGTACCGAGTTCAGTCTTTGCTGTCCCTATGTCTACCTGGCCCACTTCGATTTGATTCAATCCAACAAAGGATTGAATATTCTTCAAAGAGCAGGCATTTCACCCAACCTGTGCCGATTGTCAGTCGGCTTGGAAGATCCGGATAAAATTATCGAGTGCCTTCGGGATGCACTACGGAAAATGAATTAATGCAAAAGCGTAGAAAACCGCCAAGAAATTTATTCGAAAGTATGAGAATCCAATACTTTTCGAATCCGTTTTCTTGACAATCGAACAAAGGAAGGAACCCCGTTTTCATAGGGCACTTCGACTTCGCCTTGAATTAATGGCTGGCAGTATTTGATGAATTTCGCAGTCATACTGACCCGGTCATCGGAAATCCAGTCTTCGGGAATCTCTTTGACTCCATTTGCAATCTCAGAAAGAGGGGCAAGACTTGTTTCACAGCTGTAATTTTCTCCTTCAGCACGTACCAGTATTACCATTTTATCGGTTTCTCCGGCAATCGCCGCCTTCACTGCTGCCTGTCCCGCCATGAAAGCTTCGTCGTTATCGGTTTGTGATGAACAATGGGCCGCGGCTCGTTGCCCAGTTCCGAGCTTGGATGAACGAGCTTTTACGGCTAGATTTTCCTCAACAAGACCGGCGAGAAAATCTCCAATTCCTCCAAGCTGTTGATGGCCAAACGCATCCTGAGCAGTCGTGCTGTTGGCCACATAATTACCATCATGGTCAAGCAGACCTTCTCCCACCACCACAAGGCAATACCTGTTTTTCTTCAACACACGCTGCACATCATCAATAAATTGTTCTTTGGAAAAGGGCAGTTCAGGAAGGTAAATAAGGTGAGGAGCATCATCTGGATTTTCTTTACTTTTTGCAAGGGTGGCACCGGCAGCAATCCAACCGGCATTCCTTCCCATTACCTCAACAATCGAAACCAAATCGTGTTGCCCCATTGCCTCATGATCTAAAGCAGTCTCACGGATTACAGTGCAGATATATTTGACCACACTTCCATATCCTGGACAGTGATCCGTGGTAACTAAATCGTTATCAATTGTCTTTGGAACCCCAATCACACGCAGTTCATAATTTTTTTCCTGAGCGAGCTTGGAGATTTTGTCAGCAGTATCCTGCGAATCATTGCCTCCGGCATAAAAGAAATACCTTATGTTGTGAGCTTCAAAAACTTCCAAAACCCGTTCGTAATCTACATCCCGCTTAAGCTTAAAGCGACAAGTTCCCAATGCAGAAGCCGGCGTATAGCGCAAACCACGGATGTTTTGTTGGGACTCCTCGGCAAGATCAATTAGATCTTCCTTGAGAATTCCAAGCACACCGTTCATACCCCCGTATATTTCTTCAATACACGGATTATTGAGGGCCTCCGTCACTACTCCAGCAACGCTTGCATTAATAACAGCGGTTGGTCCCCCGGATTGGGCGACCAAACAATTTCCAACTAATTCTTCTGCCATAATATAATAAGAGTCAAATAACGAAAAAAGCGATCATCCCACAGAGGAAGTGATGAAATGGCAATCGCAAAATCGCCTGCGCTGTGAATGAAAATTGAGCAACAAGGAAATTTTAGAGAATGGATGGCGGCTTGTACGCCTGAGCATTGGGATAACGCTTTGACCATGAATCAGCTCGGGCAACAAAATAATCAACCTGGGAACAAGCCGCACCGACCCTTTTTTGCCCTTCCTTGATTAGTGAATTTATCGTGCCAGTTTTAAGCCCAACTCGTTTATCCTGAGCAAGGCGCTTGGCGAGGTCATTCTCCTTTACTTTTCCTTTGCGTAGATCTTTAACGGTGGCCACCGCATGTTGCTTGATCGCCGCGTGAGCGTCTTCTCGTCCGGCACCCGCTTTGACGGCTTCCATCATAAAAGTAGTGGATAGTAAAAAAGGTAGGTAATGCGTCGATTCCGCTTTAATCATGGCAGGAAAAACTTCCATTTGAGCGAGAACTGTCAGAAAGGTATCCAACAGACCGTCAATGGCAAAAAAGGCGTCTGGCAGAGCCACTCTTCTTACCACTGAACAGGAAACATCCCCTTCATTCCACTGATCACCGGAAAGACTCGATACCATGGCAAGATGGCCGTTCAGGATGGCCTGAAATCCATTTATCCTTTCACAACTTCTACTGTTCATTTTATGAGGCATCGCCGAGGAACCAGTCTGCCCTTTTGCAAAGCCTTCCCCAAGAAGTTCATGCCCCGCCATTATCCTGACTGTCTTGGCAAAGCTCGAGGGTGCCGCAGATAAACGCACGAGGATTGAAATTACTTCAAAATCTAAACTGCGCGGATAAACCTGTCCGACATTTTGCCAATTGGCTGTCGCTCCTAGATGCTCCATCACCTTGCGATCGAGTTGCTCTGCCTTTGTGGTGTCCCCCAGAAGTGTAACTTGGTCCAAGCAGGTGCCCACCGCCCCCTTTAACCCTCGATAGGGATAAGTGACACAAAGGGACGATAAAGCTTCCAGGACCCGTTCGAGTTCTTCACCCCAGTTGGCCATTCTTTTACCAAGTGTGGTGACCTGTGCGGGCACATTGTGAGAACGGGCCGTAAGTGGAATTTCTTTATATTCAGCCGCTCTCTTGGCCAAAGCGAGGAGAGCTGAAACCCCTTTATCCAAAATCAGACTCAGTGATCGATGAATTTGAAGCTGCTCGACATTCTCAGTAAGATCCCGGCTGGTCATGCCTTTATGGGCATGCTGGTGACCCGCTTTTTCGGCAAATTCCTCGAGCCTGGCCTTCACATCGTGTTTGGTTACTTTTTCACGCTTCTGAATGGAATCCAAATCTACCGAAGCTTTGACCGATATCGAAGATTGAATCGCTTCCTTTTCAATTTCTACGCCAAGGTCCTTTTGTGCTTTCATCACGGCGATCCAGAATTCCCTCTCCAAAATTATTTTCCCGGTCGCCGACCAAAGATTCTTCATTGGATTGGAGGCATATCGTTCGGCTAAGACATTTGAAATTTCGGTTTGCATGGGTTTTTTGGGTTAAAAAGTTTCAAGTTTTTCAACAACAGATCGGATAATAAACTCCGGGGTGGAGGCTCCCGCGGTCACTCCCGCACACTTGTAGGATTGAAAAGTTTCTTTTGCTATATCATCCGCAGTTTCAATGTGAAAAGTGGTTTTTTTGTAAGAGGATGCAAGCTTGGCTAATTTCTTTGTGTTTGCAGAATGCTTACCACCAATTACCACAATCACATCAGCCCCGTCATTCACTAGTTGCACCAAATCAGATTGCCTCTCTTTGGTTGCCCCACAAATGGTATCAAACACCATAAGATCGGGATATTTTTTCGATAGCTGGCTCGATAGCTTTTTGAATTCATGAGTAAACATAGTGGATTGGGAAACCATCACCACTCCGGAATCAAAATTGGGTAAATTATTTAAATCTTCTTCATTTGTGATTACATGTCCCCTTCCTTTGGCATAGCCCAGCAAACCGGAAACTTCTGGGTGCTTGGGATCGCCAAATATCACCACATTAAAGCCACGATCCGCATGAATCTTAATTTTACCGGCAATAATTCCGACATCCGGACAGGTTCCATCACGGAAAGGTAATCCAAGGTTTTTCAAATATTTCCGCCTTTCCGGTGAAATTCCATGAGCTCGGACAACCACCACGGATTCCTTGCTGGTTTCATCGGGTAATTCCAATTTTTTATTACTTTGATAATCCCCGACCTCTCGGATATCCTCTTTACCCAACTCGCTCATCATTTGACTGTTATGAATAAGAGGCCCATCGGTAAATACCGTTTTCTGTCCACCCTTTGCTTCTTCACGTGCCACCTGAATGGCACGCTCAACCCCCCAACAAAACCCCGCACTCTTTGCTCTAATCACTTTCATTTGAATCTAGTATTCAATAACTAGAAATCAGCCGCAGTACAATATTGATTTGCAATCATCACCAAAAGAATAACAAAATCGCACTATGTCCAAAGTTATTATTCATAAAATATTTCAACTTCTTCCCGTTGCCTTCCTTTTTTATGTCTCCTGCCTCCAGTCCGCGGAGAAAGGAAAAGAGGAGAAAAAAGACGGTTATTATCAGCAGGGCGAACGGACAAGGGACGGAACCGGGAAATATTACATGGGACGAGAAATTTCTCAGGTAATGGGACACCTGGGTGCCGGTTGGCTTGAACGTCCTAAAAGAGAGCAGGAGGAACGAACCGATTTGCTCGTCAAAAACATGAAGTTATCCAAAAGCGATCATGTTGCGGATATTGGAGCAGGTTCAGGATATTTTTCTTTTCGAATTTCCCCGCTTGTCCCGGAAGGTCAAGTGCATGCGGTGGATATTTCTCCCCAAATGCTGGGAATCATCCGAGCCAAAAAAGCCAAGAGTGGGTGTAAAAATGTCATCACTGTGCAAAGTTCAATTAAAAGTACCACCCTCGCTCCCAATTCAATTGACTGCGCACTGATGGTGGATGCTTATCATGAATTTTCATATCCCCGGGAAATGGCCATTTCTATTTTTAATGCATTGCGGCCAAAAGGAAGATTAATTTTGATTGAATATCGTAAGGAAGACCCCAAAGTCCCAATCAAACTTCTTCATAAAATGTCTGAAGCTCAGGCAAAAAAAGAGATTACGGAGGTTGGATTTGTTTGGAAAAAAACACTCGATTTTTTGCCCCAGCAACATTTTATTATTTTTGAAAAACCAAAACCAGCCCAATAAACACGCTTCATGACTGTCCAGGTGCCGTTTTACCGGTTTCTTTCCCTCAGTCTCTTTTTCTGCCCTCTTTTCCATTCTCTTTTTTCTTCTGACTGGACACGTTTTCGCGGTCCCAATGGTTCAGGCCGTTCAGTCGGTATGGAACTACCCAAGGAATGGACCCGTGAAGATTACCGGTGGATCATTGAACTCCCCGGAGTCGGGCACTCATCTCCGGTAATTTGGAAAAATAAAGTCTTTACGACCACTTCCAATGAAAAAAACGGTGATCAGTATGTGCAATGCAACGATGTGGCAAACGGGAGTGTAATTTGGAAAAAAAAGTTTCAATCCGAGCATTACCCCCATCATAAGTTTAACAGTTTTGCATCCGCTACTCCATGCGTGGACAAGGACTTGCTGATTACATCTTGGACCACGAAAGAATCGAATGACTTACTTTGCCTCGGTCACGATGGCACGCTGAAATGGCGACGGGATTTCGGGAATTTCCTGACACAGCATGGAAACGGATTCTCTCCAATCCTTCATCAGGACAAAGTGATTGTGACTCACGATCACGAGGGAGATTCTGCTCTGTTAGCACTCGACCGGAAAACCGGGAAAACACTATGGAAAACCAAGCGAGTTGGCTCCAAGCCATCCTCTTCCACACCCTGCATTTATAATCCTCCAACAGGGAATACCCAGGTCATCTGTAATTCCATGTCCCACGGATGCTACGGGGTGGATATTGAGAATGGAAAAGTTCTGTGGGAGACAGGATTGGGTTCATTGGATAAAAGAAGCGTTTCTTCTCCTGTGCAAAGCGGTGGTTTCTTTTTTGCAACCTGTGGAGCGGGCACCCGGGGCAGCCGTTTGATTGCAGTGAAGCCGCCTGCGTCTCCAAGAAAAATAATCTCTCCCACCTATACCCTCACTCGAAATGTTCCTTATGTCCCCACCCCGTTGGCAGCGGATAAATTAATCTTTTTACTTGCCGACAGCGGGATTGCTTCCTGTATGGAGAGACACAGCGGGAAAATTTTTTGGCGGGAAAGATTGAAGGGGAATTTCTTTGCCTCCCCCATAATAATCAACGATGTCATCGTTATCGTGTCCCGCATGGGTGAAGTTACCACCCTGAAAATTAATGATGAAAAAATAACCGTCCTTGGGAAATCCCAACTTGGTGAGCTCACTCACAACACCCCCGCCGCGGGAACTAATTCTTTATTTTTTCGAACCTACTCAAAACTTTTTTGCTTACCCTTCGAACAACTTTGAACATAATCAAAATCTTAAATTAATTTTTTACCTTAAATCACCATGAAAATATTATTTAATCTATCCTTACTTGTAGCATCGCTCTCTCTTTTGACAGTCTCTGTTTCACTTCAGGCTGAATCAGTTGAAGTGGCGGGGTACTCCTTCGACTCTCCTTCAAACTGGAAATCTTCGACTCCCACTTCCAAAATGCGCAAAGCTCAGTTCAAGGTTACCGGAGAAGAAGACAAGGACGCAGAAGTAGCTTTCTTCTATTTTGGAAGCGGTGGTGCGGGTGGAGTGAAAGCCAATGTAGATCGTTGGATGAGCCAATTTGAAGAAGCGAAAGAAAGGAAAATTAAAACCACGACTATTGGTGAAACCCCGGTTACCTATGTACAGGCGCATGGTACCTTTTTAAGCGGAGGCTTTGTGGGACCGAAAACACCCAAGCCTAACTTCGCCCTGCTGGCAGCAATTGTAGAGGGGAAAAACGGATCGATATTTATTAAAATGACCGGCCCGAAAAAAACAGTGGAGAGCCAAGTTTCAGCGATGAAAAAAATGGTGCTTGATTCGCTGGACAAATAATCACTGCTTTAGCTTATTCCCGAATGGGCAGGAAACTTTTCCTGATTCCTTCGGACACACATTCCGCATACTCTTCGATCAGGCTTAGCCTTTGCATACCATCGATTGATTTCTTACCCGGGTAATCCCCTAGAATGATTCTCTGAAAAGCATCCCGGGAATTCGCAACATAAGGCTCAAGAAAAACCACCGGGCAATAATAACTCCGGTTGGCGAGAAGGTTGCGTGCCCAGACCCCCGGAACGGAACCAATTTTCAGGGCGTTAGGCCCTTTATAACGAAAAGCGGGCAATTGTGTTAATCCGGAAAATGTACGGGAAATACACTCAGCGACTCTTTGTTCCGTCCGTGCCCAACCATTCACCAACCGATAAATCATTTCAAATCTTTGGCGGTCATCAGATAGTTCTCCCCCCATATAACATCCATTAACCAGAACATGAAAATCATTCCTCTCCACCAATTCCTGTTTCTCACTACTTGGCCACGGTGCAGCGTTCAAATGCAGACAAATTACCAAGTCTGGCCGAACAACCTCGTTTACCAGTTTTGCCCGGGCACGAATTTCCGAAATTCGGTAAAAAAGAACTTCCCTTCTCTTTCTCAGCATTTTTTCTCTTTCCCCGGGCTCATATTTTTTCTTTAGATTCAACTCCTTTTCCCTAACCCACAAATCCGCCTCCTGATCGAAGTCACCTGGCCGATTGGAAGTTACGGGCTCATTCTTCTCCCTTAGTAAAACTACTTTTGCTCCATTCCCGACAAGCTTTTCCTTCAATCTCTTCGCCACTAGAAGTGCGAGCTCTCCCTCTTTTACTGGTGGATGACCGTTCGATGAGAAATGCCTTCCCTCCATTAGTGAAAATCTTCCACCAATATGTCCGGGATCCAAGGCAATCCTCAGGCCTTTCAGAGAATTATTTTTATCTGGATCCGCCCATTCAATTTCCCTTGGTACAGTTTGATTCTGATCAGAAAAATAAAGTTTATACCACTCATCCCCACCCTTTTTCTTGCGAATCAAAACTTCAGCTTCTTTTATCTTGATCCAATTTTCGTACCAGGATGTCCTGGGACAATAAATATTCCTTAACGCCTGCTCGAAATACTCTTTACTCAACTTGGCCTGAAACGGATCGAGTACTTGCCAGTCCGGTGACTGGACAGAGTCAAGATTCGCCTCACTTGTAAGTGGACGGGCACATAAAATTAAACTCACAAACAATCTCAACCACACAGGAGAATTACAATGGGGATTGAAAAAGGGTTTGCAAAGTTTTTTCTTTTTGCCGAGGACTTTTAAATCAAATCTCACCAAAGATGAACTTTTCAAGCAAACCTTCTTTATTTTTTAAAGACAAAGAAATCCTACTTCTTGAAGATGACCTGCTTTTAGCGAAGCGAATCGCATCCTTTTTAGAAAAAAATGGAAGCGAAGTAACTCACTGTAAAAGTCTGCTCGAAGCCAGAAACGCACTGACCAGTCTAAATTACGAAGTCGCACTTCTTGATTTGAATTTGCCAGACGGTGAAAGTCTCGAACTTTTTCGTGAGGGGATTATTCCTGACAACACTTCGACAGTTTTGATGACTGGGGAGGGAGGAATACGGTCCGCAGTTGAAGCCATTCAACTCGGGGCTGCGGATTACTTGGCAAAACCATTTGATCTCGAAGAGCTCCCACTCATTTTTGCTCACGCGGACAATCGTAAAAAGAGCACCCGCTTGCGACAACATGCTCAAGAAAAAGTGAAAAGAAAAACAGACAATCTCTTTTTTGAAGGTTCTTTTCAAGGGGATTTAGAAAATCTTGAAAAAATTCTTAGTGCAGATGATCGTTTGAAAACACATCTCCCCCCCCTACTGATTGACGGACCGACCGGTTCGGGGAAATCAACTTACGCACGCTGGATCCACGCCCACGGACCAAGGTCTGAAAATTCATTTGTGGAAGTAAATTGCTCAGCAATTCCAGACAGCTTAGTGGAATCGGAGCTTTTTGGTCATGAAAAGGGGGCGTTCACGGATGCCCAAAATGCTCGAATCGGGCTTTTTGAAGCTGCCGATCAGGGAACGCTTTTCCTCGATGAAATTGCCAGTCTGTCTCTTCCCGCCCAAGCCAAAGTTTTACTTGCTATCGAAAATGGAATTATCCGAAGACTGGGTGGAACTAAGGAGATTAAGGTGGATGTCAGAATCATCGTTGCCGCCAATCAGGACCTGAGGGAAATGATTAAAGAAGGGCAATTCAGAGAAGACCTATTTCACAGACTGGATCTTCTCAGGATCAAAATCCCCCCCTTGAACTCCAGAGGTAAGGATATTTTGCCCTTGGCCAGGCATTTTCTCAAAACTCTGTGTCAAAAATACAAACTTCCTGTTCCTCCACTGTCCAAAAAAAGTGAGGATCTCCTCCTGGCTCATTCATGGACCGGTAATACCCGGGAGTTAATCCATGAGCTCGAACGAACATTGGTGATGAGCGAAAAAGGCAAAAGTTTGGAGATTTTACCGGCTCGTGTATCTTCCGTGGTGCATCAATCAGAACTCAACCATGAAGATTGGCTCAATCCGTCTTTCTCCTTTCCCAAAGACGGATTCGATTTGGAGAAAGAAGTTGTAAGATTGATTCAGCTGGGTATTCAACAATCAAACGGGAATATTTCCGAAGCAGCCAGGCTTCTTGGTGTGCCAAGGGACTATATCCGCTACCGACTTCAGAAAAAAGGGGCATGATCTTTGGGAATTATTTCCAACCAGCCCCATCAATTTGGGGATTATTTCCAAATATGCAGAATGCTAAACAGATTAAAATATCTTTAAGTCATAATAATCAATAGCTTAAGTAAATCCCTAGCTTTGGCATTATAAATGGTTAAATCAATCCACAGTTTAAAATAATAACCACAATAGATATGAAAAAATTAATTACCGTATTACTGATCGCCAACCTTTGGGTCGCTTGGGCAGCCGCACAGGAAAAGCCTTCTTTTGAAAAACCGAAGATTGGAGAAACTCAAGATCGTCCTAAATTTATAAAAAAAGATTTCCCAAGACATTGGGGCAAGCCACCAGAAGTTCAACTTAGAGATTTTGTGGATCTTCCCAAAGGTTTTGGTAAAGGAAGTTCTACATTGGCATATTGGATCAAAGAAAATCTTAAAGAAGACTCCATCAAAAAGCCCGAAATCCTGACTGACAGAGAAAAACTGGATCCCCGGAAATATGAAGCCGAAGTTATGGGAGCAGTAAAAGAAGGCAGTATTACCAGGGATGAAGCCCAGAAAAAACTAGGTGCACTGAGGGAGGAGATGGAGAAAAAAGGTGAATTCAAGCGCCCGAAACGTCCACAAAAACCTGAACTCAGCGACTCGGTAAAGGAAAGTATTTCCAACATTAAATCTCAGCAGGAAGCCCTTCATCGTTCGATGAAAACAAAACTTGCGGATCTCGGCAAAGACGCATCCAAGGAGGATATGCGTGATGCAATTGAAACATTCAAGACGGAAAATAAGGAAAAATTCGATGCCATCAAGGAAGCAAATGAAGCGATTCGTGAAAGTATTGAAGCTTCCCGACCCGCGAAGCCTGAACGTCCTGAACTTACCGCAGAACTTAAAGTCAAAGTGGAGGCTCTCAAAGAAAAAGAGAAGGCACTGCACACTGCACGCAAGGAACTCAACAGCCAGTTGAAAGAAGCGTCCAAGGAAGAGAAGAAAACGTTGATCAGTGAGTTCAAAGAAAACAACAAGGTCAAGCACGAGGAAATCAAAACGAAATCAAAAGAAATTAAGGAAGAAATCCGGGCCCTTGTGGAAACGGAAGCGACCCGAACTTCAGATCTTTGATTTTTAATTTTATCATTTACAGTAAAGAAAGGAGTGGGAATGATCCCACTCCTTTCTTTTATTTGGCACATTAAGTAAAAAAGAATTAGACTGTGCCCTTGACTTCCTACTTTATCAAATTGAATTACGGTTCTTTTCTTTTTACGCTACTTTTCAAGATTTCTGCTCACTGCTCCGGTCAAGTAAATCAAGAACCAGAAATAGAAAACTTTCATTCAGATATTCATTCTGAAGAGAATTTTTCTGAGACGGGTGAGGGAGCACCGATTCCCCTGTCCGACGAAGAACTAAGTCAACTTCTTTTCGGCGACCTGTCAGAGATGCCCACCGAAGAAATAACCATATCCGAAACTAAAGTGTGGTTGCATTCTATTTCTGCTTCCATGGGATTGGGATACTCGGACAACCCGATGTTTGGACCCTATACAAGAAAAAGTAGCGGATTTGTTGAACTGGGAACCGAGTCCTTCGTGCTCAGGCAGGGTAATCCTGATTATTTAAGCTATCTTTATTTTTATGGCGAAGGAAAGCGGTTTTTTGACCTGCCTGAAGGCAAGCTTTCTGGACTATTACTTGTGCAGGCGGAGCATTCATATAAACCAAAATCTTCAAATTTTTCTTTTGGCGTAAAAGGGCGCCATATTTACTTCGACCAGGCATTTGACTTTTCTGACCTCGGTCTACCGTTTTCAATGCAGGTGCAGTCCAATAAGTCCGAATTAATTCCCCACATTGGCTATCGCATTTCACCCAAAACTAAACTTGCGATTGAATGGACGCAGGGGATTGACCGATATGACAACCCGTCGGAGAACTACCGGGATCAAAAATTTCAGGGTGCCATCGAGTCGAAAATTAACGACAAATATACCTGGAAAGGAAAAGCTTTTTATCATGTTTTAGAATATGATCAAAGAGAGCGGAAGGATGAGGACGGGAATCGTTTGGATGGTACTCTTGATACATCTAAGATCGGTGGAAACATTGGACTCGAGAGAGAATCGGAATTACCATGGATGAGTTCAATTGGATTGCGGGTAAGGTATGAACAACTTTCAGATAACGCGGGTGCTTATTATGACTATCGAAAGACGGGAGCCAAGATCTCCCATGAAATGAAAGTCGGTGAGTGGAGTTCGTCCGTGGAACTTGGAGTGACTGACTATCAATACCAAGTTCGGAAAGTTTCTTCAGGAATAACATTGGATAGACAGAGTTACACCGTGGATCTTCAACTAAATAGACAAATTACCCCAACTTGGAAATCCTACCTAAAATGGGGCCATGAACACGATCGATCTAATTCTCCTGATTACCAGTATTACAGCAATTTTTGGTCATTGGGACTTGCCTGGGAAAACTAAAAATAATTGCATAAAAGATACAGTTATCAAACTGCACTCCAAACAGAAGCATATTTTTATTTGAATGAATAAGCCAGACCAGCGAAGGATCACCCTATTGGCAATAATTTCACTTTTTGCCTTGCTTACTTTTGTCCTGCAACGATTTGCGCTTGATCAATTTTATGAGTTGGCCCTTGACCGGGAAGCCAAATCTCTTCATCCAAAAGTTGAAATTTTACTCCAGGAGATTGACACCGAAATAATGGACGAAAATCTGATGTATATCGAACTGGGCTTGGAGGAATTAATTTATGACGATATCGATGTCTTACGACTTTTGGCACTGAGAAGCCTTGAAATCCCCGAAGTTCGCTATGTCAATTGTTTCAACAAAGCTGCAGAACATCTCGATCTTGCAACCAATGTGGAAACGAAGTCATTTGACCCGATTGCCCTAAAAGAGGCTAAAAATTCTTTTGCCTCCGTTCGGTTACTGGACAAAGAAGTTTCGATCATTTTTCCAATCGGAAAACTGGGGGAAATTGGATTCATCGAACTCGGTATCGACGCAAAACCGACAATTATTCCCGAGCGCAACGCAATTAAGCAACAAGTGATCAATCAGGGATTGTTTGTCTTTTTAGTCGGCTCAGTCCTGCTGTTTTTTGTTTTTGAACTCTTTTTTAAAAGATTAAAAAAAGCGGAAAATACTTTGATCGAAAAATCTGAAAATCTGAAGCAGGCTAATAAAAGACTCTCTTCTGCGTGTAAATCAGCTGGTTTGGGTGCGATTTCCGCTCACCTGTTCCATGCAATCAAGAGCCCCCTCATGGGCTTAAAGAATTTGGACCTCGGACAGAACAGCGAAGATCAGGAAACTGCAGTGCAGGTACTGAGGAGCACCACCCAAAAGATTGAAAGTCTGATCCATGAAACCCTCAATAGTCTCCGTGAACATGAACTCGATGAAGAAAGCTATTCTTTTGGAGTCGGGGAGCTTTTGTCCATTACCGCCAACAAATTCAACCACGGCACAGATGAACCCAAAGTCGCGATTCTATCCAGCTCAATAGATTCCCAAAAAATTGACAACTTAAAGGCAAACCTGCTGTTGCCCATCTTGCAAAACCTGATTCAGAACGGTCTCGAGTCAGGCCCCAATGCCAAAGTCTTCATTAAAGCCGAACTCAAAAATAAAACCCTCACATTCCTCGTGATGGATAATGGATCCGGCATTTCACAAGAGGTGAAGGAAAAATTGTTTTCACCCATGCAAAGTTTCAAGAGTAACGGCAGCGGTATCGGCCTGGCCATTTGTAAGGAATTAGCCGCTCAGATGAATGCCATTATATTTTTAAAAACAAGCTCGCCTGAAGGGTCTACTTTTTGTGTGGAACTTTCAAGGCAATGATTACATTGTAAGTGCTTGATTTTTATTCCAGATTTGAACCTTCCAATTCCTAAAAGCCCTTTAACTGATTTAGTCAGGTATTTTTTGCTGTTCACAATTCTGCTTGCCGCTCCTTTTGCGAGTTATTCAAATCCGTCCCTGAAATGGACAACCCCCTACTCCACCAATGGTACAGTCTTCTCCTCTCCATCCATTGCGGATGATGGTACAGTGTATATCGGTTCCAACGATAACAAGTTACATGCGATCCACTCTGACGGAACTGCCAAGTGGACATTCAGCACCGGGGATTGGGTGGATTCCACCCCGGCAATCGGACCGGACGGAACGGTGTATGTAGGATCGTGGGATAATCAGATTTACGCAATTAACCCTTCCGATGGTACCAAGTTGTGGGATTTCAATACCAGCAGCAGCGTTATTGCATCACCCTCAATCGGAGTGGATGGAAAGATATACTTTGGATCAAAAGATGATTTTTTCTACGCCCTCGAATCAAATGGTTCTCTCGCCTGGGAAGTTTACATTGGTAATCCAGTCTCTTCATCCGCTGCATTAGGTCAGGATGGAACAATCTATTTTGGGGATGAAAACGGCACATTTCACGCCCTTAATCAGGATGGCTCAACGAAATGGACCTACCTGGTGGATGAAGTTGCGGATGCAAATAAATCTATCCTTTCGTCTCCCGCAGTTGATCTTGTTGGTAATATATTCTTTGGATGCGGGAATGGATACTGCTACTCAATTTCGGACAATGGAAACAGTGCATCATTGGCCTGGAAATACCAGACCGGTGACCGGGTGGATGCGTCTCCGGTGCTTGGCACCTCAAACGAAGTTTTTTTTGTATCCCGCGATGGATACCTCCGTTCAATTGACACCAGTACCGGTATCATTAACTGGGAAGTGTTTTGCGGAGATGTGTTTTACAGCTCGCCAGTGGTAGACTCAAATGGACGGGTTTATGTTATTGGATACACAGGATTTGGTGAAAACCACCTTTTTGCCTTTGATACAAATGGAAGCCTTGCCTGGGATACGAATAGCACATCTTCCCCTCTTTCCATTGGCGGACTTGTGGATTCCTCGCTTGCCCTTGACCAAAATGGAACACTTTTCTTTGGATGCTTTGATAATAAAGTGTATGCAGTCAATGTGGGTACAGGCTTGGCAGATAGTCCATGGCCACAGTTTAAGAGGGGGAATAATCGAAACGGGGCATGGCCAAGCTTTTTAGTTGAAGTTGGGCTGTCACCATCCGGGGCGGGTGAAGTGAATGGAAGTGGGATTTACAATCAAGGGGCAACCGCCACATTATCCGTAAGTTCAAATATAAATGATGGTTATAGTTTTGGGTATTGGAGCGGAGACCAGGCGGGTTCATCTAATCCGCTGACCTTCGGGGTAAATTCCCATTTAAATATAACCGCAAATTTTAACCTTAATTCCTATTTACTCGAGGTAAACTCAGGTATTGGAGGAACAGCAACCGGAAGCACAAGCTTACCCCATGGTTCACTCGCTCCCATTAGCGCCTCAACCAGCCCTGGGTATTCTTTTAGCGGATGGACGGGGGATGGGATAACAGATGCTTCCGCACAGTCCACTACTGTCACTATGACCCAAGCGAGAACAGTGACGGCAAATTTCACTCCTAATTTATACGCTATTAATATTAATGTCTTACCCATAGGAGCAGGGACCGTAACCGGTGCTGGCAATTACAGCTATGGTAATTCGGTATCTATCCAGGCAACCCCGGACGCATCTCAGGGATATAACTTTTTGAATTGGAGTGGTTCTTCGGTCAGTTCAGATAACCCTTATAACTTTCAAGTTTATTACGATCTCAATCTGACTGCGAACTTTGCTCTGAATGATTACAGTCTTACAGTGAATGCAGGGACCGGAGGAGTGGCGAGCGGAAGCACTAGCTCGCCCCATGGTTCACTCGCTCCTATTAGCGCCTCACCCAATTCTGGCTATTCTTTTGCTGGGTGGATCGGAGACGGCATTAGCGATCCATCTTCCCCTTCCACCACAGTAAGTATGACGAAAGCACGAACGGTCGCCGCTTCTTTTTCACTCAATTCTTATCCGCTTACCCTGCTCGTGGACGATGGAGGAACAGTTTCTGGTGACGGTAATTTTACCCACGGAACAAATGCACCGATTTTAGCAGTCCCCAATCATGGTTATTCGTTTACCGGCTGGACCGGTGACGGGATCACCGACCCCACCTCCCCATCCACCACCGTGCAAATGAATCAGACCCAAACAATTACGGCCAATTTTCAACTCAATACCTATGCACTCTCCTTAAATTCAAGCACTGGCGGATCAGTATCCGGAGATGGAAACTTTACCCACGGCAGCAATGCTTCTATCGTGGCCACCCCTGCGGTTGGCTATTCTTTTAACGGGTGGACCGGTGACGGGATTGCCGACTCCACTTCTGCTTCCACTACGGTGAGTATGACGGAAGCACGTACCGCCTCAGTCACATTCTCGCTCAATTCCTATAATTTGAATATAATTTCAGAAGGGAACGGCACGGCCATAGGTGAGGGTAATTTTTCTTACAATTCACTCGCTCCTGTAAATGCTTTCCCTCAGTCGGGATATGTTTTCTTAAATTGGACCGGCACCGGAATCACCGACCTTAATCAGTCCTCCACTACCGTCCTAATGAATCAGGACCGAAATGTGACCGTGCGATTTGGTGAACAAACCTTATCCTCCACCTATTTGTTTATCTCTTCTATCCCGAGCAATGGAGGCACCACTTCAGGAGCAGGCAGTTATTCCTTGGACGAAAATGCGACTATTTCTGCTTTCCCTCTTCCGGGTTACTCCTTTTCTTCCTGGTCTGGAAGCGGAGTGGTGGACCCTCTCGCTGAGGAAACTAATATTATTATGGACGAAGACCTTAATATTTCTGCTGTTTTTAGTCAAAATTCCTATAACCTGTTTTTGGCTTCAGGATCTGGGGGTAGTATATCCGGATCAGGTAGTTATCAACACGGAACCAATGCCATTATTTCAGCATCTCCTTCTGAAGGGTATCTTTTTAACGGGTGGAAAGGAAACGGGGTTTCTTCTCCCTCTTCGCTCATCACCACGGTCAGCATGACCGAGACCCGTAATATTTCCGCTTTATTCACAAAAAAATTCTTCGCCCTTACCATTAATCCAACTGCTGGTGGAGCAGTAACCGGAGCTGGTTCCTACGCTTTCGGATCGTCTTCTTCAATAGCAGCGTCTCCGTTTGACGGGTATTCTTTCTCTTCATGGATCGGAAATGGAGTCACTAATTCACTTTCTTCGACCAGTACTGTCACGATGAATCAAGACCGCAATATTTCTGCCTTATTCTCAATTAATTCTTATGATCTCATCATTACTGCGGGTACCGGAGGTTCGGTTTCAGGTGCGGGTTCCTTCACTTTTGGATCAACTCCCTCAATCACAGCCTCCCCCCTTGAGGGATACTCCTTCACATCCTGGACAGGTACTGGAATGAATAATTCCCTTTCCCCTAGCACTTTTGTAACCATGAATCAGGACCAAAATGTCACTGCTTTGTTTTCAAGAATTATGCTATCAAGCAAAATCCTCGCAGAGGGACGCGAACACAATTGGTATGAAAGCACATGGTTCGGAAGTTTTTATGAATCGGCCTCAGGTTGGTGCTATCATTCTGACCTTGGTTGGATTTATCCATATTTCTCCGAAAATTCATTTTGGATCTGGTCCCCTCATTTAAAATGGCTTTGGATCAGCTCGTCGACCTATACCAATTCATTTGCCTGGTCGGAAAATGAAAAAAACTGGATTTATTTGGATTTAAAAAATAGCTCAGGTCCACGAATTTATAGTTACCAAAAGACTGCCTGGCAGGGTTTTACCATCGAGTAAAACCAGATGAATTTAAATAAGCGGATAATATTTAATTTTTAAAAATCAATATTCCGTCTGCTTTCAAGAGCACTTTTAAGGGTCATCTCATCTGCAAAAGTGACCCCACCACCGCTCGGTAATCCAAATCCAATCCGGCTGACCCGAATATCTTGATTCCTCACAATTTCTTCCTGAATATAATGGCAGGTTGCCTCACTCTCCAAGTCATTACCAAGGGCCAAGATCACTTCTTTTATTCCTCCCTCCTTAATTCTTTTGCTCAACGCCGACAAATTTAGTTGTTCAGGACCAATCCCTCGTAGGGGAGATAATTTGCCCTGTAGTACATGGTAAAGTCCCCTGTATGCACTGGAACGTTCAACTGCAAAGAGGTCGGGAACTCGCTCAATTACGCAAATAGACTCCCTCTCTCTTTCGCTATCCAAGCAGATTGAGCATAAATCCCCTTCCGCTAAATTTCCGCATTCTTTGCAGGGACCAATTTTTTCAGAAGATTCCTGAAAAGATTCAATTAATTGATTCAGTTTTTCGGGTTTCTCGACTAGAAGATGAAGAGCAATTCTTTCTGCCGAGCGGAAGCCCAGTCCCGGCAAACCCTTTAGTAATCGAACTAACTGGTCGTAACCAGGTGTCACAAATACAAGATCTTAGAAAAGCCCGGGCATTTGCATGCCCCCAGTCAATCCATTCATTGCCTCATCGTTCTTCTTCTTCGCCTGCGCGGACGCATCCTGAACGGCTTGTAATATTGCTTCAGATACAAAAGCGGTGTCTTCTTTAAGGAATTCAGGATCCAATTTTAAATCCTTGAAATCACCTTGACCTGAAATTTTGATCGAAACGGCACCACCCCCACCTGAAACTTCAATAATTTCTTCAGAAAGAAGGGCTTGAGCCTCTTCCATTTTCTGCTGCATTTTCTGTGCTTGCTTAAGTAGTTTCCCGACACCAACCATCGTGATAAAAATTTAGAATATTAGTTGATTGAATCAAGAATTGATTCATAACCAGATTGAAAATTAGCGTATTGAGGAGACCACGGTAATTCATCCAAAATTCGATTGTTGGAAATTTTACGATTCGGAGTGCCTTCCTTATCATCTTCCATGAATTTAGGTTCCTCTGATTGAAATTTTTGAGAAAGCCAGGAAACAATCTGGCCCCTTGTCGCGTGACTTCCGTCAGTTACATTGTAAATCCGACCAATATTCGAATCATCAGCCTCCAGGCAATTAATGATTGCACTAACTGCATCATCTCTGTGGATAAGGTTCAAGACACGGTCGGAATTCCCACCAAGGTCCTGACCACTTTTCACTTTATCAACCAGCAAATGCCGGTCAGGGCCATAAAGACCGGCCAGCCTTAAAATGAAACTCCTTTGCACTGATTCAACTGGCGGAAAACATTTTTGTTCCGCGGCCAATAGCAATCCACCTTTTTCAGATACACCTGCACAGGAGGAGGTTTCATCAACCAGTCTTTTCTGTGTTTGAGGATAGACTGAAATGCTGCTGGTGAATATGAAACTTTTCACACTGCCCTGCTCCAACCATTTCATAATGGATTCCTGTCCATCAATGTAAGAAGAAATATATCCCTCGTTATCCGGGGAAGATGCACCCACACAATTGACGACAAAATCCTGTTTCGGATTGAGATGCCCGTGCCAGTCGTTGTCTTGGATGTGAGCTTCGACAACCTGAGCGACTCCGAGTGAACGAAGATTCTCTGCCGTCTCTTTATTTCTCGTTAAAGCAGAAACATCCCAACCCTTCTCGATGCAGTGTTCAGCGAGAGCAGTTCCCAAATATCCGCAACCTAAAATAGTAACAGAATGTTTCATGATCATTTTATACCTAAATTTTCACATAAAAGTCAAGATTGAGTCTACTTAACGATCTTGCTTGAATAATAGAGTAATTTATGAATAAAAGCATCGTCATGCACATTTTATTTGTATGTTGGGGAAATATTTGCCGATCCCCCGCGGCGGAAGCGACTTTTCGTAAACTATTGGAGGAGCGTTCCCTGGAAGATCAAATAACCTGCGATTCCGCCGGGACAATTGGACAACATAATGGAAATCCTCCTGATCCAAGAATGCAAAAAGCGGCGAAAGCCCGACAATTACCCATTGGAGGAACGGCAAGAATCGCAAATAATCAGGATTTTCATGATGCGGATTTACTCCTCACAATGGATAATTTTAATTTTTCTGAACTTTCCAAACTCGCTCCCAATTCAAATCTGAAATCAAAGATCAAACCCTTTTGTGATTATGTACAACCGGATGTGAATGAAGTTCCGGATCCGTACTATGGGGGTGAATCGGGTTTCGAAAATGTGCTGAATATTCTTGAGGAAGGATGTTACAATTTGCTCAACGATCTCGAAAAAGAGCTGGAATCTGCAAAATAGTTTTCCATTGGAAGACTTATCCATCATTACCGACGCGATTTCCCGCAAAATCGGTGAATCCATCTCAATCACTTCAGTCCAACCAGTCTCAGGGGGCTGTATAAACGAGTGTTTCCGAATAGATAGTGAGGGGTACCCCACTTTTTTCCTCAAAAAGAACTGCCTTTCCTTTCTGCCTTTTTTTGAAGCAGAAGCACTCGCCCTGAAGGAAATTAAAAGCTCAGATACTGTCCGGGTGCCGGATGTCATATGTTTTGGGAAAACCGCACAACATTCATTCCTTGTTCTCGAATTCATGGAGATTGGAGGTAATTCTGATTCGATACAAAAAAATTTAGGAAGGCAACTCGCACAAATGCACCGGTCATCCAAAGAATATTTTGGCTGGGAAACCGACAACTGCATTGGCTCCACCCCACAACCCAATCCCAAAACCGAAAATTGGGTTAGCTTTTACCGCGATTTCAGGTTACTTCACCAATTTAATTTGGCCGAGAAAAAGGGAAGAGTTGTTTAAAAATAAATCTGACCTGCTTGAGGGGATTGATGTTTTTTTTCACGATTACTCCCCCCATCCCTCGCTTCTTCATGGGGACCTTTGGGGAGGGAATTCCGGTTCCACTCAAGCAGGAGAGCCTTTTATTTTTGATCCCGCTTCTTATTACGGAGACCGGGAAACCGATTTGGCTTTTACTTATATGTTTGGCGGATTTAGTTCTGCTTTTTATCTGGGTTATGAAAAAATTTATCCTCTCGACAAAGGCTTTCATACAAGAAAGATTCTTTACAACTTATACCATGAACTTAACCACTTTAATTTGTTTGGGGGGGGCTACGCAAACTCAGCAGAATCCAGTATTAACCAATTAATGAAACACATACATTGAAAAACGACTTGGATCAAATCCTTCTCACTCAGAATGTGATCGAACAACGGGTAAAAAGTCTGGGAAAAGAAATTGACCAGCATTATCACGATCGTGAGATAATAATTATTACCCTTCTGGATGGGGCTATTGTTTTCACCGCAGACTTGATTCGTCATTTAGCCATTCCACTACGATTGGACTGCCTTAGAGTCTCAAGTTATGGTAACTCCACCGATCCGGAAACTGCGCCTAGAATCCTAAGCTCATTAAAATCAGATGTAGCCGGTAAACATGTTCTATTGGTGGACGATATACTGGATACCGGAAATACACTTCGCCGGGTGCACGATGAAGTGTCTTCTAAACGACCCGCATCTGTGCATAGCTGCGTGTTTTTAGACAAACCGGACCGCAGGCAAAATTCATTCAAGGCGGATTGGGCAGGGTTTTCCATACCCGACGAATTTGTGGTCGGTTATGGACTGGATTACGCAGGTCGTTACAGGCAACTCCCTTATGTGGCCACATTAAAGCCTGCTATCTACGCTTCAGAATAAATCCTCCTCAAACCTTTGAAAAATCCGATAAGACAAATTTACGATTGGACTCTCTCACTGGCAAAAAAGAAAACATCAAGTGCCTGGCTTGCGGTTCTTTCATTTGCGGAGGCGAGTTTCTTTCCAATCCCCCCCGATGTTTTACTCATTCCCCTTTGCTTGGGGGCATTGCGAAAAGCAGTTTATTTTGCCACAATTTGCTCGGTCGCATCGGTGTTGGGAGGACTGGCAGGGTATGCCATTGGTCATTTTGCCTGGGATGGATTGCAGGAATATTTCTATCAGTATGTTCCGGGATTCACCAAAGAGAAATTTTCCCGCATCGCTGAGTGGTATGAAGAATGGGGCTGGCCCCTTGTGTTTCTGGCCGGTTTTTCTCCGATTCCTTATAAAATTTTCACCATTGCCAGCGGAGTTTTAGGGATGGCACTTTTACCCTTTACCTTGGCTTCTGCAGTCAGTCGTTCTGGCCGCTTTTTTTTAGTCGCACTACTCATTTCTAAATTCGGGGAACCGATGAAAGAATTAATCGATAAGCACTTCAATAAATTAGCACTCGCTTTCGGCCTTCTTTTAATCGGTGGTTTTTTAGTGCTGAAACTTTTGGTCAAACACTGACCTCACACCGCTCTTGTTCCGGTTTCTCCCCTAGTGAAACAACTCCGGCATAATGAAACATAACGTTCATTCCCTCCGATTTCGATCTGAGCCCCTTCCGTTTCCATATCTCCTGCCGCACTCACCCGGGCATTCATGATTGCCTTCTTACCACAGTGACAAACCGTCTTGATCTCCTTAATCTCATCGGCCCAGGCCATCAGGAATTTGCTCCCCTCAAAAACATCCCCTTTAAAATCGGTACGTATCCCATAAGTCAGCACTGGAATACCCGCAGTATCGACTATCTTCGTTAACTGTCTGACTTGAGCCTGATTCAAAAATTGAGCCTCATCCACTAGTATGCAATCCAATTTCCCTGTTCCCTGCTCCTTTTGAACGAAGTCAAAAAGATTGTCATCCTGACTAAATGCATGGGCCTTTTTCTTAATCCCAATCCTCGAACTTATAAAACCCAAGCCCTCTCGGTTATCTAATTTTGCCGTAAAAAGAAGGGCCTTCATACCCCGCTCAAAATAGTTGTGGTTGGCCTGAAGCAATGCGGTGGATTTTCCCGCATTCATAGAAGAGTAATGAAAATATAACTTTGCCATCCTGTAATTGAGGCAAATGTTACACTTACTTCGAGTAAGAAATCAAACTTCTTCCGTTTTGAGCCTTTCCATATACTCGCTTACATTACAGGTAAGCATACGGGTTTTGTTGGGGGACACTTCCAGTACTTTGGTCACAACACTGTCCAAAAATGACCGGTCATGACTTACAATCAATGCAGTTCCATCAAATATATTCAATGCCTCCTGAAGCACCTCCTTACTCCGAATATCCAGGTGGTTAGTAGGCTCATCCATAATCAGGAAATTACATGGCTTCATTAAAAGCTTGGCTAAGGCCACCCGGTTTCGCTCGCCACCGGACAACACCGAGGTTTTTTTAAACACATCATTTCCACTGAAAAGGAGGGCTCCCAGAGCGGCCCTCGGGTTCGCATCTGGATTGTCATGCAACTCCTCCTCCACCTCGGCTAGCACCTCGTTGTCCGGATTCAGCTCCTCAGCCTGATGCTGGGCAAAATATCCAATCACCGTATTGACCCCGACATCACGGGTTCCCTCCTGATAAGGTTCAACCCCTGCCAATATACGAGCCAGGGTTGACTTACCGGCTCCATTCACTCCGACTACGGCGATACGGTCACCCTTTTCAATCCTCAGGTCCAAACCATTAAATACCTCCAAGTCACCATAAGCTTTTCGCAAACCTTCAATTTCAACCACCTTATGACTCGCTGGAGGAGATGGAGGAAATCGGAAGTAAATTTTCTTTTCATCCGCCTCAGGTTTAACAATTTCCATTTTTTCTAACGCCTTGATCCGGCTCTGGACCATGGCGGCTTTTTTAATATTGGAACGAAATCGGTTAATAAATTCTTTTTCTTTTTCAATTTCCTTCTTTTGACTGACATAGGCCTTTCTTTGCCTCTCCTTGCGGGCAGCGCTTTCTTTTAAATAGAAACTGTAATTCCCTTTGTAATTAATCAGGTTTCCAAACTTCAGTTCCATGGTCCGGTCGGTCACAGTTTCCAAAAACGCTCGGTCGTGGGAAATAACCAAAATTGCCCCCTGATAATGCTTCAAGTAATGCTCCAACCAGTTTTGAGCCACCACATCCAGGTGATTGGTGGGCTCATCCAGAATCAACAGGGATGGTCCCTGCAAGAGTAATTTACCCAAGGCAATCCTCATCTGCCACCCACCAGAAAACTCCTCTAATTGGCGATCCATGTCTTCCTTTGAAAAACCCATCCCGGTAAAAACTTTATCCACCCGGGCGTTCATTTTTTCGGGTTCATAAGCAGCAAGTTGCTCTTCCCATGCACCCATCATATCAATTAAGTCATAAAATTCCTCTGTGTCCGGTTCCATTTCACCTAGTTCAATCTCCGCCTCATCAAGCTTTTTTTTAACCGCAATTGCATCTGAAAAAGCCTTGCCCGCCTCTTCCCGTAAAGTGCATCCGTCCGCTGAAATTCCGTCCTGAGGCAAATATCCAACCGTAGCATAGTCCGGTTTTTCCACACTTCCCGAATCGGGAGTCTCTTCGCCCATTAGCAAACGCAAAAGAGTGGTTTTACCGGATCCATTAGACCCCACAAGTGCAATTCGGTCACGCGGTCCAATCGTTTCCTCAATTTCATTAAATAAAACTTTCGAACCGTAAGCCAGTGTCACGTCTTTAATTAAAAACATAGCCATGATACAAAATCATCGAATTACTCAAAGGCAACGAGATTAGAAGAATGTGGACTTAGAAAGAATAAAAATTTAAAGCATGAAACAAGATGATATTTCCCCGCATCCTTTTTGTAACTGCAATACTTCTCACTTTTTCATGCTCACCGCCCGACCTCAATGATCCCGCAACATTAAACGAAGCCAAAAAAGAGGCTATTCCTCTTTCCGCCCTAACAAAAGAATTTAAATACGGAATGGCTTGGCTATTCGTCGAGGAAAATAATGAAACTTTTTCAGGGTGGGTAAAGGAAACCCATCCAAATCAAAGTTTAAAAAAGCTAGGTTATTTAAAAAATGGTCAGAGACAGGGTCTTTGGATCGAGTGGTATGAAAATGGATTAAAAAAGTCTAATATTATGTGGAATCTTGACAGATTGTCAGGAGAGTATCTCATTTGGTATCAAAATAAAAAGCCACATGTGATTGGCCAGACATTGGACGGTGAGATGGATGGAGAGTGGAAAGAATATTACAGCAATGGTCAATTACAGGCTCATTCCTTTACTGACTTGGGTAAATGTGTCTCTAAAAGGATTTGGAAGATTAATGGAGAAATTTGCCCGGAATCTCATGTGGAAAATGGCCGTGGACAGTTTATGGAATACAAGGAAAACGGAGAACCTCTAAAAATCAGAATAGTTAAAGACGGAGTGGAAATCGACTGACTATCATCGAAACGCAGGCAACTCATGGGTTGTCTCAATTCCATCTTTAAAGTAAATCGCCGGCATCGGGTTTCCACTTTTATCGAAAAGTATCCATTCCCCGTGTTGCTTGCCATCGCGGTAAAAACCCGTCCATTTCCTCACGCCCTCCTCATTCCAAGCTTCAAAAAATCCATCAAATCGATCGTCTTTATATCTCCCCCTCTTTTCAAGCTGCCCATTTGAATACCATCTTTGAAAAACACCGTTCTTTTTACCATCTGTATAATTTAGTACCTGTTTGTTAGTCCCATCTTCAAAGCGTTCAATTATTGGACCCTCTAACCTTACGGGCGTCCTTTCATCAAAGATCCTCTTGTGTTCGGTCAGTGTCCCTTCTAGGTAAAATAAATTTACCACTCGCTGGACTTTCCTCACCCTCCAATTTCGAATCATTACCCTTATCTTCTGCTTCGGGCATATCCTCGAGTACAGCTCAAGAGAAAGTGAAACACTATAGAAAGTAAGAGATATCTCGACACGACATTCTATTTAGGGACAGGTTGGTTATGGTCAAGCATTGCTCCAAGTAAAAGAGATTTTTTTTGAGATAATGCCCAACATATTTGCAAAATAATCGAACTATTTACGACTGTCTAGCCACGACTTAGATATCACTCTTCCATATGAAATTTACCTACATGTACAAATTGGTGCAGGTTACACAATTTAAAGTACAAGACCGATTGCTGTCAGAAAACAAGCCCAAATCTTTTGATCTACTCACATTTTCACTTTATTTCAAAAGAGTGCCCGAGGAGGGACTTGAACCCTCACTCCATTACTGGAAACGGATTTTAAGTCCGCAGCGTCTACCATTCCGCCACTCGGGCAAATACAAAGAACGACTTTATAAGCTTATGGACGAAAAAAATCGAGTAAATTCTAGATACAGTAGCTTAAGAAAAGAATCCAAGCGTTTAAAAATATAATCTAAAGCTTGCATTCAGAAATTTACTGTGGTTCATAAACAGTATGAATAAAGTTTTGGTTGTTGATGACGAGGAATCCATTCTTAAAGGAATACGACTCAATCTAGGCCGATCTTTTGATATAACTCTTGCCAATGGACCCCACGAAGCCTTGACCCTATTTAAGGAGAAAGGTCCTTTCGAAGTGGTGGTTTCGGATATGCGTATGCCGGGAATGGATGGAGCCACAATGCTCAGAAAAATTAAAGAGGAAAATCCTGATGTCATGACTATTCTACTGACCGGTCATGCGGACTTTGAATTTGGGGGTTCCCAGGCACTTCAATCCGGATTGCTTTTTAAAATTCTCAATAAACCATGTCCACCTCAAAAACTTGCGGCCACCATTACAGCTGCAATCGAAGAAAAAAACAGGCAGAATCAGGGGGAAGAAAAAGCTCCTGACACTGTTCTCTAATTGTCCTCAGAGGAATCCGGTTCACTCAATGTGATTTCTTCCTCCGAATCATTTTCTTTCTGAACATACATTTTATTGGGGGCAAATCCCCCGGTTGCTGCCTTGTCACGAATTTTTCTTTCTTCCCGTTCCAGCTTTCTTTTTCGCTCACTTTCAGATTGGAAAATTTTTAAAACAATAAAAGCACCGGCTAAAAGGACTAACAAAACAATTTCAATGACCATCTTTCAAAAATGCCTCAGAGCTACTTGCATGCTTTAGGGTTAATGCCCTCCATGATGTGACCATAAGAAATAATCCAAGCAGGAGCATCGCACAAGCCGTGCCTCCAAGCAAAGTTTGTACGCCAAACTTTTGCACCATCATAACTAATGCAGTCATTGGCATGACAATCATTACAACAGCCGGCAACAATGCGAAACCATAGCTAACTTTGGACGCCTTGAGAAAAACTACGAATGTGAGCAGAGCCAAGGCGGCAAGTAATTGATTGGTCGCTCCAAATAATGGCCAAATTGCCTTCCATGCGGGAACAAGCACACCGTCGACTCCGGGGAACTGTTGAAAAACCAACAGGGCGGGTAATGCGAGTGCGAGCAATGTACCGAGATACCGGCTTGCTTCGCTTCGCCAATTAAATAATTCCTCAATCAAAAAACGGGTCAGGCGGGTGCATGTGTCCAGTGTGGTTAATAGAAAAGTGCTGATTGCAAGCATAGCAAATTCAGCTCCCAAAGAAGGAGGAATTCCGAGTGCACCAAAAAACTTGGCCGCACCCGCCGCAAAAATCCCCACCGGTGTACCGCCCACTTCACGCTCCCCCACTGTGAGAACAGCAACACATCCCATGGCAAATACGGCCAGCACACCTTCAACCAACATCCCTCCATAACTTATACGACGAACATCGCTCTCTTTTTGGATTTGCTTGGAAGTTGTCCCACTTGATACAATACTATGAAACCCGCTACATGCACCACAAGCCACGGTTATGAAGAGAAAGGGAACAAGCATTCCAAGCTTCTCAGATTCCCATCCCGTAAAAGCAGGCATTTGAATCGACTCGTTGGCTATTAACATTCCCGCCAACCCGAGAGCAAGAATCGCATAAAGAAAACCGGCACTAAGAAAATCCCGAGGTTGCAGGAGTAATCCAACAGGCAATACGGCCGCAACAAAACAATAGACCAGAGTTCCGTAGATCCAAAAGTCTTTGCCCATATCCACCATGGGGAAGTAATGCCCAATCGCTAATCCGGCGAAAGTGATTGGAAAAAAGATGAGGGCCAGTTTTCCCAAAGAGAAACGAGCACTTCTCATCAGAAAACCAAAAACGATCGCAACTATGATAAACCAACCAGATGCAGTGGCCACTGCAGGCTGTTTGGAAAAGGTATTGGCGGTTAAATCAAGAAATACAATAATCACATAGACTAAGGCCAGAATAACAAAGAGCATAAAAAGTTTACCTGCACCCTCCCCCACCAAACCGCGCATTGTATCTGCAATCGAACGACCGCCATTACGCACCGACATTAGGGTGCTCCCAAAATCATGAACCCCTCCGACAAGAATAGCACCTATCAATATCCAAATCCATGTGGGTCCCCATCCAAAATAAGTCGCGGCCAAAATCGGCCCAACAATTGGTCCCGCACCCGCAATCGATGAAAAATGGTGACCAAATAAAACCGATGCCCGGGTGGGTGAATAATCCACTCCGTCTTCGCGTTCCTCCGCCGGAGTCTTTTTATTATCATCCAGCGAACATTTCACCGAAAGAAAATTTCCGTAAAATCGATAGGCAAACCAACAAAGCAGACAACTTATTATGAGGATTAGGGAGAGCATGTATTAAAATAAATAAAATAATCTGTTATTTTGGCAAGCGAGTAGAGTCTAATCACTTTCCGAGAAAATTAATTTGAACCTTTAATCTTTTGCTTGCCTTTTAAATTTTGGAAATGGGATATTGATCGTATTCCTATTTATTGTGAGTCACTCTTTTTTATTTCTAATTTTATTTTGCATTGCACCCATGTTAATTGGTCAAGAACCAGTTTGGGAAAAAGTAAAAACAGAAAAAGGAATTGATGTATTCAGGGCTAAGTTCAATGAAAATATCGCCTTTCGGGGAATCGGTGTGATTCAGGGCGACGCTGAAAAACTAATTTCAATCATTGAGAATCCAGACAGATGGGAGAATTGGATTGAAAACTTTAAATCGGGAAAATTAATCGAAAAAATTAGCCCAAATCACAAAGTCTTTTTTCAGTCCCTAAACTCACCATTTCCTGTGAGCGACCGTGATGTGGTTTACGAATCGAAAATCTTTC
This sequence comes from Opitutales bacterium, assembly GCA_045567635.1. Classification (GTDB taxonomy): domain Bacteria; phylum Verrucomicrobiota; class Verrucomicrobiia; order Opitutales; family Seribacteraceae; genus Seribacter. Next base: position 18,058 of record JBJLCO010000026.1, on the reverse strand, counting down.
GAGATAATCCAAAAAAAATTCGTATCGAAATGAAATCAGTCAATCATTTCAATGTCCCCCAAACAACTGATGTTCGAATCAATATCATTTTTTCCCGTTATTTAATTGAAAAAATAGAGGCTCATTCAATGAAAGTTACTTTTGAAAATTTATCCGAGGTTGGGGGTGCAATTCCCCCATTTTTAGTTAATTGGGCGAGTAGCAATTATCCAATCACATTAATACAGGGATTACGTCGGGAAATGAGGAGATAAAAAAGACCCCTCTTTCTACTGAAAGAGAGGTCATACATATAAAAGTTTGGCGAAAAGGGGGACCTAAATATAGAAATGAGGTTCTCCCAATCTTTTTTGCATGTCAGCGAACCAAACTCTCATTCGCACTTAACTATTTAGTTCATGCTTCCGCGAGGGAGGAACTCGCAGATAGGTCAAGAAGTCCGGAAGCCTCCAAGCGTGAAGATAGATCGGAGTTGTTTTCCAGTTTTGCTGTCGCCAAAGCCATAAATGAAGAAGTTTTTTTAGATAAAAGTAGATCATTGGTATGATTCCCCTGTTTGTTTTGTTTTATTTTTTGGAAAGAACGGAATTGATTTTTCCTCCATAAACAAGACAAATGATTTTCCTCTGATTCGTGGTAATGACTTTTACCTTCGCATTGAACTGCCAATTGATATGGCATTTTACCCAAGTATTGACCGCCAGATGACCGAGATTTCGGCACAACTTCAGACAAAGCAATTTTTTTCCATCCCATACAAAGCAACATGACTTAGATTCCTTTCGTTGAGTTTTAATTTTAGACCTGATTGAAGCCTCCCGCCGAGGCGTATATAAGTATGATAAAGCAATAATGATATTCGTTCAAACATACTCAGAACTTTACATAAAAGATACGCAAAAGCGTGATCTGATATTGCACGCATGCTGAAAGTTTGCATAGCATCTTTCCTTACCACAACCCAAACAGAAACCATGAAGCTTCAAGTTGCAAATTTTCTCTTCCTATTTTTATCCTCAATCTTAATCGGTAAATCTCCCAACATCATTATCATGTTCATGGACGACATGGGATACGCTGATATCGGTCCCTTTGGAGCGCGAAATTATCCCACTCCTAACCTTGACCTTATGGCCAAAGAGGGACGAAAATTCACTGATTTTTATGTAACCCAGGCAGTCTGCTCCGCCTCCCGGGCCGGATTGCTGACCGGTTGCTATAATGTCCGGATTGGCATTCTCGGTGCTTTGAGCCATAAATCAAATCACGGGCTCAATCCAAACGAAGTGACCATCGCGGAAATCTGTAAGCAAAAAGGGTATGCCACGGGTTGCTTTGGAAAATGGCATCTGGGCCATCATAAGAAATTTCTTCCCATGCAACACGGATTTGATGAATACTTTGGACTCCCCTACTCAAATGACATGTGGCCCTATCACCCAGGTGTTCTTCATCTCCCCATGGAAGAACGCTTAAAAAAATGGCCTCACTTGCCTCTTATTGAAGGCAATAAAATAGTGAACCCAAGAGTATCTGGAAAAGACCAGGAACAACTAACCAAGCAATACACCGAGCGGGCCGTTTCTTTTATTGAAAAAAATAAAGATCAACCATTCTTTGCATATATACCTCACAGTATGGTCCATGTCCCGTTGTATGTATCAGAACAGTTCAAAGGAAAAAGCGGTGTTGGATTATTTGGGGATGTTATGATGGAAGTCGACTGGTCAGTCGGTCAAATTATGAATGTACTCCGTAAACATAAATTGGAAAAAAACACTTTATTTCTCTTCACATCTGACAATGGACCCTGGCTGAATTATGGCGATCATGCCGGTTCGGCTGCTCCACTGAGGGAGGGAAAAGGAACCATGTTTGAAGGCGGATGCCGCGAACCCACCCTAGCTTGGTGGCCGGGGAAAATTCCAGCCAATTCAGTGTGCAGTGAACCCGCAATGACAATCGATCTTTTACCCACAGTGGCAAAAATGATTGGGGCCAAGCTACCTGGACATAAAATTGATGGAAAGAATATCCTGCCACTAATGGTTAAAGAGGGGGCAAAGTCACCTCAAAAAGCCTACTATTTTTACTACGGCAATCAATTACAAGCTGTTCGACAGGGGAAATGGAAACTTCACTTTCCCCATGGCTATCGTACCATGGCCGGTAAACCTGGCGGCACTGGCGGGATTCCTACTAATTACTCGCAGGCGAAGATCGGACTGACCCTTTTTGACCTTAAAAAGGATATCGGGGAATCAATCGATCTCAGTGCTGAATTCCCTGAGGTACTGAAGCGTCTATCAGTAATGGGCAAAAAGTTTGACGGAGCGCTAAAAAAATCAAAGCGTCCCGCTGGAAAAATATAATTCCGTTACCCGTTATCAGTAAGATTATGCAGGCTAAGATTTTATTTTTCCTGGTTTTTCAGTTTAGCCTAATGAGCTGTGCACCCGAAATGAATGATGTAATTGAGGAATGGACAGATAAAGGGTGGAGTAAGGTAAGAAGCCATGGAACTGAAAAAGAATTTAACAGACAGAGTACCCTGATGAGTGAAAAAGCCCGGGCGATCGAGGTATCATGGATAGAAAACGGAAACAGAAGAACGAAACTGTATCAACAGGACTCGCATTACTACCTTGCCCTACGATTTTTCTGTACTGATGGAGACGAATTTTCTGTGGTTATGAAAAAACGAAAATAAAAAAAGGCGATGGATTTCTCCATCGCCTTTAAAAGGTAAAAATACCTGCAAGATTTTAAGACAGTGCCTCTTTGGTTGTCTTAATAATCACGGCAGCGATTTTGTAAGGATCTCCATTCGATGCGGGACGGCGATCTTCAAGCCGGCCTTTCCAGCCATCCTGAATAGTTCCCACTGGAATTCGAATAGAAGCACCACGGTCTGAAACTCCGTAGCTAAACTTATCTATGGACTGAGTTTCATGTGCACCCGTAAGGCGTTGGTCATTTTCAGCACCATAAACTGAAATGTGCCTGTCAATATTCTTTCCAAACTCTTCACAAATCTGCTTGAAAATTTCTTCGCCTCCCGTATCCCGCATGGCTCCATTCGAAAAGTTTGCATGCATTCCAGATCCGTTCCAATCCCCCTTCACGGGTTTGGGGTGTAGATCAATGGCTAAGTCGTAACTTTCACCTGTACGCTCAAGAAGATATCGAGCCAACCAAATTTGATCACCTGCGGAGGCGGCACCCTTAGCGAAAATTTGATACTCCCACTGTCCCATCATAACTTCTGCGTTAATTCCTTCAACATTAAGCCCGGCTTCAAGACAAAGATGCAGATGCTCGTCAACGAGATCGCGCCCTTTGGTGTTATTTGCTCCGACAGAAGTGTAAAATGGGCCTTGTGGTGCCGGATATCCATTTTTAGGGAATCCAAGTGGAAGATTTGTCTCTGGATCGATCAGGGTGTATTCCTGCTCGAACCCAAACCAGAAATCATCATCATCATCATCGATTAACGCTCGCCCGTTCGACTCATGGGGAGTTCCGTCTCCATTAAGAACTTCACACATTACAAGCCATCCGTCACCCCCGAAACGATCCGGGTCTGGATAAACTGCAACAGGTTGAAGGAGACAGTCAGATGAATCTCCGGTTGCCTGTTCCGTGGAGGAACCGTCAAAAGACCATTGCTTGGTGTCTTCTAATTTACCGGTGTAATCCTCAACGACTAACGTTTTACTTCGGAGGCTCTGTGTTGGCTGGTAGCCGTCGAGCCAGATGTATTCTAGTTTATGCTTACTCATAGATTTTTAAGATAGGGTTACCCTTTTGGGCAGACAGCCATATAAAGGGAAAGGTAAAAGTAATTAGCAAAACGAATGCCAAAGAGAAAGGCACGACAAAAAAGTATTTTTTTTATACCGTTCTCGATATCAAAAAACTAATTATCCGAAGGATTCTCTGGGCAATCGGCCATTAGCCGTAACTCATCATTGATAGAACCCACAGTTTTCTTCCAAATTTCTTTTTTTTCTGTCATTTTTGAGAAAAGTTCATGGTTGAGAGAGGATACCAACCACGCGTCCTCTTTCAATTCATCCTCTAATTGCCCGGGAGACCATCCAGAATGACCTAAAAAACAAGCGACTTCAATGTCGTTGTTTTCAGCTTTCAAGGATTCTGCTTTATCCAAATCTATCCCAAAATAAAGCTTGAATGAAGAGGGCGACTCCAACCATTCCCATGCGGCCACAATCAGTTTATCCGTCTCCACCGGACCGCCTTCAAAAACTGGCACCTCAGCAAAACTTTTATTTGAAAATGATGAGTCCAATTCCCCCAAAGACTGCCCTAGCGGTCGGTTTAGGATAACGCCAAGGCTCCCCTGTTCTTCTGAGTGTGCCGAAATGAAAAGAATGCTCTTGAAGAAATTCGGGTCAAGAAGAGTGGGATGTGAGAGAAGTATACTCCCTGACAAACAGGTTGGGGACTTATATCGTTGCGTTAAGTTCAAAAGTTAAAAATGTACCTTTTAACCTCGGTGTAATTCACCAAATTGCAAGCAGAAGTTGAAAAAAATTAATTAGCTACTTCCACCGTTTCCGCTGAATCAGTTTTGGAAGCGGATACCGCGGAATTTTCAGTTGATAAATCTTCAACCACCTGACCGGGGTTTTCCGGTGGTGCCGTTGCTTCAGCATCACCCCACTGCTCTTCATACAGAGCCTTCAGGTGCGTAAACACTTCAACAATCGAGTCGTCTCCCTCAATTTCAAACAATTTAAGGATGAGTTCCTTATTGTTTTTTAACTGGAGTCTTTTTCCCAAAGTTTCCATTCCTCTGTAACTATTAATGATTTCCCTCGCCTCTTCCTGCTTGGCGAGTATCCTTTTTGCTTCCCGATAACTTATATTCATATATCAATTTAGATTGCTTCGAAGGTAAAACGTTCGAAGAGATTATAATCTCTTGTCACTTTTCAGTGCCAAGTCCCGTAATTAAACAACTAGAAGGTCAATGCGATGGGCTCGATTAAAAAAAGCTTTTTGTGAATAAGTTTTTTTGTTCCGGTTTTCTATTCTGGGTTCAGATAAGACCCGGTTGGTGAAAAATTGATTATGTTAAAAGATAAGTTTTACAGATTTGTCTGTATGGTTGAGGATGATATTCTATGAATTTTATTTTTAAATGGTTGATTTATGCCATCCTCCTTCTTTTTTTTTCAACGAGCTATTTCGGGTTCGCGGAGAATGGATTATACAACAAGGTAAAACCTAGTTATGTTGAAATTTTAGTCGGGGGCAGACTTGATGGTTCCGGAGTTATACTAAGTGAGAGCGGACTGGTGGCCACCGCTTTTCATGTGGTTAAAAAAAGACAAAAACGCATCGAAGCCTTATCTGAAAGTCTTGGAAGACTGAGATTAAAGTATGTCGCAACTAATCGGGGCAGCGACCTCGCTCTTCTTTCTTTGCCAGAAAAAAAAGAAGGATATCCTTACCTTCGGTTTGCAAATAAAATTCCAGAAGAAGGAGTGGAAGTCTTCTTGATGGGGTCACCCATTTTTCGGCATAGTTTGCTTCTCCGGGGAACAGTTGCCCGCAGAACTGAAACCTATTCCTGGTATGATGGTGCATTCACCAATACTTTTCCCATATCTGGAATTGCAGCCCCAGGGACTTCAGGAGGTCCTTGGCTTAACCGAGCTGGGGAAGTATTTGCCATTCAAGTTGCCAGTGTGACCACAGAGACCGGTCACCAGGGAGTCAACTCCGCAGTTGCCCTTTCTTCAATTAAATCACTTGTAAAAAATCAGAGGACCGTTTCTGTTCCCACCATTGAAGCTGCCGTCGAGGAACTTTGGGGTCAGTCACCCTATCTAATCAAAGAGGTGCCACCCCATATAAAAGGTCTTTTATTCAGGCAGGTTTCTCCCCAAGGAGTCTGTGGGAAAGCGGGAATAAAAGATGAAGACATATTGCTCTCTGCAAATGGGCAGACCTTTGAAAGGATAGAAACATTCATGAAATTTATTCGTTCATTTAAAATTGGCACCGAGATAAAATTTACAGTTTGCGACTTTAAAGGTAAAAATAAGAAAGTCGTAACCATCGAATTGGCCGAGCTTAAATAAATTTAATTGCAACCGTGGGGAGATAGTAAATCACGATTCCCTAAATCGGGTCCACCACCTCGACCACACTTCGTAGCGAGCTAAGCACAGGACTCAATTTAAGGAATCTTCTCCTGAAGCACTTTTCGTTTACGATCATCTTGATTCGATTCCTTGATTGTTCAAAAGCAATACAACCCTTCTGTTCGGAGACAAATTTACGACCCTCAGAAATCAATAACGCGGTCCCCCGAATCGGAGAAACATCCCCAAGCTCTAATTTACTGTCTTTCGTGAAGTAAATAAATTGAGAGCCCTTCTCTATCATACTAATCGCAGCCTGAGATTCTGAATTCGGGAAATGAAACACCTCGATCGAATAATTGTTTGAGGATATTTGACTTTGAGCAACCAGAAATCTCAGTGACTCCACGAAACCGTTATTCTCATCGCCAAGAACGACAATCTTAAACGGTTCTTCCTGAATAGTTTCGTTGGTTTCCCAGCGAATAAAGTTAACCAGCCTGATTACATAGGTGGCTTGGACACGGGCATTTCTCCGCCCCTCCTCCATTGCCTTATTTTCAGCATTCAGTGAACATAAACTCAAATTCAAATAAACAATCCCAAGCAAGAAAAACGATACGCTTCCCTGAAACAGTTTGTTGAATATGGAATGAGCTAAAGGCACGGACAATTAAAATTTCTTTAAGAGGCTCAGGATAAAAGTTCTTTCCACGCGGGCCGGTTCGACATCGACACCAGGATACATTGTTTCGATATGATCCGGTTCAAGTAAGTCCCGGCCAAACAATCCAATTTCCCAGTCCGACTTCGTTTGCCAAACAATACCCAAATCCAATCTCAAGTGGGAGGGTATAGTAATCGGATTATAATCGGATGGGATTGCGGTCTCTCCGGAATAAAAAAGGTTTTGAATTAAAGTGACTTCGTCCGAATATTTGAAATGGGATGATAAACTGGCAGTATTTTCTGGAAAATCATATACCCGAACACCTGCGACTTTTCCCCTGGCAAAAGAATAGCCTCCGCGCAGCCTCCATAGATTAGAAACCATATAATCAACCGATATTTCCCCCCCATATGCTTCTGCATTCTTTGCTTCGTATGCATTAACCGAGGTCAGACTCGTTGCTGCCCGAACCGCGTTCTGCGTGTCATAATAATAAGTAGATAATTCAAAAAGGAAATCCTCGGTGGGACGCAGACGCCAACCCAATTCATACGCATCCATTTCTTCACGGTCTAAACTTGAGTCTCCTTCGTAAGTCTTACTCTCCCATTTTGATGTGGTCGAATTCCAAGTCCAAATTGGTGTTAAGTCAGTGTATCTCTCTCGCAAGGAAGGCTGTCGGTGAGTCTTGGCGTAGCCGGCCCAAAAAATATTCTGGTCATTGGCCATCCACGAAGCACGAACACCTGGTTGGAGACCAAAACCAGCCAAATCATTTTCCTCCACTTTGGCTCCAACAGATATTAAAATCTCGTCAGTCAAGGATATCGAATCCTGTATGTAGCCTGTATATCTGTCAAATTTGGTAAAGCTTTGATCGTAATCCAAAATGGGTCTCAAGGTTTCACCTGGAAATTGAAAAACATCTAATATTTCTGATTTTACATCAAGGTCGGTGTGCTGGGTTGCGACTCCATATGAAATCCTGTGCCTATCCGATAATGGGAAGTTGGCATCAAAAGAAAGATTATATTGAGTCTGCTCCCACTCAAACCCCAAATGCCCCATATAAATATCGGTATGATCCAAGGATCCGGTCAAAGACCATTCCATATCAAAATCAGTTATACCATCAACTTTAGAAACAATATGTGCAGAGTCATTTGTCATTTCACCATAGCGCTCATAACGGTCTGCACTCATTCCTGATATAAGAGGGACTGCATTTAAAGCTGGATAATTGACAGAGCCATTTGTGTTTGTAGCCCATGCACTGAATGGATAACTATCACTCGGAGGTAAAACGTAATTTAGCGATGGAATGGCAGCAACCACACTAGGTGGCAATAAACCTGCAATCGAACCAAGAGCACCCTTCAGATAAGAGAGATCTGGGGAAGCACCAATTTGCTTAGAAACTGATAATGGAATTGGCAATAAGGTTGTAGCATTCAATAAAGCTAAACTTGAATTTAATGCCTGAACTTGATCAATTAATGCCCTGTGAACGGGATTATTTACTGGGTCAATAATTGCAGGATTTATCAAAGGAGAAGAGAGAAGTGCTGAAAGAGTTATCATATCAGAAGATAAATCAAACACAGGTTTATTTGGATCATGTAAAAGCCTGTTAGATAGATCCAACACATGCTCCAATCGGCGAGTGGCCAATCCACCGGCAATGTAGAAATTCAAGTCCGATCCAAGATTCTTATCGAATCGAAATCCTGCCTTACGTAAATGTCCATCATCTCGCGCTGGCAAACCGGAATCCAAAGTGCCCTCCGCGTACTCCTGATCCCTTAGCCAAAATCGATAATAGCTGTCATCCGAAAGCTTTCCACCGTGAACGTAGTCACCCAAAAAAGTGCCATTGTCCTGAATAGCCAATCGAACGGAATTCCCCTGTGTATCCGCCGAGTGCTTGGTTACTAAATTAAGTACACCATTTACGGCATTCGTTCCCCAAATGGAGGCACCCGGACCTCGAATGACCTCAATCCTATCGATTACTGCTACAGGATAATCGTCAACGGAATAGTTGGCACTTCCAAGCATGAGTTGGGACACCTCTCTTCCACCAATCTTTCCCAAAAATTTTTGAGTCGAAAATCCGCTAAAATTCCGCATCGAAGCAAAATTATCGTATGCTAAACCACGACTGACATGCATACCGGGTACTCCTCGAAGGGCTTCCACCGAGTTTAAGTATCCGTTCAGGGTGATGTCCTCAGGTTTTATGACATGAACAGAGGCGGGGTTTCTCCAATATTCCTGCTGATACCCAAGCACTCCCTGGACCGGAATCTGAGATAAACTTCCAATATCCAGATCTAGAAGTCTCTTCAGTTCCGCTTTCTCGAATGCACTTAAACCCTTAGATGAATTGGATTCTGAATGAGATTTAAATGCGCAAAAACATATAATAAATACAAAATAAACTCTTTTAAGTACCGCACGCATGGTAGCTTCAGGGAGTCACCTCAACCACATTTCGCAAAGTGGAAATTTGAGAACTTAATTTTGGTGAGCTCCTCTTGAAGGCAACTTTATCTATAATCAAACGAACGCGGTTCTTTTGAAGATAAAACCCAATGTCTCCCTTTTGTTCAGACACAAAAGTTTTATAATTTCCAATGTAAAGACTGGTGGGAGTTATCTTTTTTATCTCATCGAAATTATAGGTTGCAGAAGAGAGAACTAAAATAACCTGAGGATTACTTTCAAAAGCTAATTTAGCGCTCTTTTTTTCCGAGTTTTTAAAATGTAAAATACTTACCTCATTTCCACCAATTTGTAACTGACTTTGTTCTGCTAAAAAGCGGAAAGATTCAATCAATCCGTAATCTTCATCACCCAAAATTAAAATTTTGGCTGTTTTTCCTCCGACCGGTAAATCTGCTTTATCCCATTGAGTAAAATTAATCAGATGATTCAAGTAGGTTGCCTGAACTCTGCCCACTCTTCTTTTTTCCTCCGATAAACCTGTGTTACCCACCATCGAAACAACCCCTGAAAAAACACTCAATAACAAGAAGAAAACTAAAAATCTCTTCAGTCTAGAGTACCTCGGATATCTGGAATTAAAAAAGGACACGGATGATTAAAATTTCTTAAAAATGTTGAATAAGAAGGTTCTCTCGACTTGTCCGGGCTCGACATCGAGATCATTATAAAAGTTTTCCGCATGGCCGGGATCGAGAAGGTCGCGACCAAAAAGACCAAGCTCCCAGTTGCTCCACGCTCTCCAGGTCAAGCCTAGATCCAGTCTTAGATAATCCTCTATCGGGAAAGGATTATAAGAATCCGGTCCCAAGATTCTGTCTGAAGTGAAGTATAAACTCTGTGAAAAAGTCAGATCATCATTAATCTTAATGTGCGAGGACAGATTGGCCATTGATTCAGGAAACTCTTCCTGCACCTTGCCGTCTTTTTTTCCTCGGGAATAAGAATATCCTCCTTGCAAATGCCAGGCATGGTATGGCCTGTAATCAAATGTTAACTCCGCACCATTCGTTCTTACATTACTCGTTGAGTAACTGGGAGGGCCTGAAAAAACCGCATCTTTTGTGCTGTAGTGATAGAGAGATAACTCTATCAGAAGCTTATCACTAGGTCGAGTTCGCCAACCTAGCTCAAACGCATCCATCTTTTCATCATCCAATGATCGATCTGATTCAAATGATTGGTTAATCCATAAATCTGTAGTTGGATCATAAAATCGTGCGTAAGATACTTTTGTATACTGCTCAACAAGCGATGCCTGTCTGTAAGCACGAGAATAAGCTCCCCACAGAATATTTTGTCGGTCAAAAGTGTAAGAAAATCGCAAACCAGGCTGTACTGAAGAACCGCTCAAATCACTGTCTTCGAATTTCGCCCCGATAGCCAAAACAATTTTCTCCCCCACATCAATCGAATCCTGAATAAACCCAGTTACACGGTCAAACTGAGTAGGATTATCTTGGTAGTCTATAATTGGTATGGAATCCGGAAATGGGGGGGTGGCGGGGCTCAAGGTACCAGGAACCGTATCCAAGACAGGGTTAGCAAAGACCCATGGAGAGGTGACCACAGAACTGGTTTCCAAGTTCATTCTTCTAGCTGAGAGACCGAAGGCTAAGTGCTGACGATCACCAATTGGTTTGTTGGCACGAAAATCCAGATCAAACTCTTCCCTTTCCCAGCTGTGTCCAATGTGCCCGAGGGTCGTGTCATATAATTCCGCATACCCGGACAAAGCCCACTCCATATCATTGGCAGTAATTCCTGAGAGTTTTGCTCTTAGATGTGAGCCATCCTGAGGCATATCTTCGTAATTTTGATAGCGAGGATATCCACCAATTTCCGAATAATCTCCACCTACCGCAAAAGGTGCCCAATTTGTCCCATTTAGCAATGTTGGGTCAGGCAATAATCCAATCGGAATGAAAGGTGGAGTACCGGGGCTTAGTCCATAAGGATTCGCTGGATCATTGTTGATGTAGAATAAGCGATAAGACAAATCAAGGACGTGCTCAACCCTGCGGGTGGCAAATCCCCCGGCAAATGTCAAATCTAAGTCAGGGCCGAGTTCAGTATCAAACCGAAAACCCGCTTTACGCGCGTATCCATCGTCACGAGCATCCATTCCTGAAATCAGTTTGCCTTCTGAATATTCCTGATCACGAACCCAAAATCGATAAAAGGAAGCATCTCCTATCTGACCACCATGAACATAATCACCAAGAAAAGTACCATCATCTTCGTATACCAATCGCACGCTATCTCCCTGAGTTTGGGCCGCATGTTTGGTTACAATGTTAACCACTCCACTGACTGCATTAGTGCCCCAAATCGAAGCACCCGGACCACGGATTATTTCCACCCGGTCAAGAATAGCGAGAGGGACATCCTCTGTGGTCCAATTAATTGTGCCTCCCATTAACTGAAGAACTTCTCGCCCGTCCACCATAGTGAGGAATTTCTCGGTTGCAGAACCGCTGAAATTTCGCATCGTCACAAAATCATCGTAACCAACTCCGCGTGTTGTATACATACCGGCAACATTTCGAAATGCGTCCACCGTTAAAACATGACCGTTAAGACTTATATCCTCGGGACGAATGACATGAACGGAGGCAGGATTCCTCCAGTGCTCCTGTTCATATCCAAGCACACCACGTACCGGCGTACGGGAAAGGTCAAGGAAGTCCATATCCAATAATCTTCTTAGCTCGGCTTTTTCGAAGGGAGATAATGGATTGGACGAATTATCGTCCTTCACTTCCTGAGCCCATGCAAACGCAAGTGGGTTAAGGAAAAAAAGTGCTAGTAAAAAATATGAAAAACTTTTCAAAAGGGACTTTATACTAGTACTTAAAGTTTTTGATATGACAAATACTTTATTTCTAAAAATGAAAATTTGTTAAAAAAAAATAAATTAACACCTTAGGTTTCTGTATTTTAAGTCAAACTTAAGAGTATAATCAATGAATATTGCCAACTAATTTAATAATTGAACAGACACAAATCTCTTCAATAAACGCATCACAGCTGAGAACAATTCAATTCAAAAGATGTGAATGATTGTATCCTTGCTAATCGGCAGTCACACCAATCATAGCTTTCAATATTGCATTCCAAGTTGCGGGATTTTCCAAGGTTGAGTTGGGAAACATACATCCATCCCAACAGATGTGTTTAATGCCTCGGTCCTGAAAATCCTTCAACCAGTATCGCGAACATCGGGTAATATCTAACTTTCCGTTAGGATCATCTGCTGGACAGTGTTTACCAGTTTTATCATGGTCACCGGCTCCGTGGACTTCTCCGTCATTCTGGGCAACATGAAAATCAATTGTCCAGGGACGAAGCTTATCTGTCATTTCCTCGTAAGCAGAATAAAATTCTTCTTCGGTATAGCCTTCCTGTAAAAGAGCATGCTCAGGTGCGTTGTAGCCCATGAGATAAAGATATGTGTGAGCCAAATCGGCTTGAAATCCAAGAGTTTCTGGCATTCCGACACCCTCGAGTAAATCCAACATATCTTTCCAGCTATGCATGCCTGCCCAGCAGATTTCACCCTCAGCGGCAAGGCGCTCACCATGGTCTGCCGCAATTTGAGCAGCCTTGGTAAAAGTATCTACAATTCTTGCAGTTCCTTCGCCAGGATTGGCTTTCCACTGTTCAACTCCAAATTCCGCAGAGTCAATACGAATAACCCCACCCTTTCGGGCACCATGCTCGTTAAAAACCTTGGCAATCCGGCAGGCCATTTTAACCGCATCGAGAAATTTTTCCTGTTGTTCATCAGTTCCCATCGCGGAATCTCCAACCGTGCCCGGCCATACCGGAGCAACTAATGAGCCAATATCAAAGCCTTTACTGGTAATTAGATCGGCAATCCCTTTCAGTTCATCATCACTTGCCTCCGGGTTGGTGTGGGGAAGGAATAGGAAATAATCAATTCCATCAAATTTTCTGCCATCCACTTCAGCAGCAGCCGAAAAATCGAGCATTTTTGCCAAACTAATGGGAGGTTCCTGTCCCTCGTCATCGCCTTTACCGACAAGACCGGGCCACATTGCATTATGGAGTTTTAAAGAAGTTAAGCTCATTTGATTTTAGTTTGGAAGTTTGGAAAGGAATATATCCACATAATTAAAAAAAAATGAGCAAGAATAAAAAAATTATTTTTTTACTTCTCCTATTGCAGACAACACCAAATATAGCTAGTTTGTTGAAAATCATAAACAAAATTAATAATGAAAATATCCAAAATTCTTCCCGCCCTCATTCTATCATCCATTCTCTGCCTACAAGCAAAAACTGAACAAAAGGGAGTAAGCCCCGAGCTAGAAGATTTATTCCAAGGTCCATTACTTGACTCGCAGGGAAAAGAGGTTTCCAAAAAAATGCTCGGTGGTAAAACCATCGGGATTTATTTCTCAGCTCATTGGTGCCCTCCCTGTCGAAGCTTCACGCCGAAGTTGGTGAAATTCAGGGATGCCAACAAAAAAGACTTTGAAGTTGTCTTTGTCAGTTCCGATAAGTCTCCCAAAGCTCAGATGGATTATATGAAAGGCTCAAAAATGAAATGGTATACTATGCCCCATCGTTCGGATGCGGCCAATGCTTTGAGTAAGAAATACGCAGTTCGCGGAATTCCTTCACTGGTGATTGTATCTCCTAATGGAAAAACGATTACTAAAGATGGTAGAAGAGATGTTTCCTCAAACGCAAAAGGGGCGATTAAAAAGTGGCAGAAAAACTCTTAAGTTCATAAACTATTATTTAGCCTGTCCTTTGGGGCAGGTTTTTTTTAATGCAAGAAAGCACTCCCACACTAAAAATTTCAGAAAAAGACAACCTTTGGGTTGCATTAAAAGATCTCATGCCTGGTCAGCAGGTAATTGCGGATGATGAATCGTTCAACTTAAATGAAAAAATTCCAGCCAAACATAAATTTGCCGGCCAAGATTTCTCTGCCGGTGATCTGGCTTATATGTATGGTGTTCTTGTTGGAGAAGCAACCTGCCCGATCCAAGCAGGGGATCGAATTACCATCCAAAACCTGATTCATCGATCGGCGGAATTTTCGTCTGGTAAAGGGAACAAATCATGGGCCTCCCCATCAACAAAAAAGTGGAAAAATAAGACGTTTCTTGGATATCAAAGGAGTGATGGTTCGGCTGGAACCGCTAATTACTGGTTGGTCGTACCTTTGGTTTTTTGCGAAAATGGAAATATTGAAATCCTTAAAAGATCCATGACTAAGGCACTGGGATTCGACAAAAGGTCCCAGTATGAAAGTTTTGCTGAAGAGTTGGCCAAGGCCTATCAAAATGGTGATTCCCCAGCTAATGTCTCACTTCCATTAGAAAACACGGCCCGTCCTTCTCCTATTTTCCCCAATATCGATGGAGTCAAATTTTTAACCCATGGCCTAGGTTGCGGGGAAACCCGCGGAATTTCCAAGGAGCTTTGCGGATTACTCGCCGGCTATGCCTGTAACCCAAATGTTGCGGGCATTACCGTACTTAGCCTTGGTTGCCAGCACGCTCAAGTCTCTATTCTGGAGGAAGAAATTTCACGGAGATGCGAAACTTTTGACAAACCGTTACTCGTTTTCGAACAGCAAAAATATCCCTCTGAACGGGAAATGCTCGAAAAAGCAATCCGTCAGACTTTCGAAAGCCTGGCTAAAGCAAACCAAATGCGAAGAAGTGAGGTGCCGCTTTCCAAATTATGCTTAGGTATGGAATGCGGAGCTTCCGATGGATTTTCCGGTATTTCAGCCAATCCCTGCATTGGCCATGTAGCGGACCTAGCGGTTGGCTTGAACGGACGGGTCATTCTTTCCGAATTCCCTGAACTTTGCGGAGTGGAACAGGAAATTGTCAACCGTTGCGAATCCATGGAAATTGGAAACCGATTTATTAAAATCATGAGAAACTATGAGGAACGGGTTCAAGAAGCCGGTTCTGGATTTCATATGAATCCATCTCCAGGGAATGTAAAAGATGGGCTTATCACCGATGCAATTAAATCAGCCGGTGCCGCCCGCAAAGGAGGTACATCCCCCGTGGTTGATGTTTTTGACTATCCGGGCTGGGTGAAAAAAGACGGACTCTCCCTTCTGTGCACCGCTGGTAATGATGTTGAATCCACCACCGCGATGGCTGGTGCTGGTGCAAACTTGATCCTTTTTTCCACCGGCTTGGGCACGCCCACGGGTAACCCGATTTCCCCGGTTATTAAAATTGCGAGTAACTCACCCACAGCCAAATCTTTTAAGGAATACATCGATTTTGACACCGGTTCCATTATAGAAGGAAGCGAAAGCGTGGAATCACTTGGGGAAAAGCTTCTGGATGAAGTCATTGCCTATGCATCGGGAATTAAAAAAACAAAAGCCGATTTACAGGGCCGCGATGATTTCTTGCCATGGAAACGCGGTATGTCTTTATAGTCAGCTATAAATATGAATAAGTTAGACGATAAGATCGCCATCGTAACCGGTGGCGGAAAAGGGATTGGCCGGGCGATCTCTCTCCGGTTTGCCAGTGAGGGAGCAAAAGTCGCCATTTGGGAAAAAGACCTTGATGCAGCCGAAGAAACCTCCAAGCAGATTAGTGAATCAGGGGGAATGGCTATCCCTATTGAATGTGAGATTTCGGATAAAAATTCCGTGTCAAATGCCCTCAAAGAAACAGTTGATGCATTGGGTAAGCCCACGCATTTAATTAATAATGCAGGAATTGCTCATGTGGGAAAAGCGACCACTACGACCGAAGAGGATTTTGACCGTGTAATGAATGTAAATACCAAAGGACTTTTTCTCTGCCTGCAAGCGGTGCTCCCAGTGTTGGTGGATAATGGAGGTGGAGTTATTCTCAATCTTGCCTCTATCGCCTCCCGACTTGGGATTGCAGACCGTTTTGCCTACTCCGCGAGTAAGGGTGCCGCTTTGGCCATGACCTTAAGTGTGGCCAAGGATTATGTGGATCAGGGTATCCGCTGTAACTGCCTCTGCCCCGGACGCGTCCATACCCCTTTTGTGGATGGCTTTTTGGAAAAATATTATCCCGATGAAAATGAGCGTTCCGAAAAATTCACCGAGCTTTCCAAGTATCAGCCAATTGGACGAATGGGAGAACCCGAAGAAATTGCATCCCTTGCCACTTTCCTCTGCTCGGATGAAGCATCTTTCATCACCGGAAGTGCCTATGATGTGGATGGCGGAACCATGACTTTACGCTAAATCAATTTATTTATGAAACTAATCAGAAAAGGTGAACCGAATGAAGAATCTCCCGGGCTTTTACTTCCGGACGGACGCGAAGTGGACGCGTCTTCCTTCGGTGAAGACTATGATGAGGTCTTTTTTGAAACCGATGGCATGGAAAGATTAGCCGATTGGTTAAAAGATAACAGTGATGGCCTTCCTCCCTTCCCCGAGGGTGAAAGATACGGATCCCCTATCGCTCGCCCGAGCAAGATTGTATGTATCGGATTAAATTATGATGATCATGCCCGTGAGTCGGGAATGGAAATTCCACCCGAACCCGTCATATTTTTTAAAGCCACCAGTTCTTTTTGCGGACCAAATGATAATCTAATTCTACCAAGAGGTGGTGATAAAACGGATTGGGAAGTCGAACTTGCATTTGTTATTGGGAAACGGGCAAGCTATGTCGAGGAAAGCGAAGCCATGGATTATTTAGCCGGCTACGCACTGCACAATGATTACAGTGAGAGAGCCTTCCAACTCGACCGAAGCGGACAATGGGTCAAAGGAAAAAGTTGTGACACCTTTGCTCCGTTCGGTCCCTGGCTGGTAACTCAGGATGAAATCAAAGATCCAAATAACTTAAAAATGTGGCTCAAAGTAAATGGAGAGACGATGCAATCCAGCAACTCCTCGAACCTTCATTACAAAATTCCATTCCTTCTCAGTTATGTAAGTCAATTTATGACCCTCTTACCCGGTGACATCATTTCTACAGGTACTCCTCCAGGTGTGGGCATGGGTATGGATCCACAGGTTTATTTACAGGCAGGGGATTTGGTGGAGCTTGGAATTGATCAGTTGGGTAGTTCATCCCAGAAAGTCATGCCTTCAGTATGAACCTAAACCTGGAGGGCAAAGTCGCTCTCGTAACGGGAGGAGCCAAGGGAATTGGTGCTGCGATCGTTCGTTCATTTGCTGAGGAAGGGGCTGTAGTTTCAATCGTGGATCGGAATCCAGATGTGGCTCGGGTTCTGGTTAATGAGCTCGAGCAGTCTAATAACAAAGCTTTTTCAGTCCCAACTGAATTAACCGACCTGAATGCCTGCAAGCAGGCTATTGAGGATACGATTAGAAAAGCGGGGCGGCTCGATTTCTTGATTCATAATGCAGGGAGTAATGATGGAGTGGGCTTAGATGCTCAACCCGATAAATTCATGGAATCCCTCAATAAAAACCTTTCCCATATTTTTGCCCTGACCCATTATTCAATTGATGAACTGATCAAAAACAGGGGGGCGATTATCAATATCGGGTCAAAGGTTGCGGAGACAGGACAAGGAGGCACCTCGGGTTATGCAGCGGCAAAGGGAGCAATGAATGCACTGACCCGTGAATGGGCAATTGATCTTGCCGACAAGGGTGTGCGTGTAAACTCAGTTATTCCAGCAGAGGTCATGACTCCCATGTATCGCCGCTGGTTGGACTCTTTAAAAAACCCAGAGGAAACCCTTCACTCAATTGAACAAAATATTCCACTTGGGAACCGAATGACCATGG
>JBJLCO010000025.1:0-26042 GCA_045567635.1 Opitutales bacterium | reverse complement strand
AATAAAGCCGCGATTACACCTCGGTCTAATTGTGTCATGGATACTGCTAAATCTGAGCAAAACGGAATCGCAATGAGACCAGTCGAGGAAGCGGTTCGTGATTCTTTACGCAAAATGAGGAAACAGGTCACAGTATGAATTCAATAGTGGTGACGGGTGGGTTAGGATTTATCGGATCCAATTTCATCCGAATGATTTTGGGGGAGAATTTATGTGATTCAGTTCTTAACATTGACAAACAAACCTACGCGGGAAATCCAGAAAACCTTGGAGATGTAGAATCTGATCCAAGGTACAATTTCCTGAAGTCAGACATCGGTGATTCCAATAAGATAGACTTGGCATTCAGGGATTTCCAACCATCTTCAATTGTGAATTTTGCTGCGGAAAGTCATGTGGACCGATCGATCGATACACCCGAACCTTTTGTGGAAACAAATGTTTTAGGCACTCTACGCTTACTTCAATCAACCAAGGAATACTTTTCGAGCCTAGAGGATGAATCGAAGGAAAACTTTCGATTCCTTCATGTCTCCACGGATGAAGTGTACGGAAGCCTGGGGAAAAAGGATCCCGCATTTTGTGAAAATACACCTTATTCTCCCAATAGTCCATATTCAGCATCCAAGGCGGGTGCTGACCATCTGGTCCGTTCCTATAATCACACATTTGGACTACCAACTTTAACCACTAACTGTTCGAATAATTACGGTCCTTATCAATTCCCGGAAAAGCTTATACCCCTGATTACACTGAATGCCTTGGAGGGAAAAGATCTTCCTATTTATGGAGATGGTGGAAATATTAGGGATTGGCTTCATGTGGAGGATCACTGTCGCGGAATCTTGTCGGTTCTGGAAAAGGGCAGGGTGGGGGAAACTTATTGCATCGGGGGAGATTCGGAAAAAACAAACCTCGAAGTGGTGGACACGATTTGCAGATCATTGGACCAGTTTCGACCCCAAAATATGCCCCACGAAAAACTCAAAACTTTTGTGAAGGACCGGCCCGGGCATGATCAGCGTTACGCGATCGATTTCTCAAAGATAAGAAATGAACTTGGATGGGAGCCCGAGTATTCCTTTGAGGAGGGCATGGCCCAGACGATCGAGTGGTACCTAAAGCATGCCGAATGGTGTGAGAATGTAACCACTGGTAAATATCAGAGAGAAAGACTGGGTGTAGAGTGAAAAAACGAAAAGGAATTGTTCTTGCCGGAGGATCAGGCACCCGGCTCTATCCACTGACCATGGCAGTGAGTAAACAAATCATGCCGGTTTATGACAAACCAATGATTTATTATCCAATCTCGATTCTGATGCTTGCGGGCATCCGAGAGATTTTGATCATTTCCACTCCGCGGGATTTGCCTTTTTTTAAGGATTTACTCGGTTGCGGCGATAGATTCGGAGTGAAATTCGAATATGCTGAACAACCCAGTCCGGACGGACTCGCTCAGGCATTGATTATTGGAGAGGAATTTCTCGCGGGATCTCCCTCCGTTTTAATTCTTGGTGACAATGTCTTTTACGGGCATGAACTTGAGAAAACTCTTGCAGATGCGGACAGCCACCAAAATGGTGCCACTATTTTTGGGTACCATGTTTCCGATCCCACCAGTTATGGAGTGGTTGAATTTGATCCTGACGGATTGGCGATTTCTCTGGAAGAAAAACCGGTAAGTCCCCGCTCCAATTATGCTGTCCCGGGACTTTACTTTTATGATGAGAATGCGTCCTCACATGCAAAAGCTCTCTCGCCTTCGCCACGTGGGGAGTTAGAGATTACCGATCTGAATCGCGTTTATTTGGAAGCTGGTAATCTCAGCGTTGAGGTATTAGGTAGAGGAACGGCATGGCTCGACACTGGGAGTCATGATAACCTCGCCTCCGCCACTGATTTTGTCCGGGTGATTGAAAAAAGACAGGGCTTAAAAATCGCATGTTTAGAGGAAATTGCCCTTTATAAAACTTGGATGAGCCGAGAAGATGTTGAAAAAGCAGCCATTGCCCACGGATCATCAACCTATGGAAAATACCTCAATTCACTAGTTACTAAAACCTAAAATTCAAAAAACATATCATCATATCATGATATGATGATGAATAAACTTGATTTATGGTTGTGATTTTGGTGAAATGGATACATGTCAAAATCTTTTACCTTTTCTTCCGAGTCTGTGGGCGAGGGACATCCTGATAAAGTTTCCGATTCCATTTCGGACAGCGTATTGGACGCCTGCTTGGAACAAGATCCCCAAAGTCGGGTAGCTTGTGAAACTTTGGTTAAAAGTAACTGCGTCACAATCGCGGGCGAAATTACCACGGATGCTGTATTTGATTACGAACAGGTGGTTCGGGAAGCAATTCGTAAGATCGGTTACATCAATGACGATGATATTTTTCATGCGGATCAGGTTTTCATTACCAATCAATTGACGGCACAATCCCGCGACATTGGTCAGGGAGTGGATGCTGCCGCTGCTGAGGGAAAGGACACCGCTGAGCAAGGTGCGGGCGATCAGGGGATCATGTTTGGTTATGCGTGCAATGAAACCGAAGAGTTGATGCCCGCCCCGGTTATGTTTGCTCATCGCGTATTAAGAAAAATGGCTGAGATCCGTCATGCCGGAGTAGAGGCGAAATGGTTGCGCCCGATTGCAAATCACAGGTTGCACTTTCCTATGAGGGAGGACAAATGACAGGTATTGAAAATGTGGTTGTTTCCACACAGCATGCTGAGGACGTCGATAATGAAACAATTCGCGGATTTATTACCGAGGAAATTATAAAACCTTCTCTTCCATCCGAACTTCTGTCCAATGACACCAAGTATTTAATCAACCCTACCGGTCGTTTTGTGGTCGGTGGTCCGCAAGGTGACTCCGGTCTGACAGGCAGAAAAATCATTGTCGACACTTACGGCGGTTGGGGCCGGCATGGTGGTGGCGCCTTTTCAGGTAAAGATCCCAGCAAAGTGGATCGTTCTGCAGCCTACATGTGTCGGTGGGTAGCCAAAAATATTGTTGCCGCTGAATTGGCGGAGCGAGTCGAGATACAAGCCGCTTATGCGATTGGATATCCCGAACCAACCAGTGTCACTATCGACTGTTTTGGCACCGAGAAAGTTCCGGAGCACGCTATCGAAAAAGCGATTCTTGAAGTTTTTTCGCTCAAGCCTGCTGACATTGTCAGTCAGCTTGATTTACTTCGTCCTATTTATCGGGAAACCACCCATTATGGCCACTTTGGCAAAGCGGGATTGCCCTGGGAACAAACCAGCAAAACCGAACAGCTTCAATCCGCAGTTGGATAGTAGTATATTTTTTTGATCTTTTTATTTATTTGCATCGTTATTTAATCCATGACCATTATGACAGAAACATTAACACCCACCCTTGACTATAAAGTCGCCGATATCACACAAGCTGAATTTGGCCGCAAAGAAATTTCCATAGCAGAGCATGAGATGCCTGGTCTCATGGCAACCCGCGAGAAATATGGTCCTTCCAAACCTTTAGCTGGTGTAAAAGTCATGGGATCATTGCACATGACCATTCAAACCGCTGTTTTAATTGAGACTCTTACTGAGTTAGGTGCTGATGTACGTTGGTGTTCCTGCAACATCTTCTCGACTCAGGATCATGCGGCGGCTGCGATTGCGGCGGCGGGTGTTCCCGTTTTTGCATGGAAAGGTGAGACTTTGGAAGATTACTGGGAATGCACATATCAGGCGATTACTTGGCCTGATGGTTCAGGACCTGATCAAATTGTTGATGACGGTGGAGACGCTACAATGCTAATCCATAAAGGTCTCGAGTTAGACAATGGCAGTGACTGGGTTAACTCTCCTTCCGACAATGAAGAGGAGGGTGTGGTCAAAGATTTACTTAAACGACTTCATGCTGAAAATCCTAACCGTTGGCAGCCCATAGCGGATGCAGTGGTGGGAGTTTCGGAAGAAACCACTACCGGGGTTCACCGATTGATCCAAATGCAGGAAAATAATCAGCTCCTTTTTCAGGCAATCAATGTTAATGATTCAGTAACCAAGTCCAAGTTCGACAACAATTATGGTTGCCGCCACTCTTTGGTGGATGGAATAAAACGAGCCCTGGATGTCCTGATTTCCGGTAAGGTTGCGATGGTGTGTGGTTTTGGTGATGTAGGAAAAGGTTCGGCTGATTCATTGGCAAACGAAAAGGCACGCGTGATGGTTTCCGAAGTCGATCCGATTTGTGCATTACAGGCATGTATGGCAGGATTTCAAGTTACCACTGTGGAAGATGCCCTTGAAACAGCTGATATTTTTGTAACCACGACTGGAAATAAAGATATTATTACGGCTGAGCATATGAGCAAAATGAAAGATCAGGCCATTGTATGTAATATTGGACACTTTGATAATGAAATCCAAGTCGCCAAGCTAGAGGAGATGGACGGCGTAATCAAAGAAGTAATCAAGGAAGATCATGTGCCAGGCGGTCCGGTCAGCCGCTTTACTTTTCCTGATGGACGCAGTATTTATCTTCTTGCTGAAGGCCGCTTAATTAATCTTGGATGTGCTACAGGTCACCCAAGCTTTGTGATGTCAAACAGCTTTACCAATCAAACAATCGCACAGATTGATATTCGCAATAATCCTGACCGGGAGATCGGAGTGTATCGTTTGAGTAAAGAACTCGATGAAGAAGTGGCTCGTCTGCACTTGGATAAATTAGGTGCCAAGCTCACCGAATTAAGCAGCGAGCAAGCTGACTACATAAGTGTACCGGTTGAAGGTCCCTATAAGCCTGAACATTATCGGTACTAAAGATTTCCAGATTTAATTTTTTTGACACGAGGGAAGCAGGCTAGTTCTGCTTCCCTCGTTGACCTTTGGGTCCTTTTGAGGCACTACTAAGAACCTCATAATTATGTTTTACGACGAAACAAAGGTATTTTTAAAGGCAGGAGACGGTGGAGATGGTTGCATGAGCTTCCTTCGCCAAAAATACATGCCCAATGGTGGACCGAATGGCGGAAATGGGGGTAAAGGTGGTGATATATATTTACAGGCGGATGAAAATGTTGCGGATTTGCGGGCATATCATTTCAAAAAACATTGGAAGGCAAGAAATGGTGAACCGGGCAGGGGGAGCGATCAGAATGGAAAAAAAGGCGAATCCTGCCTGCTCAAACTTCCCCTTGGAACAGAAATCAGGATTGAAGGGCAGGAAGAGATCTTTTGTGAACTTTTAACACATGGTGAAGAACTGATATTATTGGAAGGTGGAAAGGGAGGAAGAGGAAATGCGACCTTTAAGTCGTCGGTCAACCAAACTCCCCGCCAGACAACCGAAGGGAAACCCGGGCTTGAGGATAACTATATTTTCACATTAAAAACCATTGCGGATGTCGGGCTTGTCGGTTTCCCCAACGCGGGCAAGTCCACCCTTTTAAATGTTCTTTCCAATGCGACTCCCAAAATTGCATCTTATCCTTTCACCACACTTGTACCCACGGTGGGAGTGGTGGAGTATCCAGAGGAATACCGTAGCATTACCATGGCGGATGTTCCGGGATTGATCGAAGGTGCTGCGGAAAACCGTGGCTTGGGGCATCGTTTTCTAAGACACGTTGAAAGATGTCATTTATTGGTCTTTCTCATTGACTTGGCTGCCACGGACGGACGGGAGCCCTGGGAAGATTTTTTCCATCTCCGGCAGGAATTGGAAGATTATGATCCTCAAGTGGCTGAAAAACCTTTTTTGTTAGTGGGAAATAAAATAGATGAAAAAAACGCTGCGGAAAATCTGAAACTTTGCCAAAAAAAATTCCCCGATATTCCGGTTTTAGCGATATCAGCCATTTTGGAAGAGGGCTTGGACAAATTGCGGGTCAGCATGTTGGAAAAAATTTCAAAAATTAAATAAAGCGTCCGTTTTTTTTTAGCTTGTTTTACACAAGCGTTTGTGCAAATAAATCAAATATGGGAAAATTATTGGAAGGGTGGAGGGAGAAAGAAATTCAAACAGCAATCAGGGAAGACGAAGTTTTATTTCAAGAGGAAAAACTCAAGCATGGAAGGAAGGATGAAACCGTGGAAAAAAGAGCGGAATGTATTCTTAGGGAAATGGAGAATTCATACCAAAGGCTCGAAAAAATCCTGAAGGTGTTTAATCGGATTAATCGATCGAGGTAAGTAACGATGACACGAAAAAAGCTAAAAACATTGGCTCAGGTTGCATCCATGATGGGAAAAAAGGGGGGAAAGGCGGGAACGGGAAACGCCAAGAAAAGAGGGAATTCAAGTTATTACCGTGATATGCAAAGAAAGTCCGTTGCATCGCGGACTGCCAAGGCAAACGGGGAGAAGGCGTAAACTCTTACTTAATCCAATCGCGTTCGGCGATAATGAACTGCCATTGCCCGCGATAGCGCGACAAATTACCGTACCCTGAAAGCTTTTTTCCCTTAGCACGGGAGAAGAGAAAATCCCTCGTTTTGGGATCAAAGCTGTAAAGCCCCAAAGAAAGGCCACCTATCTTAATTTTCAGGGGCTTCCTTATTTCCACTATTCCGGAGAACTGATAAGTTCTGCCGGTATTCCGGGGATGAAGTTGTGACGCATGCCACGGCTCCGCGGAAAATTTCGCCTTTTTATAATCAATTAATCTTTGGGTACTTTCTGTATTGGGGTAATGGTTTCCAGTCATGACCTGAGCACCCATGGTTCGAAAGCGAGCGGAAAGTGGGAAGTGATCACTGGTTCCAAAACCATTCAGGTCATTGCACCACTCAAAGGGAATCCCCGAGCCCTCAATTTCGTTCAAACCTACAAATTTTTCCACTTTAAAGGAGTCAGCCACATATCGAATTCCTTGGTCATCATAAAGACTGTCAGGAAGTAAAATGTGCATCAGGGTTCCCCATTTTCCCCTCCATGCGTCCGATCCTCTTTCCTCCGCCGGGAGCTCGTGCCAGAGGTTGTAAAGTTTTCCAGCAAGTTTCTTTTTACCCGGTTCGATTTCCTGAGAAAGAAGAATATCATTTATTCCAGTGGTTTTCATCTCCCTTTTATGAACTGTGGATTGATTGTAGTGTGAATTCAGGTCTCCCCCCACCAGGAAGTCTGTGTCGGGGTTGATTTTCATCAACTCATCAATGCGGGTACGCAAAACCCGGGCATTTTGAATCCGAATGATTTCCATTTCAGGAGAGGAAGCCCCGGATTTCCAATGATTATTAAAAAGGGTGAATGAATGGCCGTCGATCTTGTGGGTGGTCTCGAGAATGGGGCGGGCTCTTTTCAGCCAATGAAGCCGGCTTTCGGTAATCGGAAATTTAGATAGGGTCAGGCAATGAACCGCGGGCCAAGTTTCGGGTGAATCCATTGGATTGTATCCCAGTCGGTATTCATAAGGGCCCATACCATTGAGTTTCAATTCGCGGATCAGTTCCTCGGTGGCGGAAAGATGTTTGTCCGGTGTTCGGTCGACTTCAATTTCCTGCAGCAGTATAATATCCGGTCCGTTAGTACCCCCAATTTTTTGGAGCACCTCCACGATTGCATCCAGTTTATTTTCGAGCTCGTTTATCCCATACATTCCCTTCCGGTAATCATTGTAAAGCGACACATCATCCACATCGAAGAGGTTTTCCACATTGTACGCCACCACCCCGAAGGATTCGGAGGCGTTTACCTTTAAAAAACCTAAAAAAAGAAGAATAAAAGGAATCAGGGAAATATAACAAATTCGGGTGGGCACGGACATTTCCGTACAATGATTCGGTCAGCGTTACGCCGCAATACGATTCTGTTCGGACCGGAGAAAAACGGGCTGGAGGTCAGTCGATTCAGATGCCTCAAAACGGTAGCCCTGATCACTAAAATGTTGAATTCCCTTAAGGGATTCCACTTGGTTACGGATCAAAAATGAACTCATCATACCCCGTGCTTTCTTGGCATAGAAGCTGATAATTTTAAATTTTCCATTTTTCTCATCCTTGAAGACCGGGGAAACCACCTCCGTTTCAAGTTGTTTGGGGCGGGTTGCCTTGAAATATTCCTGTGAAGCCAGATTAATCAGGTACTTGGATCCGGAATTTTTACATTCCTCATTCAATTTTTGATTTAACCGGTCTCCCCAGAATGAATACAGGTCCTTGCCCGCGGGGTTGGCATAGACGGTGCCCATTTCCAGTCGGTGGGCCTGGATCAGATCGAGCGGCTTAAGGATGCCATATAATCCGGATAAAACACGAAGGTTTTTCTGGGCATAGGCAAAGTCTTTTTTACTGAATTCCCAGGCACGCATCCCTTCATACACATCCCCCTTGAAGGCAAGTATTGCTTGCTTGCACTTATTTCCAGCAGGGGAGAGTTGCCAATTAACAAACCGTTCCCGGTTCAATTCAGCAAGCTTGGGGCTAATTCCCATTAAATCGGCAATTTCTTCAGAACTTAATTTTTTTAAGCTCGAAATGAGATCATGCGTAAAAGGAAGGAAATCAGGTTTGGTGCAGACAGAATGAACTGGGACGGAATCAAAGTCTAGGGTTTTGGCCGGAGAAAGAACTATAATCATTCTCTTAAAATAAAGTAAAAACTCAGTTTGACAAGACCACAGGACTAATAGATCAAATTTTGACTCGTTCAGAGATTTTTTCCGATCAGTAAAAATAGTTTAATGGAATTAATAATGATTTTACCATTCGATAAAGGTTTTATTGAAGAAAACTTGGGTTAATATTTCAGTTTTTTTCCGTTCGAGGTTGCACCGAGCGGAAAATCTCTTTTTCTCTCAATATTTAAATACTTTTAGTACGCGTGTATCCCATTGTTATATTTCTGTTACTTTTCTTGAACTGGATTGTTTTTTCGGGGAAGTTTGACTTATTCCATTTAGGACTCGGAGTCGTATCCTGTGTGGTGGTGACTTGGTTATCCCATGATCTACTATTTCAAGACAGGAATAAGGGACTACGGGCTCGGATGCATGAGGTGTGGGCTTTTATATGTTACATTCCATGGCTTACCTGGGAAGTCATTTTGGCCAACATTCATGTTTTCAAGCTGGCAATGACTAATAAGGGATATGTGGAGATGCTCCCTCGGGTGGTTACGATTAAGACGATTTTAAAAACGGACTTTGCCAAATTTGTACTGGCTAATTCAATTACTCTAACCCCAGGAACTATCACCATGCTAGTCAGGGGAGACATGATTCATGTCCATGTAATGAGTCAGTTTTTGGAGGATGATTTGTTAGAGGGTGCGATTGAGAGAAAAGTTGCGGAAATTTTTGAACCCGAGGTGTTGAAAAAAACATGATTGAAGGGTTTACCATAATTGTTGGAGCGACGCTTTTCATCCTGATGATTCCCATGTTTTACAGAATCTGGGTGGGGCCAACTGCATATGATCGGATCCTCGCGGTTAATGCAATTGGTACAAAGACAGCCGTCTTGCTGGTTATTATTGGAACTCTTTTCGAGCGGGTTGATATGTTTGTGGATTTTGCGATTGCCTATGCATTGCTTAACTTTTTGGCGTCGGTTGTGGTATCACGTTATCTAAACCGGACTGCGTCCTTGAAAGAAATGGAAGAAAAAGCAAAGGGGGCGAAGGCATAGGATGGAAGCTTTTGGAATGAGTCCTGTGCTTGCTGAAACGGTGACTTCATCAACAGATGATCTTGGGTTGCTTCAAATTCTGGGCATGCTTTTGGGTATTTTGGGATTGGTTTTCTTTTTGGGTTCCGCGGTGGGAATGATTCGATTTCCCGATTTTTATACCCGTATGCATGCCGTTGGGAAAGGGGATACATTGTCCACTATGCTTATGCTTATTGGTTTTGGTCTGTTGACCATGGAGGACTATTCGATTGTGAGCTGGTTGGTCTTTATTAAAATAATGGCGATTGTTCTTTTTATCTACATGACCAGCCCAACAAGTACTCATGTACTTATGAAAGCAGCATTTGAGGATAATCATATGCCTCTTGATGAGGAAGACCTAAAGAAAATGAAAGCAGGGAAGAAGTGATGGGTTTGGAGCTTTTTAATACTTTGATCCTTCTGCTTCTCGTGGTGGCGGCATTGATCGCTTTGCGGGTTAAGGATTTGCTTACCGCTTCGGTTGTATTTGCGGTGTATAGTTTTTTAATGTGCCTGCTCTGGGCAGAAATGGGAGCGGTGGATGTTGCCTTCACCGAGGCAACCGTAGGTGCCGGAATTAGCACGGTGGTTATGATTGCGACCATTTTTAACTTGAAGAGAAAGTCGTCTGATTAATGAAAAAGCTTTCTTTAATCCCAGTTTTAGTTGTCGGTGCTTTGCTTATTTATGCGGCCGATGATTTCCCTGAGTGGGGCAGTCCGTCGGCACCGGCCTCTGCCTCGCCTTTATCATCCCATTTTATCTCCAATACGGGAGTGGATACGGAAGTGCCCAATATGGTCACCGCTGTATTGGCAGATTATCGTGGTTTTGATACGATGTTTGAAACGGTGGTTGTTTTTATTGCCGGTATGGCGGTGCTGGCCATTCTGAAAAATTCTTCCGGTCAAAATCGGAATAAGAAAACTTTCCATATTAAAACGGAACCGGATATCATTGTCACCAATACGGTACGTTTGCTTATTCCGGTCATTCAAATCTTTGCCTTTTATGTGCTGGCGCATGGTCATGTCAGTCCAGGAGGTGGTTTTCAGGGTGGCGTGGTGATGGGGGCAAGTTTTATTATGATTGCATTGTCCTGGGACTTGGAAAAAGCACTTGCCCGTTTTCCCATGGACAATTGTTTCATCGTGGCCGGACTAGGTATTGTTCTTTACGCGGGTATTGGCCTTCTTTCCATGTTTTTGGGTGGTGAATTTTTGGATTATGCCGAACTGGCCAACATTTTTCCAGTTTCCCGTGAGATGGCGAGATACCATGCGATGCTCGGAGTGGAGATCGGGGTGGGTCTTACGGTGACTGCAATTATGTTTGCCCTGTATGCAAATCTGGCCACTGAGGGGCGCTTGAAGGGCGGTCTTTAATTTAGACCGAATAAGTAATGTTTGAAGACGGAACCATAATCAAAGAATTCGATGAATTATTCATCGAAAGATTGAATTATATTATTTATGTGGTCCTTCTCCTGATCGGATTGCACGGAATGATTGCAAAAAATAATCTGATTAAAAAGTTGATCGGGATGTCTATTTTTCAAACTGCGATTATTTTATTTTATGTCTCGGTGGGGGTGAAAGAGGGGGCAACTATTCCCATTTATTTACCCGAACATGATCCGCATGGTTCCCATGCCTCTCATGGCGATGAAAATGGAACCGATGAAGCAGGGCATGGCCCGGTTGTATTGGAAGCGGGATTGGTCGAGGGGTATGCCAACCCGTTACCGCATGTCCTTATGCTCACTGCGATTGTGGTGGGAGTCGCCACATTAGGCTTGGCCTTGGCTTTGTGCCTGCGAATTTATCAGGGGTATGGTACGATTGAAGAGGATGAAATTCTTGCCAAGATTGAAAGGCAGGAAATGCGTTCCAAGCCAAGTATTGTTGGGAAATCTGCGGATTCATCAAAAGCGAAGGCTTCTCAATCTGAAAACTCGGCATCTATGCCGAAGGTATCTTCATCTCCCAGCACTCAGCGATCGAAAGCAAGCCCCAAGGCTAAAGCAAAGACTGCTACTACAGTAACCAAGGCAAAAACATCCGGAGCCAAATCTGTTTCGTCTAAGCCAAAAGCTGCAGTATCCAAGTCGAAATCCACTGGATCTAAAAAATCTCCTGCGAAGCCAAAAACGGCGGCTTCCAAATCGATTACCAAAGCCAAGCCAAAGCCAAGAGCAAAACCAAAGGCCAAACCTTCTGCTCGTGCCAAAGCCACGCCCCCTGCTCAAAAAGCAAAGGCTTCGAAGCCTAAGCCAAGGACTCCCAGGAAATGATGGAAAACGCGATTGCCTGGATTTTAATATTTCCATTATTTGGATCGGTCGCCTGTGCCATTTTGGGAATGGGTAACAAGAAAATTTGTTATCCGATAGCCATTCTTTCCATGGCGGGTTCACTTTGGGGAGGGATTGAAACATTAAGACAGGTCATTGCCTCAGAGGTGCACACCGTTTCTTACCTATTTGGCGGATGGACACTCGATCAATACCCACGGGGGGTCGGTATCGAATTTCATGCGGATATTTTAGGAATACTTATCACATTGGTAGTTCTTGGGGTCGGGTTCATTGTGGCTATATATTCAAAATTACCGGTTCAGGAAGAAACCCCGAACAAAGAATCCCTTTTTTATACCTTATTTTTGTTACAAATTACGGGATTGGCAGGAATTTGCCTGACTGGAGATGCCTTTAATTTATACGTATTAATCGAGGTGGCGGCCTTGACAGGGTATGGTTTGATTGCAATGGGTTCCAAGCGGGCTGCCGCTGCCACTTTCAATTATGTGATTCTGGGTACCATCGGAGCGTCGCTTTATCTTCTTGGAGTCGGATATATTTATATAAAAACCGGTACGCTTAATATGGTGGGAATTCACGATGTAATTGTGGCGGAAGAGTTGGCTGATTCGGCAACGATGCAGGTTGCTTTTGTTCTGGTTGTAATCGGGATTCTTATTAAAATGGCATTTTTTCCGTTTCACGCATGGCTTCCGAATGCTTACAGTAATGCACCAACGGCTACTTCTTCCCTGCTCGCTCCCCTCGTCACCAAGGTAATGATTTATGTGATGATTCGTATGGTATTGTCTGTTTTTGGAGTCGAGTTTTCTTTTGGATCCACTCTTGAATCCACCCCCTGGGTTGATGTTATGCCCTGGTTGGTGGTCGTGGCGATCCTATGTGCGGCTGTAATGGCACTGGCTCAGCGGGAAATTAAACGAATGCTTGCCTATTTGATTGTGGCCGAGGTGGGCTACATGGTTGGGGGAGTATGGATTTATAATTACTACGGTTTAATAGGATCAATCTTTCATGTGATCAGTGATGCATGTATGACCTTGTGTCTGTTTTTGGGTGCCGGACTCATTTTACGAAAGGCCAAGACCACCCATTTTGACGGATTACGCGGATTATTCGCAAAAATGCCCTTAACGATGACAGGATTTTTTATTGGTGGCTTCTCCATTATCGGACTCCCCCCAACCTGTGGATTTTTCAGTAAGTGGTATCTGATCACCGGGGGTATGGTATCTCAGCGATGGGAATATATGGTGGTGCTTATGTTTTCAACCATGGTGATGGTGGTGCTTTTCTTCCGTCTGATTGAGAGGATTCATTTAGCAGTTGCTGAAAGTGGAGAGAATTTAGGTCATGGACATGGTGACTTGGGGCTGACCAAGGAACAGACCCGTTTTGATGAGGGGCCCTTAACTATGGTTATTCCCCTTCTTCTCGCCGCCACGGTGGTGTTGGTTGTGGGTATATACAACCAGGAAATTGTTAATCTAATTGAAATTTTCCTGACTGAATTCAAGCTTCCCAAGGGGGTGGAGCATTAAATGAGTGCAGCTGAAGTAACAATTGTTGAGGATATCCGCCCATTGATTGCTTTTGTGGCTCCATTAGTTGGGGTTTTTGGAATTGCATGGGCAGGAGAAAAAAGAAAAAACCTTCGGGAAACCTTTACATTTGTGGTGGCGATCATACAAGCATCTGCCGTGCTTTCCATGATCCCCATCATCCTAAGCGGGAAAATTGTTGAATTCCATATTTGGCAGGTTTTTACAAATGTTCCACTCCTCCTCAGGGTGGATGATGGATTTGGCTTGCTCTTTGCCTGTGTCGCTTCCGTTCTTTGGATTGCTACCACCGTCTATGCAATTGGATATATGCGTGGATTGCATGAGCATGCCCAAACGAGATTTTATTCGTTCTTTGCTATTTCCCTTTCGGCTACCATGGGAGTTGCCTTCTCGGCCAACCTGTTGACCATTTATTTCTTTTACGAAATGCTTTCAGTTTCCACTTTTCCCCTGGTCACCCCCACATGCAGGACAAGGAGGCCCGAACCGGTGGACGGACCTATTTGGGATATTTGCTTTTCACCTCCCTCTGCCTTCTTCTTCCGGCCATGAGCTGGTGTTATGTTTGGCTGGATGGAGGTACGGTCACGATGGACTTTTTGGCTGATACCGGGAAAGTGGGGGAATTCAGTCAGACCACTCAAATCACGCTGCTCGCTTTGTTTACTTTCGGCTTTGCCAAAGCCGGCTTAATGCCGCTGCATTCGTGGTTGCCGGGGGCAATGGTTGCCCCTACACCCGTCTCTGCCCTCCTGCACGCCGTCGCGGTGGTCAAGGTGGGCGTTTTCTGTGTCATTCGTGTCTACTCCGATATTTTTGGAACCGAAGTTTTACAAAACTTGGACGGGGAGGACTGGCTGATTGGAATTGCCTGTGCCACCATACTGATTTCTTCCCTGATTGCACTTTCCCAGGATAACCTAAAACGAAGGCTGGCCTTTTCGACCATTGGACAGCTTGGCTATGTGGTTCTGGGAGCAGCTCTGGCCACGGATATGGGGATTGGAGGTTCTGTCCTGCATATTGCGATGCATGCCTGTGGGAAAATAACCCTCTTCTTTTGTGCGGGGGCGATATTTGTGGCTTCTGGAAAGAAATATGTCAGTCAATTGCGTGGCCTCGGACGAAAGATGCCCATCACCATGGGAGCCTTCATGATCGGTTCGTTGAGCGTGATCGGATTGCCCCCATTGGGTGGATTTGTGAGTAAGTGGTATCTTGCACTGGGGGCGCTGGACAGAGATGCAATCTGGGTGGTGGTTGTTTTACTGGTGAGTTCTTTGCTTAATGTTTTTTATTTACTTCCGGTGGCGGTGACCGCATTCTTCCGCACTGAGGAAACCGAGGAAAATCCCGGAATTCAGGAAGCACCGATGGCCTGTGTGGTACCCCTTGCCCTTACTGCGGTTGGATGCTTCGTGCTGTTTTTTCTCGCCGATCCGCTCTTGCGCCTGGTTAAAATAATCGAATGATTTTGAATCTGACAGATGAGTAAATCAAAACAAAATGTAAACGAGCCGAAGAGATGGTTGGATGAACCGGACAATGTACGTAAGATTATCCGGGGTTTTTACTGGCTTTGTGGGTTGGTGATTGTGGCCGACTTGATATTCACTTTGGGTTGGCATAAGCATGCGGCTTTTGCGGAGGACTTCAGCCTGCGCTCGGTGGAAACCCTGCCTGCCTTTTATGGTATTTATGGATTTCTGGCCTGCGTGGGTCTGGTTTATGTTTCCAAACTGATGAGGGATTGGAAGGGAAAGAAAACACTGATGAGAGAGGAAGATTACTGGGATAAGTGATATGAGTACTCTGGCTGCAACTATGGAAATCGGGATGCATCCCGCAACCGCTCTGATACTCGGTGGCCTAGCCACCGCCTTCCTTCGCGGTCGCTTTGCCTCCATCGCCCTGGTGATTGCTCCGATTTTGGGATTTTGGCATGTTTATACATTAGAATTGGGAAGTGCCTCCAACCTGGCTCTTTTTGGTTATGATATTATTGGTGTAGCAGTTGACCAACAGGCCAAGCTCTTTGGCTACCTATTCCATTTAGCCGCACTGGTAGCCGGAATTTATTCTTTTCACCTCCGGGATCCCTGGCAGATTTCAATGGCCCTACTTTACGCGGCCACGGCGGTGGGAGTGGCTTTTGCCGGGGATATGCTCTCTCTCTTTCTTTGGTGGGAAGGTCTGGCGATCACCTCGGTCTTTCAAATCTGGGGACGCAAGACGAAACAGGCGGAGGAGTCCGGATTTCGCTATCTATTCTTTCATGTCTCTTCCGGTCTTCTTTTACTCGCCGGTATTCTTTTCCGATATCATGGGGAAGGGGCGTCGGCACTTTCATTGGAACCTCTGACCAAGGCACTGGAAGCGGGAGATTTGGGTGCCTGGTTGATTCTGTTGGCAATTGGGGTGAAAGCGGCATTTCCCGGATTGCATGTTTGGTTGAAGGATGGGTATGCGGAGGCGACCGCCACCGGACCGGTTTGGTTGTGTGCTTTTACCACTAAGTGTGCGGTTTGTATGTTGGCCCGTCTATTTCCAGGTGCCGAGATTCTGATCGCAATTGGCGGCGTGATGGCGATGTTTCCGATTTTTTATGCGGTGATTGAGAATGATCTTCGTCGAGTGCTTTGCTACAGTAAGATTAACCAGATCGGATTTATGGTGGTTGGCATTGGAATTGGTACCCCCTTGGCGATTGATGGGGCGATTGCTCATGCTTACACCCATGTTCTTTATAAAGGCCTGCTTTTTATGAGTATGGGTGCGGTGCTCTACCGGACTGGGGAAATTCGGGGCTCTCATTTGGGAGGACTGTATAAGACGATGCCATGGACCACGGGTTTCTGCATAGTGGGAGCGGCATCCATTTCGGCGTTTCCACTCTTCAGTGGATTCGTGAGTAAGTCGATTATTATTACCGAAACTGCCCGAAACGGACATGTGTTTATCTGGATGTGCCTGCTCTTTGCTTCGGCGGGTGTGTTTCACCACGCGGGAATAAAGATTCCGTTCTTTGCTTTCTTTGCTCATGATTCTGGACTCCGTCCGAAGGAGGCTCCAATTAATATGCTGATTGCGATGGGTATTTCCTCCTTCATGTGCATCTTTTTGGGATGCAATCCGCAGTGGCTCTATGATATGTTACCCAACGGAGCCGCGGGATACCATCCCTATGATGCGACTCATGTCATCACCCAGTTAGAGATTCTGCTTTTCTCTGCGCTTGCCTTTACCCTGCTTAATTTGAGGGGGAAATATCCTCCCGAATTACCCTCGGTCAATCTCGATATTGATTGGGTATACCGCAAGGCGGGTCGAAAGTTTATGGTCGCGATGGATGTATTTTGGAACGGTTTGAACAAACTGGTGCACAAGGTATTCATGGGAGGAATCGTCAGTCAGGTAAATTCTTTTACCAAAGCGGGGCAGGTTCATGTTCTGACCCTTTCAGCGGAGATACTTCATCACTTGGGACTAAAATCCTCTCCAAATGTGACACTGGCCAAGAATAAGGCGAAAAAACGGGCGACCCTGGGATTGCACCCAATTGGATTGACCGCCATAGTTGCCATGCTTTTTGTGGCGGTATTTCTTTATATCGCGTCGTCCTAATCGATTAAGCTGATCAAATTTCTTGCTTAGCAGAGAACTCGGTGATTTTCTTTTCGTAGGGGATGAGATTGCACAGAGGATTAAAGATTGGATTATTTATTTTACTGGGAAGTACCTCCTGTAAATATCTCGATCGGGATGCGAATTTTATCCCTGAACAAACAGTCTGGACCAAAATTAAAAAAGAGGCTTTTTCTCAGAGATTGAACCCTTCTTTTGTGTACGCGATCTGCCATGCGGAAAGCAGTTTGAATGCAAATGCGGAGTCTTCGGTTGCACGCGGAATGATGCAGTTAACCGAAGCCGCATGGCAGGATGTAACCGAGCTTCACTACCGACAGGCCTTTCAATGGGAGACCAATGTGGAGGTGGGTATTCTATACTTGGGCAGGTTGAAGGGAATGCTTGAAAGTGTTGATTTATTTTCCTATCCCCGACTTGCCGCGAGCTACCGGTATGGTTTCGGAGCGTTGCGCAAAGAAAAATTTATGGTCAGCCGAATGAAAACTCCGGTTAATCGGATTTACCGAAAATTATTCGCTGGCGAACTTTCCCCGGTCAGTCCGCCCGAGGATTAGCATTTTCAACAAGGTCATGGGATCCAAGAGCAAAGTGAAGCGGCGGGAGAGAGGGGAGGAGCGAATTGAACCTCCACCTTCTTTTGAGCCTGAAATGAGTGCTTTCCTCACCTGGGTACAACTGGAAAAGGGATTGGCGAAAAACACGGTTTTTTCATACGAAAATGATCTGACTCAATGTGCCCTGCATTTAAAAAAACAGGGAGTAAGCGGTTGGCAAAATGTCGAACTGGTCCATCTGAGTAGTTGGCTTGCATCGTTGACTGCAGGGGAGTATGCAGTGGCGAGTCTTTCCCGGAAACTCTCCGCCGTGCGTATGCTCGCCAAGTATTTGGTTGGGGAAGGAGTGCTCAAGGAGGATTTCACCGAGCTTTTGTCCAATCCCAAAAAAAGAAGATCCTTACCGGATTGTCTGACCATTGAGGAGATGGAAAGATTTCTTTCCGCACCGGATTTGAATAAACCTTTAGGGAAACGGGACCGTGCCCTGTTCGAACTGATGTACGGAAGCGGGTTGCGGGTTTCAGAAATTTGTGCCCTGCCCATGACCGCAGTGGATTGTGAGGAGGGATATGCACGGGTGTTTGGCAAGGGCTCCAAGGAAAGAATTGTCCCGGTGGGCAAGCACGCATCTGATGCGATTCGTAATTATCTTCACGGTGGACGTCCACATTTAATCAAGGACGGAACTGGAGGGGAACTTTTTTTAAGCATGCGTGGAAAAGCGATTTCACGGAAAATGGTCTGGGTACTGGTTAAGGATTACGCCCGAAAAGCGGGAATTGAGAAGAATCTAAGTCCGCATGGATTAAGGCATTCCTTTGCCACTCACCTGTTAATGGGAGGTGCAGATGTCCGGGCGGTGCAGGAAATGCTGGGTCACGCGGACATAGGCACAACCCAGGTTTATACGCAGGTGGAAGTGGAGCGATTACTTGATGAACATGCAAATTTTCATCCGCTGGCTTAAGAAAACGGGTGTAATTTTTAATCTTTTTTTCAACGTGCGCAAAATAAGGTTGCTAGGTTGGGCATTGCACATCTTTAAGATTGTGTGTGAAGGTTACTGTATTTGTTTCCCCCAAGGCCACGGTCTTGGATCCCCAAGGCGCGGCGGTTGAACAAGCGATGAAAAGCTTGGGCCATCAATCTGTGGGGGGCGTGCGTGTGGGCAAAACCGTCACCTTTGACATCGAGGGCGAAGACACCCCGGAGATGCGGGCAAAGATCGATCAATTGTGCGATGGATTACTGAGTAATCCGGTGATCGAGGATTACCGATTTGAGATCGAGGAAGGGTGAAGATTTTTCGATACCTGGATAAGGCCGGGACGATGGGCTTTGGTCGATTTGATGAACAGGGGCAAATGCTGCTGATTTTAAAAAAGGACAATGGAGATTTTGAAGCGACTGAAGAAAGAATTACTCCCTTTCGTTTTCTGACCCCGATTGATTTTCGCTGTATTTATGGAGTCGGACTGAACTATAAAGCCCACGCCCAGGAGACCGGAAAGGAAATGCCCAAACATCCGATGATATTTATGAAAGCCCCGACCACCTCGCAAAGTGCAGGGGATCCCATTGTGATTCCCCGATTTTTACGGAGCGACCAAGTTGATTATGAAGGTGAGCTGGGCGTGGTGATTGGAAAACCGTGTAAGAATGTAAAACCCGAGGAGGCACTTTCCTATGTTCTTGGTTACACCTGTGCCAACGATGTCAGTGCCCGGGACTGGCAGAAAGAAAAAGGGGAGGGTCAGTTTTGCCGGGGCAAAAGCTTTGATACTTTTTGTCCGGTCGGTCCTTGTTTGACCACCGCGGACGAGATACCTGACCCGTCCAAGCTCACCCTTCGAACTTTTGTAAATGAAGAAAAAATGCAGGAATCCTCGACCGGGGATATGATTTTTGATGTGCCCACTTTGATTTCATTTCTCAGTGGAAGCACAACTTTGTTACCGGGGACCCTTATTCTAACCGGTACTCCGTCGGGAGTGGGGGAGGCTCGTGAGCCAAGAAGGTTCTTGGTTCCCGGGGATGAAGTGACGGTTGAAATTGATGGAATTGGCATGTTGACGAACCCCGTGGTTGAAGAAGTATTTGGAGAAGAGGAACCCGAAGCTCCGGATGTTCAGTAAAAAGGAATCATTTTTATGAAAGTAGCTATTTTACAATTTCCCGGCTCCAATTGTGATTGGGATGCGGAGCATGCGGTTCATGATGTTCTGGGTATCCCGGCCGCAAGGGTTTGGCATAAGTCGCCCCTGCCGACCGAGACGGAAGCGGTGATTGTACCGGGTGGATTTTCCTTTGGGGATTATCTGCGTTGCGGTGCGATTGCCCGTTTTTCCCCAATTATGAAGGATCTGAAGTCTTTCGCGGAAAATGGGGGGCAAGTGCTGGGGATCTGTAACGGTTTTCAAATTCTATGTGAAGCGGGTCTTTTACCTGGAGCTTTGATACGGAACGATTGCCTGGAATTTCGATGCATTAATCAAAAGATACGGGTTGAGCATTCAAATAATCGTTTTAATCCGGATGAAACCGGTGGAGAATTAATCTTACCAATCGCTCATGGTGAGGGAAATTACCGTTTGGAGGATGAGGCATTGAGAAAATTGGAATCCAACCAACAGGTTCTCCTACGGTATGTCGGAAATCCAAATGGATCAATGAATGAGATTGCTGGTATAAGAAATGAGGCTGGTAATGTTTATGGAATGATGCCGCATCCGGAACGGGCGGTGGAACCTTATCATCCCAGTTTGGATGGACTACCTGTTTTGAAAGCTTTTTTAAAACCCATTCTCTCCCATTCTTCCGTAGAAATTTCCGTATCATGAACGAGAATACTACTTCACCCTTGCCTCCCAACCCAGACCCATGCCTGAATGTAGAAATTACTCCAGAGTTGGTGGCGCAACATGGCTTGCTTCCCGAAGAGTACGATCAAGTTCTGCAAATTCTGGGCCGAATTCCGAATTTGACTGAACTGGGGATTTTTTCCGTCATGTGGTCGGAGCATTGTGCTTACAAAAACACACGCAAATTACTCAGGCTTTTTCCAACGGAAAAAAAGGATAAGGATTCAGTTGGTCAGGTTTTAGTCAAAGCGGGTGAAGAAAATGCCGGCGTGATTGATGTGGGGGAAGGATGGGGTGTTGCATTTAAAATAGAATCCCACAATCACCCGAGTGCCATTGAACCTTTTGAAGGAGCAGCCACCGGAGTGGGTGGCATTGTAAGAGATATTTTCACAATGGGTGCACGCCCAATTTTACTTACTAATTCTTTACGTTTCGGGTCTTTGGAGTCGCCTCATGTAAAAAGGCTGTTCCGCGGAGTGGTGAGTGGTATATCCAATTATGGCAACTGCCTGGGTATCCCGAATATGGGGGGGGATGTGTACTTTGATGATTGTTACGAGGGTAACCCATTGGTTAATGCCCTTTGTGCCGGTATTCTTAAGCATGAGGATATTCAGCGGGGTGCCGCCACTGGAGTGGGTAATCCCGTTTTTTATGTTGGTCCGGGTACGGGTCGGGATGGATTGGGCGGTGCTAGTTTTGCATCCCGTGAATTGACCGAGGAAAGTGCGGCGGATCGACCGGCGGTCCAGAAAGGGGATCCATTCATGGAAAAGCTTTTGCTTGAAGCATGCCTTGAAATGATGGCGATTCCCGGACTTGTTGTGGGTATCCAGGATATGGGTGCGGCGGGTTTGACCTGTTCCACCTGTGAGACCGCGTCCCGGGGAAGTTCCGGAATTGAAATCGATCTTGATCTTGTCCCTCAACGGGAGACGGGAATGAATTCCTACGAAATCATGCTTTCGGAAAGTCAGGAAAGAATGCTCGTGATTGTAAAGAAGGGTAGGGAGCAGGAAATTAAAGATGTTTTTGAAAAATGGGACTTACATGCGGCTCATATCGGAGAAGTAAAGGAAGGCGACCGGATGGTTGTTCGCCATAAGGGGGTAGTGGTTGCAGATTTACCTGCCAAATCCCTCACGGATGAAGCACCGATCTATGATCAACCTGCCAGCGAACCTGCCCATATTGCAGCTGCCCGGGCATGGGATATCAATTCGGTTCCCTCCCTATCGCAGACTTCCGTAGAGGGATCTTTAGAGAAACTTTTGGCACATCCTACAATCGCATCCAAAAGATGGGTTTGGCAGCAGTATGACCATCAGGTTATGTCAGGCTGTACGGTTGAGCCGGGGAGCGATGCCGGTGTGGTGCATTTGAGTATTGCGGGAATTGATAAACGATTAGCAATTTCCAATGATTGTAATAATCGCTTTTGCTATCTGGATCCTTATCAGGGTGCCCAGATTGCATTTGCTGAGTGTATGCGAAACTTAGCGTGTTCGGGAGCCCGGGCCCTTGCGGTGACAGACAACTTAAACTTTGCCAATCCGAACAAGCCCGAAGCTTATCATATGCTAAAGGAGTGCGTAAAAGGATTGGCGGATGCCTGTAGCTTTTTTGATGTCCCGGTGGTCGGTGGAAATGTCAGTTTGTACAATGAGCACGGCGATGGTGCGATTGATCCAACCCCGGTTATTTCTATGGTCGGGCTGATTGAAAAGGGGGAGCGTGTGACCCGAAGTTTTATTTCAAATTCAGATCAAAACATTATTCTTGTTGGCGGATTACCTCATGAACTGGGTGGTAGTTATTTCCTGCAAACTGAATTTGGTAAAAAAGAAGGCACTTGCCCTGGTGTCAATTTAGCAGAAGAGAAAAAAGTTCAGGACTTTCTTATCAAAACTATTGATTTTGGGCATATTAGAGCAGCCCATGATATTTCTGAAGGTGGTTTACTGGTTGCGATTGCTGAAATGTTATTTGAAAACCCTGAATTGGGTGCTGATTTGTCGATTGATTCATTGGGTGAATCAAATCGCTTGGATGCCTTACTTTTTGGCGAAAGTCAGGGTCGTGTATTGGTTTCTGTTTCAGATGAAGATTTGGAAGAGGTTATGCAATCAGCAGTGCAGGATGGTTTGTCGATTTTACGATTGGGGAAATCGACCCGTTCAGGCCGGTTAAAACTTTCGGTTGCAGGCAATGAAATCCTTGATTCCGAGGTTAATAAAATGCATAAGATTTGGAGCGAAGCTATTCCTGAAAAAATGAACCACAGCTAAACCACGATGAGTGATGAAATAGGCCACCACTGCGGAATTGCCCTTGTCCGTTTACGGAAGCCATTGGCTTATTATGAACAAAAGTATGGCACTCCACTATGGGGATTTAACCAGCTTTTCCTCTTAATGGAAAAGCAGCATAATCGAGGTCAGGACGGTGCGGGAATTGGTTCAATGAAGTTAAGCATGCCTCCGGGGGAAGCGTTTATGTTTCGTG
Source organism: Opitutales bacterium (assembly GCA_045567635.1). Taxonomy (GTDB): domain Bacteria; phylum Verrucomicrobiota; class Verrucomicrobiia; order Opitutales; family Seribacteraceae; genus Seribacter. Next base: position 2,942 of record JBJLCO010000025.1, on the reverse strand, counting down.
AGCGGAGTACAAGCACGAAAGCGTTGTCTAAAATTTTTGGTGGCCAGCACAATAAATTGGGGAAAATGATTAAGGATGGAGTGGTATTTCCTGAATTCCCGGAGACTTTTAAAAAGCACTTTGATTACGGTGGAGAGATTTTGATGGGGCATCTGCGATATGGCACCTCGGGTGCCTACGGGTCCACCACCTGTCATCCTTATTTCCGTAAGAGCAACTGGCCGGGTAAAAATCTCATGGTTGCGGGTAATTTTAACCTTACTAATGTGGAGGAACTGAATCAGAAATTAGTCGAACGCGGTCAGCATCCCGTATTTGATACTGACACGCAGGCAATTTTGGAGGAAACCGGGTTTCACTTGGATTCGGTGAATGACAAACTTTCAGCGGAGGCGGTCCAAGAAGGTGTTAACGGAGACGAACTTGCCAAGTGGATTGGCGAACGGGTGGAGTTACCCGAAGTTTTTCGCAAGGCGTCTGAACATTGGGATGGTGGGTATGCACTGGCTGGAATTATTGGTAATGGTGATGCTTTTGCCATGCGTGATCCATTGGGTATTCGACCGGGATTTTATTTTGAGGATGATGAGGTTGTTGCGGTTGCTTCTGAGCGGGCACCTTTGATGACTGTGTTTGATAAGAAAGTGGACGAAGTTAAGGAAATCAAACCAGGTACGATTGTGGTGGCCAAGGCGAATGGAGATGTGCAAGTGGAGCGATTTGCGGATGATCCGGCCCGCCAGACAGGTTGTTCATTCGAACGAATTTATTTTTCCCGGGGAAATGATCCGGATATTTATGCCGAGCGAAAAATGCTGGGTGCTCTGCTGGTTCCAGCCGTCCTTAAGTCCGTAGGAAATGACTTTTCCAGGAGTGTGTTCAGTTATGTTCCCAACACTGCGGAAAGCGCCTACTACGGTTTCATGGAACAGTTGCGATTGGTTCGGCGGGCGGAGGTGCAACAGCAGTTAATTGATGCTAAAAACAAGGGTGAATTGACTGATGAGCTGATTAATGAACTGGTCATGGACAATTGGCCGAAGGGTGAGAAAATTGCCAATAAGGATATCAAATTGCGTACTTTTATTTCTCAGGAATCAGGTCGCAATCAACTCGTTTCTCATGTGTACGATATTACCTACGGAGTGGTCCGTGAAAAAGAAGACGCCCTCGTCTGTATTGATGACTCCATTGTTCGTGGGACCACGCTGAAGCAAAGTATTCTTAAGATTCTTGGGCCGTTCAAAACCGAGGAAGCTGTTAATCGCTTCCACCGCCCCGCAAATTCGCTATCCGGACTGTTACGGGATCGACATGTCTGAACTTGGGTAAGTTCATTGCCTTTCAGGCCGCGGTCGCGCTCGATCAACGAACGCGGGTACGAAGGGCTGCTCGCGGAGGTCGCCCAAAATTGCCGGGAAGCCCTCAAGGAGACCCGACCCAATTTGGTCAATCATGTAAAAAAGGTGTATGAGAATTTCACTCCGAAAGAAATCTCTTCCAAGATAGCCGAATTGGTTAAACCTCAGGAATTAAATGGTGAACCTGAAATTGAGGTAATTTATCAGGGCATCGAAAACTTGCACGAAGCTTTACCCGATCATCCGGGTGACTGGTATTTTACCGGAGATTATCCTACTCCCGGTGGATATCGTGTGGCACACAAGGCATTTCTGAATTTTTACGAAAACAAAAACGGACGGAGTTATTAGAGTATGAGCAGTTGTGCTGGCAAATATTTTCTGTTACTTGTCTGGTACAGGAAAATTGTTAAAAATCCTTTGACAGATGGGGTTTTTATTTCCTTAAATTGATCGTAGATGGAGACATGTTATCAAACTCTCGTTCTTAATCGACTATGGCAGGCAGTTAATGTTATTGGGGTCGAACGGGCATTTAGTTTGTTGGCACTTGATCATGCTCAAGTTATCTACGCGGAGGATGGAAGTTTTCGGGTTTTTGATTCAGCGACTTGGTTCGAACATTGCCGTGAATGCGAACTTGTTGAGGGTGCACGGGTTGTGCACACGGTTAGTCAACCTGTCCTTGTCCCCGGTGTGTTATTGCTCCGGGGGTATGACCGGATGCTGCTGCAGGAGATGAAGTTTAACCGGCAAAACTTACTGGAACGTGATGATTACCGCTGCCAATATTGCGGAAAAAATTTACCCAACAAGGAATTGAATATGGATCATGTTATTCCAAGGGACCGCGGAGGAGGGACTTCGTGGGAAAATGTGGTGATCTCATGCATTCGTTGTAACAGTAAAAAAAGCAACCGATTACCTAAAGAAGCAGGAATGCGGCTGTTAAAGGAACCAAAGAGGCCACCCCGTCGTCCTTTTATGACTTCTCTTTACGGCCGTCCGGTGGAAAAATCTTGGGAATATTTTCTGCAGTCCAAGGAAAAGTAAAGCTTCCGATTCTCGCCTTGGCGGTTCAATCTGCTAGTTGTATTTCGAGATGGAGACAAGAGTTAGAGATGGATGTTTCTGACCGCCGGGCGGTGGACGCTTTGTATCGGATAAGCACACTTTCCGGAAATCAAAAAAAACCGGTGGAAGCATTGTCAGGAATTTTAGACGAGGTGATCGGTTTGTTTGGGGCAAGTTCCGCATCAGTTTGTCTGATTAATGCGGATTCAGATAAGTTGCTTATTGAAGTCGAGCGGGGTTTATCGAAGTCAAGCAAGGGTTTTGAATTACCCATGGGGGTCGGCATAACTGGTTGGGTCGCACTTTCAGGCGAGCCTTTTTTGTGTCCCAAGGTATCGGAAGAGGAAAGGTATTTCCAATTGGATGATCGTATCCAATCCGAAATGGCAGCCCCTTTAATTGAGGGGGGAAGAACAGTGGGTGCATTGAATGTGGATTCAATGGAAGTTGATGCATTTAATGAAAATGACTTACGGCTTTTGGTCTTAATGGCTAAGGAAGCCAGTC
>JBJLCO010000024.1:0-12571 GCA_045567635.1 Opitutales bacterium | reverse complement strand
GCTCGTTCCAAAATCAATACCCGCGTTGTTTACCACGGTCGCGGCCCCGTTCCCGTTGGTTACCAATATCAAATCACCCGCGCTTTGCTGCAAGGTTCCCATATTGATCACTCCGTTACCTGCATCCGTGGTCAGCGTCACATTACCCGCTACTGCCACATTCCCACTGTCTGATATTGTTCCTCCCGCAGTAACCCCAAGAGTTCCGCTTACCGATGATGCTCCTAATATAATCGCATTCGTATCATCCAAAACAACATTATTTCCATTTGTGACAATCACTGTCCCGAAATTATTGCTAACTGTGTCAAAAGTTATGTTGTTTGCAGCACCTGATGCGAGGGTAGTAGTTCCAGAAACGGTGATGGTTCCTGTATCAGTAATAGCACCATTTGAAGTGAGAGACATATCCCCTGTAACCGAAGTTACCGCTAATGCCAAAGTTCCAGCAGTGGTAAGGTTAAGATTACCAGAAGCAGTAGTAGCATTATTAGTGATGGCGAGAGATTGCGATCCAGTTTGGTCAAACAGAATGTTCCCAGTTCCTGTTTGTGCGATCGTAGTAATGTTGGTAGAGGCATCCGCAGCATGATCAATATCAATATTTCCCGATCCTGCAGAAGTTGCTGAAATAGAAGTAGCACTTGCGAGTTCGATTGCAGCCGAGCTTCCAAGTCCGGTTGCAGCAGAAAGAATTATCGTATCTGCAGTGATGTCCGCGGTAGTGTCGGAAGCATGATCAACTACCGAACCAGCAGTCGAGGTAACGCTCACCTGAGCAGTTCCGGCAGTAATTGAATTAATACTCAGATTGCCTGAACCCTGAAAGGTCACATTGCCGTTGTTAGTTGAAGAAGAAATCGTTGCTGGAGTTGTTATATTGTTAACCGTTACAGATCCTGCAGTTTGAGATACCGTTCCGGATATTGTACCACCTCCATTGCTCACATCCACTGCACCCGTGAGTTGAATTGCATCATCTGCAACAAGAACTAAATCGCCGATTGTTAAGTCTGAGAATAAAAGTATCGTTCCATCGGTACGAGTATTTCCAGCAGTAACCGACAAATCTCCAGACCCCAAATTGATAGAACCACTGATCATTGTAACATCACCATCAGCAACGATAGAAAGGTTATTTGAACCTGTGATAGCAAGGCCAGTATCGACGGAAATATTACCAACCTCTGAACCGCCCCCTGCTGCCGTCTGAATGGTAACATTAGAGCTTGCTAATGCGGAGTTGAGAGTAGAAAGACTGATTACAGAACCAGCAGCGGCACTCGGTTCTAAAATTGTACTACCAGATGTCGCAATTGAAGTGTGGCTCCCTGTATTACTGATCGTTATGTTGGTCGGATCAAGTAACAAAGAGCCAACTACACCCGACTCTGAAGTTAAATCTACCGATCCGCTAAAATTAAGAACGCTTTTACCGGAAACTTCTGCAAATCCACCAGATTCAACCCCAGTTGCGGAAAGATCTCCGGAAAAAGAAGTGACTCCATCCGCCCAAACAATGATTCTACCGCCATTCCCGTTAACTTCTGAGTCTGATGCAAGGGTACCAGTCACATCCGCAGTTATTGCGTTTGTAAGGTCTGGATTTCCGCCCTGAAAATCACCACCAACATTGATAGTTCCACCGCCAGACACACCTGATGCATCGACTGAACCACTGACTGAAACTTGCTCACCCAAGATGGTTGCTGATCCACCCTGCATGGTAGAAGAGGAAACATCCATCGAACCAGAATTAGATGCGGAACCTTCCAGTAACCCGGATAAATCGAGGGTGATTTTACCACCCGAAGCTTCACCCACTTCGAGGACTGCATCAGCAGCTAAAAGAGCGGCATCCCCACCAGGAACTGAAATGGATCCGGCATTATCTACCTTTCCGCCAATCAAGGCGGCGAAGTCTTTCGCGTTGATTGAACCCAGGTTCATCACCTCGGCTTCGGAATCCCCCTGAAAGGAAATGTTTCCTGACAGGAAGGCTGAATCGGCAATATCGAGGGTTGAAGCAATAAGTGCGTGCACATTCACGGTGGAATCTTTGCCAAAAATGATTCCGTTGGGATTGATAAGATATAGGTGCCCGTTCGCATTGAGGGAACCAAGAATTTGTGAGGGATCGGCACCGATTACCCGAGAAAGCATCGCGGAGTCAATGTTGGGTTGCACGATATCAACAAAAGCACTTGATCCGATATCAAAGCTCTCCCAGTTTACGATTGCAGACTGAGTTTGCTGAATGATTTTCAGGTTATCAGCACCAGTCTGTTCAAAATTTACCCCTCCACTCACGACCTGGGATCCAGTGGGTAAGTTCGCAACGAGCGCATACCCCGGAGTTCCTGCAACCACACCGATTAAACCGGTGCTCATAAATACTGTCTTAATTGTGCCAATGGTCCGTTCGTAGGACAAGCGAAGTGCCCTGCGGTGCTTGTTGGTAAAGCAGCGGAATGTTTTGGCGAAGTAGTTTGTTTGTGACCTCTTCTTCATAGTAATAGTAGAATTTAGGGATAAAATTAGAAACGAAAGTCTAAGTTAAAGTGCAGGTGGGCATCGCTTTTCTTGGTGTCCACCGATTCCTTAAAAGGAACGCCCAAATGAAAATCAAGTTCAAGTGAAGGTTTAAAGATACATCGGAATCCAGCGCCGGCTGATTGCATCGATGCCGAGTCCTTCACTCCAGAAAGGGATTCCTCGGAACTGACATATCCAACATCGTAAAAAGTAAAGGGTTCAATACGCCCCTTTTCCCCAACTGGAAAAGCTCCGAAGCGCAATTCGGAATTTAAATGAAATCCATGATCCCCGAACGCTTCACGTTCGTCATACCCACGCACGCTCTTAACTCCACCGATGGCTTTTTGGAGGGAGGAGGGAAGAGCATCACTGGCAAATTGGGACGCGAAGTTTAAATAAAGATCGATTTGCTGTCTCCTTTGTGAAATAGACTGCAGAGTGGTAAATGCGAACTGGCCGGCTATGAATCCGGAGGATGCACCGGGTCTTTGAGTTTTCAGATCAGCATCGGAGGAGGATCGGGCATCCGTCAGGGCAGAGAGTGACCAAAATGACTTACCGGGAAAAATATCTTGATTACTGAGGACGCCCTGCAATCCGGCTCTTAGCACAACGAATGAAAGTTGATTCACATCATCACTCGCGGGAGCGGAGGTAAAACTAAATGAATTCTCCAGATCAAGGTAAGTCAAGCCAAGATTCCAGGATATCGGACCGGATTCAAGGTCCGCAAACTGATTGGAGACCATGACGCCGGCAAACAAACCCTCCCCTGAAATATCAAAGCTGACCGGGGATAACACATTATTGTATTCCGATTCGGAGTATCCGGTAAACATCATCACCGTCCAGGTATCGGAGTAATTGGTAAGATACTGAGCAGAAAAGGAATTAAGGGTGGATGTGCTTTGGGGATCGGTCATCCAGTTGAAACTGATTTTATCCGATTTGTAGAATGGTTCCCACCACTCCAGTCCCAGGGTTGATCGCCATCCGGAAGATTTTGAATTACCGTCATTCGCCAGATTTACGGTAGTGACCAAGGGCAAAGAATCTTCTACCTTGAAGTCTCCATCCACAATAATTTCTCCCGTATTACTCCGTCGGGGCTTAAGCTTGGAGTCCACATTAACAAAACGATTTGAATTCAGCTTGGATGCGGAGGATTGAAAAACTGAATAATTGAAGTAATTACCTGAATCCCATGAAAGGGAATTTAAGATTGTATCGCTTGACAGCCAATCATTCCCGCTTACAAAGGCGTCCCCGTTTTTACCAATCAAAACTTTTAAACTTAGAATTCCATTGGAGGATGAAAAGCTGGGAATGATACGGCTAAAAGTAAACCCTTTCTTGCGAAGATCACTGGAAATCTTGTCCGCGACTCTCTGAACTCGAGGTGAAGAAGTCGGCAATCCTTTCAAGGAAGCAAGCTCTTTGGCGTATGCAGTACCTTTGAGAGGTATATCAGTGGGAATGGATATTTTCGCTTCGGAAATGATTTGGGCTCCCGCTGCTTGTGCAACAACTTTGTGCTCAAAGAAAAATATCAGGCAAAATAAAAATGCAAATTTATATTTGACTAAAAAGTGGGGTAAGCGGAGTGGGATTAGGCGCGATTTATTCATATCATTGATATTGATTTAAAGAATTACGACTTCAGTTTTGTGAGATTCACAATCAGTTGCAAGTGCAAAGGAGAGAACAGTTGAAATAATTGCAAAAAAAAACAAAAGAATGTTTGCAAAATAAAGATTAATCTAAAAAAAAGAGCGGATGTTAATTCATAGTGTATTATTTTGGCTAAAAGAAAACCTGAGTGAGGAGGAGAGATCCGAATTTTTCGACGGAGTTGCGAAACTTGGGGATATTGAATCCGTTGAGCATACTTTTATCGGGACACCTGCGGATACTCCGAAAAGACCGGTGGTTGATGACAGTTATGACTGCTCACTCACCGTGGTTCTTCGTGATATGGAGCAACATGATGCTTATCAGGCAGATCCGATCCACCTGACATTCATCAAAGAATGTGCCCACTTATGGGAAAAAGTGCAAATTTATGACGCGAACTAGGCATTAGCAACAGAATTTGACTGGTTCGCCAAAAATCGAACCAGTCCGTAGGCAAGAATGACCGCCATGGGTCCGATTATAAATCCCTGCGGGCCATAGGAAAGTATCCCGCCAATGATCCCCAGGAAAAGCATAAAGCTTAACCAGGCTCCCTGTTCATGCAAACGACGCCCCATACTGGCCCGTATCCGGCTGATCAGATAATTGAAAAATAAACTTAATCCCGCCATTAAAAGGGCTGTAGCAGGATCTCCCCTTGTCCAAACGAGGGAAGACAAGGGCAGCCAAACCATGGCACTGCCCACCACCGGGACCAGTCCGATAAAGGCGCCCAGAAAAAAGACCGGGAGGAAAAAGAAGCCACCAATAAAATGAGCCACCAAGGCAAGCGCCACCCCACGGATGAGGGAAGTAAGCACGGTATCGTTGAGCAGACGGAGAGTAATTTTACGATGTAGCTCCAGCCATGCATGAACTTCATTTTGCTCAAATCCGCCTATTCGCATTGCTCCTTTGAGAAAGCTGGATCCATGAGCGTACAGGAAGGATAATGCAATTAAAGCAAGCGCCAGTTCGGCCACAAATCCGCGTGTACCCTTGAATAAAAACTCCAAAAATGTCCCGGAAAACTCCTGGGTGTCTCCGACCAGATTGGAAACGAACTGCACCGCTTTTTCCTCGTCGAGTGGAAGACGGGGATAAATGGAGTGTATTTCGCGGATACGTGCCGAAATACTTTCCAACAGGGCTTCCCTACCCCGTTCCTCACCCAAAGCCAGTGAAATTATTGTATCCACCATGCCCTGTCTCGGATTGGAAGCTTCCCAAATCACCAGTAAAAATGGAGAAAGAATGACCAGCAGTAATGAAACCGTGGCAAGCACCGCACATAATTCTGAACGCCGGCGCGGGTCCAGAGAAGGCAGTATTTTCTTTCCCAGACTTTCAATTGGGCGAAAAAATACCGGATAGGTTAACGCAGCGAGGGAAACGGCAAAAAGAATGAATTCAAAGAGAGGCGAAAAAGTACCGTACAGTGGAATAATCAGGAGTAAAAGCGCCAAAACAAGTAGACCGCGCTTTTTCCAAAGTTGCCAAAACGCATCTCTTCTTATGGAGAGCAAATCCTTTTCCTCTCCGCCATTTTCCGGGTCCTTCATTCGTTCTTCATTGGTAGAGTGGAAATTACTCCTTCGCAAGTTGCTTTCGCAGAAAAGTTCCGGTCAGAGTCTTCGTTTCCGCCAATTCCTCCGGGGTTCCCTCAAACACAAGTTCGCCACCAAGTTCTCCTCCATTGGGTCCAATCTCAACCACATGATCCGCCAGTCGGACGACATCCAGATTATGCTCAATCACAATCAGGGTATTGCCCGCGTCGCGCAACCTGAAGAGCAGGTCCATTAATTTTTGCACATCCAACCAGTGGAGTCCGGTGGTGGGCTCATCCAAAAGATACAAAGCCTTTCCACTTTGTCTCCGACTGAGTTCAAGGGATAATTTTAGACGCTGTGCTTCTCCACCGGACAAGGTATTGGCGGCCTGGCCCAGTCTTAAATATCCGAGACCCACCGCCTCCAAGGTATCAAGCTTGCCCAGAATGGCGGGATGTTTGGTAAAAAGTTCCCGGGCTTCGGAAATGGTCATTGCCAGAATATCGGCAATACTGTGCCCACGATACCGAACTTCCAGGGTTTCTCGATTATAGCGCCGTCCCTGGCAACTTTCACACTCCACAAAAACATCGGCGAGGAATTGCATGTCGAGTTTTACCATGCCATCCCCCTTGCACCGTTCGCAACGCCCGCCGGGTAAGTTAAAACTGAAACGACCAGGAGTGTATCCACGCACCCGACTCAGGGAGCATTGGGAAAACAATTTTCGCAATAAATCAAACAGCTTCACGTAAGTGGCCGGGTTCGAACGCGGACTTTTTCCAATCGGAGACTGATCGACACGAACCGCCTGTTCGAACTTTTCCAATCCCTCAATCCCTGAGTGAGCACCCGGCAATTGTTTGGCACGGTGCAGTTGATTGGCTGCGGACTTCGCCAAAACCTCGTTCACCAGAGTACTTTTTCCGGAGCCAGAAACTCCGCAGACCACGGTGAGAAGTCCAATGGGAAAAGAAACATCGATATTCCTGAGATTATTGGCCCGGGCGGAACGGACTGTTAAGAGGTCTTTACCGGGCAACTTATTTTTGGCTTCCTTTTCGACTTTTTCCACCCCGGCAAGAAAAGGCCCGGTTGCACTTTGCTTGGAAGCAAGGCAGGCTTTCACTTTTCCGGAAAAAATGAGCTGCCCTCCCTGCGTACCGGGACCCGGTCCCACCTCAATCAAATGATCGCAGGCCAGTAAGGTCTCTGCATCGTGCTCAACCACCACCACAGTATTTCCACGGTTTCTCAATCCGTACAATACCTTGATCAACCGGTGATGATCGGATGGATGTAATCCCACACTTGGTTCATCCAACGCGTAAATTACCCCAACCAAGCCCATTCCCAGTTGGGTGGCCAAGCGGGCACGCTGAGCCTCCCCTCCACTTAGACTGGAATAGGGTCGATCCAAGGTAAGATAGCTCAGTCCCACCTGATTGAGGAAGCCAAGACGCTGTTCCAGTCCGGACACGGCATCCAGAACCTGTTCATACTTTGAATCTTTAAGGACTTTTTTCTTCACAAAAGACCAGGCATGCTCCGTGGGAAGGGAAAGAAAATAATCAAAAGGTTGACCGGCTAACAAAACGGCCCGGGAAAAAGAGGATAATCTCTGTCCCTTACAGGACGGGCACTCGGCACCAATTTGATAAGTAAGTAAACGGGCACGCAAAGTCTCACTCGTGGTGTTTTTCATGGTCTGCCCGAGGTCATATAGAATACCGGGAAAGGGTTGCTTCTTGGCTTTTCCACGACCAATTTGTAATTTCAATTCGAAGATTTTATCCTCATCCCCATGAAGTAAAAATTTCTTGGTCTCTGCGGGGATTTCGTTCCACGGTTGCTTCAGGTCGAGAGGATATTGTTCGGAAATTTGCTTAAGAATATTTTTGCGTAAAGTCACCATCTTTCTCGATCCCAGCCTCCATGCTTTGATGGCACCTTTGGCAAGAGACAGACTGGGATCCGGTATAATCAGATCCTCACGGAAAGAAAGTACCTGCCCCAATCCACCACACTCTTCGCAGGCCCCGTCCGGATGATTCCAAGAAAAATGTTTGGGGGTAATATTGGGATAAGTTGAGCCGCATTTTTCACAGGCATAACTTTGTGAAAAGAAAATCTCATCGTATTTCTTTTCAGAATTTTCAATCAGAGCAAATGCCCGCTCCTCCCCTTCCTTGAAAGCAAGTTCAAGAGAATCCGCCACCCGGCTTCTGCTCTCAGTGTCCACTTTTAACCGGTCGATTACGAGATCCACCTGAATCAGGCGTCCCTTGGTTTTTTCCGGGATTAAATCCCGGTCATCCAAACGCTTAATTTCACCATCAATGCGTACCCGTTGAAAACCCCTTCTTTCAAAATTAGGTAATTCCTCGCGTAAAACCGAGGCTTTAGCCTCAAAAATAGGGGCTAATATAAGAACGCGTTTGCCATTGCCATCTGATAATAATTGGGTGACACAATCATCAAGACTTCTTTTGGAAACAGGTGATCCATCCAAAGGACAATGAGGTGATCCCACTGTTGCCCAAAGCAGACGCGCGTAATCAGCGATTTCTGTGGCGGTGGCCAGAGTGCTGCGGGGACCGGAAGAACCGGCCACTGCCTGTTCAATGGCGAGAACCGGAGAAAGGCCTTCGACATAATCCACATCCGGTCGCCTCACTTTTTCCAAAGCCTGTCGGGCCTTGGTTGACAGGCTCTCCACATACTTCCTGTGTCCCTCCGCAGCGAGCACATCAAACACAAGGGACGATTTCCCGGAACCACTCACTCCGGTAACTCCGATTAATTGTCCACGGGGAAAATTCGCTGTTACATTGAGCAAATTATTTTCTCGGGCACCCTTAACCCGGATACTTTCCATTTCTCCCTTCACCTAATTTGCTCCAATTCCATTTGAAAACACAATGATGCGGAGGAAAAAAAAAGCAAAGCAAAGAAGAATATTCGAAATCACTTTCAAAAATTCAGGAAATCATCTAGAAGAACAAAATATGAACTTACCAATTTTATTTGTAAAACAGGGATGTCCCTGGTGCGTGGAAGCACTGGAATACTTTCAGGAAATCGATCTGAGCCTCGACATTGTGGATGTCAGGCAAAGCCCGGATAAAACGGAAGAATTATTTGCCTGCAGCGGGCAAGGATTGACACCCACTTTAAAAAATGGGGATTTCGTGGTAGCCGATTTTGATATCGGCGAGTTTAAGCAAGCAATGCTTGAAAACCCGGAAGAGGCAAAGAAACTAGGATTAAATTCCTAAATTAGCGCCCGTCCAGGGCCTGAATCCGGCGGTTTAATTCCTGGAGCTTGGAATCTAAACGCTGCATGGATGGATTACTGGAAGCATCGGTATCCGAAGGAGCATCCAAATCCAGAATCTGAACTCCGGCAGAGGTATCGTACACACTTGCTGAACCAGTGACATAAGGTGTGATATTACCCGATGTGGTAATTTTGGTGGCTTCCCGCCCATTACGATCTACGGTGTAGGTCTGGGGGGATTTTTCCAAAATAAGCGTATCTGTCTCATCGGTGTTGAATCGTTTAACCTGGCGGTAATTCACATGCTTTGCTTTTCGACCCACCACCTTTGTTTTGGCGGTACGGAAGACAAGAAAGTTGTGCTCAACGGTATGGAAGTGAGGATCCACGATAAAATGATCGGGCTCGCCGCCAAGTGCTTTATATACGGCAGATTGCATGGACTGCTTGACCACCCCACCGGTGAGAGAATCAGCCATTCCGGCAATTTGATGCTCCTGTAGATGGGAACGGTAGGTTGCCCGCCCGGGATCGCCCCAACGGATAAAACCAAGCAGTTCTGCTCTCGTTCCTTCACCGCGTACTTCCTCTCCTATATCAATGTCGGAAGTAATTTCAGGGTACGGCGTAAGGGGACCCGTTTTATTTGCAGTTCGTGTGCATCCACTAAAAATCAGGATTATTGAGAAAAGAGAGATGAGAATTGACTGTTTAATTTTCATTTTAATTCTTAAATTTTAAATTAGAAATTTCCTTTGGTGGAAAGATAGAATTCCATACCCTCTTCAATTATGCTGTGCCCACCCACACCGGCAATACCCAAGCTGAAGTTCCAGGGAGAATTGGGCATCAAAATGAATTCAGCACCGTAATCCCACCAGCGCTTGTCCGTTAGCACCAATGAGGAATCTCCCATTGCATAGTTGTAACGGATGAAAGGAAGCATAGTAAAGTTTTGATGAAGGTGATAATGCAAAGCTAATGCACCTTTGAAGAGCCAGAAAGATTCGTCATTGGCTTCGTTGCTTGGGAAGTAACGACCAATAGACAGACGACCCGACCAATTCATACCGTATGCGGGGCTGGATTCTGCCATGGTTTCGAACGACACACTGGTCATTGACTCGTCAAATATTGGAAAGTCACTCGAGGAATTATTATGGGCAATATTTACCCCCCATGCGATGTACTCGTTTATCCGGTAGTTGGGGAAAAGCTCGATCCCCGCGAGCATGCCGGTATCGTCCACATTGCCCACTTTGAAGCGGGAGGATGAGATTGGAAGCCGAACATCGAGATTTGGATTCTCTCCAAAACTAAAACCCAATGTGATTCCATACACAGTATTTTCGATAAGATCATCTCCATCATCGGGATAATCAGTAAGGGGATCATTATCATCCTCAAAAAATTTCCAATTAAATTCCTGATTGGAATAGTGAATATCGAAGTAGAAAGCTTTGAGAAAATTGTTGGTTATGGGGATATTGGAGGGCCTTCTCAAATCGCGCATTTCATCCGCTAGACTGGTAAATCCCAAATAATAGCCACTTGTTACCCCATTACGCCAACCCGCTGTAAAATCTTCAGGCTTTGCATCTTTGTGGTAAGCGCGATCTCGAGCTTGTTTCCAATCGGCATGAGAGACAAATGGTAAAGCTAGAACAAAGATTATGAAAAGGCGTAAAAAGGATGAATTATTATTCATATTGGTAGGAATTAGAATTGTTTAGCTCACAATTTAGAAAGGTTAATTTTTCGTCAACAAAGAAATTAATCAAGATTATAAAATTGTTTTACATTAGACTGGCACAGAACGATTGTATTCGGCTCAATCCTTCTTCGATTATTTCGTCTGATGTGGCATAGCTTAAGCGTATATACCCTTCGGCACCAAAGGCATGACCGGAAACCACCGCGACTTTTTGTTCCTCCAACAGACGGGCCGAAAATTCTTCAGAACTCAGTCCGAATGAAGAAATATTGGGAAAAAGATAAAATGCCCCCTGTGAACGCTGACAGGTTATACCATCGGTCGATTCCAAACCGGAAAGCAACTTTAGACGGCGACGATCAAAATGAACAAGCATTTCATCCACCGCACTCATTGACTGATCCCAGTGTTCCATGGCAGCCAGGGCACCGTACTGAGCAAATGTGGTGGCATTTGAAGTGGTCTGGCTTTGCAGGTTTGCCACTGCCTTGCTAATTTCAGGGTTGGCCACGAGAGTGCCCAAGCGCCAACCGGTCATGGAGAATGTTTTACTGAATCCAGAGACCGTGATGACACGTTCCGCTGCCTCCTTGCTAAACGAGGCGGGACTGAAGTGCTTGGCCTCATCGTAGAGTAAATATTCATAAATCTCATCGGACATGATCAATAAATCATGCCTGCACGCCAGTTCCACAATCGCTTCCATTTCCTCACGGGTATACAGGCAACCGGTTGGATTGGACGGACTGTTCAGGATGATCATGCGGGAGGCAGGCGTGAGCACTTCCTCAAGTTGTTGCGGAGAAACCTTAAAACCCATATCGTCTCCGGCAAAGACTACCCGGGGTGTGGCCCCGGCTAACTTAACCATTTCCGGATAACTGACCCAATAAGGAGCGGGGATAATCACTTCATCCCCGGCACCACAAGTGGCAAGGATAGCAAGGTAACATGAATACTTCCCACCCGGACTGAGCACCACCTGTGCAGGTGCAGCTTCTGGCAGCACACCTTTTTCCTGATATTGCTTTGCCAGTGCTTGACGGAGTGCGGGAATACCTGCGGCCGGTGCATACTTTGTTTTACCCTCAGCCAGTGCCTGGGCACAGGCGTCTTTGATAAATGATGGGGTGTCAAAATCCGGTTCGCCTGCCCCAAACCCGCAGACATCTTCGCCCGCGGCTTTTAAGGCTTTGGCTTTTGCATCCACCGCCAATGTTGGGGAAGGAGCCACATTTTTTGCCCAAGATGATAAGTATCCGTTTTTCATAAGTTAACTGCCGATTTGTATGGGTAAAAAGAAAACGGGCAAGCCCAATTCTAAAAAGTTTATATTTGAACTAATTGGTGGAGATAAAAGCATCCTCCGGGACGAGGGGTTGCTGCAGTAATCCATCCGGAGAAAACAGAACGCGATCCAAATCCAGTCTAAGTGCTGCGGAAGTCACTTCAAAACGAGTATTGGAACGGGTTATACGTTCCTTACAATCCAATGACTTGATTATCCAGTGATCGGAAACCTTTTTGAAGCTGTTCAAAATAAAGGTTCGATCCGGTACATTCAATTGGGCAAATGTTTCAATTCGCAAAGGGGCTTCGTAACTTTTATCTAAAGCCATGACAATTTTGGTAATATCAGGTCGAGCATTTAGTACCCAGAGTGGGGAGGAAAACGAGTAAAGATGGGAAGGACGCCCGGCCACTCTTCCGGATTTGATATATTCCGCATCCCAAAACACGAAAGGCATCAATAAATCAAAGGGCGATTGATTCATCCCTTCAATCAAGGGATTGAACAGTTCTTCTACGTCC
>JBJLCO010000023.1:0-28423 GCA_045567635.1 Opitutales bacterium | reverse complement strand
GGTCAGTGGAGATCATGGTCCTCCCGGTTTTCCACATGGTAAGTGTAACCTCTACGACTTCGGCACTCGGGTGTGCCTGACCATTGCCGGGCCGGGTGTGAGAGGTGGCCGGGTGGTGGATGATTTCGTCTGCCTTCCCGACTTGGCCCCGACTTTCCTTGAAGCGGGAAAGGTCCAGGTTCCCGAGGTGATGTCGGCTCAAAGTTTGTGGAAAGTATTGAAGTCGAAAAAAGGTGGTCAGGTGGACCCAAGTCGTGATGCGGTGATCACCGGTCGGGAACGTCATGTCTACTCCTCCCGCCCCGGATACCTCCCTTATCCGCAACGAGCGATTCGAACCAAGGATTTTCAATTTGTGATTAATTTCAAACCGGACCGTTGGCCCTTGGGCGATCCCTATCTGCTCGATTCTCCCAAAGAACCTGGCTTTGCTTTATTGGAAAAACAAACCTTTGTAACCTTAGCGGATGAGGATGCCGGTCCGACCAAGGCTTGGATCGTTACAAATCGAAAAGATCCCAAAGTAAAACCAATTTTTGATCATGCCTACGGAAAGCGCCCCCGTGAAGAATTATACGATATGAATAATGATCTGGATCAAATGAAAAACCTCGCTTTAGACCGGGACTATTCAGGGACGGTAAAAAAACTTCGGGCCCGTTTAATGAAGTACCTGCGTGACCATAACGATCCCCGGTTGGTCGATAATGGAAAATTCTTTGAAACATCCCCCATGACCGATGGGTTTAAACGCCCGGTTCAATCCAAAAAATCTAAATCGAAAAAATGAATTTATTAAAGCTTTGTTATTCCATTCTTTTTACTCTTTTATTCGCCGTTCGCTTGTTTGGGGATAGCCCCGGTCGATCGATCTGGGCCCCTTAGATTGGTTTCAGATGATTTCGGATTGGCGGACGGACCTTCCTGGCAGGGATGGTACCTAACGGTTCCGGATCCAAAAGCACAGGTGGTCAAGCGCTTCATTATCAAACAAAATAAATGGAATGTGCTCGCCCAAGAAAAGCGGTTCAGTGCGAGCTTTTTCAATCATGGGAAGAGCTACTTCGCTGATCATGGGGAAGGTGCAATCCGGTGCCTGGATCAAACCAATAAGTGGTCCGTGGTCTATCAGGAAGATTTGGCTGAAGATAAGCGCCGGAAACCCAATGACTTGGTTGTCGATCGCTCGGGCGGGGTCTATTTTACCCTAACCGGACCGGGTGAAGTCGTTTATGTTTCCCCGCAGGGCAAAGCCCAAACCGTGGCTTCCGATGTACAGACCCCCAATGGGTTGATCCTGAGCCCCGATGAGAAAACCCTTTATGTGTCCGAATACGTGCCAAAGAAGATTCTGTCTTTCAAGGTCGGAAAGAATGGAGCGTTGAACGCAAGGAAGCTCTTTGCGAAAATGGACGACGGTCAGCCCGACCTCAAGGGAGCGGATGGAATGTGTGTGGACCGGGCTGGCAATGTTTATTGTGCGGGACCCAAGGATATTTGGATTTGGGACTCGAAGGGCAAGCTGCTCGACAAAATCGTATGTCCCGAGCGGGCGGTGAATTGTGCCTTTGGCGGCACTCAATTGCGTGATCTTTATTTGACTGGCTTTGGCGGGGTCCATGTTCAGCGCATGAAAGTATCCGGGGTTCCCACTCAACCACCT
Source organism: Opitutales bacterium (assembly GCA_045567635.1). Classification (GTDB taxonomy): domain Bacteria; phylum Verrucomicrobiota; class Verrucomicrobiia; order Opitutales; family Seribacteraceae; genus Seribacter. The sequence goes on along the minus strand of JBJLCO010000023.1, from coordinate 26,760 downwards.
GCTGAATGGCCCGAATCCATGCCAGATAAACCAAGCGTACAAGTTCCCGGTAATGTGACTCAACTGCTCGACCTCACTTATGCAGAATATGGTCCTCGAAAGATGCTGGCCGATCTTTTTATTCCCAGGGGCAAGGGACCATTCCCCGCTGCTTTGATTATTCATGGAGGAGGCTGGATTAAAGGCGATAAGATGAAGTTCCGGGCAATGGGAGTGGAAATGGCGAAGCGTGGATATGTTTCCATGGCCATTGATTACCGGTTGGCTGAAGAGGCTGCTTTCCCGGCGAATATTCAGGACTGTCATGCCGCGATCCGATACCTGAGAGCTCATGCCAATAAGTATAACATGGATGCCGAGTCGAGATCGGGGTGGTAGGTGGCTCAGCGGGAGCCCATTTAGCTGGTCTGCTCGCGACCACGCCCAAGGTTGAAGTCTTTGCATGGTGATGGCGGGAATGCCAAATATTCATCTGCCGTTCAGGCTGCGGTGGTCATGTCCGGGCCGATGGAAATCTCAACCGGTAGTGTGGCGGAACGGTCGCTAACTGCGAAAAATCCCGTAGCCAATGCAATCTTCCTGTTTGGTGGGACGGTCAAGGAAGAGCCTGAGCTTTACAAACTAGCGGATGCCCACCTCCATATTAATAAAGACACGCCCCCAATCCTTTTTCAATTTGGTGGAAAAGAAGATCCGTCTAAAGTACAACCTTCGATTGATAAACTGAAAAAGCTGGGTGTGCCCACCCAATTGCTGACTCATTACCAAGATGGCAAGCATGGATGCTGGAACCGGCACCCGTGGTTTTTACCGATAATTGAGGATATTGATACCTGGTTTCAGGAGCACCTTTAATAAGAGACTTAGGCTTTAACGAGGGTCGACCAATTCAATCCGCTTCAGGATGGAGTGCGTTTTAGGATCGGTCAGCCGAACGGCTTTCCTCTGCTGTATGATCAACCAGCGTAACATTGAAAGGTGGAAACCTTGGCCCACTCCAGTTCGTTATCTTTTTCGCCCTTAAAGTCTTTTCGGTTAACCAGAATTTGCTGAGGTCCTTTTCCCGTAACCTTCGTATGGTAAGTAAAGGTACCGATATTGTTTTCCCGACTCAAAAATGAACTTCCAAGACGGAGGCGGAGGGTGTGATCGCGGCCTTGTGGATCGATGGTGAAGGCTAGAACCTTATCATTCGAGCGATCAATCATCGGGCTCTGCAGTTTATAACTTGTGATACTGTCCCCGTTTCGACTTGCCCAATCGGCCGTGCCATTGGAAAAGTCTTCGATCAGTCCGTTCTTTGCCAGCTTGGATAATTCTTTTAAGTCGATGTTTTTCGGTTCATGGATCGCTTCTTTTGAATTGATGGAGAAAGTCTTGGAATTCCCAACTTGAAGAGTCATTTCCTGATCCAATTTGTATCGGCAATGCCCGAAAACATAGAGCGGAAGCTTGGGGTACACTGGGATATCCGTAGTCCAGGTATTCTTTGATTTTTTTGCCACAGCATTATGCCAGAAACGGGTCCGGGAATTCGGATCGTAGCTGTAGTAGATTTGAACTCCAGCTAAGCGGTCGATTACTTTTGGCGATACGGAGAAGGTGGCCATTCCTTTGTCTAGTGAGAAACTGGATGGCGGCGTTTGGGGGATTACAACCTTTTCATCCCCCAAATATTTCTTAAACCAAAGATTAAGTACTGCCCATTCTTCTGGGCCGGGTCCATGGTTATAGTGCACATTGGAGGATACTCTCCAGTCGTCATGGGGTAGCAAATCCATCGACCGGTAGATTCTTTCGAAGGTGGAGTGGAAAGTCGTTGGATGAGGTGATGAAGGCGACCGGGCATTTGACATGAGGCCAGGAAGCTTCGGGATCGATTGCACTTTCTTGTACATTTCAAGATTTTGAAATTGAGGACGCTTGCTGCTTCCGACAATGCCCCCCGGGAAATCCACATATTTAAATCCAGTGCCACCGACAAATGGAGCGACCGCTTTGAGGCGGGGGTCGGTCGCGGTAAGGGCAGTAATCATTCCCCCCATGGAAAAGCCCGTGAATCCGATTCTGTCGGGATTAACCTCGGGTTGCTTCTCCAGGAAAGTAATCGCCCGCCGACCCGCCATCGAAAGGAGTATCCAGTTGGAGTTGCGGGGACTGGGAATGGGGTCGATTGAAAATTCATCGGGTTGCAGGTTTACCTTCCATCCTTTGCGTAAGGCTTTGGAATAGAATCTCGGGCCTTGGGTAGGATCCACTTTCCCCCAGTCGGTGTTGGTATCAATGTCCTCTTTTACGGGCCGTCCGAGCCAATTGATATCGATGTTGGCAAATCCTTGTTTTGCAAAATAAACGCTTCGATTTTTTTCGGCACGTTGTCCGCCACCGTGAGACCAAACGAATGCGGGATATTTACCTGGTTTGTTGGGAAACGAGTAGTAAGCAGACACGCGGGAATTCGCCCCCTTAAACCGACCGACCTTGTAGGTCAGATAACGGGTGGTGACTTCATCGGTTTTCCATTCTTCAATGATTTTCACCTCGAGATCTTCAGCCCGGGCATCATATCCTTGCCAAAGTTCGAGTGCTGACTTCGGGAGTTTAGCCGGGTCACTGATCGGCATAAAAGTGTCCTTGGCTGACAAATGACTGATAAAACAGAGTAGGAGGATGAATTTTTTCATAGGCAGAATTTTTAAAAATTAGATTTCATAACCGAACGACCGAACTGGGTCGACAGGAAATCTGAAATCAAAGAAAGATTATTTGCGGGCGAACGCGTCGCTGGCGGCAATTTTAATAATCAGGTCACGAAAGCCGAAGTTATCTTTAATTATGGAATCGGCAATGGATTTGGCTTCGTTTTTATCCCGTAGAGTAAGGACTCTGCCGGTGGCATAGGTCATGAGTTTTTCTGCAAGATTTTGAGCCAGTAGGTTTTTCTTTGCCAGGAGTACTTTCTTGAGTGTTCTGGGACCATGAATCTTTTCTCCGGAAGTAAGGACAGCACTCCCGTCAATAGGCCCGGATGGAAAAAGCTTAGTGCTTTGTGTGGAGTTTTTCCAGAAGCGGGAACGATAGTAGGTTGGTCGATACCCGCCAACCGGGTCAAAATATTCAAGGGGGAAACCATAGGGATCAATCTTGGCATGACAATCCGCGCATGCCTGAACCGAGCGGTGCTTTTCCAGAAGTTGTTTCACGGTCTGAGCACCCCGAACATCCGGGTTAATCGGTTCAACATCAGGGGGAGGGGGTGAAGGAGGAGTCCCAAGCAAGCTTTCCAGTACCCAAATGCCCCGAATAACCGGTGATGTATCGACTCCGTTTGCAGTGAGAGTAAGAATGCTTGCCTGACCAAGCAGACCTCCCCGCAAACTGTTTTCCGGAAAGGAGACCTTGCGGAAATGAACTCCCTCGACTCCATCAATTCCGTAATGTCGTGCGAGGTCCTGATTGATGAAGCTGTAGTCGGAATCAACAAAGTCGGAGAGTGGGATGTTTTCCAGTACGGCATGGCTTAGAAACTGATGGGTCTCTTCAAGCATGGCTTCCTTTAAGCCATAGCGGTAATATTCATGGAACTTGAGCGATGCAGGGGGCATCGTGCCGAGTTTGTCGAGACGGAGCCAGGATTCGGCAAATCCATGAATAAATGATTCACTTCGGGGATCCTGCAGTAGGCGTGTGACTTGTTGTTTAAGGTAAGCTCGGTCCCCCAGTTTATATTCCTTGGCTTGCAGAAAAAGTTCATTGTCGGGCAAGGAGGACCACATGAAATGCGAAAGTCGGTTTGCGATCTCAAAAGAAGACAGATGATCAGATTCACTTCTTTCTTCTTTTAAATAAAGGAAATCAGGTGAGACAAGAATTGCCTTGAGTGCCAGAAAAAAGGCATCTTCTCGGTTTCGACCAAGTTTATGTCGCGCTCTTTTTTCAATTTCCAAATAGGGCGTAATTTCAGATTTGCTCACCGGTCGGCGAAAAGCCCGTCGGGCAAAGCGAGAAAATACAACTTCAAGATCGATTTTAGAAAGGTCCCGTTCACCATCCAGGAAAACCTGTTGGGCTTTACTTTTGTAGGTAATTGGAAGTGGGCCATTGATGCGAAGTTCATGTAATCTGACGACTGGACCTTTCCATACATCTGAAACAACGCGACCCGGCACGAGGTCCTTTCCCACGATATGCCAGGCATGAGAACCTTCTTTTCCACGGAATTCGATGTCCGTATGATATTTCTTACAAATGTCCCGCATCCAATAGTCTGAAGGGCCCGGTCCGTTATCCCAGTTAAGAAAAGGAACATCCCTTTTATCCATCCATACGGTTACATCAAATTTTTTAGGTTGGTGATCCGCTAAATCCCAGAGTCCTATTTTTGATCTTGATTTGATCGAGTCCGAGCCCATTCCCTTACTGCCCCTGGATACAAATAAGGAGAGCTGCATAGGAGCTTTGAGGTTGGTGGGGATCATCGCAGGATGGTAGGGATGCGTTAATCGACGAACAGCTTCGGCCGTTATACTGATTTTATAATACCCGGAAGTTTGTATACCCTTGTTTCTTTTATACCAGTCGTGCGGAAAAGTTCCTAAGTCAAAATGATCAGATATTTGTTTTTTCCCTGCTGCAAAATCAAGGTATTGATTGGGTTTATAAACCCGGTACATCCAGGGAGTCTTTTCCTGTCTGCTGGGATAGCCCCAATCTTTAGGCTTAATCGTTTCACTTTTGAAGGGCGTGATTTCGTCAAAACGGAACGCCATGCGAAGATATCGATCCGCAGATTCAAGATAAGCATTTAAATGTTGATCGGATAGATTGAGAGCATCTCCAACATTGGTAAAACCATGATCATTCTCATCGGTGGGGAAATCCTCTGTGAAATCAAAAGGTAAATCATGTAAACCCAGCAGATCGCGCATCGTATTCCGGTACTCTCTGCGATTGAGTCTACGTAAAACGGTTTGGTTGGGGCCTTTTTCCTTTTCCCATTCAACAAGGGTTTGGGTGAGCCAGGCAATGGTCTGTTTGATTTCTTCTGTTTTGGGTTGTTTGACTTCCTTTTTCTTGGGAGGCATTTCACCCAGGTTGAGCTGGTCGAGGATGTCATGCAGTAAATTGACTTTTTCTTCGTCCCCTAAATCGATCATCTGTTTACCCGATAATTCCTTCGAAAGCTGGTGAAAAGTACGATCTCCTTTTTCTTCCTCAGAGCCATGGCACTTCACGCAATAATTTTGGGTAAATTGAAAAACTTTATGATCGAATTCTACGACTCTTGAAAAGGCATGGTTTATTCCCATTAGAAAAAGTACAGCGAATCCAAAAATGGATGAATGCAAAATCTTTTCCATTTGCAGAAACTAGGTGATTTTTTCGAGGCCGGTAAGGGTTCCGGATGAGGTGTTGAATTGATCCACATCCATACCAAAATTCTGTAACATGGAAAGATATAGATTACAAAGAGGAGTGGATTGTTTTCCGGCGCGTGCAAAATGCATGTGTCCACCGTGCTTGAAACCACCACCGGAAAGCAGAATGGGGAGGTCTCGATTACTGTGGGAATTTGCGTTGCTCATTCCACTTCCAAGAAGAGACATCGTGCTGTCCAGTAAACTTGCACCGTTAGGTTCTTTTACATCCTTAAGTTTTTTGAGAAATCGCGCAAATTGATCGACATGAAAAGTTTCAATAATGGAAAGTTCATCAATGGCATCCTGAACCTGTCCATGATGAGAAAGAGTATGGTATCCCTGTGAAACTCCGGATAATCCACCGTTTTCTTTTCCTAAATTGGTAAATGCCAGACTGATAACCCGGGTCGAATCGGTTTGAAGGGCAAGAGCCATCAGATCGTAAAAAAGGGGGGTTCGATCCTTGAGGGTTAGTGAATCCACACCCTGAGGCAGGACATAATCCGTATTTGGTTTTTCCTTATCGAGCCAGAGAGTGGATTGTTCAATGCGTTTTTCGAATTCGCGAACGGAAGTGAAATATTGGTCCAGTTTTTCGGTGTCTGCATAACCCAAGCTTTCTTTAAAACGATCTGCCTGGGCTTTCGCGAGATCAAGAATGGAGCGTTTATCGATTAAAGCTCTTTCTGTTTGATTGCGTGTTGAGCTGTTCTCTTTTCGAAAAAGCATTTGATAAAGTTTTTCCAAACTACGGATGGGTTGGATATTGTTTCCATTACTCGTCCATGAAAGGGTATGTTCATTCCCGCGGTCGGCATCTAGTGTAAGAGAAGGGTACCTTGTTTTCTCTCCGGTAAAGTCGGCTGCTTTTTGATCCAGGGAAATGTTGGCTTCGGCATATCCTTTCGAATGGTTGGTTGGAATGCCCGAGAGGAAAAACTTGGTTGCATTGTGACCACCGCTGAGGTTGTGATCCAAGCCGGAAAATACCGTGTAATCTTCCCGCAACGATTCAAGCGGTTTCAGGAGCAGGGGTGATTGAAATTGCTTACCGGTCTCGATGGGATGGAAGTTTTCGGGGACAAAGCCGTAAAAAATTCCGGTTGCTGTTATTCGTTTTGGTGGAATAAGGGCCGCGGATTCTGCGTTTGCCTCGAGAAGGGGTAGGGCAATCATGGATCCACCCAGTCCTTGCAGAAATCTCCTGCGGGCAATATGTCTTTTAATAAGCATGTTCATAAAATACTATGCAAAAATCACTTAAAAACCAAGGCTACATTAGCATTTAACTAAAGAAAAGAAGTACTGGAAAGCCCTCGAAAGTATTATTTAAACAGGGGTTCTACCATGTTTCCATTGATCTTTTCCCAACCGGCATACAATAAATCAAATTGTTCAGGCATTTCCTTAGATAAGTCTTTGGTCTCAGAGGGATCCTTGGCTAAATCATAAAGTTCCCATTTTTTGGGTGTTTGCCTGAGGATTTTCATATCGCCCACGCGGAAGGCCGCTTTATGGCTCTGCCTCCAATACAGCCACTCGTGCGGATCTTGCTTGTACTTTCCTGTGAGGTAGGGAAGAAGGTCATAAGATTCAATATATTCACCTTTGGGTTTAGATACCCCTGCCGCTGCATGAATGGTGGCAAAAATATCCGTACTCAGTACGGGCCGATCATAGGTTTTTCCCGCAGGCACCTTGCCGGGCCATTGAAAAAGGAAGGGTACACGAATGCCGCCCTCATACATTTGTCCCTTTCCGCCCCGTAGAGGAAGGTTGCTGCTGGTTAGTTCCTTGGTCGGTCCACCATTGTCGCTCAGGAAAAATACAAGGGTGTCGTTTTCTAAATCCTCTTTTTCTACTTTTTTCATGATATCACCCACACTGTCGTCCAGGTTGGCCAGCATAGCTGCAAAGATTCGTCTTTGTATATCCTCAATGTGTTTGAATTTTTTCATGTACTTATCGGCAGCCTGGAGTGGACTGTGCACGGCGTTGTAGGACACGAATAAGAAGAAAGGTTTGTCCTTATGCCGGTCAATGAAGTCAACGGATTCGCGGGTAATGGCATCGGTGAAGTATTCCTCCTCCCGTACCGGTTGACTTCCGCGTACGATCGGATTGTTGGCATCGTAGTCGGGCTCGTTACCCAAGTGGGTGGAGTAGATTACATTGCCAAAAGTTCTGATTCCTGCTCCACCGCCCGGAAGTACTTTCCTTCTTAACCAGGTGGTCGTTCCTTTCCATGGTTCGGGAACGAAGTAATGTCCTTCGTGAGTAAACCCAAAAAACTCATCAAAACCACGACGGAATGGATGATAGGGAGCGGTTCCTCCAAGATGCCATTTCCCAATCAAACCATTTACATAGCCTGCCAATTGGAGGGAGTCGGCAATCGTTTTTTGAGACAGAGGGAGTCCGAAGCCAGATTCCTCATTTTTGGCACCTGTGGGATTGAATTCATGCCCGAAGCGGGTTCCGTATTTTCCGGTTATCAGACCGGCTCGGGAGGGGCTACAGTTAGGTGCAGTCACATAGCCTTGAGTGAAGCGCACTCCGTTTTTGGCTATTCCGTCTATATGAGGTGTGGGGATCTCATCATTTCCCTGGCACCCAAGTTCTCCATAGCCTAAATCATCCGCCAGAAGAATGATGAGGTTGGGCATTTGGGAAACCCGATCCCTTCCGTAAGAAACAGGTTTTAAAATAAAAAAGGGAAGAAATAAGGCGAAGAGGGATCGGTTGAGCTTCATATAGTTCATATGTCTTAATATCTAAATTCTTACAACGGCACAATTGTTCTATGTTGTTAAATCTTTTTTTAACATAAATTAGGGCAAATAAAACTCTCATAATGAGTTCAAAAAATATTACTGATTAAGGACTAATGAAAATTATGATACTTTAATATCTTGACATTTTGACATCATTATATAAATATTTACATATGCCTTCTAAACCCCGCAACAAGAAGTCAAAGCGCAAAAACACATCTTTGCGCCTTGAGGAGTCAGTCTTAAAAAAACTGAAGATTTATGCGGTGAAAAAGGATACAAGCGTTCAGCAAATTATCGAGGATCTCGTGGTGGGACTCCTCAAAAACAAAAAATAATTATGCTTAAAATACAAAATAATGAAGGAAGATTGGCAAGCGTTCGGAATGATGATTATCAAGTGGGAGTTTTTGCCTACACTATATCAGGTAAGGTCGTTTTGGTGACAAGTCGTAAGGGACATTCATGGATATTACCGAAAGGGAATCGTGCGAAAAAACGATCCGATCGATTACAGGCAAAGAGGGAAGCTTTTGAAGAGGCAGGTCTTCAGGGTTCGTTAGATTATAAATATTATGATTTTAATTCCTTTGATAAACCTAAAAATCTTAGGATCTATTCGATGAAAGTGAGGACGATTCTCAATGATTTCCCGGAAAAGAGTGAACGAAGTCGTATCGTAACCACTTTTGATCGGGCTGAAAAGATGGTCAAGCAAGAGTACTTGGAGATAATTCAAGAATTACGAAAGAGAATAATCTAAAAAACTTACGGTCTCGCTGGTGTCCTTTGATCGATCCAACCAGATAGTTCACGGACTGAGTCGTGCAACCCGGATCGTTCGGTGAATTTTTCCCCGAAAAAGCCCTGCTTTATTCCAGTATTTCCAAATCCTCGCCCAGAATCCAAGGGGTTACACCAAAATGAACCAACAATATAACCGGTATCGAATACTTGCTTGATGTATTGAGCATAAGCTTTACCACCGGCAATTGAATTGGGTTCCGGTTTCCATCCGCTAATATTTTTATCCCCGTCTAAAAAGCGCACGGCAAAGTCACAGATCAGGATGGGTTTACCACTAAGCTTGTGAATCTCCTCGAACTTTTCCTTGGGGAAATGGGACTGAAAAGGCGGTTGGATGGCAATGGCATCGACATAAGGTAGCATTTCCTCGAAGACTTCGGGTACGAGGGTATTAAAAGCAAAACGTTCCCCAAAGACCAAGTGATCTGGAGTGTATTTTCGCTGGGTTGTACCTACGATTCGGAAATATTCTCTGGCGATCAACCGAAGGAAAGCGAGATCCTGAATTTTTCCGGTTTCTCCTTTCCAGGAAGAAAGAAACTTACGGTAAGCCTTCTGGCCATGTGAATCATCAGGAAGCTTGCGGATATAGTCGACCCAGTTTTTACCCGAAGGGTTTTCCAACGGCCACGAACCCAAGTCGGTCCAACAATAGCCTATGGTGTTTGGATTATTCCGACTGCGGAGACAAAAAAACTTAATGCCACTAATGAGTTTCGCTTGTTCTTTGGGATCAAAGATGTCGACAAATCGAACGGCACCTTTTTCGCGATAGTAGGACATGGGTACCAAGTGATTCCAACTTTCCACGAAAGGCATGTCGTTGCGCAAACCTTCCGGGCAACCGTATCCATAAGCATTAAACCCAATCTCTTTGCAGGCTTTCGAGAATTTATTTAATTCCTGTTGGCCCTTTAGGTTACGGGCGTGAGTAATTCCATGGGCGAAAAATAATTTGCCATCAGGCTTGGCCAGCCAGTACCTGCCTTTTATTTGTTTGATTACGATTGGGTTGGACTCTTGCCCCGTTAATTTGAGGCAAACAAAGCTCAATAAACAAAGAAATGTTATTTTAATATGCATTTGATTTCTCTCACGACTCCTTTCTTGGAGCACAGGGTTTTCCATCCAGGTATTCCTGAAGTAAAGCCTTCATCCTTTTTGCACGATCGGAAAACTTGTTGTAAAGATTTTTGGACTGACGCGGATCATTTTTAAGGTTGAAAAGCAGACCCTTGTGACCGGTTTCATAAGGCTCTAATCCGAAATAGTCCAGGTAGTCCTTCTTTTCCTTTCTGGCGGCCCCGGTTGGTGCATCAATGAGCACCCAGTCTCCTTGCCGAAGAGCGAATTTCTTGGGCGAAGTATTTTGGACGGTGGCAACTCGTAAAGGTTTCGAATATTTCTTACTTTCTAGTACAGGTAGAAGGTTGTAACTGTCGATCGCTTCTTTTTCCCCTAGGGGGTAATTAATAATCTTCGCAAAGGTTGCGGCTAGGTCGACTTGGCTTACAACCTCATCTGATTGGAGACCTTTCTTGATTCTGCTAGGCCATTTAACAATGAATGGAACCCTGTGCCCCCCCTCATAGATATCCCGTTTCACTCCGCGGTACTTTCCTGAACTCCATTGTTCGAATTCCTCCAACCTTTCAAAGGCGTGGGTTTCCGGTCCGTTATCCGCAGAGAAAACGACGAGCGTATTATCAGCGAAACCGTTTTTCTTAAGTGCATTAAGCACTTTTCCGACCATGGCATCGGTTTCGATAACGAAGTCGCCATAGAACCCAGCCTTCGATTTCCCGTGATATTCTTTGTTGGGGACGATCGGGTAGTGCGGCGAATTGAAAGCAAGATAGGCAAAAAAGGGTTTATCTTTTTTTTGTTTGGAAATCCATTCCACTGTCTTCTTAGTGATGGTAGGCAGGATGTCGTATGGGTTCCAGGTTTCAGCCATGGGTCCTTTTCGAAAAGAGCCTCCACCTGCAAGGGGGGTAGATTTAATAACTGGTTTGGTGGGAATGGTAACGAATCGATCTCCCTCGATCCAGCAGTAGGGTGGGAAATTGATGGTCCCGTCCCCAAAGTAATAATCAAAGCCCTGATCAAGAGGTCCGTCCGGAAATCGTTTGGTCCAATCATAGGACTCGGCACGGGGATCCCCTTTTTGGGTGCCTGGTTTCCGGATTGCATCGAAGTCCCAACCAAGGTGCCACTTGCCAAAACAGCCCGTGGTGTAGCCCTTTTGCTTGAACATTTTTGCGATGGTGAAGTCATCGGGTTCAAAGACGGTACCACCGTAGGCACCGACGATCCCATGAAAGCGTCGCCAGTGATGTTGCCCGGTGAGAAGTGCAAACCGGCTGGGTGTGCAAATGCCCGATGAACTATGCCCATCGGTGAAAGTCATACCCTGCGATGCCAACTTGTCCAAATGTGGTGTCTGAATCTTGGCCTTTGGGTTGCCATAGGATACATCGGCCACTCCCATATCATCGGCATAAAGGATCACGATATTTGGTTTTTCAATCTCGGAAAAAAGATTGGAAAATAAAGCCACCAGAAGGATCAGGTATTTAAGTTTCATATTTTTATTCAGGTCTTTTTTTACACTCTTCGTTCCAGTCCTCCCACATTTGAGAAAGCTCAGCGGTCTTCATTGGTCTTTCTTTGGCCAGGTTATTTGTCTCGGTCGGGTCTGCCTTGAGGTCATAGAGTTCCCACACTTTTCCCGCTCGAACCACTTTGAGATCTCCTTGGCGAACGGCATTGGCCCGGTTGAATCGCCAGAAGATTTCCTTGTGGGGTTTCCTTTCATCACCTTTAAAGATTGGAAGCAGGGACTTACCGACGGGAGGTTTGGTCTTCTTACCTTGGATTTGCTTGGGATACTTCGCTCTGGTGATGTCCCGAAAGGTCGCAGATATATCAATGATGTGACCGACCTGATTGGTCATGCCCGGTTTGATTACGCCCGGCCAGTGAGCAATGAAGGGTGTACGGATGCCTCCTTCGTAGTCAGTTGACTTGAATTTACGGTAGGGTGTATTGCTGGCGTTGGCCCAGCCAACCGAAACGGTACGATAGCTCTCGACCGGTCCGGGAGGAATATCCGGGGTGGTGTTGGGTTGCTCGGAGCAGGCACCATTATCGGTTAGGAACATGATCAGGGTATTGTCCCACTCGCCCAGTTCCTTGACCTTGGCGAAAAGACGGCCGAGGTTCTGGTCGACACGGTCGATCATGGCGGCATAGACCGCCATCTTAAGATCTTCGGCATCCTGTTGTTCGTCGGAAAGATCGTCCCATGCCTTGGAGGCACGCGGGGTGAGCTTGTGGTCCGGGCCGATGATGCCCATCTTGTTCATCCGCTTGAAGCGTTGCTTACGGATCTCGTCCCAGCCGATCTTGTATTTCCCCCGGTACTTAGCGATATCCTCCGGCCAAGCATGAAGAGGGTAGTGGGGTGCCGTGTAGGGTAGGTAGAGAACAAAGGGTTTGTCCTCGTTCCTGTACTCGTCGAGACGGTCGATGGCGTAACTGGTGAAGGCGTCGGTGTGGTAGAATTTCTTGTCCGGGTTGGTGTAGCCCATGATCACTTTGTCTTCAATGGCCCAACGACGTAAGGATTTTCGTTTTCTTCCCGGAAGGCCCTCCCCTGGACGAGCGTTGATGCCGGGATTAAAGAAGTTGCTGCATCCATCGGCCAATCCGTAGTAGCGGTCAAAACCTCGGGTTGTAGGAAGGGGTACCTGGTGCCACTTTCCTGAGATCAGGGTACGATAACCAATGGGTCGGAGCACTTCTCCAAAAGTCGCACCGTGCTCCATGTTGTTATCGCCAATCGAGTACGCGTAGTTGCCAGTGAGAAGTTCGGCCCGGGTAGTGTGGCATTTGGCGGTGTTGTAGAACTGCGTAAAGCGTAAGCCGTTTTGAGCCAATTGGTCAAGGTTTGGCGTCTTGACCTCCCCGCCGTAGCAGCCGATGTCCGAGTAGCCCATGTCATCTACCATGATCAGAATAAAGTTGGGGCGCGTGCGGTCCGTTTCAGACCACCCCAAATTTAAAGTGAAAAGGAGGAGGGCAAGGAAAGAAAAAGTCTTCATTTGTTATGAAAGCCTACCGATTAGACTTATTTTTAAGTCCCATGATTCGTCCCTCTTCACTCGCAGTAGAAAGCCGGGTTTTGGACATTTGAGCCAGGATATCTTCAAACTCTTCTTTGGTTGTGCGTTCAGCTTCATTCATTTTTTGATCGGTCAATTCCTTCCCATTAAACTGACCTTTGTAGCGGGTTAGTGTGGCACCACTCCCATCCTGCTTAGCCAGAAGGGAATACTTTTTATTACGGATCATTACCTGATTCCGATACCAAATGTAAATCCAATCCTTTTTTCGAATATCTTTCTTATTTGTAAGGACGGGAACAATACTTGCACCATCTGCAGGATGATTCTTTGGCAGACTGGAACCGGAGATTTCACAAAGGGTGGGCATCATGTCTGTGAACTCAACAAGTTCATCAGTTATCCGACCGGGCTTTTTGATACCAGCCGGCCAGTTAACAATTAAGGGAACGCGGGTGCCGGTGTCACTCATGGATCCTTTACCGCCCACGACTTCAGTGCCGTTCCATGGTGTTACGATGGGTTTATCGGTTCCATTGTCGCCCGTGAAGATGAGGACTGTGTTGTCACGAACTCCTGACTTTTCGAGCTGCTTTACGATCTGCCCTACCATTTTGTCCGCATAGGCAACCATATCACGGAAGTGTCGTTGAGGATCATTTTTGTCACCTTTGTAAGAAGTGGATCCAAGTCGTTTTGGATCCCAGTCACTGGAGTCTGGTGTTGGATCGAAAGGGCAGTGGGTGAGGATCATTGGGAAATAGACAAGGAAGGGGTTCTTTTTGTTCTCCTCGATAAAGTCACAGATGAAATCGGTGCACACCTTGGGACCGTATTCACCATTCGTGAAGTCCTTTTCCTTGCCGTTGAACTCGAGCATTGGGTTGACGAAGCGGCGATCGATTCGTTGTCCGTTTTCGTTGGAACGTCCACCCCGTGTATGCTGCCAAAGACAGGACTTTTCAAACCCGAAATGCTGGGGTGAGTCCGGTTGATTTCCCAATTGCCACTTGCCAGCGATCGCAGTTGCATAACCGGCTGCCTTCAGCTGGTGAGCGAAGGTGGTCTGTCCACGGTCCAGCATCCCAAACTTCACATAGTTTCGGACATTGTATTGGCCGGTCATGATTTTGGTTCGGGAGGGCGTGCAGATGGGGTTGGAAAAACAATTAGTAAAGCGCAAACCTTCTGCGGCAAGCTTGTCTAGGTTGGGTGACTTGCAGGATTCGCTACCGTTCGAAGATAGAGCTTCGTATCCCATGTCATCCGCCATGATCAAGATGATATTGGGTCTGTTTTGTTCAGTTTGGGCAAAAATAAAAGCCAGGCATGAAAAAAAAGAAGCGAAGCAGTAAAGCAAGGAGTGAATTTTCATAATTTAAGTGTGAATTGAATTTTGCCGTAACACCCATCGAATAGGCAAAACCAATCTTCAGCTTTGGCGGCATTTATTTTTGGATTACCTATTAGTAACTCCGAAATAATTTTTTTGAATATTCTTTTTAATTTGAGTTGAAAAGAAGGTTGAAAACTGAATGGGTACTCTTCTCCATTAATGAATTTTTTGAATTTATCACTCCTCTTTATTCTTACTGCCTGCATAGGATACGCTGAAGAACCTTCCACGATTATACCCGTTCGGTCCACCCTGAAGAAGTTCATGCCCCGCCTTCACGAGGAGAAGCTTTCGGAAGCGAAGACAGGTATTTTTGATTTCGTCATGATAGGCGACTCGATTACCCATGGGTGGAGTCGCCACCCCAAGCTTCTGGAGGGGCAAAAGTTTCTTAATCTTGGATTCCCCGGTGACCGTACACAGAATGTTTTATGGCGTCTGCAAAACGGAGCGGTTGATGGAATTTCCCCTCCATTGGTTACTCTTTTGATTGGGACTAATCACATGCATGCATCTCGTCCCCAAAGCGGTTTTACACCTGATTCCACGGATGACATTCTAACGGGTATTCATGCTGTGATTTTGGAATTAAAGAACCGACTTCCACAATCAAAAATCCTCATATTTTCCGTTTTCCCACGAAAGTCGGGTGAGGAGAATGATCGGGTAGAAGCCTTGAATCAAAAATTACCCGAGCTGGCGGAAGACCTACATATTTCGCATCACAGTTTTAACCAAGTCTTTCTTGACCGACATGGAAATCAAAATCTGAAATTTTATTCACGGGACCGTTTGCACTTAAATGTGGACGGTTATACAGCCTGGAAAAAAGTGCTTCTACCCCTCCTTATCAAAGAATTGAATTAGATTCAGGTTGAAGGGGTAATTGAATGATTCAATCTAAAGAAGATTAAAGGCTTTCACTCTTTTATCTAAATTGCATTTCGCTTCGCTTTATCTTGAGAGTATGAATAGCTTCACCGTCGATGTTTATGATCGTGTAACTGATACTCGGATCCTTTGCTGTTAAATCGAAATCGACCCGGCCAAATGACTGCTTTTCATTGTAGCCGAACAAGGAGTGCTTGATCAATCCATGAACATGCTGGTTGGTCAACCTAGAGGACTGGCACTCGTAGAGAGGATACATGCCTTCGATACCGGTATCGATTTTGTAGGCGTCGGAGCGGTGACGGTCGGCGGATAGAATGATAACCCCGGGAATCCTTTCTTTGGCAATGAACTGGAAGATCTTTTGGCGTTCACCATCGAACCCGTCCCAAGTGTCCTTTGACCCCGGCTTGACCTTTGGTGCGACCGGCACATTTGTACAAAACACGGTGAAGGTTGCCGGTTCCTTCAGGGTTTTCCTGAGCCATTTCATCTGGGCTTTACCGAGCATGGAAGGATTCTTTCCCTTGGGCGACTCGCGGTAGTAGCGGCCGTCGATCAGAACGAAATGTACCTGCCCGATCCAAAAATCGAACCAGCATCCGGGTTGCTCTTCACCACCACCATAGTAAGGGTTATCCCAGTTATCTTTGAAGATTTTCCATACTTCGCGCTTCCATGGTGGCTCTTCGATGGCTGGGCCCCCCCATCCGTCATTGGTGGTGAAATCGTGGTCATCCCAAATCGCGTAGATCGGAACCTTTTCGGCCAATTTTGCCCACTCGGGCTGGCTTTGGCGACGGTAATAATGGAAGAGTTGCATCTCCGGCGTCTCAGGATCATCGATGTAGACATTGTCACCAAGAAGTAGAAGTGCTCGCGGATCGATTGCCTCGATGGTATTCCACATTCTTTCATTCGGGGGCACATAACCGGCTCCTCCACCAAAGGCGATGGTGAATTTATCGGACGGGGTGTCTTTTTTCAGGGAGGTGTCAGGAAGGGTACGTTCCCAGGGCCAGGTCTTAGCGTCAAAATTCCACGCATTTGGTTTGTCGAGAGCCATATCGATGAGCATTTGGGTCTGCTCCGGATTGACTTCTTTGTCTGTAGTTGACTCGAGGTAAGCGATGGCCTCCTTCTTCTTTCCGTTCAGAATGAGTTTAAGAGCGTGTGGATGAATGCGCTTGGCTTGGTTTCCTTTTTCAGGTTTCTCGTTGTTGACCCTGGGACTGGAGGCTTGACCTAAAACTTGAAAGCCGCTTTGAGCAAAGGCAAACCATACAATAAACAGCAAGGTGTAATGGGGTACTTTTTTCATGATTGAAGGAGTCTTCTTAGGATGTGCCTCATTGACAATTATAAATCCACTAATTTACAGATTTTACTAAGAAGCTCAGGATTAGACATTGCTAAGCTCATTAAGAAATTCACTAAAATTTTGCCCTTTATAAAATTTAGAAATTTATGTTTGTATTTAAGTCAATTTCGATTAGTGAGAAAAGTGCATATTGTCTTCTGTAATTTTTAATCTCAACTTAAATATTATTATGACAACTATAGGAATGTTCTGGGGAAGTAGTACTGAAATGACATCACTCGCGAGTGAATTGGTACAGGAAAAGATTCAAGCATATGGACACCAAGTGGATTCTTTTGATGTAAGAGATGGCTTAGATCAATTGGGTAATTATAAGAATATCATTATTGGATGCCCCACTTGGAATGTCGGAGAATTACAGGATGATTGGGACATGTTATTTGAGGACTACAAGAAATTCAGTTTTGACGGAGTTATCGGTGCCTTTTTTGGAGTGGGAGATCAGTATGGGTACAGTTGTAATTATCTGGACGCGGTTGGATTGTTGGCACGCCCATTTATAGAAAAAGGAGGAAAGCTTATTGGCAAGTGGTCTATTGAAGGCTACGAGTTCGATGAGTCCGTGGCTCAAGAAGGAGATAAATTCTTAGGCTTAGCACTTGACTATGATAATCAAGATGAGCTGTCGGAGGAAAGAATCACAAAGTGGACTGATTCAATACAATCCGAATTTAACTAACACTCTTTTCTGTTTCTATTCATTCTTTGGCAAAATTTGGTTTTGTAACCAAGCCCTTGCTTTCTGTCTAGTCAGACTGTCCCGGTGGGCCCAAAGGTCGGTATGTCGATGAATGACCGGACCATCAGGAATATCAAAAATCTTGGCAACGGGGACGGGTAAAAAAGTAAAGTTTCCAAGTTCGGGATACTTCTTCAGGTAGTCATTGGCGTTTCCGCATACCAGAACGGATCGACCCTTGAGACGGGCAAGTCGCTCGAGGGCGGAGGTACGGTCACTTTGGGGGTAGCCCCATTTTTGGTGGCCGTCGAAATGATCGTGGGCGATCATTCCTTTCCACAAAGCGGCAATTTCGTCATCTGCCAGATCCAATATAACTGCAGGCGATGGCACCACGCGAGAATCCGCAGATAAAAAGGTTTTCGGGATCACCTCCGAATTCATCGCAGATTCGGGGAAGATTGACCTTACAGTAGTCGATGGTGGCCTGACGGTCTCCCCACCAAGTCACGGCATTTTCTTTTCTTCCCTTTTGGAATGTAGGGCATGGAGACCCAGATGAATCCTTCGCCTCCGCTTAAGCCGTAGCCCAAGTTGGCTCCCTTCACTTCTCCGGTTGATCCGCAAGCCGGAAACTTGTTACCGGTGTACTCGACCAAGACGGGGTAGCGTTTTCCCTCTTGCCACTCGGTTGGAAGGTAAAGGGTATGGTATACCTCTGTCCCCTGATACTCGGGAGAGACTTGTCTGACCCTTTTGCCAGGCCAAGGGGCATCCTCCGTCATGGCCGGTGTAATCAAATCACTTCTCGATGAAGTTTTAAAATCTTTTGACAAGCAAAAATGGCTAAGGAAGAAAAACGCTGTGAAAAATAATCGGTTTTTCATCCAGTCGGTCAGGGGTTTATTTCGAGCTTTTTGCCGCCCATCGAATGGCTTCAATGATATGCTGCTTGCCAAAGGGGGTTTCCAGCGAACGCACATCGTGACCTAATTCAGTGTAGAAGAACCTACCATTAAGAGTATTGGTCCACGCGATTGGATGATCTTTGCCCATTGCTTTGCCGCCTCGATCTTGAAAAAACTTCCTGACAGGGTCGTATGTTGACTCATCCACACGTAGCAACACCTGAAAACCGGGTTTGCCCGTTACGCTTTCCGTATGATTCGTCCAGTCGGCAGAGTACATAAAACTCATGCCATGTCCCTTGACGGTAGGGTGATTTTTGGCCTTAGGGTCAACCAAAACTTTGGCTTCTAAATATTCCGAATCACTATCGAAATCGCATCCGCCCAGATTACTAAGCCATGGCCACTCAGTCTGGCGAACCAGTGCCGCATGAAGAGCGACAATACCACCTCCGTTATTGTACCATTCTTCGATCATCTTTCTTTGTTTTTGATCCAGAATTTTTATAAGCTGATTCGAATTGTTTAGAATAAGCACCTGATAACGAGATAATATACTTGAGATATCTTTGGCACTCTC
Organism: Opitutales bacterium; assembly: GCA_045567635.1. Taxonomy (GTDB): domain Bacteria; phylum Verrucomicrobiota; class Verrucomicrobiia; order Opitutales; family Seribacteraceae; genus Seribacter. Next base: position 7,797 of record JBJLCO010000023.1, on the reverse strand, counting down.
CGTAACATCGACCTGCATCTTCAGTTCATCAGATAAACGCGAAAGCCAACCATTGATCGCAGCCGTTTCCGGATGCCGATACCAGCCGGTTCCACCAAACACCAGAACTTTTCCAATACTTTTGGGGTTTCGGTCATGAACTTTATGGTCGTGGGCAAATAATCCAGACATGCAGGTCACCAATACGGCAATTAGTAAATAGCTTGAGTAAACTCTTTTCATGATAACTAGATAAGACTCGAATGAGTCTTTAAATACTATGCTAAGATTTAGCCAAAGCGACCACAATTTCCTGTTTAGACTTAACCACACCACCAGGCTGTTCAAGTGTGATCACAAAAGCGACAGGTTTTGTAATGGCTAACGCATTACGAATGGGGATAATCTGCGTACCATCTTTTTGGGTGATATCAAAGACTCCTCCATCCACGGGCAGTTCATCGCGTTCAGGATCCACAATCCATAACTGATATTGATTTTTGGTCGGATCATTTACCGCAAGATTCTCGAGGGACATATAGCCTTCCTGCTTTTCGTCATTCCATATCACTTCTCCGCTGAGACCCTTGTATGAATCGCTTGCTGATGCAAATTCGAGTCTTTGAGTATCCGATTCGTCCTGGATAAGAGATTCAAATTTTTGTAACAGAGGAAGTTTCTCGGTTAGCTTTGCGATCTGGGTATTTAATGCATCAATTTTTCCTGACTCTGTTAGTAGCTCACTGCTCAAATTTTCATTGAGTTTGGCCAACTCTTGTTTGGCGGATTCCAGTTCAATTATGTTTTTTTTATTATCTGAAAGTTCCGTCTTCGCCTGAGTCAATTCAGCTGAAATATTCTGGTTGCCATCACCAGTTGGCAGATTGAAGAAAACAAGCAGGCAAGCCGCCGCTGCCCAACCGAGCCAAGGGAGGATTGAAATAATTTGGGTTGCAGATTGATTGACGTTTTTGTTGGAAAAAGTAGGAATCGTGTCAGCAATTTTATTTGAAAGAGAGCTGGACAGATCGCAGGGTTGTACATGCTTAAGTTCCAATTCAGTGGCAAGAAGCTCAAGTTCGATGGAATGAACATCCTCCATATCAGTTACCAGAATTTGCCACTCCGAAGTTTCCTCGGAAGTAAGATCGCCGAGCACTCGACCGGCATCTAATTCTTCGAATCGAGCTAATGTTTCGTCCATGCTCATTGGGCAACTCCTTCCCCGTTGTTGAATTCTTTGAGTAGTTTACGGGCCTCTATCAGTCCACGGCGGAGTTTCGTTTTAACAGTACCAATAGGCAACTTTGTTTGCCGAGCAATCTCGTCGTGGGTCAAACCTTTTTCAAAGTGTAAAGAGAACAAGTTTAATGTATCCGAGGGGAGCTCATTGAGGATATTCCAAAGCTCAGAACGATCAATCGAATGAAGATTGTTTGTAGATGGAGTGGAAAGTTCGGGGAGACTGTCTAAGTTGGCCAGTGCGGGAAGTCGATTCTGTTTGCGTTGCCAGTCAATCGAACGTCTCCGGGCAATCATTCCAATAAAAGTTGATTCTTTGGATACTTTGGAATCAAACCTACCCGCAATACGCCAGACTTCTGTGAAAATTTCCTGACATGCTTCCTCTGCATCCACTCGTTCGTTAATTCTTCGGCAGACGATACTCCAAACAAGCGGACCATATGAATCAATGCACCTTTTCATTGCGGCCTCATCTCCTTTTGCAACCAAGGGCAGAATAAGCTTTTCCGCTGACCCTTGGTTTTCGGAAGGTGGAACGATTCCGAGTGCAATCTCGAACGATTGAATATTTGAAAAAAGGATAAAGTTTCGAAAAGGCATGAGGAGGAATGATTAGAAGATGACTCTTCTTTTTGTATGCATCAACGAAAATCATCGGTTAGGATTTCCATATTAGCGTCCAAACCTAGCTTTCTGGGGAAGTTGCATTAGATAGGAATCGACGATTCGGTCTTCTCGCTGTTCCAATTCGCGTAATAAGTCTCGGAAAACATTACGGGATGTCCAAGCCTCCCGGGCAAACTGAGCAACTGGTTGGTCGTCAAGAATCACATTTCTTAGTTTGTTGCTTTGGGATGAACTGATGAGCAGTGAATACTTGGTGAGAAATTCATTACCTCTTCGTATGTAATTACGCCAGCTGGCTTCATACTTCCCCTGATCGTATAGCGCCGAACTTTCCTTGATTGAATTTTGGACAAATAGTATGGCGTCGACCGTGGTTATATCTCTTTCAGGTAGCTCCATTGGGTCTTTAATAACCGAACCGATTGCATTTATTAATCCGTTGAAAGCTTCCTCATCCGATTCAATTATCCGAATGCCGCTAATTTTCGACTTACCCTCATCCTGGGTGAGATAAATGGGGGCACCGTGAATAGTCCTAAGTTTGTTGTAAGGCTTAGGGTTCTCGCTCACATGCTTGCCGACGATTACATGCCGTGACAAAATACCGTAGAGTTCTTCTGTTCCGGTTTTCCCGTGGTTTTCAATTAATGATTGGTAAGGCTCTTTTTCCCATGCCTCGTTGACCGGTGCAAAGATGGTAAAAGTGGTTCTGGATGACGCCAAAGGAAGATCCAGCCCGGTCTCTTTAAGTAATCGGGTCAAAGTACTGAACCTATTTTGATTCTTGATCAATTCGAGAAGGCTTTTTTCGGCGGGTAAAATTACATCATCAATGACATGGATGATCCCGTTGGCACAGGGTATATCCGTCTCGATTATTTTGGCTCCGTCTACAGTGGCATGTTTGCCGTGAAATTTGTAGTTCAGTTGTTGGCCAAAAGCACTGAAGGGTGTCACATCGGAAACCCCAAGACTGCGGCGACCACCCGATGATTTGCCATATGCAAACACTTGTTCGGTAATGTGGTGTTTGATGATATCTTCCAGACGCTCATCGTTCTCGGGAAGGAATAAAGATTCGACGGTTTTGGCCGGAAGTTTTTTGAAGGCTTCATCTGTGGGTGCAAAGGTAGTGTACAAACTATGCATGTTCTGGAATAATTTTCCCTGACGACTGGCGGTGATCGCCTTGGTGAAAATAGTAAACCTTCCATCTTTCTGTAGTCGCTGAAAGAGGTCATCAGTGGTAGGAGTTAGCACCGTATCAATTAAGTAAATGACTCCATTCGAGCATGGAATGACATCACCAGTGAATCGAGCATCTCCGATTGTTCCTTTTTTGTAATTAACCGAAATGAACTGACGGGTGGTCATCCGGAGAATGGAATATTTCTCAATAAAGATGGGAGCCTCCGAAGTTTCCTTCACATGGAATCCAAAAACTTCTTCCAAACGGTCATCATTACGAGGATCCAGTAATGTTTGCACAGTCCCCTTGGGTAGCTTTTTGAATGCAGCATCAGTGGGGGCAAATACGGTGTAGCTAGTGGTGGTATTTTCGGAAAGAATGGATCCGGTTCCAGTTTTCTCCAACAGTTGCAGGAAATTTGATAATTTTGGCATCTCACGCACTGTTCGCCCTATGGTTTTGGCTTCCGCAGGGTTTGCTGCATCTAAGGTAGGAGAAGGAAAGCACAGAAAAGTAGAGGTTGCCAAAAGAAGAGTTAGGGAAATTTTCATAGGAAATTTTGGACTTAGCGGCGTCAGAAAGGCAGAGACGGATTATATGAGCTTTTTAAACAGGCGGACCTTCATAGAAGAAGGCCCGCCCTTTGAATTGGGATTTAAATTAATGAGCTGATGCAAGAACCTTATCGAAAGCATGACGCATGATCCATGCTTGGGAAGTTGGGCAGTGCTCGGCCTTCGCCTTGTGCATGGCAGTCTTGATTGTATTCGCAGCACTTGAACATACGGATGATGAGCATTGTCCAAGTACTTCGTTCCCTGCTTTCATGTAAAGGGCAGCTGTTTGCGCATGGTGTCCGGAATTAAACATATGCACGCCCTTGTGGATAGCCTGCTTGAGGATGTGGTTGGTGTTTCCGGAAACCTTTTTGGGGGTAGGGAGCAAAACGGCATCAATGACATGAATGATTCCATTTGATGTTTTGATGTTCGCTTTGATTACCTTTGCGTTATTAATCGTCAAACTCTTACCACTTGCCTTGATGGCTATTTCCGCACCATTAACCGTTTTTGCGGAGTCAAGCTTGGCAGCTTGTTTTGCTTTCACTTTGCCTGATACTACATGGTAGGTGAGGATATCAACGAGTTTTTGTTTGTTCTCAGGTTTGAGAAGAGACGCCACGGTTCCTTTGGGCAATTTGGCAAAAGCCTCGTCGGTTGGGGCGAAAACCGTGAAAGGGCCTTTACCTTTTAGGGTATCGACCAATCCGGCTGCTTTAACGGCAGTAACCAGCGTTTTGAAACTGCCTGCTTCCACGGCAGTGTCGACGATGTCTTTTTTGGGAGCACCAATTAACAGGGTGCCCGTCATTAGAAGAGAAGTTACGGATAGTATTATTTTTTTCATATGTTTAATTTTGGTTTAAATTTAAGTGTCTAATTTTGACAACACATGAGTATTCGTTCGTTTTTTGATTTTGGATTCAAAAAAATAAAACTTTTTTCAAAAAAGCTTAAATTAAGTACTGAAGGATATTGGTAGCCCTAATTGAACAAATTTTTTAATTTTGGGGCAGATTACAAATGAAAATACTTATAACTGGGCTTCCGAATCCCATATTCTTTTCCATAGCCATGGTAAACGTCCCCAATCCCGGGTAGTCTGAAACCTTTGTGCCGCAATCGGTCTGGCAAGTGTGTTGTTATATTCTGCGACTTTGAATTGGAAAACATAATCCGGTTCGGAACCCATGCGCAGATCCGTCATGGTTACAGAGCCATTGATGTCAGCCATAGCAAAGTACCTTTTGGTGAAGCTTTTTAATTTAACAACGGGTGAATGCTCACCGATTCCTTTCATTAGTGACAGGTTTCTGGGATAGAAATTCACTGACAGCGGTGCATCTCCGTCGAATAGAGAATAGTAGGTCTCAAAATACTGGTCATTATGAATCCCAACCGTACGCCAAAGCAGAGTGGTAAAAGGTGCGGGCGAGGATATGAATTGAGAGTAGGGCACACCCTGTTCATTTAATTTCTCTTCCATTTTTCCATTTACGAAGACACTTACCCCCAGTGCCCAAATCAAGTAAGCAAGGCTCAGGCTTAATCCGATAAAATTAAGTCTGTGATTTTTTAGAAACAAGGCAGCTGATACCCCAATTAAGATCGGGAGGGAAAAGAGGGGATCAATAATAAAGAGTGTGGGGACGGCAAGTGGGGTGGTGTCCAACGGCCAGAAGATCTGAGTCCCATAAATGGTGAACAGATCCAAAAGAACACTTCCATTGAGGACAACGAAGGTAAGGAGCATCCACTTATTAAATAAGGGCTTGGTATCCCTATGAACTTTTGTGATGAGCCAGGCAAAAACAGGCGACAGGGCAGTGAGGAGAAAAAGAGAATGACTAAATCCACGGTGATACACAAAATCATCCACCGGACTGCCAAGCGGTATGAATACATCAAGATCCGGTAAGGTTCCAAGAATTGCCCCCCAGATAAGAGCCTTCCTTCCGACCTTTTTACCCAGTATAGCTTCCCCGCAAGCGGCCCCAAAGGTTAACTGAGTCAGTGAATCCATGATTTCAGCAAATTCAGGTAAGTTGGCTGTGAGTTAAAAATAAGAACCCTTCGGAATTGGGAAGGATACTTCTATTTAGATAAATCCATGGAGTACTCAAGGTCGAAACGGCTGGAGGCTTGGTCCCGAAATTTCTTGAGGGCCGGATTGTAGGTGTAGACCTTAATCTTGTTCTCGCTTGGTTCGAAAACCATATAGCGCAGCCAGGATTCTCCTCCGTTATGAAGGTTTTGATAGTCGCTCAGTACCTGATGAACCTGATTGCCGTGATCACCCTTGGAAGTAAGAACCGCCTCTCCACTTGCATGCCCGCACAGAACCATGAAAATATTTTTGTGTTTGCTGACTAGTTTTTGCCAGATCGCTTCCCCTGCGTTTCCTTTGATCTTATATCCCAATCGAAGAAATCTCTTTCCATTTGCTCCCATGTAGGCATGAGTCAGAACGATGACGCGATGTTCAGGATGTTCGCCAACCACTTTGTTCGCCCAAGCCAGGACTTCGTCGCGCGGTTTGCATTCGAGCGATACGATCAGGAACTTCATTCCGGCCGCATCGAAATGATACCACGAATTGTCATGTCTCTTGGGATCAAAGGTTCCACCGAATTCCTTGGTCTTGGCATATTTTTCACGAGGAAAATATTTATTGAAGTGAGTGGTTCGGTTCACCGCGATATCCCCGCCGTATTTGTTGTTCGACTTTTGGAAACCCATGTCGTGGTTTCCCAGACAAAGGCAGTAGGGCACATGACCATCCAGGATGGACATTGCTTCCTTTGCGATTGCCCATTCTTCGGGTGCGTCCGCCTGAACGATATCTCCCTCATGCACCAGAAAAGCGATGTTGAGCCGCTTTTGATTATCCCGCACCCAGCGGGTTTGCTCGAAAAAGTAATGGCTCAAATCTCCGTTACCCCACTTTTGGGAAAGCTTCAGCCGGGTGTCGCAGTAGAATTGGGTGTCCGGTAACACAGCCAAGGTGAAGGATTGTCTTTTCTCCGAGATCTCCTCTTCTGAAGATTCTTTTTCTACCGCAACGGATAGTTGGCTGAGAGAAGCGAGTAAGAAAAGAAGAACAAAAAAGATTTTCATGGTTGATGAGTTTTGGGGGCAGGAGAATGAGAAATCAACAAACAGTTCTTCATCGTACACCGCAACTAAATCATCAAAGAATCCTTTCTTTGAAGTTAGGAAAGGCTCACCGATTCTTATTATATTTAATCACCCATTTGTAGATCCCACTGTTTGCGTCCATCCATCAAAACGCGAAGTAAGATTCCATCTTCTGATACCCAAAATAATTGTTCCCTTATCGCACTCCCATTCTGAGAGATTTTCCAGCATTCAACCTTTGCGCCGTCAATGATGATGGTTTCCTTACTGGTTACTTTGGCGATATAGTCTCTCTTTAGATGCATTTCACCTGCCTCCAATGCGAAATCATATCGGTAAGTGGCTCCCTGTACTCGGGGAAGTTGTGTGACAATACGGAAGAATGCAGCCGAGGTGACGGTTCCTTTGGGAATCTTCATCGTCTTATTCCATTCACCCGAAATTTTCGCCTCCCCGTCTTTGATGATGGCCTTTAAGGTTGGCATTTCATCACCTTTGCCGACGCACTCGATTTTTACAGGTGAAAGATACTGATCCTGAAGGCAAACTAACTTCATATTCAAACTCATTGGTTTTCCTTCGTGGCGAAAAAAGTACTCGTCGGTTAAAATGACCCGATCATCCTTTAGCTCAGTGCGGAAAATAGCGGATCCCAATTCAACTTTTTCCTCATCCTTGATCAGGGTAAACTTGTATTTTTGAGTACCCCATTTGATCGTTTCCGTATTGTAATCCGGAAGTGGTTTCGCTTCAGCGAAAATTGACTCGCTAATAAATAAAAAGAAAGAAAATAGGAGTATTGGAAGGAATGTGTTTTTCATATGTATTGGGAGGATTATTTATTTTTGAAATGATTTGATTTAAACATCTTTCTCAAAGTGTACAAAATCGATTAGAAAAACTGCTCCGAGGAAAAGTGCTTTTACTTTAACATCCCACTCCTCTGGGAAGACCACTCCAAAATTATCTGCCTCGGTGAAGCTTTCCTTAAGCAGACCACTCCATTTCTTGGTGATTTTACCATATTCAGTACCATTGTTTTTGATAAAAAATGTCCAT
>JBJLCO010000022.1:0-30093 GCA_045567635.1 Opitutales bacterium | reverse complement strand
CATATTGATGAACTTGGTCTTATCATTAAACATGTCAGTGATAAAGGATTTTTATATTTTGATGCAATTGGCGGGCATGACCGGGCGATGATTTCGGGCAGACGGGTTGATATTATGACACGGAAAGGAATTATTCGTGGCGTGACCGGAAAACGGGCAATTCATCTAATGACCCCTGAAGATCGCAGGAAAGTTCCGGAGATGCACCAGATGTGGATTGATATTGGTGCCAAGGATAAGAAGGAAGCCCTCTCACGAATTACTATTGGAGATCCCGCAGTGTATGTTCATGGATTTGAAAAACTGCACGGTCCTCTGGCCGTTTCCCGTGCTTTTGATGACAAAAGTGGAGCCTACACGGTGAACGAAGCCTTGCTCCGTCTGGCCAAGGGGAGAAAACCGTCCTGCAAAGTGGTGGCGGTTTCGACTTCGCAGGAAGAGATTGGTACGAGGGGGGCAATCACTTCCGCTCATTTGGCAAACCCGGATGTTGCCTTGGCCGTGGATGTGAGTCATGCCACCGACCATCCGGATGCGGATCACCGAAAATATGGAGCTTTTACTCTGGGAGGCGGACCGATTCTTACCCGTGGTCCCAATGTTCATCCCGCCGTCTTCGATCGTTTGATGGATTGCGCCGAAAAAGAAGGAATGCCGGTCCAAATTGAGGCAGACCCCCGTCCAACGGGCACCGATGCCCGGGCCATTCAAATTGCCCGAAATGGGGTGCCGACCGGATTAGTGGGAATTCCCCTGCGATATATGCACACTCCGAGCGAAGTGATCGATCTGAACGACCTCGAAGCAGTGGTTCAACTACTCGTTTCCTTTGCCCGTTCTCTCCGAAAAAACGAAAATTTTGCTTAAAAAGTACATTCTAATCCTTGAAGTTTATTATCTTCTTTGGTAGTACATATACATCGATTGGTTTGAAATTTAATTATACAACTTATTTACAATGAAAGAACAAATATACAACCTACAATCTGTTGCAAACAGTTGCGCTTCTGATCGCGCTGGATTTATTCGAAGAACTTATGCTCACCTCGCCGGGGGGGGGGGGGGGGGGCCATTCTTGCATTTATTGCGATTGAATATTACCTGGTAAATTCTCCATTTGCGGCCAGTCTTGCCTCGAGTATGACTGGAGGCATGAGTTGGCTGGTTGTAATTGGTCTTTTTATGGGAGTCAGTTACATCGCCAACAAACTTGCGGTGTCCCAAACTTCTCAACAGATGCAGTACTTGGGGCTTGCACTCTTTGTGGTGGCGGAAGCGATTGTTTTTCTTCCTCTTTTGTATATCGCCACGATTTATGGAGGGGATGGAGTAATCGCGAGTGCCGGGATGATGACGCTTCTTTTGGTGGGAGGGATCACGGCCACCGTGTTTATCACCAAGAAAGATTTTTCATTTATGGGAAGTTTCCTGTCAATGGGTGGATTCGTGGCTCTTGGGTTTATCCTATGCAGCATGATTTTCGGCTTTTCTCTGGGTCTGATTTTCGCTTCGGTGATGGTCGTTTTTGCAGGAGGTGCTGTGCTTTATTCCACCTCCAATGTGTTGCACCAACACAGCACGGATCAGCATGTTGCTGCTGCTCTTTCTCTTTTTGCCTCTGTTGCCCTTCTTTTTTTCTACATTCTACAGGTTTTGATGAGTCTGGGCGGGGGAGGGGACGATTGATCCTTTAACGCGGATAATTCCAAAGCCGGGGCTGATCCCCAACAAATCTTTCCTGAAGTCCGCCCAGTGCGGACTTCAGTGTTTTTGTACCCCATTCGGGGTGCGATAGATCAGGGTTTAGATCATGCAAGGGACACAAAACGAAATCGCGGGTTAATATTCCCGGGTGTGGGAGAATCAGTTCCTTGCTGGTAATCGTGAGGCTGGCGTAGAGGAGCAGGTCGAGATCGATAATGCGGGGGCCATTTTTTCGAACCACTTTTTTACCCAATCTTTTTTCCACATCCTGTAATTTTGCAAGGAGCTGTACGGGAGAAAGTGTGGTATTGATTCTGACCGCAGCGTTGACGAAGGGTGGCTGATCTGAAAACCCGAAAGGTGCGGATTGGTAAAGCCGGGAAACTTTTTCAACTCCGGCAAAGGTGGAGACTATGTCGAGGGATTTTTCGAAGGTTTCCTGGGGCGTACCCAGATTTGCCCCCAAACCAAGGTACACATCAGCGTTCAACTTCGACACGAATTTCACTCAGACCCAGCTTTTTGGTATAGCGTGGTTTGTCGACGGAAAGTCTCACTTTATCGACGGGGAATTTTTGTTTAATTTCAGTGGCAAGAAGGTGGGCAAATCTCTCGAGGGTTTTACCATCGTAAGCGGTGGAGAATTCCCGAACATGGGAAATCAGGTCCCGATAGTCGATACCCTTTGTAATTTCATCGGTTACTTTTACTTCTTCGAAATCATAGGACAGATCGAGAGAGACCAATAGATCCTGCGGTGCGTATTGCTCCTCTTCGAGCAGACCAATCCGTGCCATTACCTCGATACCGATTAATTGAATTTTTCCCATAAAAAATCAACACTAGGGAAACTTTAAAAAAGGGCGAGTTCCTTCGCCACCGATATTGCCTGCTGGGTTTCCGCGACATCGTGAACACGGACAATTTCCACCCCCTGGGCAATGGAGGCAAGGGCGGACACAATTGAACCGCTCAGTCGATCAGACGGGTGGGGGGCATCGCATAATTGCCCAATCCAGGATTTTCTGGAGGAACCAAGGAGAACTCCCCATGTTTCATCTTGGAGTGTTGAGAGGTTACGCATCAGATCGAGGTTGTGCCCGAGTGACTTACCAAAGCCGATTCCCGGATCAATCCAGACCCGGGGTAAATGTCTCCGGAGAAGATCTTCTTTTTTTTGATCAAAGAAGTTTTGTACTTCTTGGACCACATTGTTGTAGGTAGGAGCGACCTGCATCGTCTTAGATATTCCCTGTGCATGCATCAGGACGAAACCGGCTCTGTATCTTTCAGCCAAGTCTAAAAGTTCGGGGTTTCCTCCCGAGATGTCGTTGATAATATGTACTCCCGCCTGCAGTCCTGCCCGAGCGACCGCCGGTTTGGTGGTGTCGAGCGAGATAAGAAAACGATCCCTGGGGAGTCTTTCTAGCACTGGGAGGACACGGGCTAGTTCCTCCTGCTCGGAAACCGGATCGCTCCCGGGACGGGTACTTTCCCCGCCGAGGTCAATTATTTGTGCCCCCTGTTCATACATTAAATTGGCACGTTCCACGGCCATCCCGGAATCGTCAAACTCTCCGCCATCACTGAAAGAATCGGGTGTGAGGTTAAGAATACCCATAATCGCCGGGTATTTGAGTTCAAAAGTACTCTCGTTAAAAATATATTCAGGCATCTGCCGGGCTGATCAGCTGTTCATAAAGCTCCCTGATTTGTTTATAGGTATTATCAGAAGAGCTTGACCACCCGAGTTCGGGGAGCGAAGTAAGCGGGGCCACCCCGCGACCGGTGCCGCAAAGAAGAATTTCATTGAATTTGGATATTTCCTGATCAATAGGAGTGGATCGAATGATTTTATAATTCTGTGTTAATTGTGGAATAAGGTGTCGAAGAACCACACCCTGAAGGATCCTTTTTTCCGGAATTACAAGCGAATCCTCCTCCACAAAAATGAGATTGGAAGTGGCTGATTCACGAATGTCATTATCTCGGGGATCAATTATAATCCAATCTTCCATTGAGAGATCAAGCTCGGATAATTTTCCATAGAGTTCCTTATCCTGAGTTGTCTTGGCCGCGGGCACGGGACGACGGTGTTTAATGAGCCAACCCTCAACCGGTTTTCCATTCGAGACAGCGGGGCGATGTGAAATCCCGATTGAGTCTTCAAACAGGCAAACACGAACAAGGCCTTCACTTATTTTTGAAATCGATAAGTATTCATCCAACTTTTTTTCAATAAATTCAAGGTCAGGTATCCATGCCTGCTGTAAAAGTGTGGCGGAGTCGATTAACCTTTGCAAATAATCCTGCCGAAAGGGAACGGATTGATTTGGAAACAGGCAAAGAGTGGAGAATGAACCAGGAATTCCCCAAGGTTCAGGATGGTTGGTCGGTTCCCCCGTTTTTGTCCACGCATGCATGATGGATATTCTGAATAATTCGATTTCCTTGCACACTTAGAAAGGATTCCGGGTGAAATTGCAATCCAAAGAGTTTACGAATCATGTCCTCAAAGGATAGAGGGACTTGCCGGATCGGATCCCGAGCGGTAATATTGATCGAAGGTGTGAGCAGGGAAAGGCTGTCCGGAGCGATTTGTAATGAATGATACCGGCCCACTCGGATAGGCGAGACAAGTCCGGAGTAGGTGAGGCTTCCATTCACGGTTTGAATTTCGGTTTCCACTCCATGCAGGACCTGGCTTTGCCTGATGATCCGTCCGCCTTCTTCCTGAAGCATAAGTTGAAAGCCAAGACAGATTCCAATCATTGGTTTGATTCCGCGTAAGGAACGGTAGAGTGATTGCGTCTCGGGGTAATCATCGGGCTTGCCCGGGCCGGGAGAAAGTACAATGATTTTTGCCTCTTTGATTTGTCTGTCACTGATATTTTTCCGGTCAATCACTTCGACCCGGTCCAGATCGGCAAGCATATGCTCAAGGTTTCGGGTGAATGAATCCTGATGGTCGACGAGGAGAATCATGAAAGTAAATCGAGCAGAGCCCGGGCCTTGAGGTTATTTTCATTGTATTCATATTCAGGATTCGATCCGATCACAATACCTCCTCCCGCTTGGGTATAGCAGTGATTGTTGAGGACCAGCATCGACCGGATTATTAAATTCAAGGAAATATCCCCGTGGTCAGAAAGCGTTCCAAAACTACCCGTGTAGGGTCCACGGAAGCAGGGTTCTAATTGATCGATCCATTCCATGGTGCGAATTTTCGGGCATCCGGTAATACTCCCGCCCGGGAGCATGGCGGAAAGGATTTCATTTAATCCCACATCCGCTTTGGCGATACCTTCAATCGTTGAGACGAGGTGATGTAAATGGGCATAGGTTTCAACTTCCCGGAATCGGCTCAGTTGAACAGAACCGGGTATACAGATCGCGGAAAGATCGTTACGTTCCAAATCCACCAGCATATTATGTTCCGCCACCTCCTTTGGATCGCGAAGGAACCGCTCAATGACCGAGCAGTCCTTTTCGTTCTTATTTCTCTCGTAAGTTCCCCCAATTGGTCGGGTAGTGATACGGTCTCCCTTTCGATCGATCACAATCTCAGGAGAGCAGCTAACCAGAGAAAAACGACTGTTTTGAAGCATGAAAGATTCAGGGGCGGGATTGGCGAGGTTGAGCTTGGCAAAGGCAAGAAGAGGATCGATTTTGACCTCTGCCTCGTGACGCTGGGAAATTTTAATCTGATAGCTCTCCCCGTCGAGAATTGCCTCCTTTGCCCGGGTAAAGATCTTTTCGTACTCAGAAAATGACAGGTTGCATTTCTGTGAAGTGGTTGGGAATTCAATCGTACTCAGATTATGGATCGGGGGAAATTTAAGTAAATTTTCCAACTCGCTTTCACGGTTGTGTAAGACGGATTCTATTTTTGTGCGGTTTGGGAGCAAGTGAATGATGGTTTGGGGCCGGCCAAACCAGCCGTCTCTGATGTCGAGGTCGCGTTTGGAACGAAGAGGGATCCCAAGATTCGCAGCAAGGAATTCGTATCCAAAAAATCCCACCCAGCCAGAAAAGCTAAGCGGAGAAGGGGGATATCCCACGTTCAACGCGGAAAGGTTTTTGGATATTAGGGAAGAGTCGAGGTAAAAGGCGTCCTTAAAATCAAGATAGACAATAAAACCATCCTTTCCCCTTGTTTGAACCACGATTTCGGGCAGTTCCAACAGGCTAAGATTGGGGAGCGGTAAGGATTGCTCAACTTCAATCATGGTAAGCGATCGAGCAGTTCGGAGAAATCAGTAATTTGCTCTTTTTCAATAATGGGATGTCCATACAGAAGAGCGGACCACCCGGCTTTTTTTGCTCCCTCAAAATCGCGGGCGTGATTGTCTCCGAGGTGAAGGAATGCGGAAGGACTTTCCGACATCCTTGTTTCAACTGCCCGAAATATGGCGGGATCCGGCTTTTCCACACCAAGTTCGGAGGAGATAAAGATATGGTCAAATATTGAATCAATCCGGAGGTCACGAAGAACCGATCGCAGACGTGAGTCGTTGTTCGACAGCACTGCTAAGCGGTATCCTCTTTGCCTTAATTTGGTAAGCGTGGTTTCGGCATTTTCGGCGACGCGCCAATGTTTTCCATCTGCGAATAAATTCCATAAAACCTCAAAGACCGGATCCACTGATTTTCCATTGGAAAAGGGTTCAAAGACAAGGGTCACGACTTCCCTCCAAAACTCTTTTTCCTCACCGAGGGTAATCTTTTTGTTTTTCTGTGCCCGTCCGAAAATCTGGTAAAATCTCTCATTTACCTGTTCGTCCACTACATCGATCCCAAATTTCCTGGCGGTTTCCGCGTAGACCGCACCCACGGATGGCCAAGGTTTTACCAGGGTCCCGGCAGCGTCGATAGTAATAACCCGTATTGAATTGATCATTGGAGAAAAAGAAATGTTTTTAGAAGTTGGTTGAATGATTAAAATGTGAGAAAAGAAATGATTTAGATCAAATGAATGTATCATGCGAGTTTTTCCAAATGGAACCGGAATATTACTGGGTTTATTGATCTGCTTTGCCGGTGCCTGGTTTTTTCCCGGTGGGGCGGAGTGGGCAGATTCCTTGTTACCCGTGTCAAAGTCCAGTATTTTAGTGGTGGTCATATTTTTGATACAAGGTTGGAATGTTCGGTTTGATGTAATCGCGTCAGTTTTTCGGGGTTTCCCGAATCTTTTCGTAGTGTTGGGTGGTATCTTTCTATCTCCTCTCGTGTTCACATTGATTCTGCAGTATTTTGCTTTTTTTCATCTCGATTGGCGGGAAGGGTTTATTTTCCTGGCTATACTGCCGACGACAATTTCGACCTGCGTGGTTTACACCTCAATGGCGGATGGTGATTCAGACTCTGCACTGGGATATGCGGCACTATCCAATTTGATTGCCATTATCTGGGTGCCGTTTGCTTGGTCAATACTTGTGATTGAATCAGGAAGCTCAGTAACCGGGCAATGGGTGACAGCTGGTCGGGTCATGCTTCCTCCTATGTTTGGCTTAGTTCTTTTTCCCTGTTTTTTGGGATGGCTGGCCAAAAAGATTTTTTTGAGAGTGGGAGAGAACCGACATCGGAAAATGTTGAACCGCATTTCCTTCCTCTGCATTCTTCTGCTGGCATACATGGCATTAGCCAAGAGTATTTCACAACTGGGCACTTCTGAGTTCATTCAATTGCTGTACCAATTGTTTCCTTATTTGCTCGTCTTCCTCATTTTTCATATCTCCGTGAGTTGGATAATATCCTCGTTTTTATCGTCAGACCGAAAATTGAAAGTAGCTGGATTTTATTGTATCAGTCAAAAATCTCTCGCGATGGGTTTACCGATGGCAACATTATTGCCGGTCAATGATGTTAAAGTGGAACTTTTTCTGGTATGTCCACTAATATTTTACCATTTCCTTCAACTTTTTGTCGGTGCCTCATTCATTCCCGCACTCCGAAAATGGGTTGAATTAAGATCTTAACTAAAATTACTCTTTTGTGGTTGAATGTATGTGAAATTCATACAGAAAAAAAGGTGTGATTTGTAAAAATTTTAAAGACAAAGAAAAAATGCGTAGAGCTTGCCGTTCGGCGGCGACCGTTTTGGATCGTCTCTGCGCTATGGTGAAACCAGGCATGCACACCTTTGAAATTGATGAGGCGGGTGGAGAATTAATGAAAGATATGGGGATTAAAAGTGCCTGTAAGGGATACCGTTCCGGTCATCGGGTTTTTCCATCCTACACCTGTCTGTCGGTCAACGATGAAGTAGTTCACGGGATTGGAGTCCGGGAAAAAGTGTTACGTGAAGGTGATATAATTTCAGTGGATGTCTGTATTCGCGAGGACGGCTTTATTGGAGACAACTGCCGGACTATTCCCGTGGGTACTATTTCTCCGGAAATAGAAAAATTATTACGGGTTACTGAGGAGTCTCTTTTTCTGGGTATCGAACAAGCAATAAATAAAAATCGCGTGGGTGATGTTTCCCAAGCGGTTCAGAATCATGTGGAGAAAGCAGGGTTTGCCATTATCACTAATTTTGTCGGCCACGGTGTGGGTAGATCCCTGCATGAAGACCCCCAGATCCCCAATTTTGGAAGAAGTGGTACGGGTGTAAAGTTCAAGAAAGGAATGGCACTGTGCATTGAACCGATGGTCAATATGAAAGACCCACAAATACGAATGGCTGAAGATGGATGGACTGCGTTGGCGGTAGACAAACTTCCGTCTGCTCATTTTGAACACACAGTTTTGGTGGACGACGGGGAAGCTGAAATTCTGACCATTCCGGACGGTTATGAAAAAGCGGAAAAGTTTTTCACTGAAGCTCTTTCGGCTTAATTTAAATAAAAAAATTATAAATGTTAAAATTACTTGCAGATTCGGTTTTTTCTTTCGATGTCGAATGGATACCTGATCCCCAATCCGCAGAAATTCTTCATCAGACTGAGCGGGTGAATGAGCCGGGTCCTCTTGCTGAAGCATCTTTTGAAGCGTTGTGGTCGGCTGCGCGCAAAGAGGGAGATCCCGAAGATTTTCAGCCCTATTTAAAAACCATTCTTTGCCGAATTGTTTCACTTGCTGGTATTCTTCGTGAAAAAGTACCGGGAGGGGCGGAGTTAAAACTGATATCCTTACCCACTGACCCGTTGGACTTTGCAAAGAGCGAGGAAAAAGCCTTGCTCGTTACCTTTTTAAAATCGGTGGGACGAAAAAAACCACAACTGGTTGGATATAATTCGGCACAGGCAGATGTGCCCATTATTGTGCAACGTGCCATTGTCCATGGCTTACCCGGTTTCGGGTTTTCTGACCGGCCAGATAAGCCCTGGCTCGGTGTTGATTACTTCGACGCCCGGAATTCCGAATACAATGTCGATCTTGCGGATGCCATGGGGCAGTACCGCGACCGACCATCGCTCCATCAAGCTGCCACTCTCAGTGGGATTCCAGGAAAGATAGAAGTGAGCGGGGATTCCGTTGCCCGGATGTGGGCGGAGGGGAAACTTGAAGAAATTGTGGCTTACAATGAATTTGATGCGTTCACCACTCACCTGCTCTGGGCTAGAGTGGCCCATTTTTCCGGGCTTCTTTCCTCCGAAGAATACGGGAAAGAACAGGAACTTGTTCGTACTCTTCTGCAGAGCGAGATTGAGTCCGGCAAGGAACATTTACAAAAATTCATCAATGAATGGGATCGCCTTCAGGAAATTACCGGACAGAGCAAGTCTCAATAAATTTCCAACTTCCTGACTTATCCGAATATTCATAATGTAGCGAATCAGGAGTTTGCCCTGATAACTTTTAAAAATAAAAAATACTAAACATGACTAAACTGAAAAGTGCGAAAGCAACCCTTGAACGACTTCCTGAAACCAAAGAAAATCTCCTTAATGAAATTCGGAAGGGAATAATTGGACAGGAAGATGTCATTGAGCAGTTACTGGTTACTTTGCTGGCTAAAGGACACTGTTTACTGACCGGGATTCCGGGTTTGGGTAAAACATTATTAGTAAAAACCCTTTCCAAATGTTTGACGCTTGGTTTTAAGCGTATTCAGTTCACCCCCGACTTGATGCCAGCGGATGTGGTGGGTACGGAAGTGGTGGACGAAGATCCGGCGACTGGTAAAAGGAGTTTCCGTTTTTCTGCAGGACCTATTTTCACCAACATTGTTCTGGCCGATGAAATTAATCGAACTCCTCCCAAAACACAGGCGGCCCTCCTGGAAGCGATGGAGGAGAGACAGGTCACCGTTTCCGGTGAAACTCGTCCATTGGATTCTCCGTTCCTTGTGCTTGCCACTCAAAACCCTATCGAATTGGAAGGGACATATCCGCTTCCCGAAGCTCAGCTTGACCGTTTTCTTCTTAATCCTGTAATTCAGTATTTACCCATCAACGACGAGATTCAAATGGTGGGTGAAACCACCGGAGTTGATCGTGAAGAACCGCAAGCTGTTCTGGCTTCGGAGGATATACTGGCTTTACAAGCACTTACCCGCGAGGTGCCAGCACCTGAAAATGTGGTGGCCTATGCGGTTGGACTGGCTTCCGCTTCGCGCCCTCAATCGGAGACATGTGATGAATGGACGAGCAAACGAGTCAAATGGGGGGCAGGCTCCAGAGGGGCACAGGCATTAATCTTGGCCGGCAAAGCGAGAGCTCTCCTTGCGGGCCGTCCCAATGTGTCCTGCGAGGATGTCAAATTCATGGCCAAGCCCGCTTTGCGTCACCGGGTGCTCCCCAGTTTTTTTGCTGAATCCGAAGGTTTGGATTCGGATGCAATCATTGAACATTTGATCGAGCAGGTAGCTCAATAAAACCGGACAATCTACTTTTCTATAGACGAAACCGATTCAATGGTAGATACAGATCTTCTTGACCCCGCCCACCTTAACAAGATTGAGGATTTCTCCCTGCTTGCACGGGTGGTTGTGGATGGAGCGATGCCCGGAATTCATAAAAGCTTACGGCAGGGAAGGGGGAGTGAGTTTTTTCAGTATCGCCCTTACACCCGTGGAGAGGATTTGAAATTAATTGACTGGAAAGTCTATGCGAAAAGAAATGAGCTAGTAGCCAAAACCTTTCAGGAAGACACCAATTTTACCGTTTGCCTGGTAGTCGATGCAAGTGCTTCCATGGGATACAAGGGAACGAAAGCTTCCTGTTCCAAACTTCGCTACGCTTCGATGCTGGTGGCATGCTTTGCCTATCTTGCGCAGCGGCAGGGAGACAGAATTGGATTATTTGCTTATTCCAATGAGGTCAGGGAATGGATTCACCCGAAATCCGGTTCGGGACAGTTGAATCGGGTTTTTTCTTCGTTACAAGGTTTGGAAGCCGAGGGGAAAAATAACCATGAATTTGCATGGGAGCGAATGGCGAGTGGGTTACCCGGTCGGGCGATGGTGGTTTTTTTGTCTGATTTTCTAGAGGCGGAAGACAGCCTCCCGGAGAGTTTGCGTTTCTCCCTTTCCTCCCGGTATGAATGTTTATGTCTCCAAGTTTTAGACCCCGACGAGATTGATCTGCCAGATGGGGAAGCATTCAGGTTTGCTGAATTGGAGGGAGATCGGGAGGTTTCCACTTCTCCACCCGCGATTCTGGAAAAGTACAAAAACGATATGTCGGTATTTTGCAATGATCTGCAAACCGGACTTTCCGCGGTGTCGGCGGAATTTGAATCCCTTTCGACTGATCAGGATCTGGGTCATGCACTTCGTCGGTTTTTAGGTATGAGGAATCGTCAGGCGTGACCATATTCGCATGATTGAATTTGCTCAACCTGCCGCATTGTGGACCGCGCTTGCCCTTGGTTTGCCTCTGCTCGCTCACATGGCTTATCGACGGGTTACGGAGAAGTTTTATTTCCCTTCCCTCCGTTTCATTCGGCCCTCTCAGATTCCCCGAACAGGCAAGCGTACTCCCACGGATATACCATTACTCATTCTGAGAATGCTATTATTTCTTGCCTTGGCTTTTCTTCTCGCTGATCCGTATTGGAAGTCGGATGCATTACCCGTCACCGAGCAGGGAAGCGAAGAAACTCTGATCGCAATTGACCTCTCTCCCAGCATGTCCGGATGGCGGGGGTTGGAGGAAGCAAAAGAGGAGGCTTTGAATTTAATTGAAAATACCCCGGGCAAACTGGGCTTGCTCGGATTTGGGCATTCCATAATCGTGAAAGTTGAGATTGGAAATAATCGGGAAAGTGTTCGGGCCGCAATTCAAAGTTTATCCGTTGACTGGGGAAGAGGAAATGCACAGGTATTGTTGGATCAGGCACCCCAATTATTTTCCGAACAAGCCGTTCGTCGGAATTTGGTAATTATTTCCGATTTTCAGGAGTCAGACTGGCAAACGGCATACAGTGAATCCGGAAATCAGGGTATTGTGCATCAACTGATTAAAGTCGGGGATCCAGATGGAGTTGGAGGTAAAAGACCAAACAATTTAAGTGTGCTCGAAGGGCGCGCGGTTCCTGCCGGTCCCGGCAAGATAAGAGTCTGGGCAGTGATTCGAAACTGGGATGATGTGAACAAAACTGCCACCGTTGAATTGATTGCCGGTGGTGAAACCCGGCTTCGTAATCTTGTTTCCGTTCCTCCCCTTGGTTCAGCCCAAACTCAGTTTGTGATCAAGGAAGGTGACTACGCTGAGGCTATGATAAAACTTACCGGATTGGATGAATTTGAAATGGATAATCAACGATCGGTTTGGTTAAAAGCTCCCCCTTCGAAAAAATTTGGTTTTTGGATGCCCGAGTTCGAGGACGAAGGAACGGACAGTGAAAAATCTTTTTTAAAAACCGCAGTGTCAAGTTCGGGTGACAATGGATGGAACCGTTGGGAATGGGATCAGGACCGAACAGATTCAATCCGTTTAGGAGACGATCAGATGGACATTGAACTACTTATGGTTCTTGGGCTGGGCAAATGGTTTGAGGATGAGCAACTGGCAGAATTCCTGATCCGGTTTTTGTCCAATGGAGGGGTGGCATTGGTCACGCCCGGTGAGCCATTTTCATCTGCCGTTTCGGTTTTGAAGTCGAATAAACTACTAGATTTCAATTTTGTTCGGGTTGCAGGTGGGGCGGTGCGGGGGAAAAATCCATTCCGTATCGGTGCGTTGGAGGAAGACTCTGTGCTGGGCGATGTATTTTCGGGAAAGTCTGCCCGTGACCTTTATCTCTCCGCGATCCATCGATTCGGAATAATGAAACCGGGAAGCGGAGCGGGAAGTGTTGATATTCCTCTTCGCGACCGGGAAGGGCGACCGCTTGCAATAGTCAGGCAATTAGACGGAGGCGGGCGTTTGGTTTTTTTACCCTTCCGCATGAATACGGAATGGACGGATTTACCGCTACGTAACTCTTTTCTTCCCTTGTTGATGGAATTAACCCGATCTGAATTAGCGGATGCAGGATCCCCGGGTTGGCCGGTCCTGGAGCCCGGAAATGAATTATTGGGAATTGAGGGAAGTTTTAAAGCAAAGGAGCCCGGAACTTTTCGCTTTGAGGATCAATGGGTTGAGGTGGTTCTCTCTCCTGCCGAATCTTCCCCAGCGACCGTCTCCGTAAATGAAATTTATGAAAGCCTAGGAGTTTCTGCGACTGAGGTAAATGAGGCCTTTTTAGCGGAGAGTATAGCGGAGGAAGAAAGGAATCCACTATGGATGTGGTTTGCAATTTTCGCCGCCACTCTCTTGATTATTGAAATGCTTTGGTCCCGACCTTTACTTCAACCATCCACTCAAAACCAAATCCATGCCTAATTTTCTGGAATTTATCAAACGGGAAGCCCGTTTTTTTGTTTTCAGCCGTTCGTTAATTGCGGTGGTGATTGGTTTCATTAGTTGGCCGTGTTTGCTTTACCTGCTCGATCTCTACGATTCTGTCTCTCCTATTCGTGAAGGAAATGCATTTGCCATGGTGGCTTCTATCACAGTTGTTTCATTGATTGTGTTTTGTATCTTCCTGTTACGATCTTGGATCGCCAAGCCTTCAGTTAAGGACTTGGCCAAGCAGGTTGAAAATGCAAATCCTGATTTGCAGGATTTACTCAACTGTGCGGTTGAGTTGGAAGATGAGTCCAGGCAAAGAACTCTGTCTTTTATGGAAAAACGGGTTTTGAGACAGGCGGAGAAAAAAGCGATGGAAATTACCTGGTCGCAGGGCACTCGGCCCAAGGCAAGATTTTGGATTTCCCTTGCCCTGGGTACCTTGGCTGGATTGCTTCTTACCGGATGGAGCGTGGGGCAAAGTCCATTGCAAAAATCCTTCGACGCGTTGTCCGGAGAACCCGGGTTGTTCCTTTTCACGACCAAAACCGGATCTTCCATGAAGGTGGAATATCCCTCAAGCAGTGAATTTAGCCGGGGGACTGACATCTCAGTTTTTGCGGATGTGACCCGTGGCCATCGTGGAGAGAAGAAGGCATTTATTGAATTTAAAGAAAATGGAGTGATCGAGAATCTGGAAATGCTACGAACGCCCGTGATGGGTCGTTTTGAATTTGTGGTACCATCTCTGCAAAACGATTTTCATTATCGTGTGACCACACCTTCGCTCGAAAGTGAATGGGAACTACTCCGTGCGTATGATCCACCTTCCATCGCGCAATCGCAATGGCAGATTTCTCCTCCATCTTACTTGAAGATGGAAGATATGGAACATGATGGATTTGGTTATTTCCGGGCACCTGAAGGGAGTCGTATCAAACTGAAACTTTCTGTGAATGAGAAACCCGCAAATGTGGGGGCATCCCTTTTTGTGAATGACGAGGAAATTTCCTTGGACCGAGTGAATGCAACGACTTTTGAATTCTCGCACATTTTGCAAAAGGAATGGAAGGGAACTTTGCATTTGAATGACCTGGATTCGCCACAGCGCGAACCAGTTGTGTATGATGAGTTCATTTTCGCCCCCATTCCAGATGATCCGCCCATTGTCGAGATAACCGAACCAGCCAAAGATTTGCAACTTGCATCGGATGCGAGTTTACTGGTGGAAGTTTATTCTTCTGACGATCACGGTGTCGCAGATATCAGGATAAACATTTCTCATGCTGGAGAAAAGGAGGAGGAAACTATTTTTGTCGACCCGGTGGAAAAAGAAAAAACTATTTCCTATGTTCTCGACCTGAGTGAACGGGCTCTGGCAACTGGGGATGTCATCACTTACCTCGCCTTGGCGATGGATAACCGTGAACCTGAAGGGCAAATTGCAAGATCGGAAATTTACTTTATTGAAATTCTTCCTCCCGAGGGAAATTCGACTGAATCCGATGCTGAGATGAGTGGAGAACAGAAAGAAATTCCGGTTCGTGATTTTATCAACCGAACCAAAAAGATCATTCGATCCACTTACGATGCGCTTTTGGATGAAAAATACAAAAGGGAGAAACTGGGACTTGCGATTGCAACGGACTCCCTCGGATTGAAAAACGACATGACCAAAGTGTACGATGAGTTTGAAGGACAGTTTCCCATTGTGGACGGTATAGACCTAGGAGAATTACTTAATGAAGCCACATATCACATTGAACAGACTGAAATCTATGCAGGCGATCAAATGCTTGATGAATCTCTCGAACCATCTGATAAGACCCTGCGTAAACTCGTTCAGCTATATGCCCTGATGCAGAAAATGCAGAAGCAAAAAGCAAAGGGTAAAGGAAAGCCAAAAGAGGCGAAAGAGGACACTGCGGGAAAACCGGAAAAAGATCCGGGTGAGGGTGAAAAAGACCCAGCTGAACAATTAAAGGATTTAGGGAAGGATCTGGATAAACTGAAGGATTTCAAGGAGAAGCAAAACGAATTAAACCGGGAAATTGGACGGGCCGCAGGAACCGGTCAAAAAGGTGAAACCAATCAAAAAATTGCGGAAAAGCAGGAAGATTTAAGACGTGATCTGGAGGGACTTCGGGATGATTGGTACAAGGAAACCGGCAGCCTTGGGAAGGTGGGTTCCTTAGATCAAGCGGGAGGGGAAATGAAAGAGGCTGCAGGTGATTTGCGTCGCGATTCACCCCGAGATGCACAACCACATGGAGAATTGGCCGCTGAGGCTTTAGGGAATGCCATATCCGAAGTGGAAGCAGCGATGTCCGCATTGGCCGCTGGCATGATTGACCAGTTAAAGGAGGAGGCATCCGACTTAGCCGCAAGACAGAAAGGGTTGGGAGATGAGACCGAAAACGCTCAGGAAGGTGAGGGCGAGAGGTTAAAAGACGGGCAGGGAGGGATTAATGAACTCGCTGATGAGCTGCTTGAAAAAATAGATCAGTCCGCGCGTTCGCTGGGAAATTTTAACGAAAATGCCACCGAGGACTTATTGCGAGGAGCGAGAAATTCACGCGATGGTGGAATTGAGCGTTCTGGGAAACGGGCGGAAAACTCGCTTCTTTATGAAGCCTTTCCACAGGCTAAAAAAGAGCAGGATAAAGTGGCTGATAATTTGAACAAACTGAGCGATGATTTGCAGGGGGTTGCCGACAAACTCAGAAATTTGGGGAACGGTGCCCTTCGCGAATTAGTCGAAAAGTTACAGGAGGCTCAGGAGGATATCCCTGGAATGACAGGCGACGAGTTGAAGGAGGAAGCGGAGGAATTAGCCAAGTCAATTGGTTCCCTCCCGAATGCTGAGCAGGATGAAAGGCTTCAAAACTTAACTCAGTTTTTTGAACAACTCGCAATTAATGAGAATCCATCGCAATCCTCTTCGATGGCCTCTGCCGCGGTTTCAGATGCACTCGAACTGGTCGAGCAGTTCTTCTGGAAACAGGCAGTGGAGAATCGCCTGCGCCGAAACCAGGAAACTTCTTCGGCTCCTGGCCGATATAAAAAACAAGTGGAAGAATACTTCCGCAGAATTGCGGAGGGGGAATAGAAATGGGTTGGGATTGGCCCTTTTCCCCGGTTTGGTTTGGCGTTGCCGTACTACTTTTTATTGGGGTGCTGCTTTTTCATGCAAAATCTTTATTTAAGTCTACCATTCCTGTCCTCGCATGGAAGCTGATTATCCTGCGACTGGTTGCAGGAGTTTTCTTTTTTCTTCTATTGGCCAGGCCCTACCTTGTGACGGACGAACCGAATCCAAAGGAATTTAAGATGATCAGCCTGACGGATCTCTCCGGAAGTATGAATGTGAAGGATGAATCGAATCAAAATCGTAGGATTGATCTGGTTCGCCCATTTCTTGACCGTGCAAACACAGGGTCATGGTTAAACCAAATGAAGGAGAATTTTGGAAAAGTTGAAAATCTTGGATTTTCGACTGGAATTGAACGAATGAAACGAGATTCCTGGAAAGTTTCTGAGCTTGGAAAAAAGACTGCCCTGGGCGACGCATTGTCCAGTAGTCTGCTCAATCAAACGAACGGTGAGTCACTGGGTTCTGTTGTGGTTTTTTCGGATGGGAGGAATAACCTCGGTGCCTCTGTTCTGGAAGTGGCCAAGGAATACCGAGTTCAGGGTGTCCCGGTTAATGTGATTGGAGTAGGTCGTGAGCGACCATCGGGTGATGTATCCATCCAATTTTTGGATCGAAGACCAAAGGCGGTGGCGAAGCAAGAACTTCTTTTGACTGGTGAGCTGGAAAACAAATTTAAGGATTCGGTTAAAACCAAGGTTAAACTGATGCTGGGTTCCAAGTTGCTCGAGGAAATTCCGGTGACCATTCCAGGTGGGGGGAAACGAGCGATAAGTTTTTCTCCGCTGACCCCTAGAAATGCCGGTCCGCAGCGTTATCGAGCTTTGGTTTCCGCTCCATTGGGCGACGCTGACCCTTCCAATGACTCGGACTCTCTGCTTGTCGTTGTGCAAGCCCCAGATCAGTTTACCACGCTTTATCTGTCCAATCGTATACAGCCCCTTTTTCCATTTGTTAAGAGGGTTCTCGTGAATGAGGAGCGTTTTGATTTTCGTGCCCTCATTCGAATGAGTCCGAAAGTATTTCATGCATTTGGTGAAGAAATGAAACCTGAATATCCCCAGGATCCTTCCTTTTGGATGAATTACGATGCCATCCTCATGGATACACCGGTTTTGCATGATTTAAATCAAAGCCTGGTTGATTCACTCAAGGATTTTGTTCAAAAAAAGGGAGGCGGTCTGCTTCTTTTTGGTCCGCTCGGGAAAGCCCGTGAGAAACTTGGCGGGATTGTTCCCGCCAAAGAAGTGGAACGAGTTTTTGCCAAGCAAAACCTGTCCCTTGTGACATTGGAGGAACCGCTTTTCGGCCCTACTGATGAAGTGGCCAAGATGAAACCTTTTCTGCCCAAAAGACTACCCGGCTTTTTTGTGAAAGAGCAAAACCCGGCTGCCCGTGGGGTGGTGCTTTCTCGGGCAAATGGAAATCCGGTGCTGACCGTTCAGGCTTATGGTGCGGGCAAAGTGGGGTATTGGGGCTCACCCAGTGATTGGAGGAGATCGATGAATAATGAGGACGGGGCCAAAGAATTCCGAAACTTTTGGCAGGCACTGGTACAATGGCTGGGAACCGGAGGGGAAGACCGTTTAAAAACGGGGAAATCCGAAAAACCATTTCTACGCGGTGCAGATGCCCCCCTGCAGGTCGAAGCATTGGGTGCTGATTTTGAGCCTTCGATGGACGCCCTGGTTGAGGCAAGAATTGAAGGCCCGGATGATTTTGAACAGTTGGTACAACTTTATCCCGAAGGTTCCGTGGCTGGTAAGTACGCGGGTTCTTTTCGACCTGTGTTGGCGGGAGCATATCAGGTGAAATACACTTTGAAATTTCCTGATGGAGAAACTTTGGAGCGTGAGAATTACTTGCGTGTTTCCGAGTCCGGTGAGGAAGCAGTGGATGTTTCGTTTGCCCGGTTGGAGTTGGAGATGCTGGCGAAATTGACTGGTGGGCAGTATTTCCCGATTGAAGAGATGAGTGATGAATGGACTCCCACATTTGCCGAGGATCTCCCCTCGGTGCGAAAGCGGCATAATTTGGCGAATATGTGGGCTATATTTATTTTGCTATTTCTCTTTGCTGGAGGCGAATGGATTGTCAGAAGACAGGCTGGTTTAAGATGACTTTGAAAGTTTGTTTATTTCTTTTTTTCACATCGGCACTGGTGTTAAGGAGTCAGGTTCCGTCTCTCGCAAATGAAATAGGTACGCAATCTGGGGACCTTAATTCTTCAGGAGACGGGAATTCTTCGATTATTCCAGTCTCTCCCGTTCGTTCGAGTACAGCAGAGACGGTTGCCCGAGCCGGTAAAGATTTAACCCACAGCGAAGAGGGAAGAAGGGTCGGAGCGGCCAAGCTTTTAGGGAAGTACCAATCCAGTCAGTCCTCAATTTTTCTGATTGGGGCTTTGGATGACCAGAGTGCGCTCGTGCGCCGGGCGGTCATGGTGTCCCTGGCGGAGCATGCCTCAAGTGGGTTTTATATATCGGACAGATCATTGATCGAGAAAATTTATTCCAAGCTGGGGGACAATGATGTTGAAGTGCGCCGTGAAACTTCCGCCATGATTCCAAGAATCATGTCCGGTATGATGAGGAGCGGGATGGAAATTGTGGAGATTAACGGAAGAAAGGTTTTCCGTTCGGTGCCTTCGAGTCTGCGTCCCGATTTATTGAAGATGACACAGGATGCCTTTCTGGATGAAGATGCAATCGTTCGTCAAAATATTCTCAAGTATCATACTTACTTACGAGTTCCCCTGCCATTGTCCACACTCGAGAAGCTTTTATCTGATTCCGATTCCGGGGTTCTGCTTACTGCGCTGGAAAGAATTTCGTCGAATGCATCCCAATTGAGAATTGTTGAACGGGTTAAGGAATTATCGACTCATCCTGAGAAAGGTATTCGTTTAAAAGTGGTGACGGTGGCGCGGGATGCTAACCGTTATCATTCCGGGTACCGCGGGATTTTGAGAGGAATGACGCAGGATCCGGATCCCGAGGTGTTATCAATGGCTGCAGTTGAACTGGCGAGATTTGGTGAGCGGGTGCCGGCGAGTGTGATTGAAAACATTAAGAATTACTTATTGTCAGTCAACGGACTGTCCACTCAGGTTACCACTATACTCTACACCGTTTCGGCACTGGGAGTGGACGGGGTGGGTGTTTATCTTGCCCTTACCGAACATAGCAGTTCAAAGATCCGTGCGATCGCATGGCAGAGATTCATCAGCCTGAGTAACGGCTGGAACGACAGTTCAAAATGGCTCCCGGTCATCAAGGACCCCGACAAGCAGGTAAGGCAGGGAGTTTTGAATTCCCTGCGTGGACGAACTTCAGATTTAAATGAGGCGGAGTTGGGTTTTTTGGTCGATAGTCAATACTCAGATGTGAGGATTTTTGCCGCCCAGTCACTTCTAAACGCGAAACAGGAAGCTGTGGAAGCGCTCGGTTTCGATTTGCTGATCGACGAGGACACAATCGTTCGATCCTCGACTATCCGTGCGATCTCCGCAAGGCGGGTCCCGGGGTGGTTAAAAGTAATGAGCCGATCCCTGTTGGATGATAATTATGTGATTCAACGGGCCGCGATGGATGGTTTATTGGAAGATCAAACAGAGGGCATACCGGAGTTAATCAAATATGTTTCCAAAAATCCACAAAGCCGTATTTCAAATCTGATTCAAAATGAGCTAAGAAGGAAAGGTGTTCAACCATGAGATTATTAATTACTATTTCGATTTCCATTATTTTATCGCACACGGTTTCTTCCGGGCAGGAATCAACTCTAGGAAAAGAGGGAAGCGTTCGTATTGTGCAGTTAGTACGACAGGAGAATTCATCTCAACGGTATCCGGATGCACTACCGAGTTTGCTCAAAATGATGAACGAGCAAACCAACGGTCGTTTTGACACCGATCCTCTCTTTATTAATCGCCTCACAGATGAGCGATTGATGGAAAACCCCATTCTTTATGTTAATTGCGATGAGCAGCCTAATTTGGAGTTTCCCCTGGAGGAGAGGGACGCCCTCAGGCGGTATATGGAACAGGGGGGATTCGTTTATCTGGATGCCGGCATTAAGGCTTCCTTTTTGGGGGCTGATTTGGGGCACAGTTATGCGGCATGGGAGGAAAGACCGGAGGTAAAAGATCTTTTTTCTCTAATTTTTCCCGAGAAAACCTTCATTCCTTTGGCCCGGGACCACGACTTATTCAGGACATTCTTTCGTGGTTTGCCCAAGAATGCGGATTTAAAGATTCAAGCCTCTCAAAAAAGGCTCCCTGAAACAGTACTATCTTTTGTGGAGCGGGAAAAGTGGCCACAGGCGACCTATTCCTTTGTCGGTATTAAGGTCAAGGGCCGTTTGGCATGTGTGGCCTCTCCCATCTGTGCGATGGGGTGGGGGAGAGACGAGTTCGGTGCCTGGATCCCTCCGATTGCATTTCGGATCCGTGAATCAGCTGAAAATTTTGATCAGAATCTGAAGTTAGCCTCTTTTTCCGGTGGTACTTATGAGGTAACGCGGGAGGATGGATTGAAAGACATTATTTATTCGGAAAATGGACAACGCCCCCTTTGGGTTCAGGAACCAAATGGTAAGTGGAGAATATTCAAATACTATTCGGGTGAAGAAATCAGTAATTATGCTCATGCCTTTTATTCGAGATTGGGAATGAATGTTTTTCTTTATGCCTTGCTTCACTAGGGCAATCTTGACTTTACTTTTTGTGTAATGACTGAAGAAAAATTCCCCGACCTTCCGGACCCGGCAGAATATCGCCGCCCCCGATTTTTATCTCCGGTTGCATATTGGTGGATTGGAACAATTTTTTTAATTGGCATTACAATCGTTTGGCTTCCTTCTCAGTGCTCCACCGCGAGTCTTACTGTTCCTGAGAATAGGGAGAATAATATGAGTACTCTTCCTCAAGCGGACCTAACCAAAGAACTCGAGTTTCGCAAGGACGGGCTTTGGTATAAAATTGACCAGGGAATTCCTTACAGTGGGGCAGCAGTAGATTTTCATGATAATGGCGAAATGAAGTCCCGTACAAAGATGGTCGATGGAAAAGGAATTGGTTTAATTGAGGAATGGGATGAAAACGGATCGGTTAAAGGAACCCGTTTCAAGAATGAGTTTTCGGAATGATCTTCCGTCCACTTGTTTTATTTTTTCTCTCTTTTTCAATTGGTGAATTTTTATTCGCTTCTGTTGCTGGTCCTCTTTCAGCGGAGGAACTCTTACTAATTGAGACAAGATACTCCAAACTAGCACAGAAAAGCGGTTTCAGAATTCTCACAAATCCGGCTGATCTTTCTGCCTACTCCAGTCGTGGGGATGCCCGTTTATTTCTAGGAGATTTTTTAGGAGCAAAGAATGATTACGAGAAAATGATTGAGTTGAAACCTGAACTCGAAATTTCCCATTGGCGACTGGGCATCGTGTATTTTTATCTTTCAGAGTTTGGGAAAGCGGCCCGTCAATTTGAGATATACCATCAGTATGATGATGTTGACCGCGAAAATGGAATTTGGCGGTTCATGTCTCAGTTTCAGGAGAGTGGATTGGAGAAGGCCAGGGAAGGCTTGCTCTCTTACAATCATGATGACCGCCCCCCTTATCCTTGGTTGTATGAAATGTTCAAAGGGAAAATTAAACCATTCGAAGTATTTCAGAAGATCAAGGCAGCGGGTTTTCCACCGGCTCATGAAGTCCGTGTACTATTTCATGCAAATTTATATGTGGGAATCTTTTTGGAATTAACGGAGGGACCCACTGAGGAAACTCTTCGATATTTGGCTAATGCAACCCATAATTCGTACGGTCGATCATCCGGAACATTTATGTGGCAAGTTGCACGGTTGCATCATTCCCGTATCTTGCCTTCTCGTAGAATACACACCATTAAATAATCTTGGCACTAGTTTTTTTGCTTCATCATTGCATGTTGGATGGATACGCAGATGAGAAGTGGGGCAACGAAATTCAGACCGGGTACCATGAATAAGGCGGAACCTATTGCACCGTGCTGAGTGAAAGATTGGGAAGGTTTATAATTTTCTTCGCTTAATCTTTCCCGCAAGACTGTTTTATATTCCCTGCCTAACAAAAAACCGTTCACTATTACCTGCATTGCTATACCAAGTGGAGGAAAAAACCACCCAAGAAAAAAAAGGGGTGCTGCTAAAAAATTGACTAAAAAGCTAAGGCCGACTAATCGAACTGAAATTATGATTGAAGTCATCACTTTTGGAGGAGGTCGCAGGCTAGTCGTTGGGTAGTGTTTGCTGTGGACTGCGTCAATCACATCGTCAATGTAAAGACCGAGGAATGCAGCCTGCAACGATCCAAAAAAGAAGAAGCCAAGCAAAAAAAGGAAGACGAACGCAATGGATTGTACACCGATTCGTAACCAGGAATCTTTTTCATAGGAATCAAAATAAGAAAAAATAAAATCAAATATCAATCCCGTCACCCCCGTGCTTAGAAAAACAAGGAGTAAAAGGGTGAAGAGGGAGAAAATTGTGGCCCAAATAACTGGCTTCCACAAACGAGGGTCACCGAGCTGTTTAAGTGCGAGTATATAATCATTAATCATAAAAATATATGCCTGTTTTGGAATAAAATTATATAGAATGCATTTTTCCTGTGGACAAAGGCAAATCTTATTCTCATATAATAAAGGAGTGTGATGGAGAAAGGAATTAATGGCGGAACATAATTATACAGCAGACAGTATAAAATCGCTCGACTGGAAAGAGCATATACGGCTTCGCCCGGGAATGTACATAGGCAAGTTGGGTGATGGGTCATCGGATGATGATGGAATCTATGTACTTCTCAAGGAAGTCTTGGATAATTGTATTGACGAATTTGTCATGGGCTATGGGAAGCAAATTGATATTGAGTGCGATGGGCAAAATGTAGTGGTTCGGGATCACGGTCGTGGAATTCCACTAGAAAAATTACTTGATTGTTCCTCCAAAATTAACACCGGAGCAAAATATGATTCGGAAGCATTTAAAAAATCGGTCGGGTTAAATGGGGTGGGGATAAAAGCAGTGAATGCTTTGTCCACCAAATTTGATATTCGTTCTTTCCGCGAAGGAGAAACCAGAAGGATTGAATATTCCTGCGGTGAGCCTCAGATTTTGGACAAGAAAAATAAGTCCACAACCGAAGAGAATGGAACCCTGATCCAGTTTACTCCTGATGTTGAGATGTTTAAGAAGTTTCGATACCGGAATGAATTTGTTGAGCGTATGATGCGCTACTACAGCTATCTCAATCGGGGTTTAACCATTAAATATAACGGCAAGCGTTTTCGCTCGAAGGACGGCTTGAAAGATCTGCTTGAGGAAAATCTTTCCGAAGAACCGCTCTATCCATTTATTCATTTGGAAGGAGACGATATTGAGGTGGCATTCACCCATATTGAACAATACGGGGAAGACTATTTTTCCTTTGTCAACGGACAGCATACCACTCAGGGAGGCACACATCAGGCAGCTTTTCGTGAAGGACTGGTCAAAACCATTCGGGAGTTTACCAAGAAGAATTTTGACGCTCCGGATATTAGGGGGGGGTTGGTTGCCGCGATTAGCGTGAAAGTACAGGAACCTGTTTTTGAATCTCAGACTAAGACAAAATTGGGATCGCTTACCATGGCACCGGAGGGTGAGACGGTTCGATCTTTTATCGGTAACTTTCTCAAGCAAAAGCTGGATAATTACTTACACCGAAATCCGCAGACTGCCGAAGCACTTCAGCAGAAAATTCAGCGTAGTGAACGGGAAAGGAAAGAACTTAAGGGCATCCAAAAAATTGCCCGGGAGCGAGCCAAGAAAAGCAAGGTTCATAACCGAAAGCTTCGGGACTGCCGGATTCATTTGAATACCAAGGACAAAAACCGGTTCAAAAGCACCTTGTTTATTACTGAGGGTGACTCAGCAAGCGGTTCAATCACCAAAGCGAGGGATGTTCAGTATCAGGCCGTTTTTAGTCTCAAGGGCAAGCCCCTTAACTCCTTTGGTCTGACCCGAAAGGTGGTGTATGAAAATGAGGAGTTTAATTTAATTCAGGCAGCACTGGGAATCGAGGAAGACCTGGAGGATCTATGTTACAATCAGGTGGTGATTGCGACAGATGCTGATGTAGACGGAATGCACATCCGCCTGCTTTTGATTACTTTCTTTTTGCAGTTCTTTCCTGAATTAATTCGTCAGGGGCATTTATTTGTTCTGCAAACTCCGTTGTTCAGGGTTCGAAATAAAAAATCCACTTTATATTGCTATGACGATGCGGAAAGGGAGGCAGCCATGAAAACTTTGGGGAAAAATCCTGAAATTACCCGTTTTAAAGGATTGGGGGAAATTTCACCGGATGAATTCAAACATTTTATTGCCGATGACATCCGTTTGGATCCGGTCAAGATCGACGCCCATGAGTCGATTAAAGAAATGCTCAAGTTTTTCATGGGTAAAAATACTCCGGAGAGGCAGCAGTATATCATCCGTAATCTCCGGTTTGATGTAGATATTGTCGAAGAAAACGAAGAGGGCAAAGATGAGGAAGTGAAAAGTAAGGCTCCTTCCGCCCCGAAAAAAGTTGTGGCAGATGGTGAAGCAGCTTGAAGCTTTGATCAAATAGATTCCCCCGGATGACAGATCAAGAAAAAGACCCGCAAGATAAAGCTGGGGAGGAGAAACTGGAAAACGAGTTTTTAGAAAAAGACGGCAAGAACGAAATTAAACGCTTTGATCCGGAGGCATTGAGTACCGAGGGAAGTGAGGACAGGATGGAGGACGACGCTATTTATGTCGATGACATGTATGGTGACTGGTTTTTGGATTATGCATCTTATGTTATTTTGGAGCGTGCTGTTCCGCATGCTGATGATGGTTTAAAACCGGTTCAGCGCAGAATTCTTCATTCGATGAAAGAGTTGGAAGATGGGCGATACAATAAAGTGGCCAATGTGATTGGTAACACGATGAAATATCATCCCCATGGAGATGCATCGATTGGGGATGCGATGATTCAGCTCGGGCAGAAAGATCTGCTTATTGATATGCAGGGAAATTGGGGTAATCTTTTAACTGGGGATTCTGCGGCAGCACCCCGCTATATTGAAGCAAGACTCACTCCGTTTGCGTTGGAAGTGATCTTCAGTCCCAAGGTTACCACATGGGCATCATCCTATGACGGTAGAAATAAAGAACCAGTCACTTTTCCGGTTAAATTCCCCTTGCTCTTAGCTCAAGGTGCGGAAGGAATTGCCGTTGGCCTATCCACAAAGATTCTGCCCCATAATTTCAATGAGATTCTTGATGCCTTAATTGATGCCTTACGAAAAAAACCAATCAACCTGCTTCCTGATTTTCATCAGGGTGGAATTGCAGATTGCACGGATTATAACGGAGGGGCGAGGGGAGGACGTGTGCGGGTACGGGCACGTATTGAAAAAGTAAAGAAGCACCTGCTCAAAGTAACGGAGATCCCATTCGGAACCACCACCACAAGTTTAATTGATTCGGTTTTGTCCGCAAATGATAAAAGCAAAATAAAGATTTCCAAGATTGAGGATAACACGGCGGAGTTTGTTGAAATCCTGATTCATTTACCCTCGACCGTGGGTGCGGACGAAATCCTGCCCGCTCTTTACGCGTTCACCGACTGTGAGGTCAGTCTGGCCCCTAACGCCTGCGTCATTCAAAATAATCAACCCCAGTTTTTATCAGTCAATGATTTGATCAAGTCAGCTGCTTTTCTTACCCGGGATTTGCTTCAAGAGGAACTCGAAATCAAACTTGGTGAATTACAGGAAAAATGGCATTTTTCATCCCTTGAAAAAATCTTTATTGAGAAAAGAATTTACCGGGATATCGAAAAAGAGGAAACTTGGAAAGGAGTAATTGCTGCAGTTGATAAGGGATTAAAACCTTACATTAAGATTTTTCACCGTGAGATTACGGAGGATGATATTCTTCGTCTTTTAGAAATCAGAATTAAAAGGATTTCTAAATTTGATACTTTCCGTGCCGATGAACTAATAAAGGGAATTGAAGAAGAAATTGAGGAGGTACAGGGGCACCTCAGTCAGATCACTAAATACACGATTCGATACTTCAAGGAGTTAATGAAGAAGTACGGAAAGGGAAGGGAAAGGAAAACAGAACTCAGTGTAAATGAACAAGGTGAATTGATTGCCTTTGACAAGATTGTCGCATCCAAGGTTGTTGTTGCGAGTGAGACATTATACATCAACCGAAAAGACGGCTTTGCCGGATACTCTCTGAAAAAAGACGAAGCGATTGAAAAATGCTCCGACTTGGATGATGTGATTGTAATTGGAAAAGATGGGGTTATGAAAGTAATGAAAATTGCGGACAAAATGTTCGTTGGTAAAAACCCGATGCGGGTTTCAATATTTAGAAGAGATGATCCCAAGGTGTACAATATCGTTTATCGTGACGGGCAATCCGGTCGTCTTTACGCCAAAAAATTCAAAATTGGTGGTGTGACGAGAGATAAGGAATACCCTCTATTTAAATCCCACTCAAAAAATAGGATTTTTTATTTTTCAGTGCACGATAGTGAGAATAAAAACAGCAGGGTTTTGGTTCACATTGACCCCGATTTAAAGAGGGTACGGGAAAAAATTATTGAGTTTGATTTTTCTTGGATTGAATTGCAGGGACGATCCGTGAAAGGAAGCACCTTAACAGCTCATAAAGTCGATAGAGTAGTAAATGCTCCCAAAGCAGATGGAGACGAAGGTGAAAAAAACGCAATTGATGCAAATTCGAAAACGATAAGTGAAAAAGAAAACCTGAGGAAATCCGTTGATAAACAAACCGAAGTGATTAAAGACGCGAAAGCAGAAAAGAAAGACAGTAAGCTAATTTCTGAGAGTGGAAAACCTACCAAAGATCAGGGGACTTTCGATTTTCAAGATAACTAATTTTGTTTTCTTTGAAATCCACGGATTCCGTGGTGTACATTATTAATGATCGGACAATTAACAAAAGAAGAGGTAAATCGAAAACTACTTCACGGTCTGGCGGTACTTTTACCAGTAAGTATTTTTTATTGCCCCCTTGTCTGGCAGTTTGATCGTTTGTTTATGTTTTTTGTTATCCTTTCTCTTTTACTTTTCTCAGTTCTGATTGAGATGTTCAGATTACGAAGTACTGTTTTTGGAAAATGGTTTTCAGCAGTTTTCGGTTCAATGATGAGAAAAGAAGAAAATACTCAGTTGACCGGCGCGACATATATTCTCGGCGGTTCCTTAATTTGCGGTTTATTTTCACTTCACAGTGATTCAGCAGCTGTTGCCTCATTTCTTTCGTTAACTTTGTTTATTCTCGGAGATGCAGTTGCAGCAGTTACCGGCAAGGCGATCGGGCGGATTAAGGTGGGAAAGAAAACTTTGGAGGGGGCAGTTGGCTGTTTTATATTGTGCGTTCTTATTGCGGGTTTGATTTTCCCTAACTTACCGATGTTTATCAGTTACTGGGGTAAAAATATTTCATGGGTGGAGGTATTGATTATATCCAGCACGGTGTCCGTCTTAGAACTTTTTCCTATTAAAGTTGGTCGGATAATTGTAAACGATAATCTTTATGTGCCGGCAATAACGACTTTTGTGGTGTTGTTGATCCATTCAAAGTAATTGGATTTCTAAAAAAGAGATTTTGAAAATATAAAAAAAAGCCTCTCGCAGATGCGAGAGGCTAAATGTTGGTTTGCTGAATTCAGCAAGCTTGAACTTTAAAATTAGGGATTGCCTGGACCGGACTTGTGAGCCGGATCGAATTCAGGAGCCGGTTTGGATGCTGGATCAAATCCTGGAGCCGGTTTGTGAGCTGGGTCAAATCCTGGAGCCGGTTTGTGTGCTGGATCAAACCCAGGACCGGTTTTGTGTGCTGGACCATAGTCAGGACCGGGCTTGGCAGTTGGATCATAAGGAGGAGCTGCCTTGTGAGCAGGTCCGTAGTTTGGAGCCGCTTTACTCGCCGGGTCGTAAGGAGGTGCTTTGTGAGCGGGTCCGTAGTTGGGAGCGGCTTTACTCGCCGGGTCGTAAGGAGGTGCTTTGTGAGCGGGTCCGTAGTTTGGAGCGGCTTTACTCGCCGGGTCGTAAGGAGGTGCTTTGTGAGCGGGTCCGTAGTTTGGAGCGGCTTTACTCGCCGGGTCGTAAGGAGGTGCTTTGTGAGCGGGTCCGTAGTTTGGAGCGGCTTTACTCGCCGGGTCGTAAGGAGGTGCTTTGTGAGCGGGTCCGTAGTTTGGAGCGGCTTTACTCGCCGGGTCGTAAGGAGGAGCTTTGTCTGCTGGACCATAGTTTGGAGCGGCTTTGCCTGCGGGATCGTAAGGAGGTGCTTTGTGAGCTGGACCGTAGTTTGGAGCGGCTTTACTCGCCGGGTCGTAAGGAGGAGCTTTCTGTGCGGGACCGTAGTTTGGAGCGGCTTTACTCGCCGGGTCGTAAGGGGGAGCCTTGTCTGTGCGGGACCGTAGTTGGGAGCGGGCTTGGCTCGCCGGGATCATAAGGAGGAGCCTTGTGTGCGGGACCGTAGTTGGGAGCGGGCTTGGTCTGCGGGATCGTAAGGAGGAGCTTTGTGAGCTGGACCGTAGTTTGGAGCGGCTTTACTCGCCGGGTCATAAGGGGGAGCTTTCTGTGCGGGACCGTAGTTTGGAGCGGGTTTGCCGCGGGATCGACATAAGCTGGAGCCTGATTGATAGCAGGATCAGAGTAAGCGGGACCGCCCGTCGTCGGAGCGGGTTGTGCCATCGAAAGCGTGACAGGCAGCGTGACAAGAATGGTAAGACACTTTTTCATATATATTTTTGATTATATTTTTAATGTAGGGTGAAAAACTATAGATCAGAAATATCCGCTTATGTTCAACAATTAAAATAAAATGTTGCTTATAATTTACAAATTCCACCAGAAACAAATATGAGAAACAGATAAATTGTTGATTGTAGATAATTTAGAAAATCTATTATTATCATATGGTGGTTAAATTTACATTGACAAAATTTGCTTTCAAGAATCAATAATTACCGACTTTATATTTATTTTTGTCTGTATTTTACCCCCAACTCTACCCGAACAAAAGATTGTTCTCACTTAAATGAAATTCTTCCAAGTTGACAGCAAAATTAGAATTTTGTGCTAGTTTATTTTATGGTGGCACAGAGTTCAATGATGGCACGTGCAACTTCGGATTCCTTTTTGCTTAAATATTTCCAGCCCGAGAGTATTCCGCTGATGATTATGGCCGCGGCCAGTTTGTCGATTGTTTTGGCACTTTTCACAACCTATCTATGTGGAAGATTTCAAGCCTACGGGGCGATGAGATATGCGACATCCGGGATTGTTTTTACCCTGTTGGCTATGGTTTGCATTGTTTACTTTTTCGGCAACAAAGGGGAAACAAAGCCAATTTATGTATTTGC
>JBJLCO010000021.1:0-10229 GCA_045567635.1 Opitutales bacterium | reverse complement strand
AACTTTTTTTCCGCCTGAACTGAGCACACTAAAAAATAAACTAAAAAAAGGGAAAGGGAGACTCTCATATAAAGTTCACTAAAAACCCTTACCTGTTTGTATGGCAACATTCTTAAAACACGATTATTGAATTTATTATTACAGGAAATGGAATACCTTGCAGGTAAAAGGCTTATAAACGTCATACTCCAAGACTCCGTCACAAAGAAATTTTAACAAAAAGACTAAAATTTCACCCAGCAAAGGAACCAACCACTTATAAGTAAAATCATTGAGATCTTCAGGGGAGCCTACGACTTTCAGCATGTTAATTTTAAATTAAATTCGCTAGCTAGAATATAGATAAATCCTCATCACAAAGGAGGAAGAAGCTTATCCTGTGAGTGTCTCGTGATGCAGGTGAGATTTAATTGAGATCTCTACCTGACACAATATGGGTAGATTTTAAAGGTAATCAAACTGAAGTAGTAGTTCGTTCGAGCTTCAAATTGTTGAAAATAAAATAAGTGAATTGCAGGCTAATTACCCTAATTAAATTACAAGTAAACTACTCAACAGTAACTGACTTGGCCAAGTTTCTGGGTTTATCAACATCCAGACCCCGAATACGTGCAAAGTGGTAGGCAAATAACTGGAGTGGTAAGTTGGCAAGAATCGGACGAATTACCTCATGGGCAACCGGTAATCGAAAAATATCATCCGCGGCTTCAGCCGGAATTTCGATATCTTCCGGTGCAATCGCAAGCACAGGGCCTTTTCTCGCTTTCACCTCTTGCATATTCGCGATCGTCTTGGCTGAAAGTTCAGTACCTTCGATAATGAAGACAGAAGGACATTCAGGAGTAATCAAGGCGATTGGGCCATGTTTTAATTCAGCTGCTGGGTATCCTTCTGCGTGAGCATACGATATCTCTTTTAGTTTAAGAGCACCCTCCAGTGCAACTGGGTAAAGACTTTGACGGCCAAGAAAAAGCAAGTGCTCAGCTTTTGAATACTTGAATGCAAGTTCTTTAATTTGATCGCCTTTTTGTAATACTTCTTCGACTAATTCTGGCAGGCTATTCAATCCCTCGACAATGGACTGTCCATCGGTTGGTGAGAGATCACGCATTCTGCCAAGCGCCAAACCAAGCATCGCACAAAGACAAGCCTGCGAAGAGAAAGCTTTTGTCGATGCGACACCGATTTCAGGTCCGACCCGCTGATAAACTCCACCATCAGTTTCGCGGGCAAGTGAAGATCCTACCACATTGGTAATTCCCAGTGTTAAAAGACCTTTGGTTTTTGCTTCACGCACTGCTTCCAGAGTATCAAGAGTCTCACCCGATTGACTCACTGCAATAACCAAAGAATTACCCGCTTTTGGAGAGTTTCGGTATCGAAATTCAGAGGCATGCTCAACCTCAACCGGCACCCGGGCTAACCTCTCAATTAAATATTCTCCAACCATGCAGGCATGACGAGCAGTCCCGCAGGCAACAAAAATAATTCGGTCAAGATTTCGCAACTCATCTTCATGTCCTTCTAATCCACCAA
Organism: Opitutales bacterium; assembly: GCA_045567635.1. Lineage (GTDB taxonomy): Bacteria > Verrucomicrobiota > Verrucomicrobiia > Opitutales > Seribacteraceae > Seribacter. Next base: position 8,693 of record JBJLCO010000021.1, on the reverse strand, counting down.
GTTTTGCCGTCGTTCCATCGTCCCCAAATCGACCACGCAGGGTATTTTTCAGGGCAGTGGGTTGTTCATAAATCTCTTTTTCCATGTAGGAATCGAAGTCTCCAAGTTCAACTTCCTCGAGAATTTGGTCAAGAGGATGTGCAACTGCTTGCGCATCCCGCCCTTCAAGAGTGGTAATTCGAAAATCGTTTCCTTTTAAAATCGCTAATTCACCGTCATTTAGAAATACTGCCTCCTTGGCCCGCCCCACAAATGCGGATGCATCACTTGCAATAAAATTTGCATCCTCTCCCAAACCAACCACCAAGGGCGACCCACGTCTAGCCCCAATCATCGTGTCCGGATAATCGATGCATAGAATGGCAATGCCATACGCACCCCTGCATTTCGCCAAGGATAGCCGAACTGCCTCAATGAAACGATCTTCCCCATCTTCGAGTTCTGAATAATGATATGCAATAAGATTACAAAGAACTTCAGAATCAGTTTGAGAAGCGAATTCGATTCCTTTACTTGTTAAAAATTTTTTTAAAGTAGCAAAATTCTCAATCACTCCATTATGCACCATTACAAACTTCCGGTCTTGGCTAACATGGGGATGCGTGTTGGAAACTGTTACTGCTCCATGGGTTGCCCAGCGAGTATGGGCAATTCCTAACGAGGATGTGGAACTCGAATCCCTGAGTGCCTCGGCTAAATTGTTAACTCGTCCTGTTTCTCGGGCGAGAGAAAACTGATCGCCCTCGTGAAAAGCAACGCCCGCGGAATCATACCCGCGATACTCTAATCTTCTCAGACCATCAACCAAAGATTCCTGGGCGACTCCATTACCTAAATATCCAACAATTCCACACATTTGACCTACATTAGAGTCACCACTGCAAATCTTCAAACATTAAACTTCAATCCCGGGATAAGGTGAACAGTCAGAAAATTGGAGAAACACAATCAATGACGCTTAGTAATCAAAAAGCATGATTATCAATCTCAAAAACGAGGGAAAGACGAAATAATATTAACATTCGATTTGATCGAAGAACAGAATCCGATGATCAAGCACTTTATGTGCAAGATAATTGTAGAGAATGAAATTTTATTTACTCGCATCTTTTTTCAAACAATTTCAATACAGGGGGGTGAAGATTTTAGGATACCATTTAATTTTTATGAAATTCTGTATTTTATTGTTCTCTCATTCAGTCTTTGGAAACGAGAAACCAAACTTTATAGTAGTCGTATCAGATAGCCACCCCATCAGCGCCGTGGGTGCGTACAAAAGATATCTTGCCGAAGTCAACCCTACTCCCAATATAGATAAAATTATTCAAAATAGCGTTCTTTTTACGCATGCCTTTTGTACAAATGCAAGCTCAGGGCCAAGCGGTGCGGTTCTGCTAACCGGAAAACATTCACATATAAATGGCTTCATCCAAAATGGAAATAAATTTAACACTTCACAGGAATCGTTACCGCAACTTTTACAGAAGGCAGGGTATCTAACTGCACTTTTGGGTAGATGGGATCTAGGCACACAACCTAAGCATTTTGACTATTGGAACATACTTATCGATTCTGCTGAAAAATATAATCCCGAGTTCCTGAGCGCAAGCGCCCAAAAAAGAATTGAAGGGCATTCTACTGATATCATTACGGATCTCACTCTGCAATGGCTCGATCAAAGAGAAAAAAATAAGCCCTTTTTCCTTCTTGTTCAATTTAACGCCACCTCCAAACCCTGGATTCCGGCAATTCGACATTTAAATCTATTTGATGACAAGCTTCTGCCCGAACCCCAAAATTTAAATGATGATCATTCCGGTAAAGCGAGCCCCGCTCGATATCAGGCAATGGACATAAATAATGACTTGAATTTTTCGGACGATCTGTTTTTTCAGTCTGAATTAATAGATAACAATCAATCCAATTCAATAGAAGCTTCCAACAGTAAAAAAAACCTCAATTTAATGACTCCGGAACAAGTATCAGCATGGACTTTTTCCTGGAGGCCGAAGAACGAAGCTTTATTAAGAGATATTGAATCCGATGAAAACATTATGCAATTTAAGTTCCAAAGGTTTATCAAAAATTATCTACGTTGCGTGCGCGGGATGGACGAAAATATTAAGCGTCTCGACGATTTTTTGTCCGAGCAAAACGCCTCTGATTCGATTTATATTTATACATCCAATCAAGGCCGTTTCTTAGGAGAACACGGATGGTTCGGATCGAATTGGATTTATGAGGAATCAATAAGGATACCCCTAATAATAAAGACTCCATGGACAAATAATTTATCTAGTAAAGTCTCATCTATTGTACAAAACCTCGATCTTGCACCCACAATCTTGGACTATGCAGGGATCAAAAAAAGCGATGCAATGCAGGGGGTCTCCCTGCAAAATCTGTTGGAGCAAGGCGAATCAAATTCCACATGGCAGGAAGCAGTATATTATCATTACAATGAATTTCCAGGCAAACTAATGGTTGCAAAACACTACGGAATCCGTACACAGAAATATAAGTTGGTACATTTTTATCAATTTGATGAATGGGAATTTTATGACCTCATTAATGACCCATCAGAGGATGAAAACCTCTACAACTCGGATGCCTTTACTTCACAGATTGAAAAGCTTAAAACTTTGCTGAATGAAAATCGTACAAAGTATGCCGATCAAACTGACATATCGATTATGCCGGAAGAATGGAGAAAAATTTACCGAGGTCCGGAGGCAAGAAAGGAATAAAAACTATATTTCAAACCTCATTATATGAAGAAATTAAATAAATTTGGAATAAAACATAAAAAAGTCTTGTCGAAAACCAAATTTACCCTATATTTAGATTTAAAGGAATGCATATCCTGAAAGGTGTCGTTTGGGAGGACGGCACCTTTCGTCTTTTATAATTCAAGACAACTTTTGCAGTTGAAAAAAAAGTTTGAGGATACAAGTGTTTACATTTTGTATCCTAATCAAATAAATTATGAATAATTTACTCAAACCACTGCTATTTTTTTATCTAGTTTTTAATCAATTTGCCTACAGTACTGATTCCAGGCCCAATATTCTTTTTGTGTTTTCTGATGACCATGCACCTCATGCAATCGGTGCATACAATGGATGGTTAAAATCAGTTAATCCAACACCGGTCATCGATAAACTCGCTCGAGACGGGATGGTTTTTGTAAACAGTTTCTGTACAAACTCAATCTGCGGGCCGAGCCGTGCGGTCATTCAAACAGGAAAACACAGCCATAAAAATGGTTTCATGAATAACGGCAATACTTTTGATTGGAACCAGCAAACTTTTCCAAAACTACTGCAAAAAGCAGGATATCAGACGGCAATTTATGGAAAAAGCCATCTTAAGGGAAAACCTTTAGGATATGATGACTGGGCAGTCCTTCCTGGGCAGGGTTTGTATTATAATCCGGACATGATTTTCCCAGATGGAAAAAAACGCATAGACGGGTATTGCACTGATGTGGTAACGGACTTGGCGGTAGAATGGCTCAATCAAAAGAGATCCGAAGAAGAACCTTTTATGCTTATGGTTCAGCATAAAGCTCCTCACCGGAATTGGATGCCGGCCCTCAGGCATTTGTCTCTCTACGACGATATTGAAATTCCAGAACCTCCCACCCTTTTTGATGAATGGAAAGACAACGCTCCAGGGGCAAGGCTACAGGAACTTGAAATCGATCGGCATATGGATTTAAATTACGATCTGTTCGTAGATTTGACACCAGAATTTAATCAACCTCCTTCTCAATTAAGACAAGATCGGTCGGCTTGGCACAACATGAAAAGAATGAGCTCCGATCAACTTAAGGCGTGGCGGGCACATTATGCACCAAAAGATGCAGCATTGCACAAGGCCAAACTTTCCGGGAAAGATCTTGTCCGCTGGAAGTTCCAAAGATATGCCAAAAATTACCTTAGGTGCGTCAAAGGGGTGGATGAAAGTATAGATCGCCTCCAAAAGGAACTTACTAAACTTGGGCTCGATAAAAATACCATCGTGATCTACTCCTCAGACCAAGGATTCTATATTGGTGATCATGGATGGTACGATAAAAGATGGATGTACGAAGAATCATTAAAAATGCCCCTGATTGTCAAATGGCCAGGTGTCATCAAACCGGGCAGTCGTGAAACGGAATTGGTACAGAACTTGGATTATGCTCAAACGTTTCTTGAAATTGCCGGCGCTCCTCAACCTAAGGATATGCAGGGTCTTTCTCTTGTACCTTTAATGAAGGGCGAAAAGCCTACAAATTGGAGGAACGAGATATACTATCATTATTATGAATATCCAAGCGTCCACATGATTCCGCGCCATTATGGCATTCGTACCAAAAGGCACAAGCTCATGCACTTCTATCAATTCAAAGAAGAATGGGAAATGTACGATCTCAAAGATGATCCTGATGAACTTTCCAATCTCTACGGTAAAAAAGAGACCCTGAAATTACAAAACAAGCTCAAGCAAAAACTCAAAAAATTACAAAAGACCTATGAGGATGATAGCGATATGTCTATTCGAGAGGACTACATAGAAAAATTCAGAAAGAAATCCTGAACTAAATTTTTAACTGTTTTCCATCCGATATTGAATCCACAATACTAGGATGCAGCCAATCTTTCAATGACCATATCTTGGCAAGTACTCGATATCGATTTGGCTTAGTTTTAAGAGATGGTTCGTAATCAGTGTAAAAGGCTGTAAGAAGGTTACCCTTTTTATCCAAACTGATTGTGGATGGGTATCCAATATCTTTAGCATTGTTTCCAAATTGATGAATTACCCAAGGAGGTCTCCAGGTTTTCCCAGCATCAATACTTAATCGTACACCTATGCCCATAAGACCGCGATTACGGATTCCGTAGGTCAACAACAAGCATTTGTCAGAAAGGGCAGTCAAATCTGCAGGGTGTTGCATGGGCAAGGTAAGCGGAAACTTTTCTTTCCACCTTTTTCCAGCCTTCGTGAGTTCGCAAAGTTTTACATGATGATCGATATGAGTTCGGGTTGCGGCCAGTAATCGTCCTCCTCCCAGATTACATAATGTGGCTTCATTCGAATCATCGGAGCCAAATTTTGACCTCCGTGTCCAAGTTTGTCCATCATCATTAGATAATACCATCCAGGTTTCGCTTGGATTACCATTCCCTTGAGAACGATAGCATGAATAGACTAATTCGCTCGAACCAAGCTGAAGGATGCGACCAAATGGAATCGTTGATTCAATTCCTTTGGGAACCAAAGGATTAGGTTCAGATTTCCAAGACTTACCACGATCATTTGACCTTGATAACCAATGACCCGAGAATCCGACAAATTTTTCATCTTTGACAAAAAATCCACTACTAAAACAAAGAATGTCTCCATTATGAGCAAGCCCAACTGCCAAATGCATCCGATTCCCACCTTTTGGTCTTTTGGCCACAATTGAAAGCTTTTTCCAGTTCTGACCTTTACGGTCACTGATAGAACAAACCAAGTCCCCCTCCATTAGCCCGTGACTGGGTGCGTTAAAATAAGTACACAGAACCTGACCATTCTTGAGCTTGGTCAGATTTGGCCACCCACATGCATTCGTTGCAACCACAGCTAATTTATTCATAACATATCTTAAGATACCGAGCACTCACTGAGTCAATTCATAAGACTTACTAACTTGTCTCAACATTTTTCAAAGATAGAATACTTCCATATTTGACAATAACCCCATTATTGGAATTCTAACGGTGTGAAACAAATTTTCTATACCCTGGTTATAATTACATTGAGCTACTTTGAACTCAGTGCGTTTGATCAGGCTGAATTTTTTGAATCCCGTATACGCCCCGTGCTTGCAGAGAACTGTTACGAATGCCACAACAGCATAAATAAGTCAAAATCCGGATTGGTTTTAGATTTTAAGGGGGGAATGGTAAGGGGGGGAAACAGAGGTCCTTCACTCTCGTTAAAAAATCCTGAAGAAAGCTTACTTCTTCAAGTAATGAGGCACGAAATAAATAACCTAAAAATGCCTAAAGGAGGACCGAAGCTTGCTGATTCAATAATTATGGATTTTGAAAAATGGATTTCTAATGGTGCCTATGACCCAAGAGAAAAACCGCCAACTGCAGAAGAATTTGCCAAAGAAACCTCATGGGAAAAGATTCGCGAGAAAAGAAAATTATGGTGGAGTTTTCAACCCATTCGTAAAGTTAAAACTCCCCCAGTAAATAATGCACATCCAGTGGATCAGTTTCTTGATAAAAAGATATTAGCAGCGGGACTCAAACCAAACGAAAATGCGGAAACATTATCAATCCTGAGAAGATTATCCTATGCATTGACTGGGCTCCCCCCGTCTATTGAACAGCAAAATCGTTTTGCTGATACATCTGCTGAAAGCATTCAACAAGCCGTGAATGAATTCAGTGATGAAATGTTGAACAGCCCTCAGTTTGGAGAAAGATGGGCAAGACATTGGATGGACTGGGTTCGGTATGCAGACTCCCATGGTAGCGAGGGGGACCCTAAGATTCCAAATGCATTTCGCTATCGTAATTACCTGATTCGGGCACTTAACGAAGATGTCAGTTTTGACCAGCTTGTACTTGAGCACGTTGCCGGTGATCTAATCGAAAAACCAAGGATTAATAATGCACTTGCGATTAATGAATCTGCCATTGGAACAGCGCAGCTTCGCTTTGTCCTCCATGGCTTTGCCCCCACGGATGCATTGGATGAGCATGTACGTTTTACTGACGACCAAATTGATACCGTGACCAAGACCTTCCTCGGTCTGACCGTATCGTGTGCTCGTTGCCACCATCATAAGTTCGATGCAATCAGTCAGGACGATTATTATGCTTTATTTGGTATTCTTTCCAACGGTCGGCCTGCCCAGAAAGTCATCGATGATCCTTCGGTCATCAACCAATACAACAATGATCTCACCTCTCTAAAACAGAAGATTAAGAACGAACTCGTACAATCATGGATGAAAATCGATATCGAACATGAATTAAAAAATAGTAATAAAAAATCAGCACCGTCCGATGAAACTCTGGACTTTCTAATACCATGGAAAAAACTTAATTCTCTTAAAGATCAAGAATTCTCAAAGGAGTGGCAGCGATTAAAAAAGCAGGTTGAAGAAAGCGAAAACCGGCTTGTTTCGCGTCGCCAAAATTCAAACGAGAATTATTGGAACCTTGGAATACAGGAGACTTACGAAAAATGGAAGAAGAGTGGAACCGGACTGAATGAACATTCATCAAAAGCGGGACAATTCTCGCTCAATTTTAAGGGCGAAGAAATAATACATAATATCATGCCTGCTGGAGTTTTCACTCATCTGTTAAGCACCAAGCAAAATGGAACGCTTTCTTCTCCGCGGTTCAAATTTGAAAAAGGAAATCTTTGGATTCGTGTTATCGGGGATAAGTCTGCCACCGTTCGGTACTCAGTATGGAATTATCCGAGAAGAGGAACTGTATACCCAAAGTCCTCCCCTGAACCAACTGCAGAGAAATGGCTCCGCTTTAAGACGGACTATTGGGCAGGAGAAACGGGATACCTCGAAGTGACCACCAACCGTGACCACCCAGTTGAAGCCGGAAATACGGAACGCTCTTGGTTTGGCGTAACCGAAGCTTTTTATGCCTCCCATGATGAATCTACCCCAAAAGATGAGGTATCTGAAATTCTCTCTCCCTTATTTACCGCTTCTTTACCCCCAAAAAACTCACAAGAGTTAGCAATTATCTATGCAGAGGTAAGTAAGGATGCAATCAAGGCTTGGAAAAATAATTCCATAACAGATGCTCAAGCTAGAATTCTTAACTCATTGATCAAACAAGACATACTTCCCAATTCCCCAAAAGAAGTACCAACCAGTAAAAATTCCGTTTTAGAATATCGTAAATTTGAATCCCTGATCAATGCACCACGCCTGGCTCCAGGAGTACTGGACGGAGAACCTTTTGAACAAGCGTTATTCGAAAGAGGAAACCACAAGAAACCGGCACATAAAGTACCTCGAAGATTTTTGGAGGCGATTGATCCTACCCCCTACCCCAATGACTCCATTGGCAGATTAGAATTCGCGGAAGATCTATTGCGGAAAGATAACCCTTTTACATCCCGGGTTATGGTAAATCGGATTTGGCACCATTTATTTGGCCACGGAATTGTCAGAACCCCAGACAACTTCGGCAGATTGGGAGAAAAACCTTCACACCCGGAACTCCTAGATTTCCTCGCCACCAAATTTAGGGAAGATGGATGGTCTGTTAAAAGCATGATTAAGTTTCTTGTTACAACCAAAGCATTTCGGGCATCTTCAAAACCATCTGCTAAAGCACAACAGAGCGATCCAAATAACTTACTACTTTCTCATGCTAATCTTCGAAGGTTGGAAGCCGAAGCTATTCATGATTCCATGCTTTCGCTTTCGGGTAGAATCAGATTAGACAGGGTAGCTGAAGGAAACTCCGAACCCTCCAGCAGTCTAAGAAGATCGGTTTACAGACAAATGAAGCGGAATTCCTTAGACCCCTTCTTATCTGTTTTTGATGCCCCCGTTCCCTCCTCAACCAAGGGCAGGCGTGATGTTACAAATGTACCTGCTCAGTCACTAACGCTTATGAATGACCCCCTAGTGATCAGAGCAGCAAGAGAATTTGCGAACC
>JBJLCO010000020.1:0-26192 GCA_045567635.1 Opitutales bacterium | reverse complement strand
GGTCCTGCATTCGTGGCACTTGTGTGAGAAACAGAAGATAAATCCGTGTCTCCCGACTGAATCGTAAGTGCGGACAACAGCATGGATTTGTTTATACTAACTAATGAACCGCTTTCACCAGTTGCACTGGTAAAGATACTCACAGTGACATCTTGCACAACAGTACCCCCAAATACTGCAGATGCACCCGCACCAAATAAGCTTACACCATTGAACTTGGTCTCACTCATTTGGAACAGTTGTACCTGCAGATTTTTGAATTCAGCGTTATAGTTTTCTATATCTGAGCTGTTTTTAAGGACATCTTGGCTAAGAGCTTTGAGCTCTGCCATTCTGTCCATAATTTGACCGCTGAGTTAAGAACACCATCCTGTACCTGAAGAAATGAAATGGCGTTATCAATATTTTTCTCAACCCCAGAGAGCCTACTTATTGTACCGCTTAACTTCATCGAAACTGCAAGACCTCCCGCATCATCTGCTGGCTGAGTTATGCGTTTTCCGCTAGATAGACGGGTAAGGCTCTTTTGTAGAGCAGCGTTATTTTGGGATAGGTAGTAGCTCGCTGAAGAAGCGGCTGTATTTGTATTTATATTTAGTGGCATAATTACATCCTCCTTGATGTGTGTTTAATACAAGCAACCTCCTGTCGCTTGTCTCCTCAATGGATAAATGGGTGAAGAGTCCCGTGAATAAAAGGTTTAGTAAAGTTTTAAATTGAAAGTATATATCCGCAAATAAATGCAAAATAGTGTAATTTGTACAAATTTAAGTGGACTTTTTGTTTTCATGAGTAAAATAGAGTGCATTTCCTGAACGGAGGATACGAATAGCCAGTTTTAAATGCCTAAAATAGGTAAATGAGACAAAGCTAAACCGATACAGAGAGTACAACGAATGATTATGTAATTAATGCTTGAACAATAATCCCCAAGGTTTGGAAGAACACTGAAGTGGTATTAGCCTAGACTAAGAATTTACACATAAATTATGGTACAATTAGGGTATGGTATACTACAGTAAGTATTTATATATGGGATCGTCCGTGATCGTATGGCGACAACCTCCTGTTGTCGGAAATAATAATTATAAAATAATATAATTTGGCACAACAAATGATGTGTGACTTATGAGAACATTGATAGCATTTTCTATCTCAGTTCTTTATAATTCTAGTTCGTTGAGCTTCTCTTTAGGTCCTCCTGATTTGTAGGTTAATGTTGATAGTTACGAAAATTCTAAAGTGTGAATTAAGTTCATGTGCCAGGCTCCTGCGAACGGTCGCAAGAACCTGGCCAATGAACAACCGTACCATTCATCCGATTTAACAGATGCCATGTGCGATTTTTTCGAAGGAGCAAAGATTCCCGGCCAAGGAAAGAGCTTTGCATGCTTTTTATAGTAGTAGTAATAAAAAATGTTATTTTTCGATGAATGAATGTACCCAGTTTTGCCTTGTAAATCGGGCAAGGTGAAACTCGTTTTAGGCGGGCACTCATCATCGAGTGAAATCTGTTCCTTATGATTAAAATGTTACAATTGGTTAAAGGTTTTAAAAAGAAGTTATAAAAGAGCGTCCCCCCTCATCAGTTCACTCCGATGGTGGTCCATGGTTAAAGGGGCAAGGACATCATTGATCCTGGTCGTGTTACTCATAACAAAAGCAGCCATATCCATTTTGAGCATCTGCTTGGCATGATTGGTTGTCTCAAGGGCCATATCGGATCCGACAATTCTCCCCAGTGCGATTTCATTACTGAGTGTATTCGATTCCGCAGCCAGAATCTCGGAGTCAATTCGATTGATTGCCGATGCAATTTTGGGGAGCCAGTTCCCCCCGATACATTCAATTTCTCCCATCATGTCACCCATGCCAAGAAGTTTATCCGAGGTCTTTTTGGCATCACTCGATGAATCGATGGAAAAGTTTTCAAAAGTCTCAAATCCAACTGCCTTTAAGGCGACTTGATTACCGGAAGTGTCGATATCGATTTGTTTGTCAAAAAACTTAGGTACGAATTCGATTGGATCACCTACGATGCCAATCGATGTTGTTTCCACATGAATCGATAATACAGTCTCAGCTGAATTTTGACCAAGATCATTGGTTCTGATGACACCACCTGCTGTGGAGAGATTACTTTGGGGTGCAGCTCCGGTGTTAAAACTTACCGCGTTATTAGAACTTCCTAACTCAATAGAATAAGTGGTTTCTACTCCTGGTCCAAACTCAAGCGTAATCTTATCCGGGTCCCCGTTGCCGGCAGATCCGGAAGTTCTCCAGGAATCATTCCCCCAACCGGCTGATTGGAGGGAATTGTTGGTGTCTAGATTTGTTTCTTGTGTGTCGGTGTTAAGCCATGCGACATTACTCCAGTTTGTTGGATCCAAATGGGGTTTAATGCTCGAATTAGCGATTGTAAAATCAGTACCACTTATATTTTCATAAAGCAGTCCTCCATTGGGTTACTCCTTTTCCATTTCGGATTGTATTCCCGTTTTGCCATAAGGGACCTTCTGTTGAAAGGTCTCGGCCATATTGACCATTTGCTTGAAGTACTTCACTGTAGTCACGGTTAGGATCAGGGTCAACTTCAACTGAGTCCAAGTTTGGCTTTGTTGTGCCGTTATTAATTGGAATATCGACACCCGATTTATTGACATAAATCTCTCCATTATAAACCACGCCGTTATTTTTTCTTATGGTAGTCCCGTTGGTCCATTGGGTATAATCGTTTATTACAGTTTTAGTCGGATCACTTCCCTGGAATGACGGACCTGTACTGAAAATCTCCTTATTACCCATAAAAACTCGGTATATCTCGCCGGCTGTCCCGGAATTTACATTAAAAGCAAGAGTTCCCCCGTATGCTCCTACATCAGCAGAAATACCGCGTACAGTATGGCTTACAGCTGGGTCTCTCGATGTATAATCAAGTGCGGATCCTTCGACCTCTAAGTCGACAATGTCTCCACAGGTTGCCACCGGATCAAAAATTGAAATTCCATTCATTTTCGAGTTTTTGATATCCACCAATTGTTTTTTTAATTCATCAAACTCTTTGTTTGCCGGATTCTGAGCATCATTGGATTGTAAGAGTGACTCGCTGGATAATTCTTCCATTCTTTGGTAAATCGAAAAAACTTTTTGGTATCCCGCTTCCTGAAATTTCAAATAACTGCGGGCGGAATGGAGATTCTGCATGTAAGACTTTTTAGACAACATGTCCGATTTTATCTTACCTGCCTGTGAAATGGCTGCGACATCGTCCGAGGAATGATCCATCCGGGTGGCTGCCCCGATCCTCGATGAGGATTTGAAGCTGGCACGCTGGGCATCTAGGTAATTTTGCCTGGAGGCCATGAATGCGAAGTTGGTTAGTTGCATGTCATAAAAGATTTAAGATTTTAATGAGTGATCGCGTTTGTTTATCGTAAGATGTTCTTTTCGGGCAGAACCGAGATGGTCGCAGACCATGGCATGTGGGTAGCTTGGCAGCTTTTCTACGAGAAGAGTTCATTGACATAGCCCCCCGTTCAATTAGCCATCGTGAGCGGTCAGGATAAAAGACTTCTATGAATAGCATAGATTGAGTGTTTCCCTTATTATGGCTTGAGCGGTTCATACTGAAATTTTTATGTAAGTTCATCATTGAATCATTGCACAGACAAAGTATCGGATCCTTTGCAAAATTATGATTGTGCGGATTATCATAGGTGAATTTCAGGTGGAACAGGCATTACTGACTATCCGATTAGCTGGAGTGCCACATTGGTGAGTTGGTTAGCCTGGGCAGTCATCGCTGCACTTGCCTGAACTAATATGTTATGCCTTGCAAAACGGGTTGATTCCAAGGCGATATCCGTGTCCATAATTCGCCCGTGGGCTGCTTCAATATTTGTTAAATTGGATTGAAGTAAGTCCATCGTCTGAGTGATCCGGTTCTGTTCGGCCCCATTTTCAGCACGCATGTCAGCAATCTTTTCAATGATCGCAGTAAACTGGGAAACGGCGACATGAGTAATATCGGAGATAAAACCATTGTCGATACCAGTGCCAGTATTGGCCCCGTCAATATTACCCAAATCCACAGCGGTGGCGCCGTTGCCCGAGTCTATGGTTCCGATGGAAAGCATGAACTGGAAATTAATTACATTGATGGATACGCTCCCAGCAGAACTTTCTCCTGAGTCGTGAGTTATTAGGGTGCGAGCAAAGGTATTGTAGGTTTGAGCGGTACCCGAACCATCGTTGTAAGAACCGGTGCCGCTGATCAAAGTGCCTGATGCAGTTGTACTGTCACTGGAAAACAAGCTGATGCCATTGAATTTTTCTTTCGATACTTGGTTCAGCTGTGATTGTAATTCGACGAATTCCTTGGAATAATTTTCAATATCCTGGGAATTTTTAGTAATGTCTTGCGCCATAACCCTGAGCTCGGACATGCGATCCACAATTTTTCCTGCAGTTTGCAGTCCGCTGTCCTGAACTTGTAGGTAGGAGAGCGAGTTTTGCGTATTTTGAAGAATGGCGGAGGTTCGATTCGCTTTGGAATTAAGTTTGTAAGCAACTGATAGTCCTCCCGCATCATCTGCAGGGGTATTAATTCGATTACCGGAGGAGAGTCTCCCCAAGCTTTTTCTTAGTGCGTCGTTGGCCCGACTCAAGTTGAACGAGGCGGTGGTCGCACTCGCGTTTGAATTTACTACTATTGGCATGATTGATCTTCCTTGATTTTGTATTGTTTAGTTTTCATCACATCCTGTGATGGGGTGGGGGTTTAGATTGGCTCATCTTATCCGAGAAGCTGAAGGGCCACATTGGTCAATTGGTTTGCCTGGGCAGTCATTGCGGCACTGGCTTGTACAAGGATATTGTGCCTTGCAAATCGCGTGGACTCCAAGGCAATATCCGTGTCCATAATTCTCCCGTGTGCGGCTTCGATATTGGATAGGTTCGATTGCAGTAAATCGACTGTCTGGGTCAGCCGATTTTGTTCCGCACCATTTTCAGCACGCATATCAGCTATACGCTCAATGATATCGGTAAACTGGGAAACATTTACTTGAGTGATGTCATTAATAAAGCCTCCAGAGCTTAATACCGTGCCATTTGCTGTGCCTGCGTTTATATTAGCAAGGTCAAAACCAGTTCCACCTGCAACCGTGGAATGAATGGAGAGCATGAACTGAAAGTTTACGACATTTACTTTTACGCTCCCTGATGTACTCACACCGGAGTCATGGGTTAGCACCGTTCTGCTAAATGTGTCGTACGCTGCGGTCCCATATTTCTCTGCGGCTGCATCGGTATCTTCAACTTTATTTAGAATACCAGTAACCGCGGTTGCGGCATCTGATGCAAATAAACTGATGCCATTAAACTTTTCTTTGGAAACCTGATTCAACTGGGATTGCAGTTCAATGAACTCTTTGGAATAGTTTTCGATATCCTGAGAGTTCTTAGTGATGTCCTGTGCCATCACTCTGAGTTCAGACATTCTGTCAACGATTTTTCCAGCCGTTTGTAGTCCGCTGTCCTGCACCTGCATGTAGGACAGGGCATTTTGTGTATTTTGGAGAATAGCGGAGGTCCGATTTGCTTTTGAGTTCAGCTTATAGGCAACTGCTAATCCTCCAGCATCGTCAGCTGGATTATTGATCCGATTTCCAGATGAAAGTCTTCCTAAACTTTTCCTTAGTGCGTCGTTGGCCCGACTTAAGTTAAACGAGGCGGTGGTCGCACTCGCGTTTGAATTTACTACTATTGGCATTTTTATCTTCCTTGATTTATTGTTAATGGTTGTTCACATCCTGTGATAGGGTGGGGTATTGAGAATGAAATTTCGCTTATCCTAGTAACTGAAGAGCAACATTGGTGAGCTGGTTTGCCTGGGCAGTCATGGCTGCACTGGCTTGTACCAGGATGTTGTGTCTGGCAAATCGGGTGGACTCCAAGGCAATATCAGTGTCCATAATCCTCCCATGAGCCGCTTCAATATTAGACAGGTTTGTTTGCAGGAGATCGATCGAGTTAAGCACCCTGTTTTGTTCCGCTCCATTTTCAGCACGCATGTCAGCAATTCGCTCAATTATGTTGGTGAACTGAGATACATTGACTTCGGTAATATCCGAGATGAACCCCGCGGATGAAATTCCCGTGCCGGCATTAGCGCCGTCAATATTTCCTAAGTCTGCAGCGGAACCTGTTGCGGCGCCTGAGCTTAAATTCCCGATTGAAAGCATGAACTGAAAGTTAACCACATTCAGTTTAATGCTTCCTGATGTGCTAACCCCGGAATCGTGAGTAATCAATGTTCGGCTTGCGGTGTTATAAGAAAGGGAACCGAAACTTGCAGTGCTTGTTTCAAGCGATCCGACAGCAGTTACAGCACTGTTTGCAAACAGGCTAATCCCGTTAAACTTTTCTTTGGAAATTTGATTAAGCTGAGATTGAAGTTCAACAAACTCTTTTGAATAGTTTTCGATATCCTGAGTATTTTTAGTAATGTCCTGGGACATAACCCGCAGTTCGGACATCCGGTCCACAATCTTTCCCGCATTCTGTAACCCACTGTCTTGCACCTGTAAGTAAGATAGTGCATTTTGACTATTTTGAAGTATGGCCGTTGTTCGGTTTGCTTTTGAATTGAGCTTGTAGGCAACCGCTAGTCCCCCGGCATCATCCGCGGGATTATTAATTCGGTTACCCGAGGATAATCTTCCCAAACTTTTTCTTAGTGCATCGTTGGCCCGACTTAAGTTAAACGAGGCAGTAGTGGCACTCGCGTTTGAATTTACTACTATTGGCATTTTTTATCTTCCTTGATTTGTTGTTATTTGTTGTTCACGTCCTGTGATAGGGTAGAAATTTTGCATAATTTTAGCCCAATAATTGTAGGGCCACATTTGTAAGTTGATTCGCTTGTGAAGTCATTGATGCACTGGCTTGAACTAATACACTTTGCCGGGCGAAACGCGTAGACTCGACCGCTATGTCAGTATCCATAATTCTGCCGTGTGCCGATTCGATGTTCGATAGATTGGACCGGAGCAAATCCATTGTCATTGAAAGACGATTTTGCTCTGCTCCATTCCCGGCTCTCATATCAGCTATTCGCTCTATAATATCGGTAAATTGAGATACATTAACTTCTGCAATGTCTCTGATGTATCCTCCTGAACTTAAGGCTGTAATCGAAGGATTACCCGCATGTATGTTCCCGAGATCAAAACCGCTTCCGCCCGAGTTTGTGGAATGTATTGAAAGCATAAACTGAAAATTCACGACATTAACCAACACAAATCCGTCTGTTCTTACCCCGGAATCGTGCGTGTGTAATGTGCGACTGTATGTGTCATAAGGGATGTCTCCATACTTCTCAGCGTTTGGTTCTGTTGGATCAAAATGGTTTAAGACACCGTCGATTGAAGTAGCGGAGGACGAAGCGAACAAACTAATCCCGTTGAATTTTTCCCTGGAAACCTGATTGAGTTGAGACTGTAATTCGATGAATTCCTTTGAATAATTTTCCACATCCTGAGAGTTTTTGGTAATATCCAATGACATAACTTTCAACTCGGACATTCGATCCACAATTTTACCAGCGGTTTGCAAACTGCCATCCTGAACCTGTAAGTACGAAACTGCGTTCTGGGTATTTTGTAGGATTGCAGAAGTCCGGTTGCCCTTCGCGTTAAGTTTATATGCAACCGCAAGTCCGCCTGCATCATCGGCTGGGTTATTTATCCGGTTGCCCGATGAAAGTCTTGTCAAACTTTTACGCAATCCGTCATTGGCACGACTAAGATTGAACGAGGCCGAGGTGGCACTCGCATTGGAATTTACTACAATAGGCACTATAAATTTCTTGTGTTGTTATTAGATATTTTGGAAAAAATGGAAATTTGGTGTTTAGAAACTTAGACTTGGCGATGGTAGTTGGTGAAATTTAGCTGCATCACTTAGTTGAAAAGAATTCATTGAGATATTGGCAGACATAGTAACCAAAATTTAATGATCTTAATTTTGAGCCTGTTAGACTTGGAGGCACATCGCCGCCCGGACATCTATAAAAATGTACTATTTTTAATTCATTAAACATCGTACTGTATGATTTTAAAATATTTTGGTTTGTGAGTTGATATAAGTTTTTAAAATTCTGGTGCTCGGAAAGAAGAAGATCAATTCGCTGAAAGGGGTGGACCATGTACTAAATCGTTGTCCATAGTTTTTGTGCATTTTTGGAATAAAGTCAGATAATGCACAGATCCGATACTCCTGTTCGAAATTGTATAACAAGAACAATATTTGCCACCTTTCCAATTGCCAATGTGTTGTCTAATCGGAGGTGATTGAGTTATGATTTTATGCTCATTCACAGGCATGGGAAATAGGTCGAAATTTCTTTCTGGTATATCGGTAATGCGTGAAGTGAAAACAAAGTTGCAGGTTGAGAACGACGGATGAATTGATTGATGTTTACCTGTTTCGAATTTATCACTCAATGAAAGGTCGCTTGCTTTTTCATCAACCGAAATTGTCTTATGGTTACAATGCATTGGGCATAATGGATCACTAAAGCTTTCGGGCTCAGGAATACGGTTAGATAAAGCTGTATGCATTTCTAAACCTTCCGTACTGGTAAAACTTGTCGTGTTAATACTCATCAATGACATTTGAAAAAGTGATTCGTTGTAAAATAATTGTAGCTCAGATTATAAAGTTGAAGAAAGTCCTTCCCCACGAAAATGGTTTGTGGTTAATGGGATTAGTACATCGGTGAGTCGTGTCGTGTTGGACATTACTTGTGTGGCTAATCCCATACGGATTGATTCCTTCGCAAGTTGGGTTGATTCTTTGGCATAATCTGTATCAGAAATTCGGCCAAGAGCCGATTCGTTGAACACATCGGTGTTCTCCATATGATTGATCTCAGATTCATATCTCCGCCGGGAAGAGGCTACTTGCGCCATTGAGTTAGTCAGGTTGGCAATTTCAGCCTCCAAGTTTGAGAGAACTTTCAGTGCTTTTTCTGAATTATTGATATTGGAACATTCAATCTTCCCAAATGAAATTGCTTGATACACCTCACCAGTTGTTGGGACTTCAATATCATTGTATGGGAGGGAGGGTTCAAATTTGGCTTTTACTTCATATGTAAATGTGTTGTCAGTATTGATGCCTATCATTGTAATTTTAGTGCTACTACCATCTGGGGCATTTGTTTTTAATGTCCCGTCTAGTGTAAGCCTTCTGTAAAGTTCTTCACCGAATAAACCGTTTACATTCGCTGCCAGTAATTGAGCATCTGTTGGTGCCCCCCCTCCCGCTGGAAATGGCGATACAGCATTAGCAGGGTGGAACTCGGGTGTAATTGAAACATCACAGGTGTTAAAATTAACTGCAAATTTATCAAACCTACCTTCACCAGAGTTGCCAACAGTTTGCCATTTTCCAGTGGTAAATATTCCCTGTTTATCGAAAATCTTATAGAGTTCGTCTGTGAGTTCAGAGTTGTTTACTGTGCCTGGGGCAAAATACTTATCCAGAGTTTGAGGTAATTCACCTTGGAACACCCAAATTTGATCCTCTGCTTGCCCCGGGCAAAGCTCGACTGTAATTTCACCAGAAGTTGTCATAACATCCTTGGTAATTCTTTGGGGCCAGTCGTCCGGGTAACCTGGAGGGAAATTATTGGTATCAGAAAGACCTTGAGTGAAGTCAGCAGAAGTGCCTCCAAATAAAAGTTGCCCATTCACCTTGCGGTCCAAAATGCTATCCAGTTCAGAAGCAAGAACATTGAATTCCGTATTGAGTAGATCTTTGTCTGATCTTTTACCGCTAGAGGACTCTGTAAGCGTAGGGTCGAGAGCCTGATGTGCCAAGCTACTCATTCTTTCGTAAATCCCGCGTACCTGCTGAAGAGTTTTCTGCTGTGTATCGAGAAAGGTGTTGAAGTTTTGCATGGCAACTCTTTTGGATTGCATCTGCAATCGGTTACTACGCAAGCGGGCGTTTTGGCCCAATGCACCTACATCAGTGCCTGCGTTTTCAAATCGATTACCGGTGGATACCCGGTCTGAAGCAATTTTTTGCTGGGAAAGTGATGAAATATAATTCTTGCGAGAATCGAGGAAACTGTAATTCGTGAGTTGCATGGTCAGAGGACTCCGTATTGGGCGTTAACAGGTAGTAGGTAATGTAAAATTGAATATCCTTCCATCAACGCCCCGCTTACCTTTGGATGACAAGCGGAGCGTAATGAAAGATTGTAAAGCCAGGAGTAAAAAGGTTGAAAGAAACCAGGTTGCTGAACTCTTCGGAGAAGAAGATCGCTTCGAACTGATTAAAAACTTTCATATTGATTGATCCTAATGCTAAGGCCTTATTTGCTCTTCTTATCCGAGGAGTTGAAGGGCAACGTTGGTGAGTTGATTTGCCTGAGCGGTCATGGCGGCACTTGCCTGGACTAGAACATTGTGTCGTGCAAATCGGGTCGATTCGAGTGCGATATCTGCATCCATGATACGTCCATGAGCAGCTTCGAGGTTAGTGATGTTAGTCTGAAGCAAATCCAGTGTGTTCATTACACGGTTCTGTTCAGCACCATTTTCTGCACGCATATCGGCGAGTCTTTCAATCGCTTCTGTGAATTGAGAAACATTGACATTTAGAATGTCACCGATGAATCCACTAGCGGTGATTCCAGATTCAGTAGTGGTGTTATTGAGTCCACCCAAGTCCGAAGCAGTGAAAGTGCCGTTACCGGCGTTGGATGAAGCTCCGATGGAGAGAACGAACTGCAGGTTTACAACATTAACCGAAATGCTACCCATTGTATCAATGCCCGATGGGTGTGTGACCAAAGTACGACCATATTTTGAATATGTAACTGGACCTCCCCCCGTTGTTGTAACCGAGGTTGCATCTCCACCAATTAGAGTGCCAGCAACTGTAGCACCCTCCTGTGAGAAAAGACTGATACCATTAAACTTTTCCTGTTTTACTTGATTGAGTTGTGATTGGAGTTCAATGAACTCTTTCGAGTAGTTTTCGATATCCTGACTATTTTTGGTTATATCCTGGGACATTGTCCTTAATTCAGACATACGATCCAGAATTTTACCCACTGATTGAAGTCCAGCATCTTGCACTTGAAGGTAAGACAACGAATTTTGTGCATTCTGAACTACTGCTTCTGAACGGTTCAGTTTTGAGTTGAGCTTGTATGCAACTGCAAGACCTCCGGCATCATCTGCAGGTGAGTTGATACGCTTGCCCGAAGACAATCGTTCTAGACTTTTACGTAATGAGTCGTTGGCCCGACTCAGGTCATAGACGCTTGGGTAGCCGAAGCGTTACTGTTTACTACTATTGGCATATTTAATCCTCCTTGATTAATTTTTGTAGCATCCTTGCTACATTCGTCACATTAAAGATGGGCGTGACACCCATATATTAAGAAAGTATCTTTAAATTTATTAAAATAATTGGGTTATGGATAATTTGTTAGATGAAATTGTTCGTTAACCAAATGACATGCATTGGATTAATTTAGATATGAAAGTTTGCCCTGGTTTAGTGACTGGATCCGATGTGGTTCCATTTAGTTGTGCAAGACGGTTTGAAATTATAGTCACCTCTTCAATTAATGCCCTAATTTCTTTGGCATTATTATTGGTCATAATCATAAAGGATAAAATTTCCTTCAGTATTGAATCAATGAAGTATTGGTCAGGTTTTTTACAGTTGAACCCTGACTTGATGAATGATGAGAAAACTGGGAGCACCCAGCAGAGGAACTGGATGAATTGAGTACACTTCATATCCGCGTTGAAAGTTTAAGTGTATTCTGACAGGTGACTCATCCCCAATTCCAAAGAGGGGGATGTGCGAAAATCTTTTACTAGTCAAATGTCTTAAAGTATCAGTAAATATTATATTTTTTGCGGGACTGCCCCGGGAAGACATTTCATTACTAAAGCAGCCCTCCTTTGACATCACTGCGAATATCTTATCTATCTCCGAGAGACTTGAATATTGATAGTTCGTGTACTCTAGCCCCATTTTGAGATTTCGTAGCATTGCGGATGATTTATTCACTTGGGACATCGCCCTATTTTTAGATTCAGTTTGAATCTGAGGCTTGCCTTCAAATGCTTGCGGTGAATGGTAAGAATTGCCCATCTCCTCTTGTGATTAAAGGAACAGGGGCATCAGTCGGGTGCAGCGTTGTACTGGATCGTGAATGAAGATTCATTGTGTTAATTGTTAATTAAATAAAAATTTATGGTTAATATTATGAAAGAACCTTTACTGTTAAGTGCATGAAAAATTACTGAAAATGGAATGTAAGAGTAAAACCTATCTATAATGAATAGGAACTCCCTATAATGGATGTGAAACGATTAATGAGCTGGCATTAGAAGTAAGGTGCGTTGATGTAAGTGAAATTTGAAAGATATATGATTACTGTAGGGGTCGCATAAAATTAAACTAAGGTTGAGAATTAGTTTGAATATATACATGCAGGAAATTTGTCATTGTAACTCCCCAAGAAGTGTGAAGGTGATTAAGTGATATAATAATAAAGAATAAAGAAAGTATCAGGGGGAACCATCGGTTCCTTTGTATACGAGCGGTTTAATTAGGATTTAAAGTTGAATATGATGTTATAAACACGGGAGATAATGATGGTCATTCTGAGATAGCAAAAATCACGCTTTATCATTATGGAAACCGCGAAAGAAGTTTTTGGAATGAAAATTATGTACTGTTTATTAAAGTTATGGATTGTTATTTTGTGTTCAGTTATTTTGTAAAATGCCCAAGGCGAATCTGGAGCAGAAAAATTTTTGGGTTATTTTGAAATACGAGACGATGTACCATTGAGGCGGATCGTGAGTTGCCTTGTGAAGTCCGGCTGCCACTTCAATATTGAAATTGTATTTAATTATAAGTGATTTAAGCATAGTTATACATTGTAACTAATCTTGATGATTAGGGTATAAGACTATCGAATTTAGTTTAATTAGAATGATATATTAATAGATTATGTGAAAGTTTTGGACTTGGTTAACAATGCAGAAATTTATGTTTTCAGATCACAACAAAACTGGTGCTCAAAAAAATGTAAGTTATGTTGCTTATTGATTCGGGCATACAGTGGTTAAAAATATTAAATGCGATAAAGAAAGCGGTTGTTAGTTTTGAAGAGTACAAACTATTTGGAGATCCGATTGAGGGTTCCAAAATTTGATTTAGTTGAATTTGAATAAAGTTATTGAATGTGGTGAGAAGACTGTCACCAGTGGCAGATAAATGGGATGTGGGGTAAACCCCAAAGTTCTATGTAAACATTGTTTTGTAATTTTAAGATTTATTGATGTAAAAATAGGCAATTTTTTTAAAGTATTTCGTAATATAGATGGCCGGTAAGAGTTTTAATTTAAACGTATTGAATTGTTATTTAATAAATGATGAGGTTTAGGTGAAATTGTGTCGATTATCCCAACAATTGAAGGGCGATGTTGGTTAATTGATTTGCCTGTGCGACCATGGCGGCCGAAGACTGCACGAGCACATTCTGCCTGGCGAAACGTGATGACTCTAAGGCCACATCTGCATCCATAATCCGGCCATGAGCGGCTTCAAGGTTGGTTTGGTTTTGCATCAGCAGACTGTCCACCATACCTAATCTCGACTGCTCGGCTCCATTCTCGGAGCGAGCATCAGCTATACGCTCAATGACAGAGGTGAAACTTCCGACTGAAACAAACATGATACTCCTGAGGAAACCATCTGACGTGTAAACTTCATCTTCAGCACTGCTTAACTGAGTTGCAGTAAATCCACCCGCGTTAGCTCCGCTGGTGAAGTCTCCAACATTACCTCCGTCAATATTTCCAAGGTTTACGAAAATTCTTTGACCGTTCGTGTCGTTGTTTCCGTTAACCGTGGCATCAGCAGCTTGCTGGGCTAAAATGTTGGAAGTGGAAGTATTAATAAATCTGCTATCAATACCGCCTAATGACAGTACATGTTGTAAATTAATAACATTTAAGGATACATTACCATCGGCCTCAACGCCGTCTGCAGTAGTTAATATCTGCCTGGAAAATGCCTGATAAATATTGCCCCGGTCATCCACCGCATTGTTGTCTTTGCTAAGCTGTGGTCGAAGATCTGGTGGAGTATTAACAGCAGCAGTTCTACTCATGGCAAATAAACTAATACCATTAAATTTCTCTCGGCGTACTTGATTGAGTTGTCTCTGCAATTCTATGAACTCCTTAGAATAATTTTCTATGTCCTGAGTATTCTTAGTCACATCAGAGGCCATGGTTCTGAGCTCTGACATCCGGTCCACTACTTTGGCCACTGTAGTCATTGCCCCATCCTGAACCTGCAGGTAGGATAAACCGTTTTGGATGTTTTGCCTCACCGCTTCAGTACGGGAAAGCTTTGAATTAAGTTTATAGGCAACTGCGAGACCGCCGGCATCATCTGCCGGGCTTACGATACGCTTCCCGGAAGACAGGCGTGCGAGACTTTTGCGCAGTGCCGTGTTGGCGTGAGATAGATTAAACGATGCAGTGGTCGCGGTGGTGTTACTGTTTACTACTATTGCCATTTTAAAATCTTTTTTTTGTGATCAGAGAATTAGATGTATTTATTTTTATCCTAGAATTTGAAGAGCTATACTGGTCAGCTGGTTTGCCTGGGCCACCATGGCGGCGGAAGATTGCACGAGGACATTCTGTCGTGCAAAGCGTGATGACTCCAAAGCCACATCTGCATCCATAATCCGCCCATGAGCGGCTTCAAGGTTGGTTTGGTTTTGCATCAGCAGACTGTCGACCATGCCAAGCCTCGACTGTTCTGCCCCATTTTCCGCTCGTGCATCTGCAATTCGTTCAATGACAGAGGTGAAACTTCCGACTGAGACAAACATTATGCTACGCAGGAAACCGTCGGAGGTATAGACCTCGTTTTCCGCGGTTGCGTCACCAATGTCGTCTGTATTGCCGCCGTTGACATTTCCTAGGTTGAAAAATATCCGTGTCCCTACGTTTGCTTCGACACCACCATTAGCCGCTCTGTCTACTTCAATTTGAGCAGCAGTCGTGGTACTAACAAATCGGGTATCCACACCTCCCAGAGATAATACATGTTGAAGATTAATTACATTCAAGGAGACATTCCCATCGGCTTCTACCCCATCTGCAGTGGTCAATATTTGCCTAGAGAAGGCCTGATAGGTGTTGCCGGAGTCATCAACTGCACTCATGTCCTTACTTAATTGCGGTCTGAGGTCGGGTGGTGTATTAACAGCAGCAGTTCTGCCAACTGCGAACAAACTGATTCCGTTAAATTTCTCTCGATGCACCTGGCTGAGTTGTCTCTGCAATTCAATAAACTCTTTCGAATAATTCTCGATGTCCTGAGTATTCTTAGTCACATCAGAAGCCATTGTTCTTAGTTCAGACATCCGGTCCACCACTTTAGCAACTGTGGTCATTGCCCCGTCCTGAACCTGCAGGTAGGATAAACCATTTTGGATATTCTGCCTCACCCCCTCAGTACGGGAAAGTTTTGAATTCAGCTTATAGGCAACTGCCAGTCCACCGGCATCATCTGCCGGACTGACAATACGCTTCCCTGAGGACAATCGGGCAAGACTTTTGCGCAATGCCGTATTGGCGTGTGATAAATTGAACGACGCAGTGGTCGCGGTGGTATTGCTGTTTACTACTATTGGCATTTTATATTCCTCCTTGAGTGGTTACGGAATCTACATCCTTGTAGATTATTGTTAAGTGTCGCCATGATGTGTTGGCAGATTGAAATGAAATTGGGTGAGAAATCTTAGGTGTTCTGTTTTAATTGTTTTTGTGTGGCCGGTTCAATGGACCGGTTTGAGCATTGCCTCTAACGGGAGGAATATTCCACTTGCCGCCAGAATGCAGACGATTCATGGAATTTTTAATCCACCGGATATGATCCCGAAGTAGACTCCATTGCAGTCGGTTGGTTGTGCAAAGTTTTCGCCATTCGCTAAATGCACGTTTTACGCTGTCGTAATCCAGGAAAAATCCATCGCCTTTACCAAAGACTTTACCTTTGTCTAAAGACTGTAATCCTGGGGTAGAGATATCGCATCGAGATATTGATAAACCTTCCCATGTTGAGAGAACGGGTACGGCAATCGCGATTGGGGCAGAGGGACCATTTGAGAATAGGGCAACATGATCATGGGCAGATTGAGTTATTTCCCTAATCTGTTCCCTTGACTCTTCAAAAGAAATTTGTGCCTCTGCCCGGTTAGATTCAGAAGCGTTGGAAGAAATGACCTTATTTAAGGATAAGGCTATGCATGCTAGGCGTCCTCCGATTTTGGCAAGCGAGTTCTCCTGTGAGTTTAACATTTCAACCCCTGCCTCCAAATTGCAGGTAACTGACTCCAGTACTGCATTTTTGTGTTTTAGATCGTTTTGTTGCGACGCACTTTCTTCAATATCCGGGGCACGACTTACCATCCTTGCATAAAAAGGTTTTTTACTATCAACCCGTATGAATGATCCATCCACCACCACTCGAGGGAAGCCTTTTAGGTTAGGCGATGGTTGAGTACCACTCGGGTCATTTGAGTGGTGTGAATGGTCAAAACTTTTAATTAGCTGTTTCATCTTAATGCTTATGGTTAATTGTGTAGAGTTGGTTTGGTAAAAAGGATTTCCTCAAGTTATTAGAATGGGGTTCCCGAAAGTTTATCATATTAAACTTAAATGAGTGTAAGAGCTTTTTTAAATGGATGAATACTGAGAGTTGCAGAGTTGGTGGGACATTACCCGCAACCCAAGTAGTTTTAAAACAGCACGAGCAAAATACGCCGTGTGGAAAGTGAATTGAATTATGCACCCTCATAAAAAGAAGCCTTTTGGATCATGTTGAAGTAATGTTATATAGAAATAAATATGTATTAACAATGTAATGTAATTATATGTGTAATATAGTATAGTCGGATATAATTTAGTAAACTTTAGTAGTTATTTAATATTTGATTAAGAGAATGGCTCGGTTGGC
This sequence comes from Opitutales bacterium, assembly GCA_045567635.1. Taxonomy (GTDB): domain Bacteria; phylum Verrucomicrobiota; class Verrucomicrobiia; order Opitutales; family Seribacteraceae; genus Seribacter. Next base: position 9,104 of record JBJLCO010000020.1, on the reverse strand, counting down.
TTTAATTGAAATTAAAATGTGGCCTTAAATTAAGATTATGAAGTGCGGATCCTAACTGGTGCTGTGCGTACAGCTAGTGGGCCGTGTACTATGGTGTGGTAATCCTGAAGTTATAAAATGCTAGGTTGAAAAAAATGATTAATGTTTAAGAAAAATGATAATTTAAGGCAGTCATAAAGACTGGTCTCGGCTTTTCGTTCTATGGTTTAAATCCAAAAAGGATACAGGAGGGCACTGACGAATATGCTTCGAAAATCGAATCATAAAATGTGATTTTTTAGTGCTGAAGCGATTGAAGACTTTTTTGTAGTCTAAAAGAAATCCAAGCGACTGTCCTGTAACTCTATTGATTCTTGGCATGAAATGAATGTTTACTGTTGAATATAATAAATTTAAATTGGTTACTGCTTCTCCGGTCCGAGCAATCCAGAAAGGAATGTGCGCATTCCGGCTAAAGATGATGAAGTTGCCTTAGGAACATTAAGAGAAAGGGCGATTTGCAACCTGAGTTGATTCGAAATCAAGGAAAGTGGAACACCAGAATCTTTAAGATCACATGCAGACTTTGCCGCCTGGATGTTTTGATCCCTGATTGCCTCATGAACTAGATTGATTGAATGAGGGACTACCTCAGATCTTGCAATCGATTGATGCCCGGGTGAAGTTGGAGCACTAAGATTTTTATTCAACGGCGAATTTACCCTGCTTGGAACGCCAACCTTATCAATGCCGAATGCATCGCTCTTCTCAATGGAGATTTTTGCGGTCATGTTTGTAGAATTGGATGATTGAGGTGGGGTAAATACCTTGAGTGAATCCTTTTAATCAAAGGGATGAGAAAAACATAAAAGAGTGAGAGTGAGGGGATGTAGAGGAATGGGTAAAGGGTCTTGAAAAAGTTCGGGCTTCTTAATTTATTACAAACTGCCGACGGTGTGTAAGAACGGGACGCGTTAATGAAAAGTGTATTAATTCCATCCGCGTTCTTTTTTGGGTTTGTTAACATTGGGCTTCTTAATTGAGACAAACCAAATTCACGCATTAGGCCTCTCAATAGGAAATTAAAATGAGGGGTGGTGCACTGTATTTTGATTATTGCAGTTCCTCCCTGAAGAATACTGTGCTGTTTTCGATTATTTCCCGATAAAAAGAGAAGTGATCGATGTATAAGAGGGCAGACCGCCCCCCGCCATTTTGTTAATGGCGGGGGGATTATCCGCTGCTGGAGTAGCAGAATACTGATTCTATGTTTAAAAGCAGAGCGCATATCCAGCATTTCTAAGGTTATCGATTAAATGACTACAGTATCTTTTCAGTTAATTCTTATCGAAGTAACTGAAGAACGATGTCGGTCATTTGGTTCGCCTGAGTGACCATAGATGCACTGGCTTGAACAAGAACATTTTGTCTTGCCATAAGAGTGGACTCCTGAGCCATGTCGGCATCCATTATTCTTGAAGTTGCTGCACCCAGATTAATCTCATTCTCTTCGAGAAGGTTGGTTGCATAATTCAATCTGGACATTGTGCCACCGTTTACTGCTCGCATGTTGGCGAGAGACTGGATATAGTCGACAAAATCAGCCACACTAAAGTTTTCGAGCCCGTTGGCGGTATCGAGGAGATCTTTATTGTTGTCAGCATCAGAGTCGATGTGTGCTCCGGCCATCGCGGTGCCTGAGTGACCAGTTGAGGCATAGAAGTCATCGGTTGTTCCGTAGATTCCATCATTCCCGGCGTTTAGTCCGCCGTAAAACTGATCATCTCTGGAATTGAAGATTTCATCACCTGGAGGGCTTGCTGAGTCAGTTCGACGTTCAATGCTGTTGGTGCGAACCGTTCCAGAATTAGGTAACCGGTCGGAATACTCCAAGCTTTGATTTGGCCGGTAGTATACTCCATCGGGTAACCCGGAACCGCCGCCGCCGCCAATATTATCAACATACATAGATAACTCGGTAACCGCTCCTGCATTTAACAGATCCTCAAATTCGGTGTATCCATCAGAAGAGGGGCTGAGATATTTTGGATTGTTTGAATCCAGATGTGAGGTGTATACATAATGCTTACCCTGATAAAGAATATTATCTCCGCGGGTGTAGGATGTATTTACGGTGATACCCTGCAAGTCCGAGAAGTGGGTTCTTGTCCAGATATTTTGGTTAGTCACATCTTGATACTGAGCCGTCACATCGGTAGCACCTCCATTTGCCAAGGGGTCACCAATGTTTGCTCCTGCTGCATTAAACTTCTGCCAGGCAGATGCCTGAAAGTAGGTTGTTGGTGTCGCACGGGCGGCGTCGGTTGCTACTGCCGCTGTATTGTCTGTACCGATAGTATTATCAGCAGCTTGCGCGGCAGCGAAATCCGTTCCTCCAGCCAACTTAGTCCAGTTGGCAGTTACGGCACCGGTTGGATCGGGTGCGATAGATGCATCACCACCAGCAAACTTATATAAGTCACCATTGTAATGTACCGTATCATTAGCTCCAGCAGGAGTAACCGAGGCACTCCAATTTCCATGATGAGCTCTGGTAAGAGTGATTTGCTTATTGCTGGAAAACACTGTATCACCAGCCGAATAAGTCGAGGCCGATTGAAACTCGCCTTTCATTCCTGCTCTAGCGTGCAATAACCTTGCATTTGTAGCATTGTGTTTTATTTGATCTCCCGCTGAGTAGGCTTGGGTTGCGCTAAACACATTCATAGATTCAGGGTTTCCGGCAACTGCTCCAATGCTTACAGAGTTACTGGTGTTATTCGTTACTTCAGCTTTAAGCCATGCCCCGTCATGAAAAGCAAAGCTTCCTGCAGAATAACTACCACCTACATAAGTGCCTTTAACTAAACTATTAAAGGAATATATCGAAGCGGTGGTAGTTCCGTCTTTAATAACAATCTGACCTTCATCGAATGAGACTCCGGAATTCCACAAGTTTATACCCCAATCAGTAGTCGGTGCGTAAATACTGGTTCCCGATAATATGTAGTTAGGAGTATAGTTTTTGGATGCATTATTGACCATCAAATCGCGCAGCGATTGATTTTGAGCCGCAGCAGATCCTCCGGTGTTGTAAATCGAAGGCATCGCAAGATTGGAGTTGGTCCGAAGGAAATCAGTGGTTGGTTTATCTCCGGTTAGTGCACCATTTGATGTGTCCATTCCAGTGAAGTTGAAATAACCAGTTTCGGAAATCTGTCCACTTTTGAACAATTCTTCCAAAGTCACTCCTTGAGGGACATCGCTGTTCGCTTTTAGGAAAACACTGCTGCCGGGGCTAGCCCAATGAGCCGGCACCTTGATAACATCTCCAGCCAAATAAGCAACTTTTTGTCCGTTTGAGTTATACTGCAGATTATTGTGGTCGTAGGCTGGTGCATTAGGGAAAGACTCGGCGAAACCGATACCGCTTTTATCTGCCAATCGGATAAAAGAGGAATTCGCTCCACCGTTATCGGAAATTGCAGTACCAGTCATGACATTTTCAAGGGCCATAAAGTAACCTGAATCTTTTTCGGTTGTTCCGTTTTTATAAATAACCTGGCCTTTCGCATAGGGTTGTGAGGTGTTGCCTGGATTTGCATCGAGGATTCCACCGTCCCTTGTAAAGTCGCCAACTAATTGACGAAATTCTCCCTGAGATCCCGAGTTAAGTACGCTGTCTGCACCAAACTTGGATTTAAGGTTTTCAAAAAATCCGGTCCTTGTGAGTGTGATATTCTCTCCAAGCCCATCATCCGAGGTGTTGATCCCCAGTCCATTGGTTTCGACGGAAGCAAAAAGACTAACTCCGTTCAATTTCTGAGCCTTCAGGGCGTTTAATTCTTTTTGAAGTTCGTGAAACTCATGATTGTAAGTTTCTCGGTCAGTCGCGTTTTTGGAAATGTCGTTGTAAAAGCTCTTAAGCTCTGACATGCGATCCAATATTTCTCCGGCGACCTTCATTACGCCATCCTGCATTTGTAAAAAAGAAACACCATTCTGTGTGTTCATTCTTGATGCCGCCGCTCTTTTAAGAGTGCTTTGCAATTTCATGCCGACTGCTAGTCCACCCGCGTCATCGCTGGGTGATACAATACGCTTGCCACTGGACAGGCGCTGCAAACTCTTCGTAAGAAGATTATTTGCTCGTTTCATATTCAACGCCGAATGCGACGCTGCTACATTTGAATTTATTGTGATACTCACTATTTTGTCCTCCTTGACATTTAACTTAGGGCAACATCCTTGTCGCCTTTTTCGAATTTGGGGGAAGGGTTTCGATTCCCTTATCGTCGACCTCCTTGTCTTCGATGTTTTGGATAATCGTCAGTTGCCAATCAAGCTTTAGGATAAAAAGTGTATTTTTTTCTAAATCACGACTTTAGATTTCATATCTTCATCAATATCAGTAAATTATGATAATTTAATTTTCAGGAAAAAAGTAAAAAATCAAATTGTAATACCTTTCAGTCGGAAAAATATGATTTTGGGCAAAGAAGTTGTGGATATCTCCCCTCATTCCGTATCATTTTTAAGTTCATTATCCGTTTCTCATTGAATGGAATTGAATTTTTGACATGGTTATAGTCGTGCCACATGTTATTGCAGATGGAGAAGAAGTAGTCTTTGACGGAGATTTCCCGCATGAACCCGCACGCGTCTACGATCTGCTAATGGGCGCATTAAGCGAGCAGGGAAGGGTAGTAATCAAGTTTTTTGTCGATGGGGATGACTCTCTTCAGTCCGGAGAGTTTCCCGATACCTACAAAAAGATTGAAGCCGTTAGTTTGTCCCACGACGAACTGACTTTGCGATTAATTTTAGAATCTATGAAGCATCTTGGGCAAACGGAGGAGCAGTTTGAAGCCTACGTCCGAAACATCTTATCGGTCCCTTGGTCAGAAGTTTTCCGTCAAATGGACCAACTCATCAGTAAAGTTAAGCCATTTGCCGAGTTGCTGGACAACCTTGGTCCTTATGCCTTGACCTACGAACCTCCATGGAAAGAAAGCTTAGAATCGGTATCCAGGGATCAGGCCGAATCATTAAATAAAATCCTCACTTCATTTGAACAAGGAAACCCTGCGTTACTTTCCGATGAATTAAGTGTACGTTTTTTACCCGTTTTTAAGCGAACCCGTAAATTATTTAACGAGGAAGTCATTCCATATTTGCAGAAACAAGTGGAGGTGGCAGAATGAAAAGCCAGTCTATGCTTCCTGCAAATGAAAATATTTTGCGATTACGGTTTCCAGTTGTTCATCAGAGAATAATAGAAATCGGTGCGAGGATGCCAGATTCTTTTTTTTATGAGGATTCCGAGGAGAAGAGTGTGCTCATGATTCAAAGAGGTGAAAATAGTTTTCCAGCTTATGGTGCCCATAAACCCGAACAACTTATTAAAAGATGGTACAACGGGTTAACTATGGCAAAAGAATCACTGTATGCGATATCTGGATTTGGAGACGGGTCTCATATAAGGCACTTCATGAACGAATCTGCATCGGGTACAAACTTTATGGCGGCCGAGAAAGACCCGGCTCTGCTTCGTGAAACCTTAGCGAGGTTTGATTGTTCTGACATTTTAGCAAATGATCGTTTTATGTTGGGCGTCGGCGAACCCGATGATGATTACTTTAAGGATATTCAGGGTGCGGCACTTACAGGGGTGGGAGATATAAATGGATTAATATTTGCTCCTCTTCATAGTGTTGATGAAGGATATTATGACAAAATGCGCAACGAGCTTGTCAGGCAATATTTGGTAGTCAGGCCATTGATGGAGGTAAATGTACGTACGGCCGTGGATATCCAGGAGAATACCTTCGAAAATCTTCCCCATTTAGCCACTGCACCGGATGTAGGAGAACTGGAGGGCAAATTTAAGGATACGCCCCTTATCCTAGTTGGGGCCGGACCATCTTTGGACGAATCAATTGAATTTTTACGGTCTGTGCAGGATAAGGCGATTATCGTAGCGAGCAACAGTCCCTATCGTAAACTAATTAATCAAGGCATAAAGCCTCATTTAGTTGTCACTGCGGATCCCTTGTCGCCAACCCTCGCTGGATTTGAAAATGTTAGCCTGGATGGAGTGCCATTAGCCTGCCCGTTTAGCGCCTATCCGGAGATCGTAAAGCGATTTTCTGGTCGAATTTTAAGCTGGTGCACCTTTAATCCAATCGTAGATGTCCTCAGGGAGCAAAGGGGTGAAAAATTAGGTACCAAAATACTCGAAAAAGGTACCGTCTCGGCATGTATTTTGGATTTAGCGAGGCTTTTTGGTTGCGAAAAAGTTTTGTTCATCGGGCAGGACATGTCAGTCAGGGAAGATGGGCGTTATTATTCGGAAGATACATCCTATTCAGATACTGGAGCTCATTACAGCACTTCAAGCAGTGGCCAAAGATTGCCCGGAAACACACAGGAGAAGGTTTTAGTGGAGGGAAGGTTATTTGTTTATCTTAAAACATTTGAGCAGTTTATTGAACAACAACCTACTCTTGAATATCGCAACCTCGCCCGGACTGGAGTTAAAATTGCTGGTGCTCCTTACCAAACTTATGAAGATGCCATAACCTGGATTGGTGACACAGAATCAGCGTCTTTTAAGGAGGCTATAGACCACCTTCTCTCGAAGCAGGGTGATTGCCCTGATCTTAAGGAAATATATAGTTCTTCTTATAAATATGTTCAGGACATTTTGGAACTCACCCTTGCGACCGCAGTCAAAACCGAAATGTTGCCCGATAAATTATCAGGAACTAATTACTCAGAAAATAAAGCGGTTAAGGATCTCCTTAGCGAAGGTGGAAAAGTCAATCAATTGGTTGATTCTAATAAAACTTTTTGGAATTTTCTTTTTGAAGGAAAAACCAAAGGTGAGTTAGTTAATTACCGAAGAGTTATCCGTGACATTGAATTCCCCAATCAAAATTGGGCTGCAATCCAGCGAAACAAAGAGTATTTCTGGTCTCTCTCCGAGGGTTGCCATTGGCTTCTTTCGAAAATGGATCATTTTTTTGAATCCAATTTGAATTCTAACTGAACAAGTGGTCAGTCACTGGGGCACTTCGTGGCATAGAAGTTGCTTCATGTGTGCGTGTGTTTGAAACTTCATTTCTATATATTAACCATATCCCTGCATCTGGGTTTTACATTTTGATTGATGGGGTCTGATTTACAGCTCACTGGCTTGGCGTCCGGTTTCGATTGGAAACCTGTTGTTGAGCAGTTAATTGAACTGGAAGCTATTCCTAAGGCACGATTGCAAAGCGAAAAATCGGCCAACGAGTCAAAAATTTCCGATCTTGGTTTACTCAAAAGCCAGCTTGATACCCTTAACGGTGCCGCAAAAACATTGCAGTCCGAAGATTTGTATGAAGCCCGAAAGGTGGGCATGGATTCAACGGATGCAGCAATTATTTCGGCCTCGGCCAGTGCCGGGGCACTCACTGGAAATTACTCGGTGGAGATTGTTTCGCTTGGATCTCAGACTGAAATGTCATCTAAAAATCGTGTCCCCGGTGGCCTTGGGGCGTCGTTAAACACCGGAAAGAAACTGAATGAACTTCCATTGCAGACCGCGATCACGACTGGAACTTTTACAATAGCCGGCAAAACTCTTTCGATCGACAGTCTTGATGTTACATTGCAAAGCATTATTGATGAGATAAACACTTCTGTCGGCGGAGTTGCGGGAGTGAACCCTGAGGGCGACACCACAGGGATCACCTTTGAATACGATAGCAATACCGATAAGATAATCGTGGATGGTGGTGAGCTTTCCGTTGATGCCTTAAACTCAGTCCCCATTCTTGGGTCGCCCACGGACACTTCAAACTTCCTTCAATCCTTACGCCTGCTTAATCGTGCAACCGTTCTTCAGGACGCTGACTATGATGCCACTAATGTGGCTATTTCCCTTTGGGGGTCCGGGAATGCAACGACTAACCCGGAACTTAAGTCGTGGCTTCACTTAACTGACAACGATGAAACGCTCACTTCTTCTGACAGTCGTGTTTATGCAGCATATGACTATGACAGTGATGGTGAACCCAATCTCTTTAAGAGAAAAGACGGCGGGAATCAATTTAATGCGGCGAGCACCTATGCTTCCGGAGTATCCGTTTACAAAAATGGTTTTACTTACCTTGCCCAAGTTGCGACACCCACCGGAGCATGGACGAATGCCATGGGCAATGCGAGTGGGACGACAGAAGCCACTTTCAATTCGAAAAATTGGAAATTAATGAAAGACCTGGAAACTAAGAGGGTCGGGAATGACGGAACGGGTACAGTGCGGGCTCATTTTACCGCCGCTCTAAATGCGGGGGACCATCCACCAGTTACCGCTTCGGGCAATGCCTCCCCAACTGGCGATGCTAATTACATTAAGCAGGGGGACATAGTGAAGGGTGCCACAGATTCCTACTTTCGGGCAATCAGGGATCGCACTGAAAGTGCAGAGAATTTCGGTACTCTTGCGGGTGGATTATGGACTATCCAAAACAGTAATTCATCCGGTGCCTGGAATCAAAATGTGGGTGGAACTGGAAAGTTTCGTCCTAACAAAATTTTTGTGGATGGACATCTTTACGAAGCAAAGACAGGTGGAGGGGCAACTTACTTCGGTTCCAATAACGGTTTCGTTCAACACGGCGGAGTGACCGGACAGGTTAATTTTACTCAAAATGACCTCGTAGTGGGCAATAACGGTGACACCAATGTCAATAAAAAGGCTTACCGTGCAGCTGCTGCCTGGGATACGATTGTTACATTGCCCGGTGCCGCTGCTGCCCAGACTACAAAATGGGCAAACACGAATTATGTCCAGGCGGACGATAATAACTTTTATCAGGCAACTGCAAACTGGAACAACGTTACGACGCACAACGCGACCACAAATTACGATCCTGCTTCTGCCGCCACCAAGTTTGTTCATACAACCGCAGGTACTACCAATTATTACGAGGCAATGGCCAAGTGGACGGCAGTTACGAATTACACGAATGCGGCCGATATTGACGCAGTCTACGACGGAACAGATCACTTTATTTTTCATACCGGACAAAACCAATTTTACAGCAGCAAGTTGGATATCGGAAGTATTGGGGCAATCG
>JBJLCO010000019.1:0-20072 GCA_045567635.1 Opitutales bacterium | reverse complement strand
ATTAGAAATAATTATCCAATTTTGGAATTTTGAAAATGTTACCTATTTCAAAATACAGGAAAGTAAAAATATTTCTAATATCATACATCTTATTTATCCACTCTCATTTGTAGTATATTTTTTATCAGAGAAAGGATTCATATTTAAGACTCTCCTATTTATATTAATACCTATTTTCTTTCTTTTTTTATTTTCCTTTTTTATTTAGGGTGTATAAAAACTCTCTTTTTAAAACCTTAATATCTAATAAGTCATTTTTTCCATATGCCAGACTATTATCACCCTGTATAATTCTACAAAAAGGAGTAATTCGTTTACCCTCTTGCGAGCGCAATGTTACCAATTTTGAAACTTCAGTTCCTCCAGTATAAAAGTTGAGACTTGATAATTGGGTCTGTTTTAATATTTCGAGCACTTTACTTTGGTCTTCAGGTTTGCAAATACAGACGGTAAAAACTTTGATACCCCTTTTTCTAAATATTTTATATACCGTTGATATCTTGATCAAATTTTCTCTAGTTACATCTGGGTTATTTTCCAAACTCCATACATAAAAAAATCTTGGATAGTTTGTTTCTTGTTCAATAAAAAAATTTAGTTTTCTCTCATCCGCATAATTTAACCTTATCGTTTCTTCAGCGTATCTTTTGGCTAATTTTTCAGCAAAACGAATATCTTTTTTAAATTTTATTGCAGTACCATGTATCTTCGTTCTGTTGTATTCTACTTTCTCCTTATTTATCAATTTTACTATGTTTTGATGCAGTTCTGATTTTTCGTAATCATTTGGCATTTCCTGATCTCCTATCCGCCCTGAATATACAAGTTCTCCCTGGCTATCAAAAAGGTAAGCACTTGGAGTAATCTTCGTTTCAATACTTTTTGTAATGATTTGATTTTTCCCGTCATAAATATACGCAAAGTTGTAATTTTGAGTTTGTGATCTGAGCACCATTTCTTCAAATGAATCTCCCACTTCAGAAAATGCCATTTCATCCGGTAGGACTGCTTTTTCATGGTTTGGAGAAATTGCGATAAGTTTTATTCCTTGATTTTTCCATTTCCTGTTTGAATGAATCAGGAATTGCTGAAACGTCTGTGAAAATTTACAATGATTTGAAAGGAAAACTAGCAGCGTTCCATTCAATCCGTTTAGGTCTTTATTTGTGTATGTTTTATAATCTACACCCATTAAACTAAATTCAGAAATTTGTTTAATTGTTATATTTTGATTTTTAGCTAATATAGTGAAGTTAAAGATGTATACTAGACCAAAACATAAAAATTTCTTTGTAATATTTTCTAATTTCACAGTATTTTAAAAACGGCCTAGTAATTTTCTCACAATACAAATGTATCCATCAGACGAAAAAGATAATTGGTTTAACGGTAAAGGACATTGGTCAGGTACATCCGATGAGAATTGGTTTAATTGGAAATGGCAAATGAGGAATCGCTTAACCCGGAAGGTGGATTTTCAACGATATTTAAAACTTACTGACAGTGAAATTCATGGATTTGATATAGCAAAAGATAAGTTATCCGTAGCAGTTACTCCATATTTTTTTAATTTAATTGATCCAAATAACCCAAATTGCCCTGTGCGCAGACAATTAATTCCAACGGGTCATGAATCAATTTTATCGGAAGATGAATTAAATGATCCGGTTGGTGAAGAAGGCACCATGCCTGTTCAGGGTATTGTTCATAGATACCCTGATCGTGTTTTGTTTCTTGTTACTCATGTTTGTGCTTCCTATTGCAGATATTGCACGCGAAGCCGTTTGGTTTCTAACGCTCAAAATTACGATTTTCATCCCTTTTTAGAGAAAGGTCTTGATTATATTAAAGAAAATAAATCTATTCGCGATGTGCTCATTAGTGGTGGTGATCCGTTGCTCCTATCTGACAATAAGCTTGAGTATTTGCTTGATCGATTATCAAAGATAAAACACTTGGAGTTTATTCGAATTGGTTCACGCATCCCTGTTTTTCTTCCACAGAGAATTACTCCAAATCTACTTAAAATCTTCAAAAAGCAGGAAAATTTATGGATGAGTATTCATGTCAATCATCCTCAGGAATGCACGAAGGAACTTTATAAAGCATGCAGAGAGATTGTAAATTGCGGTATACCCCTTGGCAATCAGTCTGTTTTACTAAAAGGCGTAAACGATAAATTGAGCACAATGAAAAGTTTAATTCATCGACTAATGATGATGAAGGTAAAACCATATTATTTATACCAATGTGACTTAATAGAAGGTAGTTCTCACCTAAGAACAGATCCTAATGTTGGAATAAAAATTATTGAAGGTTTACGTGGATTTACTTCTGGTTATGGGATTCCTCAATTTGTTATTGATGCCCCTAATGGAGGTGGAAAAATTCCCGTAAACCCTGACTATGTTATAAAGTCAGATGAGGAAAGTTTGGTTTTAAAAAATTATGAAGGAAAAATTATTCACTATCCTTTAAATAAAAAATCTCATGTAAAACCGGTATTTTTGCCTTAGAACTTAATCTGTTCTTATTGGCATTACCACACAAAGGAAAGATAGTTTGTTTTCCTCCGCCTCGTTTACCTTAAATACACCTGGGCTCATATCGTCACGAAACTCCAAAGATAATTTATCTTTGGTTATAGATTTTAAAGGATCAAGTAAAAATCTAGGATTAAACGAAACTGCAGCCTCTTCTCCATCGTAGTTAATAGGCATAGATTCACACGCATCGCCAACTACACTCTGACCTGTGATTTCCATTTCTCCAGGTTTTATTCTTAGAGTGACTTTCTCATCTGAAACTAAAGCCGCCCTATGTACACATTCCTGCATTAATTCTCTTTCAATGAGAGCATGATTAAAGTCATCTTTTGGTATAACCTGCTTGTAATTTGGATATTTTCCTTCAACGACTTTGGACACTAAATAGACTGTTTCTTTGAATCCCCCTAATGTTTCATCTTCATTTTCAACTTTTAACTCAAAGGCAACTTGACGATCAGTAAAAGAGATATTTATTTTAGTTCCTATATCTGGTAGTTTTTCCATCTCCGATACCGTTAAAGAAGGAAGGATAAACTCTCCTTCGTATTCTTCTCCAACCTTCATGTCTCGGGTTGTTACTGCCAGCCTTCTACCGTCTGTGGCAACAAGAGAGAGTTTATCTTTGCTAAACTGAAAAAACACACCCTTCAACATGTATCTTTCTTCATTTACAGACTGTGCATAGGAAACGCTTTTGAGCATAGAAATAATTTCTTTCTTTTCCAGAGTAAATTCTTTTTTTCCTTCTAATTCAGGTAATGGTGGAAATTCTTTGCTATCCATACCAACCACATTGAAAATAGATCCTCTTGTGCTGATCGTTGCCTTTGCCAAATCAGAAACTTCAACACTCACTTCAATATCTGCTAGCTCCCTTACTATTCTTCCGATTTCTTTAACAGGAAGCGTGATTGACCCTTCTGTTTCAATGTCCGCCTTCACTGAACATCTAGCACCTAGGTCTAAATTTGTTGTCGTTAACCGTACTAATCCATCTTTGGCTTCGATCAACACATTTTGAAGTATTGGCATAGTTTTTCTAGCACCGACTACACTGGTTACCATTTGTAATCCAGAACTAAAGTGATCACGATTTATCTTAAATTTCATTTAGCTAATTTTTGACTGAAAAACGAAGTTACTTCAATCTAGAATTACTAGATATATTTAAACAAATATAAAAAGTATTCATTATTATAGGACAAAAAAAGAGCAATAAGTGTATAAACCCATAGCCAGCAACAGATTGTAAAAAAAATGCGTGTTAATAAAAAATTCTCTTTCTGTGCAAAAGATTAAAATCTTTTTTGAAAGTGAATAAATTTTCAAACCAAACAAGTTTTTAACAAGTTGTTCATTTTTTTGCCAATGACTCTAAATATTCCCAAAAACTTTGGTGATTTTCTAACACTGCATCGTCAGAGGATGGCATTTTACAACGAATTAGAAAATCATTTAGGGAATTCTTTTGAAGAATGAAATGACAGTGTAACGATATTTCTATTTTTTCAAAATATACTCTTAAATCATCAATTCTTAATCTGTAAAAAGTTTTTCCGTTACGGATAAAACTTCCAATGCCAGAGTTTTCACCAGATAAAATATCACTCGTTAATGAACTCAATTTTTCCATTAACAGTAATTGAGCAGATTGATTTAGTGAATTAAGCTCTTCGAGGCTTTGGTCTGAGAAAGTTACTTGAAACATAAAAAATAAAATAGAAATTTAATGATAATTGATTTTGTTTAGGTAATTCTCTAAACATATCAATTTATACAAATGAGTGAACAAGAATTATCAGATGCGGTAAAGGTTTTAAAAATAGAAAGTGAATCAATTCAGAATGCCGCAGCACGACTAGGAAAAAACTTTTCATTCGCAATTGACTTACTTTTTAATAAATCTGCAAAAATAATAGTTTGCGGCATTGGAAAATCCGGACATTTAGGAAAAAAGATAGCTGCAACTCTATGCAGTACCGGATCTCCGGCGGCATTTTTACATGCCTCAGAAGCCGTTCATGGAGACCTGGGAATACACCAAGAAGGTGATCCTGTAATCTTTCTGTCTAATAGTGCGAGTACACCAGAACTCTTGGCACTCGAGCCAATTATTCGAAAAAGAAAGGGAAAAATCATTGGTATTATGGGAAACCCCAAGGGTCCTTTAGTAAAAAAGGTAGATGTCTTTTTAGATTCTTCAGTAACCGGGGAAGCTGACCCACTTGGAATCGTACCTACCGCGAGCTTTATGGTATCGGCCGCTTTAGGTGATGCGATTGCAACCGCATTAATGAAAAGAAGAAATTTTACTGAAACTGATTACGCCCAAACTCATCCAGCTGGGCAGTTGGGAAGAAATTTGCTTTTTACGGTAGATGAAGTCATGCATCGATTAGATAAAATTGCAGTTATTCAACGACAAACACTTATCAGCGACCTTGTAATTGAAATGACCAAATTTCCATTAGGGGCGGCATGTATCGTGGAAAAAGATGAACTATTGGGAATTATAACTGATGGTGATTTAAGAAGATCTTTGGTTCAACGAAAAGATCTTCTTAAAATGAATGCAGAACAAATTATGACAAAGTCACCTCAGTCAATAATACCCACCTCCTCATTGGGTAATGCCTTAAAAAAAATGGAAAAGGGAACAAAACAAATTTCTGTATTACCGGTAATAAATTCGGATACAAACCATTTATTGGGCTTGTTAAGATTACATGATATTTACAACCCAATCTCAAAATGATAGGTCTTGAGGAAAACTTGAGATAAAGTACTGTATTTAAACAATCTCAAAAATGATGACCAAAAAATTATTCCCATTTGCAATATTTTCACTCGTTTTAATAGCGGCCATTTATTTATTAATTCAATTAAACCGAGCTTATGAAGAGTTTTCGCACTGGAAATCAAAAGAAGCCGTACTAGAAAAAGAATTAGAAGATTTGAGAACAGAAGCAAATGACCACAGACAATTTCTTGATAAGTTGAGAAGAGATCCGGATTTTCAAGATGCTGTTGCGAGGAAAGAATTAGGTTATGGCAAAAAAGAAGAACGATTGTATCGTTTTCCAAGCGATGAAGTCGTAAAATAAAGTTCAATATAAATCATACAATATCCTTAAATTTTTTCCCCAAAAGTAAGACCTCTCCTGCCTAAACATTTAAATGAAAAACGAATCAATTTCTCTCCAACTTAATCAAGCCAAAGAAAAAAACTTTCTTTATGAATCATCAGTTGCGAATATCCTTGAACTTATAGAATGCGATGGGATACCCGACTGGATTCCACATTCTTTGGAAGAATTAATTAATGATGAACATTGGGAAGAATTAAACAATCGATTCTATAAGAATCTTGCTTTTGGAACTGGTGGTATGCGAGGTCGAACTATTGGAAACCACTTAACTAAATCAGAGCGAGGAAATTCAAAAAAAGGAGAAACCCCAAAATTTGCTGCAGTGGGAAGCAATACACTGAATGAAATCACAGTATTACGGGCAACAAAAGCACTTTTTTTACACATAAAAAAATGGTTGGCTGAAGAGGGCATGCTTGTGCAACCCCGCCTCGTGATTGCACATGATGTTAGGCATTTCTCCAGAAAATTTTGCGAACTAAGTGCATCTGCATGGGTGCAGTTAGGGGGATATGCTCTTGTATTCGACGGTCCCAGGTCGACCCCACAACTCAGTTTTACTGTCAGGCATCAATACGCTCATGCAGGAGTAGTCATCACAGCAAGCCATAACCCTGCACATGACAACGGATTTAAGGCCTATTTTGCGGATGGTGCCCAATTGGTGCCTCCGCATGCCGAAGAAGTTGTGAAAAGATATCAATCGATATCAATAAAAGAACTGTTACCTCTGCTTTCATTTGAGAAAGAATTGCCGAATTGGAATGTTTTGCCTACAGAAAATGATTTGGCATACCGGGCGGCTTTGGAGGATGCGGTAATGGACCCGGAACTGTTAAAAGAAAATGCCCCGAAGCTCGTTTTTACCCCAATTCACGGAACAGGGTCAATCTCTGCCATACCCGCATTATGGGATCACGGAGTTGAGGTTGCAATTGTAGATGAGCAGAACCAACAGGATCCGAACTTTAGTACGGTGGTTTCGCCTAATCCTGAAAACGCGGAAGCATTAAAAAAAGGAATTTCCGTGGCCAAAAAAACAAAATCAGATTTGGTTTTGGGAAGTGATCCGGATTGTGATCGAATTGGAGTCGCTGTTCGGGTATCAGGTGGCAATTATCAATGCTTAACTGGAAATCAAGTAGCCACGATGCTGGCAGAATATCGCCTGACAGTTGCCCGCAGAAAAAAAATTATTTCAGATGAAGTACAAAATAGTGTAGCAATTTTGAAAACATTTGTGACTACCCCAATGATTTCCTCGTATAGCAGAATCTTTTGGAGTTAAGTGCATAAATACCCCGACCGGCTTTAAGTGGATGGCAGAAAAATTGGCAAAATACGAGGATATAGCACTCGCCGAAATTAAAGAAAAAGAAGGTTTATCCTTAGACTTTGATGGAACTGATTTATTCGTAAGAATTGATATTCTGACAAGGTATTCAACTTATGTTATACTTGCCGCTGAAGAAAGTTATGGATATCTGCCACATGATGTGGTCAGGGACAAAGACGGAAATGCATCTGCTTTAGCAATTGCCGAGCTTTTTGCCTTTTTAAAATCCAGTAAAACCGAACCGATGCAATATTTGGATAATCTTTACAAAAAATATGGTTATCATGAAGAAAACACAGAAAATTTATATTTTGAAGGGGCAGAAGGGAGTGAAACAATAAAAACTCTTGCCTCGTCTTACCGCACAAATCAACTCAAGACTATATCAGGTTTATCTGTAGTGAAATCAAAAGACTTTTTAGAAAAAGGCTATATTGATGAAGATGAAGATGAACTTTCACAGGAAAATTTTCTTATGTTAGAATTAGAAAACGGTTTTTCTGTAGCAATTCGTCCAAGTGGCACAGAACCTAAAATAAAATATTATTTATTCGGTTGCGGAGAAAAGAACCCCAGTAATTTGGAGGAATCAAAAAAAGAAGTCTCAGCCAAAATACAGGAAATCTCGAAATGGCTGGTTCAAGATGCAAATGTGCGTGTGGAAAAAAAATTAGAAAAACCTAAACCAGCATAGAAGCTGGATTTTCCAAGGTTTGACCAAGTAATTTTAAAAACTGAGCACCCACGGCACCATCCACCAAACGATGATCACAGCTAAGTCCGAGCATCATGGTTTCACCAGCCTGTAGGTCACCCGAAATTCCAACCACAGGTTTTTTGACAATTGCACCGACCGAAAGGATAGCCGCATTGGGTGGATTAATAATGCCACTAAAGAAATCAATTCCGAACATACCTAAATTTGTGACCGTGAATGTGGAGCCGGACATTTCGTCGGGTGAGAGTTTCTTCGACCGGGCTTTAACGATAAGAGATTTTGCTTCCAGAGATAACTGTTCCAAACCTAATTGATTTGCATTTCGAACAACTGGGGTCAACAGCCCATCTTCAACGGCCACTCCGAACGCAAGATGAATACCACCATGCAAAATTATTTCTTTTCCTCCCCATGAACTGTTAATTTCAGGAACAAGTGAAATCGTTTCAGCACATGCTTTCAGGATAATATCATTGAGGGTAAGCTTGGTTGTATTATTTTGATTTCTACTGGCCAGTTTAGCGTTTAAAGCAGCTCTTGCTTCTGTTAGAGGAGTGGCATTAATTTCTTTTTGGAGATAAAAATGCGGGATAGTATTTTTTGATTCGAGTAGCCTTGTTGCGATGATCGATCTCATCTTTGAAACCGGGACAATGTTATCTTTCAAGTTGGAACCCAACTTTCCTTGGATAGTTTTTCCTTCAACCGGGCTACTTTTTTCAATATTTTCAACTGGGTTTGCCAAAGGAGCTTTTTCTGAATGGGAAAGAATATCTTTCTTTACGATCCTACCACTGGGACCGGAGCCCTTAATTTCATTGATATTAATACCACTTTCAGAGGCCATTTTTTTGGCGAGTGGAGAGATTAACAATCTACCAGAATTGAATTCACCACTTACTGGTGCAGGATCTTTGAGCTCGACGGTTTCTGTCTGGTTTTCTTCCAAATCGGAAACTGGCTCTTCATCTTTTATGGATTCAGCCTTTTCCTCGGGTATAACTTCATTTTCAATGGTGGCTGGAGTGGGTAACTCAGGAACGGCCACTTCTTCACCGGGTTCTCCAACGGCAGCCAACGGACTGCCAATCGGGACCTCATCACCTTCTCCGACGAAAATTTGTAATAATGTACCGTCATCAAAATTCTCTAATTCCATGGTCGCTTTGTCGGTTTCCACTTCCGCCAGAATATCACCATTTTGAACACTGTCTCCCGCTTTTTTATGCCATTTAACCAAGGTCCCAACTGACATGGTGTCGCTCAGTTTAGGCATTTCAATAATTGTAGCCATAGTCGTTCAATAAATTAGATTAATTCCATAGCCTTGGCCAAAATACGGTCATGGGCAGGAATCTGAATATTTTCAAGAGCTTTACTGTATGCCTGGGGTGCATCAATTGCGGATACCCTTTTTATTGGGGCGTCCAAATAATCGAAAGCTTGGTCCTGAATAATGAAAGCAATCTGGGCATCGACTCCACAAAAAGGCTTGTTTTCTTCGACAAGTAATACTCGGTTTGTTTTCTTAACAGTTTTAACAATGGCCTCAACATCAAGTGGGCGAATCGATCTCAAATCTAACACTTCGACCGATACATTATGTTTTTCTTCCAAGGTTTGTGCCACCTCCAGAGATGTGTGGACCGCTTTGCCGTGTGCTATAATCGAAAGATCGTTGCCCTCTTTTAAAACATTTGCCTTTCCTAGTGGAATGACAAAATCTTCGTCATCAGGAACCTCGTCCTGCATGTTATACAAAATGGTGTTTTCCATTACACAAACAGGATCATTATCTCGAATTGCGGCCTTTAGCATTCCTTTAGCATCTGCAGGTGTTGCTGGACATATTACCTTCAGACCGGGTGTGTTGGCGGCAAAATTTTCAGGCGTGTGGGAGTGGGTGGCTCCCACATTCGTTCCGCCATTGGCTGGGCCTCTAAACACAATCGGCACATTAATGAGACCTCCGGACATATATCGAACACTAGCCGCATTGTTAAAAATTTGATCGAAAGCAACATAGCAGAAGCTCCAAAACATAAATTCCACAACCGGCCTCATACCCATCATCGCCGCACCCACAGCAAGACCCGAAAACGCGGCCTCACTAATTGGGGTATCAATTATTCGATCAGAACCAAATTTTTCAAGCATCCCTTCCGAAACTTTATAGGAGCCTTTAAATTGAGCAACTTCCTCTCCCAAAAGCACAACGTTTTTGTCTCTTTCAATTTCTTCAGAAAGTGCCTGGTTTAAGGCTTCTCTGTATGTAATTTTTGCCATTTTTAAAAATAGATTGAATATTTATGAAGGTGTTTCAAAAAACATTGTACCGAGGGAGGCTTTCTCTTTGGGGTTATCTGTTTCCCAGTAAATGTCGTCCATAAGTTCTTCAGATTCAGGGTATGGACTTGCGTCGGCGAATTCCGCAGAAGCTTCCGCGTCTCCTTTTGCTTTTTTGTCAATAGATTTGATTTGGTCTTCAGAGATATTTCCTTCAGCCAACAGCTGATCCTTAAACAAATTTAATGGATCTTTATTGGATTTGTATTCCTCAATTTCTTCCTTACTGCGATATGTTTGATCCGGGTCTGCAACCGAGTGACCCCGATAGCGATAAGTCATGATTTCAAGAACGCTGGGGCGAGAATCCTCGTGTGCCCGGTGAAGCGCATCTGAAATGGTTTGCCGTACTTCGTAAATGTCGTGTCCATCGCTCACGGACCAATCTATATCAAATGCTTCCCCCCGACGGGCAAGTGGGTCGCCCGCAGAGTGTCTCGACTCGGCTGTACCCATGGAATAACCATTATTTTCCACAATGTATACCACGGGCAAATTCCATAGCGAGGCCAAGTTTAGTGATTCATAAAAAGGACCCTGATTTGTGGCACCGTCACCCATAAAGCAAAGACAAGAACCTTTTTTACCGTTGTATTTAAGGGCAAAAGCAATACCGAGCCCCAGCGGGGTTTGTCCGCCCACAATTCCGTGACCACCCCAATAGTTTTTATCCGGTGCGAAGAAGTGCATCGATCCTCCTTTTCCCTTGGAACAACCGGTTTTCTTTCCATAAAGTTCTGCCATACATTCATCAAAATCCATTCCAACAGCAAGGGCATGACCGTGATCTCGATAAGCGGTGATCACATGATCGTCTTCGCCGAGCATTGAAACGGCACCCACCGCCACAGCTTCCTGTCCAATGTAAAGGTGCAAAAAGCCCCCGATGTGCCCCTGTTGGTAGGAGCGTAGAGATCTTTCTTCAAACCTTCGAATTCTCACCATATTTTCATAGAGATCAATTTTCTCTTCTGCAGATAATGATGCATTAGCGGGAGATTTAGAAAAATCGACCGGACTCTCACTTTTTTGGGGTAATTCCTCCTTACTCTCCAAACCGGCATCGGCGGATTGATCAGCAGTCTTGGGTGGGGTTGGGTCTAAAGTGGTATCGTGGTGTAAGCCTTCCATGAAATTAAGAAATTGGGTAAAAGTTAATAGAATTTAGAATTATCAATTTAAATGGGACATGCTTCAATCTTAATTTTCGGAGATGTTTGATTGGAACAATCTGCGGAAACTCCCCATAAACCGGAACTTCGCGAATCATAAAAAGGCCAAATGAGCTCATGATCCGACTCCGGTATATTTATGTTATTTATTTCATTCCTTGAAAAGAAATCGAACGAGCCTTCATTAAATTCATCGGGAACCGCGGAAATAATTTTTTTGCAGTCGAAAAGAAACATCAACCAATTACATTCGCCTTCATATCCCTTTTCGGAAACATATCCAAAAAGAGACAAATCCTCGGAAACAAGATCAAGGTTAGTTTCTTCTTTTGCTTCTCTTATGGCACATTCGAAAGGAGACTCTCCCAAGTTCATTTTTAATTTTCCGCCTGGTGGACTCCACATTCCTTTGTTGGGAGATTTTTTTCTCTTGAGCATGAGGATTTTTTCTTCGTTATTGCGAATAAAAAGTAAGCATGATATTTTAAATTTCATTAAATTATGCTTGAGGTTTGTATCCAAGATTAGGAAAGATGGCAACATACCAAAATTGAAAACCCCTGAAAAGACTATGCCCATGAAATTGTACCTTAAACAAACTCTCTTACTTCTTGCTTTATTTTCATTTAATAATTCGCATGCAGAACCCGATCAATTTGTAAAATTAAGCGGCAAAATAACCATTACCAAAGAATCGGATCAATGGGTAAAAGCTTCTGTACCCTTTGCGTTTGTCAATCACCCGCTGTTGGAAAAGTTTAAATCCGTTAAACCCACCACAAAAGATGAAGTGATAAACATCGAATTTATTAATAATTTAAAAGTGAGAATTTTTCTTTGTTTTAATAATGAATTACAGAAGAAAATGCTCCGCACACAGAAACTTCCTGATGCGGAATTCTATCAATATTACAGCTCAGAGGTTGATTTTTTGACATTGAAATTCGACCGCGTAACCAAGTATGCCCACTTTTTATTTCCCGCTGCTATTGCGGAGAGAGATGGTTTCTTAACCAGCTATATCAATGCAGTAGGTTATGCAGTTGAAATAATTTATGATGGGATACCGTTGGAAATATCCGATGCGATATTTTTTGATAAATATCGGGAGGAAAGAATATTGCTTAAATTCAAACAACAAGCCCAGGCGAATGCCCCTAAAAATGAAGGCATTTTAATTCCTGCTCATGTAGTGAGTGCGAACTATTTAGATGGAGCGGGTCCGGTAAAAAGGGTTAAGGGTTCGGGATATTAATTCTAATCCGACAATAATTCTTTCATGAGCGAAAAGAGAGAAGTAATTATAAATTGCGGGATCTCTCATGTTTCGGTGAGCGTTTTTGTGTCAGATGGCACGAAATTGACCCTCAAACAGGTTGCTCTACAGACACTGCACTATGATTATTCGGACGACCAGAAATGGTTGGATTCATTAATTGACGGCCTTGAAACGCTTTGTAAAAAAGAAAAAATCAAGGGAAATGCCCGTTTTATTTTTCCTGGAAGCCTGCTACTCAACAAAACTATTCGTGTTCCTCATGTCGATGAAGAGAAGCAGAAAAAGATTGTCGCCTTCGAGCTTTCCCAAAAAATGCCTTTCCCCTTGGCAGAGCTGATATGGGATTATCAGGTGATCGATGATGATGGGGTGGAACAGGAAATTCTCGCGTTCGCCGTGAAGCCCGAAGTGGCGGAGTCGTTTTGCGATCGAGTGGTGGAGACAGGACTCAATCCCACCCAAATTACTCCGGCTCCCATTCTGGATTATAACGCCCTGATCTCTTCTGGAATCGGGTTGGAACAGCAGGAAACTCTGGTTGTCAATATTGGTGCGAAATCGACTAATTTGCTATTCATAAATCCGACAGGTTTTTTGATAAGAAGTATTGCAATTGGTGGAAACACTCTCACCCAAAATATATCTGACAGTCTCGGCACGCTTTTTGAAAAGGCAGAAGAGGTCAAAAAGAGTTACTTCACCGGACAGGTTGCATTTTCTCCGGAAGACCCGAGTGTTCAGGTCTTAGAAAACTGTTCACAACAATTCCTCACCCGTGCAAGTCAGGAGATCACCCGTTCCATTGTTACTTATAAAAGACTAAAAAAAGGAAAATCACCCAACCGCATGTACTTAGCGGGTCGGGGGGCACTTTTAAATAATCTCCCTGAATTTCTCAGCCAAAGTCAGAGCTTGGATATTGACTATTTCGATCCACTTAGGACTTTATCAATCGATGAGAAGGTGAGCCAGGAAATGCGGGCCCTTTTACCCTTTATGATTGGTGAACCCTTGGGATTGGCCACGGCAATTTTCAATGTCGGACAAAATCAGGCATTAAAGCGTCCCCTTAATCTTCTTCCGGCAAATAAGCTTACAAATCTCAGCTTCAAAAAGAAAATACCAGCCCTGCTTGTTTCCGCAGTTTTATTTTCGGTACTTCCCATACCAAATATTATCAAAAATGCATCGATAGAAAAAAATCTTACTGAAGAATTGTCTTTAATTAAAAATGCATCATTTACCCTGCAGGAAAATATTGCTCAAAACGAACGACTCCAAAATGAATTTCAATTTACGGATAAATTTAACAAGCTAGTTTTCCAAAGAAATAAAGTTTTTCATGAAAAAAGTTTTTCCTGCTGGACACTACAGGATTTTCTTAACCAGTTGCAAAGTTCGTTAGATCACCCAGATGTTTCAGATGCGTGGTTCGATGAGTTACGGTTCGAGGGGATTTCCAATCCGAAAAACGAAAAAACGGGCAATCAAAAGCAAAGGATTGGGGAAGGTTTGAAAATAATTCTTTCCGGGAGATATCTTGTTCGCATGACTGAGACTTTTTCAGAATCTGAAAACAACCAGAAAAGAAATCACCTAATTGAGCTTAATAGTCAAAAGCAGGAAGCATTAACTCAATATCTTGAATCTCTGGAATTTATTAAAAAAGTGAACAAGAAAACATTTTCAATCGTGGGGGAGGGGGATCTTTTCAATCGATATTTTACTCATTTTAAATATGAGTTTCTGCCCAAATCGTAAATTTGTCTGTGAACTTCCTTAAGCAAAATAAGTTTTTTGTGATCATAAACATTTTATGTGTTTTGGTGTTTTCCTGTTTGCAATTTGTATCCTGTAATTCTGAAGAAAATTTAGAATCATTAATTTCCTCAATCAGTAGTGAATCCAGAAAGGCAGATTCCCAGAAAGCAGATTTATTATTGTACGAAGGATTGGCAGAAGAGTCGAAGGCAGCGATGGAGGACCTCGTAACTTTGGCACAGGTCGAAAAAGAACAGCATCGTTTTTGGAATACCATACTAAACGCCAATCAAAATATTTACTCGGATTGGAAAATTAAAAGCCCGGAGTCAATAAATGCAGACATAACAAGACTGTATTCAAATCTAAATGACACCTGCAAATCAAACAATGTGTACTTTGAGCAAAGTGCAAACAGTGCGGTAAATGTTTTTGGAAACACCAAGGATGTTCCCGAAAAAAAATATGGTTTTGGACTGTCCTCTTATGACGGATTCTGGCCAAGTTTTTCAAAGGACGAAGCCCAGTTGCTTGGTATTCAAAGTAAAATAATAGCATCCATAGTTGAATTTTTAGCTGAATCTTCGGACAGTAAGCATAAAATTACCTTAATGGAAATATTACGGGAATCTGTTGGCAAGGAAGATAGTCAGCATATCGCCTCGGATATTCTTCCCGTCATGCAGACCCGCAATAAGTTAATTCGGTTTAATGACGGCATAAAATCATTCGCATTCTTGATCAAATTTAAGAGCCACACCTCCCATGCCCGAAGTTTTATCAATCAATTACGACCGCCTTTTTTACTGAGGGATTTACAGGTTAACCGCTCTGAAAATGCATTCGTCAGCACATCCGGGCAAGCTGAGCCCAATCCCTTTACAAATGAGGTACAGGCGAGCCAACAACCACTTCCGATCGTTCAAAATGTGGAGTCAGTGTTCACGTTACTGGTAGAATACATTTACGAAGTGGATCGAGATTTTGAAACTTTCATTACCGATTTTTTAGAAAATGAAAAAGTTAATGAAGATGCACTTTCCAAATTTTTGGAAATTTCTGGAAATTCGAAAATTCGCTCAAAAATAAATAAAGATTAAATAAAATTTGAAGTTTCTAAGTTCACATTATGAAAAACTTGTACTGCTCCTTTTGATAGCAGTTCTTGGTGCTGTATCTTCCGTTTATTTTTTAAAGTCCGTCGAACGGGAAGAAAATTTTTTTACTGGATCCGCATCATCCTTTTCAGTTGATGATTTTGGTGATCAGGAAGCGCTTGTTTTACTGAAAGAAACGCAACTTTTACCTAATGACAGCATAATAATTTTTGATGAAGATGGCAGGAAAATAGACAGCCTACAATGTTGAGAAAGTTGTCTTTTCGAGAAAAAGCAAAGTTTCCATTCAGTTAAAATCAGGATTATTGTTGAAAGGAAGATTATTAAATCCAAGCAGTACAATTCTGACGCGACAATGGGAGAAATCGAGGAGCCCGCTTGCAATAGAAACGGAAAAGGGAGTGAAAAACCTTAACTTTAAAGAAATTGATTTTATCAGGGGAGAACAAAAACTGATTTTGAACAAACCAATTGGTGATATTGAGCCGTCGAATTGCCGAATTTCTGTTTATCAATCGCAGGCTCAGTTTCTCAGTGATACGAACAGAACAGAAAGGAGTCGATGGACGAGTTCGATGACTGATGAAAATTCTTCTATTTATGATCTCTTTACCCCTCCTATTATTTACCTTGTGGATGGTGCACTGTCTACCGCATTACCTAAACCACCGGAAGAAATAGAAGAAGAAGAACCATTTGGATTAACGCTCATTTCTTTCGATAAAGAAGTATATCGTTTTAAAATGAGCGGTTGGATTGGAAAAACGCCTTATTTTGAGGATTTACAAACAAAAGTATCCTTAAATTCTCCAAAAAATGTGCGTAACCGGGTGGAGATAAATAAACCTTACAAATTAAACCCTGACTATAAACCTGGAGGATCGACGTTAACTCAGACAACCATGGAAGATGGTGAAAAATTATTAGTCGTGAAATATTTTGCTGTTCAGCAAATTCCCAATGCAAAAACAGGTGGGTTGAAGTCCGTTGGAAGAGCACTCGTGGAAGATTTTCAAATCGGGGGAAAACCGTTCGAAATAAACAGTCTCATGGAAGAAGTTTTTTCCGGACAATTTTCGATAAACCTAAAGTTCGAAGTACCTGGTGTCCCTTCGCAGGAGATAAGCATTTCTGAAAAAGATATGGGTAAAAGAATTATTATTGATAATAGAACTTACGAAATTCTTCAAATTGACAGCAAAACGAAGGAATTAGTTGTTCAAAAAACAGGATCTACTCCGGGCAATGTCGAAAAAGTAACTTTGCGAGCATTGTAGCTTTTTATCCGTAAATTTATTTGATAAAATTGTTTCCTTAAGCAGAAAGGAAAAATCATTATCAAAACCGAGAAATTTCAAGCAATATTTCGGATTGACCAGTTCGAAGTATTGTATGGAATGATTCTCTGACGTACAACATGAACCTTGCCCCTTTTCAAATGCCAATTTTTTCGATTAAGAAATCCTTTCTTTTGCTTTGGATATTTTTATCTTTATCTTTGTCTGGTCAGGAATTTTCAGAAAACTTTGAACTACCGGAAGTTGACCTGAATAGTTTACCCTCCCAAGCAACACCTCCACCGGTTGCCGAGCAAACAGACCCTTTGGCGGTACTTAGTATCGGAAAAAGTACAAACTTAATTCGCCTGCTTGATGAAATAAGAAACCTTTCCGGAGCGGGAAACATTGATCAGGCTCAAAAGCTAGCCACCCGTGCCCTTGATGAAATTTCTAAAACCGAAGAAAACAGCTTTTATTTAACCCAAATTCGAAAAGAGGAAACCAAGCTTTACTATACACTTGCTCAGCGGGCATTGAAGGACAAGCAATATTCATTGGCCAGTCAATTACTGGAAAGGTGGAGAAAAAATGTATCACTTGAATTGGAAAACAGGAAAAGGAAAAGAGAAATCGTTCTTAAGAATAAGGGTGCGACTGATGTAAGTCTGGTCGGAAAATTAGTTGAAGAATTGGACAAAGCGAAAAAAGATTTAGTAGAAATTAGAGCGAAAGCCGGTCTTCCCGAAGACGATGCAAAGCCGGACTTTCAAAGGCTAATGGAAGAAGAGAAAGCAAAAATGGGACTGGCGATGAGACGGGCGGAAAGATTATTGCAAAAGGCGAGAAAAGATGGATCTGACGGTCAGTATGATCTGGCTATGGATCAATTAGACGAAGCGATTGAGATTCTTCCCTCCAATGTGTCCAGCATTGCACTAATCAATGACATTTATAAAGCAAAGCAACAAATTACATGGTTTCGCATGGGGGAGGCGATGATGAAAGGTCAGGTCGGAGAGGTGCAAAAACTAGTGGTTGATTTTAAGGATATTGAAGAGTCAAGCAGACGGGCAGAAACTGAAACCCTTGGGATAAAAGAAGAGCCTGATTTTGATGCAGAAATGCAAAAAGCGAAGGAAAAAGCAGAAGAACAGGCAATTCTTGCCGAAGATATGCTCGCCGAATCGAAAGGTCAAATTCGCAAAAAACAGTATGAAGATGCAGATGATACTTTATACAAAATCAAAAACTTTTTGGAACCCAATACCCGAACATGGCCGATTATTTTAGAAGCGGCACTAATTAAAAACCGAATTAATTTAGAAAAAGCCGAAGACGCACGTAAAGAAAAGGACTGGGATTTAGCCAATCAGTATTTGGATGCGTTTAAAACAGGGTTTTATCAGGATCGTGATATTCAGGGGGACCCTATGTCATATTCCCGGCCCGGCTTAAGAGCAACAGACGGGGAAAGCTCAATGAAGCGGGAATTGGAAAGAGCGGACCGTATGGCTGAACGAATTCAGGCGGATAAGAATAATCCCTATCGAAGAGATATTTCAGAGTTTACTGCTGATTGGAAAGATAAACAAAGCGTACTTTCCGATTTGCTGATGCGGGCAAAGGTTCAGTTCATTAACGGCGATTTGACCGGGGCAACTGAATCCTATCGTACCATTGAGACTCGGTTTTCTGATAATTATGAAGCCAAAGAAATGCTGAAACGAATTGCCCGCATGCGTTCAGAGGAAAGTTACTTGGGATATTTAAAAACAAGACAGGAAATGCTGGAGGAAATTGAACGAGAATGGGAAAGACCCAAAGTATTTGACCGACAAATTGAAGAGGCGGAAAAAGTTCAGGAAGGCCCAAGTAACCTGGAAAATAAACTCAAAATTATTCAGGTTCCTGGTGTCCAGTTTTTCGAATCCCCACTGCCTGAGGTAATGGCAGAGCTACAAAGACAGGCAAAGATGTTTGACCTTACCGAGCCTGACCCGTCCAAAAAAGGAGTGAACATTATACCCTTGGCATCCGGCGATGAACCGTTTCCAAATGTAACCATTACACTGAACACCATGCCTCTCGGGCAGATGATTCAGTTTATTTCGGAAATGGTGAGCTGGACCTATGATGTGCGCAATGATGCAATTGTGATCTCTAAATCAGGTGGTTCTTTTAAGGGTGTGCCATTAGAAACTGAATTTTTTGAAGTTACCCAGGGAACGATTAACCGGATGACCGGAGGGTCAGGCGGTGGAATGGGTGGCGGAGCTGATCCTTTTGCCCCGGCACCGGGCGGAGGCGGAGGCGGAGCGGATGACACTGGGGCAAAGATCAAGGCATTCCTTGAGGGTGCGGGAATCTCCTTTGATGATACGAAGGGGCAAAAGTTTGTTTTCGACGGTTTTCAGATGATTGTAACTCATGAACGAAGGAATTTGGATTTAATTATCCGAATTCTGGAACGACTGGATGCCGACTCGAGCCGACAGGTTGAAATTGAAACTAAGTTTCTTGAAGTGCAGGAAGGTGCGTTGGATGAAGTGAGTTTTGACTGGAGCTTGCAGTGGGAAAATCCAAGATTCGTAGTTGATCCGAAAACGACGGAGCCGATTCTAAATAACCGTTTGGAACCACAGGTTTCATATGCAAAAAATTTAACCGGAAATACGCGAACATTGGCTAATGCTCATTCTCCTACTGGTATGACCAGAGACACAATAATTAGTATTCCCGATAATGCAGAAGCGAGTATGAATCTGCCTAATGCAATTCCTTCACTACCCGGAAAAATAGGGATTGGAGAAGGCGTCAGTCCATTGGTGGATATGAGATTTGATACGGGTACGATTTTGGGGAATCAACAAGCCAGCCTCCTAATAAATGCTTTGAAACGAAAGCAGGGGACTGACCTGCTGAGTGCCCCAAGAATTACGGTGATGGATGGACAGCCCGCCCAAATCACCATTGCCCAGGAATTTATATATCCCACTGATTATGAGCCTGCTCCTTTACCGGGAGGAGGAGGAGGAGGAGGACAGAACAACCAGGGAGCCGGTGCCCTTGCTCAGGCGATTCAGATTCAATCTGCAATTCCTCAATTTGACACCGTAGCACCGGATGACGAACAGCCCGGATTTCGTGAGGTTGGCGTAGTTTTGGATGTAACTCCCAGAATTGAAAAATATAATTCAATCGCATTGGAACTTAGCCCAAAAGTAACTGAGTTTGACGGTTTTATTGAATATGGTGGATCTTCGGCAATGATCGGAACCTCCGCGGTTGGCTCCCCTCCAATGATTATCCAGCCTTCGGGAATATTAATGCCCATTTTTTCGGTTCGTAAAGTGAACACATCCGT
>JBJLCO010000018.1:0-28197 GCA_045567635.1 Opitutales bacterium | reverse complement strand
CTTGAAAGTTTGGAGGTTTTTTTACGAAAGTGGCAGAGATTAACTGATTCGAGGAAAGTGAAATTGTGGTTGAGCTTGCATTTGCATCCGCAATTCCTTGTCCATTCCAACCGGTAAAAATAAAACCCGAGGATGGAACCGCATTGATTGGTATCCGTTTCCCGTAATCATATACCCCGCTCCCACTGATCGAACCACCGCTCCCAGCTCGTATAGACAGGGAATATTGATTGATTGAAAAAATGGCCGAAATCGACCGGTTTTGAATCATGTTCACTGTTGTCGATGCAGCGGTTGTATCGCTTACCTCATTATCGGACCAGCGGGTAAATCTGTATCCTTGAACCGGAGAGGCCTGAATGCTCGCAATTGAATTGTGTGAGAAATTACCTTCGCCTGCAACTGATCCTCCTGTTCCCGCTGAAAGAGTAAGAGTGTATTGAAGGGGAGTAAATATCGCTGAAATTATCCGGGACTCCGTCATGCTGACAGTGGTGGAGGACAAAGCAGGGTTGACCACTCCCGCCCCTGACCAACCGGAGAATGTGTACCCCGCTTGGGGGGAAGCGCTGATTTGAGCATTTGTGTTGTATGAAAAGTTTCCTTCGCCTGTGACATTTCCACCACTTCCCGCGGAAAGAATAAGGGGGTATTGAACAAGGGAAAATGATGCATAAACAGATCGGTCCTCAATCATGTTCACCGAAGTGGAATTGGAACTCAGATCGTTCACTCCCTGTCCTGTCCAACCGGCAAAGGAATAACCCGGGCTGGGTGTAGCGGTAATTGGGGCGTCTGCCCCATGGGAAAAATTACCTTCCCCCGAGACATTTCCGCCCCTTCCCGCGGAAAGGGATAAGGAATACTGACGAGCGGTGAATGTGGCTGAAATTGACCGTGCTTGAGTCATATTTATAGTCGTCGATGGCGAAGATGGATCCGTCACACCGGTGCCTGTCCATCCTGCAAAGGAATAACCGGAGTCAGGGGTTGCGGTAATTGTGGCAAGGGTACCATGAGAAAAATTACCTTCCCCAAGAACGCTTCCACCCATTCCTGCCGAAAGAAACAAAGCGTATTGATTAAAGGCAAATTTCGCCTCAACCGTTCGGGCTTCCGACATATTTACTGTGGTGGAGGAAGATGCTGGGTTGTTCACTCCTGCTCCTGTCCAACCGATAAAAGAATAACCCACATGAGGGGACGCGGTAATGGGGGCGAGAGAATCGTGGGAGAATAATCCCTGGCCGGATACGGTTCCACCGTTTCCGGCGTTCACGGTAAGAGCATGCTTGACAGTTGGCTGAGCAAAGGAGGCGGATACATTTCGATCACTGCTCATGTTCACTGTGGTGGTCGACGAGTTCGCGTCCGTCACCCCTTCCCCAATCCAACGCTCAAAAAAATATTCTGCGGACGGGATAGCTGAAATGGACGCGAATGCACCGTGTGAAAAATTCCCTTCTCCGGTTACTGTCCCGCCTGTTCCCGCGAATAGCGTAAGCGAATATTGATTGGGGGGGGAAAAAGTCGCCGAGATCGTGCGTGCTTCCGTCATGTTCACCGTGGTGGAAGAGGAGTTCCGGTCAGCCACACCCGATCCTGTCCATCCTAAAAATGAATAGCCCAAGCTCGGTGTGGCGGTGATCGGAGTAGTTGAACCATGAGAAAAGTTTCCTTCGCCTGAAGCATTTCCTCCTGTTCCCGCAGTGATGGAAAGTTCGTATTGATTGACAGAAAAAGTTGCCGAAACTGTCCGGTCTTCTGTCATGCTTACCGTCGTACTAGGAGAGGTCGGGCTCGTGATCCCGTTCCCGGACCATTCCGTAAATGAGTATCCCAAATCTGGTAATGCGGAAATCGG
Source organism: Opitutales bacterium (assembly GCA_045567635.1). GTDB lineage: Bacteria > Verrucomicrobiota > Verrucomicrobiia > Opitutales > Seribacteraceae > Seribacter. The sequence goes on along the minus strand of JBJLCO010000018.1, from coordinate 26,333 downwards.
AGCCATGGAACCATGGGAAAAGTTACCATCCCCCGAAACACTTCCTCCGGTTCCCGAGCTCACAACTAATGAATATTGACTGACTGTAAAACGGGCGGTCACCGTCTTCGCTTCGGTCATGGCCACCGTGGTTGAACTGGAATTTAACTCATCGACTCCCGTGCCTGTCCATCCTGCAAAGGAGAAACCGGGGTTTGGATTCGCGGTGATAGGGACATTGGACCCGTGTTCAAAAGTGCCACCTCCTGCTGCCGTTCCCCCGTTTCCAAAGGTGACTGAAAGGGCGTAACTGGGTTTGGCTGCGGGAGCACTCGCTGTATTTATCCAACCGTCTCCCCCCGCCAGAAGAGCAGCGAGTTCGGAAACCAGTTGTGAGTGTGAGCTTTCATTGACCAAGTTGGTGGTTTCATTGGGATCAATATTGTAATCGTACAACTCTTTCATTTCCGGAGCGTTGAAAAGCTTAACATCCCGGTCGGTATAATTTCCTTTTGAATCCTTGGCCGTGGTTTCGGTGCGCCACCATTCGGTGTACCGATAGCGCTTTGTTCGAATTGAATACCCGATACCATTGCCCGGATTGTTTATGTCAACGGTATCCCCGGCACTGTTTTTTTTCCATATCCTTCGTTGGTACTGACTGAAGACCCCTTTTTTCCAGGGCTGTGTGGGATCCTCCACCAATGGGAGTAGGCTCGTTCCCCTCAAGAAATAATCCATTGGGTTGTTTGGGGTAGGGAAGGGAGCACAGATCCACCAGGGTTGGAAAAACATCAACCAAACCCACAGGGGTGTCAAAGGTGCCGGTTTTTTGCATTCCCGGAACCCGTACGATTAATGGGGTACGGGTGGCATGGTCGAAATTTGAATGCTTGGCCCAGAAAGCCCCGTGATCCGCGAGGTGAAACCCATGGTCACCAAAAAGTACCACGATCGTACTGTCAGCCAGTCCCAATCGTTCGAGTTCGTCGATAATCTTCCCAACCTGTTGATCGACATAGGAGACACAGGCCATGTAAGCGTGCGTCAGCCTTCTTGCCTGAGCCTCACTCGGTGGTTCGTCGATATCGCTGTATCCACTCTGCTCCCCACCATAGGGGGCAGCAAATTCATTCACACCGGTCGGCATTTTTTTGGTTCCGTCGTATCCGGTCAGATCGATATCAGTTACAGGATCGTACAAGTCCCAGTAGGGCTTGGGTGCGGTAAAAGGAAGGTGTGGTTTATAAAACCCAACCCCGAGAAAAAAAGGTTTCGAATTATTTTCATACTCATTTTTGAATTGAGCCAGCTTGGTCTTGGCCAGTCCCGCAATCACCCCCGCGGAATAATCGGAGTCGCCGACCGGAGTTACTCCATCACGGAGGAATTCTCCCTTGTCCGTGGCCGGGAGGGGACTGGTTTTATTATCTTCTAACGCCGCATGCCCAGGTTCATGATATTTATAGGTTGAGGTTCCTTTTTCCCATGAATCAAAGGATTTTTCTCCGTCCTGCATGGCCAGTGTGGTCCCGTGAAAAATTTTTCCTATGCCGTGGCTGTTGTATCCATTCTCTTTAAAATGCTGGGGAATCGTAACCACATTCGGGATGGCATCGCGCAAATGAGTGTTTAAATCCCAGACCCTTGTGCTGTCTGGACGGAGCCCGGTAAGATAAGATGCCCGTGAGGCGGTGCAGATTGCCTGCTGGCAATGGGCGTTGGTGAAGTTAAGCGAGCTTGCACTTAACTGGTCCATCTTGGGAGTTTTGATCGTCGTGTTTCCAAAAGATCCCAACATCGGCTTTAAATCATCAATGTTGATGAACAAGACATTATAATTGGAGATCGGCAAATGACGGCTTCTTTGAACGGTTGTGCTACTCACGGTTGACCAACTGGAGTTTCCATCAGCACGCGTTGCCTTGACGCGATAGTGCCAAGTTTCTCCCTTGTCGACTGCAAGGTCGGATGCAATCACCGTGTCAGCAGGCAAAGTTTTGAATATCGCCCAACCGGAACTCCCACTCGAACTCTTTTCAATTACAAATCCGGATTCGTCATTTGAATTGTCATTCCATTGTAAATTAATTTGTTCGGTACTTTTTGCGGAGGCAATGAGAGAGGTGGGAGCGGTTGGCGGTGGTGGACGGTTAAAAAACTCCTTGATGATCGCCTTTAAATTAGTATCCAACCCGTGATCGGCACTTCCTTTTATGTGTATTACCTGATCGTTCAGGTAGGAATATTTGTGAATTCCCTGGTAGAGCTGAACGCCCGAGCTGTTCGGAATTTGGGGACCGCTGTACCCCTGACTCACCGCAATGGCATAAGCCGAGAGCTGGGAATGGAGAAAATCGGAACCAAATTTCGGACCGCCCGCGTAGGGGATAAGAGGATCATTGTAATTGGTAATGGCGAGAACTCGTCTGCCGGTAACCGGAGTTTTCAGGGTGTCATATCCCTTGTTTGCCCCATGGGCTGCCCCGGTGTTTTGCTCGTTGATTGGATAGTAAAATTTTCCGTTTCGATAATTTCCGGTGTGCATTTGCGATACGATCGGGCAGAGTATGTCAATTCCTGGATCGTCGATTTCCACAAATACCCGGTTGGTCATTCCTGAACCATTGGAAGTGCCCACAAACCGAATCCGGTTCACATCCACATTGGGATAGGTTTTCACTTGGGTAATTAAATCCCGAAGAAAAGCAATATCCGGTAAATCGGAAGGTTCCTCGGTGATATTCCATGAATTTTGATACCCTGTGGGAGCGATTAGAATATGATTATCCAATGTATTCCTGAATTGAGAAATCATTCCGTTTCCATTTCCGCCCCGTCCATGAAGCAGGATGGCAACCGGCATGGTCGAGGAAATACCGCTCGGCACTTCGATTGCAAGGGGGTAAGTGTACCCACTTGGTTGGGCGTTGGAAGTCTTGGTGATCGCAATCACAGTCGAATTAGTGAGGGCACCGACTGGGGGGACGTCAGTTGCGGTAATTTGAAGGTCGTCTATTCGAAGTTGTGTAGTGGTGGAACCGGTGGATTCAAAGTCGGGCAATGTCCATTTCAAAATTACGCTTGGGGCTCCTTCGATTGCCGAGAGGGAGGAGAGATCCATGGTCCATTCATTATTCCAGGAGGTGTTATTGGGAATGGAAAGATTGGCCGACGGAATGGCAATATATCCATTTCCGATATTATACTGAAAGGAGGAGAACGCATTGACCAAGTTCCCCGAGCTTCTGGTTTGATTGTTCCTGAATTTAAACCTTAGGGAAAAATCCTTCAACTGACTGGCATTGAAATTAACCTGCATCGTATTTCCGGTAGACCCATTCTGTCCGTTCCAGGCAAGTGCCTTGCCGGGTTGCCAAACTGAACCGTCGGGTGCGGTGTAAGCCGGTCCGAAATTATTGAGATTGGCCAGACTGCTCCCGGTCGCGGACAGGGTTGGATTGCCATTGGGGAAATCACTCCGAGTTACGGCACTGGAATAGCTTGCACCCGTCTGATCCGTTTGGAAACTCCAATATGCGGATGCTCCGTGTAGATGGGAAAGGGCGGAAGAAATTAATATCACACAAAGTAAATACCCTTTGAAGGGGCATTGTATCTGCGGGAAAAATAGATTCCTTCTAGTCAGCAAAAAAACGAGGGTGAAGGACATGATTGGGCAAATAGGAATTTATTATTAATTTATCACAAATTATATAACATTTGCACAGGAAAAAATAAATTTTTTTTCCTTCCTTCACAATCAAGGACTTATTAGCAAATAAATGGGGTACTGCTCATTTCTGAGAATGAGCGTATTTAACGGACAGGTTTAACCCGGCCACGCTATTCTGTCGTTAACTTCAACGAAAACCTGTCAATCCAATGCCCAATTTTTTGGCCTCAATAATTGATTCAGGTTTATTCAATACAAGCACGGAACCAATTTCTAAGGCCGCATTTCGGACGCCCCCATCCCTCATGGCCTGCAGTGTTTTAGAGCCAAAGACGGGCACATCAAAACGGGTGTCCTGACTGGGTTTTCCCAGTTTTACAAACAGGCAATTTTTAGCGCCAAATTTCCCCGCCCGTTCCAGCATGGCATTGGTTCCCTCAAAAGCTTCGACGGCAAGAACTGTTCCCTGACTGACCACCACTCCCTGACCGACATCGAGACGGGCATTCTCCCGTGCGATCTCGATCCCATGAGCGAGGTGATCGGGTTCGATTTTTTCTTTTCCCTTAATTAAGAGTCCTTGCTCCGCGAGGTCTTGGTCCATAAAGACACGAGCGTCCAGGAGGTGAACCCCTGCTTTTTCAATTTCGTCTCCAATCGCACCAAAAATGGTCTCCGCATTCTTCCGATCCAGTCCAGCAAGCATACGAATTGCTTTTAGATCGGGATGTAATCCACGAAAAAGTTTTCCCGGGGTGACCTGTCCCGCCATCACTGCATATCCTGAATTGAATTTCTTCAATTCCTTCAGGAGTTTGCCAATCTGCCCGACCTTAACGGCGGAGCGCTCATGATCAGGAAACGAATTGATTAATTCCTCCGATGTCTCACCTCCTAATTCGATCAATCTTATGCTTACGCCGGCGGATCGGGCTCGCTCAGCAAGTAAAATAGGGTAGGCTCCCTTCCCCGCAATGAGAGTGAGCGGTTTACTGCTATCAAAGTTTTCGGGCAAAAAACGGCTCATTTGTAAGTGATTAGCCTTTTACTGCGAGGTTGACCAGTTTCCCGGGCACATAAATTTCTTTTACGATTTCTTTTCCGGTGGTAAATGCCAGTACTTTTTCATGTTCTTTAGCCGTAGAAATGATCTCATCCTTCGTCGCATCTTTGGCAAATTTTGCTTCACCTCGAAGCTTGCCATTGACCTGAAACACAATCGTTATTTCATCGCTTATCAAAAGTTCTTTGCGGGCGATTGGCCATGGTTGACTAACGACTGAACGGGTGCCTCCCATTGCCTGCCATAGTTCTTCCGCGAGATGAGGAGCAAAGGGGGCAAGGAGTTGTAGGAGTGTTTGGATAGTCTCCTTTGAAAAGCGTTCCACTTTTTGCAGTTGGTTTGCCAAGATCATCATTTGGGAAATTGCCACATTGAAACGAAGTTCTTCAATCGACTCTGTTACCTTGAGGATTGTTTCGTGTAAGAGCCGGAGGGTTTCAGGATTGTTTTCCTCGTGGATTACATGTTTTGCGGGCGAATTTGCCTCACGAAAAACTTTTTTAAGGAAGCGGTGCACGCCTTCGATTCCTTTCTCACTCCAAGGTTTCACCGCCTCTAATGGGCCAAGGAACATTTCGAAAAGCCTGAGCGAGTCGGCACCGTAGGCGTCGATTACCACATCTGGACTGACCACATTTCCGACACTCTTGGACATTTTATTACCATCCTCTCCAAGAATTAATCCTTGGTGAAATAATTTTTTATAAGGCTCAGGATGGGCGAGTACGCCTTCGTCATGAAGAAATCGGTGCCAGAACCGGGCGTATAGTAAGTGAAGAACTGCATGCTCCGCTCCCCCAATGTAAAAGTCGGGACCTCCCCAATACGCTTCTTTTTCCGAATCGACCAGTTGGTCGGAATTATGGGGATCGAGGTAGCGTAAGTGATACCAACAGGATCCGGCCCATTGGGGCATGGTGTTGGTCTCGCGGGTGGCAGGCACCCAGTTTTCTCCCTCCGGTCTGGATTCGCTTTGGGAGACCGAAAGCCCCGTTGCGAGGTTGTACCAAATATTAAGCCACTCCGGAATGGTGGCCAATGGACTCTCCCCGGTTCCCGATGGTTGATATTTTTCAACCTCGGGTAGTTCTAAGGGTAGTTCTGTGGACGGAATGGGCAGAGCATATAAAGTTGCCCCATCCTTATCTGAAGTCACGGGTTCATCGGGTATGAGATCGCGAATAATCCCTTCAGTGGCCTTGGCCTTTTCAAAATCCTCGGGTGATACCCAAACTAAGGGGATGGGTTCACCCCAGTAGCGCTGGCGCGAAAAAATCCAATCACGCAGTTTGTAATTCACCGCCCCTTTCCCAATTTCTTTTGATTCGAGATCGGCAATAATTTTGGCTTTGCATGCATCTGCATTCATCCCGTCGTACTCAGCGGAATTAACCATTATTCCTTGTCCGGAGTAGGGCAGCTTTGATTTTTCTTCATCGCCATCTTGGCGTGCAATTACCCGTTTGATTGGAATGTCGTATTTTTCCGCAAATTCAAAGTCTCTTTCATCGTGTCCCGGGACGGCCATGATTGCACCCGTCCCGTAAGTGATCAAAACATAATCTGCGACCCAGACAGGAACTTTTTCGCCACTTACGGGGTTGAGGCAATAACTCCCCGTGAACACACCCGATTTATCCTTGGCTAGATCCGTTCGGTCGAGGTCACTCTTCTTCGCGGCCAACTCAACATAAGTTTTTACCTTATCCTCGTTTTCAGGAATTACCAGTTTTTCAAGGAGCGGGTGTTCGGGAGCAACCACCATGTAAGTGGCTCCGAAAAGAGTGTCGGGTCGGGTGGTGTAGACCTCCAGTTTCTCGTCCATTCCCTCGATTGAAAATTGAACTTCAGCTCCTTCAGACCGGCCAATCCAGGCTTTTTGTTGCCTCTTGGTGGAACTCGGCCAGTCGAGATCATCGAGACCGGCAATTAGCTTTTCCGCATAGGCGGTAATTCGAAGAACGACTTGTCTCAGGTTTCTTCTCTCCACCGGATGGCCCCCGACTTCTGATTTTCCGTCCACCACCTCTTCGTTGGCGAGCACGGCCAGTAAATTGGGGCACCACCAGACCGGTTTTTCAGCAACATAAGCAAGCCCGCGCTGAAAGAGTTTAAGAAAAATCCACTGGGTCCATTGATAGTAGTTCGGATCGGTGGTGTTGATTTCGCGATCCCAATCAATGGCAAAGCCGATACTTTTTATCTGCCGCCTGAAATTATTCACATTTGCCTCAGTGGTGACCGAGGGGTGGGTACCAGTTTTAATTGCATATTGTTCCGCCGGTAGTCCGAATGCGTCCCACCCCATGGGGTGTAATACATTGAATCCGCAGGCTTTTTTATACCGGGCAAGAATATCAGACGCGACATAACCTTCCGGATGACCAATATGCAAACCCGCACCCGAGGGGTAGGGGAACATATCCAACGCATAAAACTTGGGTTTTATAGAATCATCTTCAGCACGGAAGGTTTTTTCCTCTTCCCAAAACTTTTGCCATTTTTTCTCGATCGCGAGAAAGTCGTATTGTTTTTCTTCGTCTGCCATTTTTATTTTTGTAAAAATCCATAATGAAGACTTTATAACGATTTGGCAAAAGCAAAGCCAAATGGATACCTGATTGGAATGGAAAGTGGTTTTTACTTAAAATTAAAACAGCACTTAAGAGAATGGATCATTTTTCAGTGAAAACCGTGCTACTTAGATTTCTTTTCTTCAAGTAACTTCTTAATTACATCCATTTCCCCGGTTATTTTTTTCATTTGTAACTGCAAATCATATATTCCATCCCGTAAAGGTTCAGGGCTAGTCTTCCTGCGTATTAATTCCTGTTTAATTTTCATATCTGCATTCGATTCGTCCATACTGTTCATGATAACTCCGATCACCAGATTGAGCACGATCATGGTTCCGATTAGGACAAAGCTTACAAAAAAGAACGCCGCTCCAAGCGGTGAGGCAGAAGAAACCGGGGCCCATTTGGCTAAGTCCTTTGAACTGTAACCGTAATTTTCCGAGCCATACATATTGATATACATTACATCCGTCCAGTCCTCGAGAGTGACCACACGGAAAAGAGACAGAATGGAAGTCTGCAAATTTCGGAAATGAATGGGGTCATTTTCCGAGTACAGAAAAACCGCCATGGTTCCATAGATATAAAAAAGAATGAAAAGCAGGATACTGACATAGAACATGGAGGGCAGGCTTCTTAGTAGGCAACTGACAAGAAGTTGGAGCTTGGGTATTGCCGATACCAAGCGAAGCACCCGCAGAATACGGGCCAGGCGCAAAACGGGCAGGAACCCGGCACCCACATGAATAAAGGGTTCGAGTAAGCAGGCAGCGACAATAACAAAATCAAATACATTCCATGGATTCTTGAAATAATTTTGAGGGCGATTTCCTTCCGCGAGAATTTTGATGACGGCTTCAATCGCAAAAATTCCGAGGATTATCGTATCCAACATGTCGAGGATGAACGCGTTTTCGATCGCAAATCCTTTGTAGGTCTGCATCCCCACGACAATTCCGGCAAGTAGTATCGTGACAACGATAAGTCTTTGAAAGAATTTACTGTTGACTATCGATTTACAGGTCGAGCTCATAAACAAAGATTTAAATTAGCGAGAAAGCACTATTTCTACTTAATCAGCTGGAATAAATAAACATCAATTGGTTTGTCTGAAAAAAAATATTCTTCGTTTACTAATCAAGAAAAATGATTCTATGCTTCACTATCTCCGTATAAAAAATCGCCCGTACGGGGAGCCTATTAATGCCGGTTTCTGGAACGATTCCTCGGTCTGCTTTTGGAGGAGGATGAATTATTCGAGTCCGGTTTTCTTGAAAATCTTCGGCGGGGTGGTCTGCTTTTATTCGAAAAATCACTGGGTTGATTATTCTTTTCAACTTTGGGGAGTTCAGGGGTTTCTTTTTCCGGGATTGGTTTACGGAGAAGTTTTTCAATACTCTTCAGTTGATCCGCTTCTTCTTTTCCGCAGAAGGAATATGCTTCGCCTTCTGCACCCGCTCGTGCAGTCCGTCCAATGCGATGAACATAAGTTTCCGCTTCCACGGGTAAGTCAAAGTTAATCACATGGGTCACATTGTTTATATCCAGACCACGGGCAGCCACATCGGTCGCGATCAATGCACGGGACGATCCGTTCTTGAAATCCTGAAGTGCTTTGGTGCGGGCGGACTGGCTCTTATTACCGTGAATAGCGGCACAGGATAAGCCCTGTCCCTGCAGTTTTTTGGCCACCCGGTTCGCCATATGTTTCATTTGAGTGAAGACGACCACCTTATCCAATTCCGGGTTTTCGAAAAGTTTTAACAGTAAATTGATTTTGCTTTGCTTGGGCACGCGAAAAAGACTTTGTTTTATACGATCGACCGCAGGTTCTTTGGGGGCAATTGAAACCCGGACTGGATTTTCCCGGACCATTGAAAGAGCAAGCTTTTCCATGGAGGGGGGCATGGTTGCGGAGAAAAAGAGAGTTTGCCGGTCTTTGGGTACCACCTGAAGGATTTTTCGAATCGCATGGATAAAGCCCATATCGAGCATCCGGTCAACTTCATCGAGTATAAAACAAGAAATCTCCTCGAGATGGACATAACCTTGTTCCATCAGATCAATTAGTCTGCCTGGAGTGGCCACCAGTATGTTCACTCCTCGACGAAGAGCGTTGACCTGTGGTTTCTGTCCCACTCCCCCAAAGATTACCGTGTGTCGGAACGGTAAATTTTTCCCGTATTTCTCAATACTTTCCGCAATTTGAGAGGCTAATTCCCGTGTGGGGGCAAGGATTAAAACCTTGGGGTTTCGTGTTTTAAAGTGGCGGTCATTGGCCATCATCCTTTCCAACAGTGGAAGCGAAAATGCGGCGGTTTTCCCCGTGCCCGTCTGGGCAATCCCAATCAGGTCTTTGCCTTCTGATATTGGACGCATGCATTTTTCCTGAATGGGAGTTGGTTGAGTGTAAGACTGATCGATTAACGCTTTTTTAATCTCATCACGGTACTCCCGGAACACGCCTTGCAATGCATCCGATTCAATGGAGTCGAAGTTTTCTTCGGTATTATTTTTCATATAGGTATCCGGATTAATAAGAATTTCTCTTACCCGCCGGATGCGAACAAAAGCACAGAGTTAATATTGATCCGAGGGGAGTGCCGGTTTTTGAATTCAAAACCCAAATAATACCCAAGAATTACACCACTAACTTATGATGCCCAAAGAATTGCGAAAAAGCAATTTAAAATTGCTCCTGTCCGAAGCGATAAAGAATACGATAATTTCAATCAGCCAATCAGGGAAGGCAGTTGAGCATATAATTTTGAACAGCCATATCCGATCGAAGAGACAATCTCGTCGTAGTGATCGTCCACATCTTCTTCCTCTCCTCTTTCGTAAGGATCGTTAACATAGGGATCGCACCCCGGAGAAAAGAATATACCTAAAGGTTTGGCGATTCCGCGAATGTAAGATTTATGATTATGTACAAATTCTTCACTTTCTTGATCGAGCGTTATGATTATGTCTGCACTGGCGAGGTCAGGAATGGTAACAAATCGAGAGAATCCTTGAAGGAAGTACCCGAGTTTATTCGAAAATTTACTCATCCTCGCATCGATAGGGCATTGATCGTAAGCCGGTGTAACCCCACGGGAAGACGGTCGAACCCGCCCGAATAACTCAGACCCGTCAAGCAGGGTACGCATCATTTCACGGGCAAGGGGTGACCGGGACATGCCCCGTTTACTGAGAAACAGTATTTTCGTTAAGTCATTACCGCTGTAGGGTTGACTGTATTGGTTATGATTGGGAAGTTTGGGAGGGTTTTCATCTCCTGGATTGGAGTTTCCGGGAGTGAGTTTATTTAAACCTTTCCTAAATTTCCAAGGTTTGTTTGTGTTATTCATTGTTTTGATCCGCCAAGTTGAACAATAGGTTGTAATGTTTACTAGTATAATAGTGAGTTTTCTCAAATTTGAGACAAATATTTATGTTTGTTGTATTGCATTGAAAAAAATGATTAATCCTTCCATTCTATCAAATTGCATATCTTATGCCAAGGATAGATAAAAATTATTTTTGATAAAAATCATTCTTTACCTTCAATCAAAGAAAATTCTGAGATAATATCTCGTTTAGGCAACTCTTTGGAAGTTCAGTGCAACCGCATCCGGAAAACTAGGGCACGAGATAAGTCATGACCCATCCCCCAATGATAGAGAGATTAATTTAGCTTATTTTGATGATAAAAAACACAATACTCCTAAAAAAACAAACATTTGTGAGCATCTCTCTATCCACTATTTATTATTTGAAATTTCCAAACTTTTTGTTAACGGTCCGACAATCTCAACATAGTTTCCGTCCGGGTCTTTGAGCATTAGTAAACAGACATCCTGGGGTAATCCTTTGGGAAGAACTTGTGGGCTTTTTGCATGTGCTTGATATCCGTTTTTTTCTGCCTGGGACAGAACTAAATCCACATTTTTTACGAAAATGGTGAGGTAAGAAATACCCGCGACTGAATGAATGTAGGGTTGTTTCACCACACGGGTTGATTTTTTGGCTTGTACCTGCATGAGTTTGAGCTTGGTGGCAGTTTCTTCATCGCCCAATCTAAGCACATGAATATTTAAATCAGTACCGTCAGTCAGTCCGACTAATTTTGGAAATTTTCCACCCACCTGGAAACCCTCTTTTTCCTCGAAACCCACCACTTCCTTGTAAAATTTGAGAGACTTTTTTAAATCAGTTACAACCAGCCCGATATCAATAGTTTGACTGGCGAAATTGGATTCCTTTACTGCAATACTCATGCAGGGGAATAAAAGAACGAGAATGAGAAGGGTGGATTTCATAAGGTTGATTAGTTACGTAAAAGAGTGTTGAGAAATTGGCGTTACCATACTTTTTCAATGTGTTTACCCGCAAGCCCATAAAACAATATTCCCGGTGAAATATTTTCCTACTTGATCTATTGAAAGGGGCATGTAATTCATTTTTCATGAAATTAATACTATTTTTAGCTAAATTTTGTATGCTTTTACTTGGGGTCTCCCTTTGGGGAAGTCCATCGCGTCCCAATGTGATTCTTATTTTTGCGGACGACCAAGGCTACGGTGATCTGAGTTGTTTTGGCTCAACCAAGATCAAGACCCCCAATATTGACCGTATTGCCCAAGAGGGTAGGAAGTTTACCAGTTTCATGGTTGCATCTCCGGTCTGTACCCCATCCCGGGCAGCGTTATTAACTGGATGCTATCCCAAGAGGGTGGGGATGCATCAGCACGTTTTATTTCCCGCATCAAAAAAGGGCTTGAATCCAAATGAATTCACCATGGGTGACCATTTTAAGTCCCTCGGGTACGCCACCGCTTGTTTTGGTAAATGGCATCTTGGTCATCATAAGGAAGTGCTTCCCACCTCCAACGGGTTTGATACCTATTTTGGCATTCCCTATTCCAATGACATGAATCATCCGGACAACAAAGGAAAACCGAAAGGAGGAGCGGACGGCATGGATATTCTCTGGGCTGACCCTGAATCCACTCTCACCAAATGGAAAACCCCCCTTTTTGAGGACGAGGAGATCGTGGAGCTCCCTGTTGATCAGCGTACGATCACCAGGCGTTGCACTCAAAAATCAATCGATTTTATGAAGGCGAATAAAAATTCACCATTCTTTATTTATATCCCGCATTCAATGCCTCATATTCCACTTTATGTGCCGGATGAAGTGCGCGATCCCGACCCCAAGAATGCGTACTTCAATACAATCGAGCACATCGATTCAGAAGTGGGGAGAATATTAAAGACTCTCGATGAACTTAAACTTACCGAGAAGACTTATGTGATCTATACCACGGATAATGGGCCTTGGCTTTCATTCCGACATCACGGAGGCTCAGCCGGTCCGTTGCGGGATGGAAAAGGAACCACATTTGAGGGTGGGCAACGAGTGCCATGTGTGATGAGGGGACCGGGGATTCCTGCGGGAACAGAATGTGGAGATTTAATGGGAACCATCGACCTGCTTCCGACTTTTGCTTCGATTACCGGACAGGCATTGCCCAAAGGCAGGAAGGTGGACGGTGTCGATGCCACCAGCCTGCTCACCGGAAAAGGAAGTCCGCCCCGAAGTGAGTTTGTACATTATACCTCCAGGGGAGAAGTGGAAGGAATTCGCTTGGGAAACTGGAAACTTCTGATCAAAAAGAAGCGGGGAAAGGCGGCAGGAACGGAAGATGTGCTTCTTTTTGATCTAAAGAAAGATTTGGGTGAGAAAAATAACTTGGCTTCCCAAAAACCGAAAATCGTGGAAAAACTGAAAAGCCGTATGCTTCTTGTGGACAATGAGATTACTCAAAATGCCCGGCCTCCGTGGATGATGGAATAGATTGAGACTTGGCTCAATATCCGGGATCAGGAAAGAATCGAAATTGCTTTTTTCACCGCGGTTACGAATCGTTCCGCATCTTCAAGAGAATTATAAAAGGCAAAGGATACCCGGGCGGTGGCAGGCACACCAAGCACTTCCATTAAAGGCTGACAGCAGTGATGACCGGTACGAATCGCAATTCCTTCTGCGTCTAAAAGGGTTGCCAAATCATGGGGGTGTATTCCCTCAACTGAAAAGGAAATGACGGCGGCTTTGTCAGCCGTGGTGCCGTGAATTTTCAGTCCGGGTATTGCCTGAAGCTCATTTTGGGTAAAGTGAAGCAGGGTATTTTCGTGCTGAGCAAGCTTTTCCATATCCTGACTGGCAAGATAATCGATCGCGGCTGCCAAACCGATTGCACCTGCCACATTGGGCGTACCGGCTTCAAACCTTTGCGGCGAAGGGGCATAGGTGGTGCCACGAAAACTTACCTCGTCAATCATGTCACCCCCGCCCTGATAGGGGGGGAGAGATTCAAGGATTTCTTTTTTTCCGTACAGAACACCGATTCCCATTGGGCCAAAAACCTTGTGTCCGGAAAAAGCAAAAAAATCGCAATCCATGGCTTTTAAATCAACCCGGCCGTGGGGAACGCTTTGGGCACCATCCACAATTACCTGGACATTGTGCGCATGCGCTTCCCTGATAATTTCATCCATTGGATTAATGGTGCCGAGTGAATTTGAAATGTGGCATAGCGATAAAACCTTAGAGGTTTCCTCGGCGAGAAAGGTATTGAGTTCATCCAAATCGAGGGAACCGTTTTCTAATATGGAGACTACTTTAATTTCCAGATTTCTCTCATCGGCCACCATTTGCCAGGGGACAATGTTGGCGTGGTGTTCCATCTGGGTCAAGATGATGGAATCCCCCGAATGAAGGTTCTTTTTCGAAATTGAATGAGCAACCAAATTTAAAGCCTCCGTGGCACCTCTGACAAAAATAATTTCCTCGGGGCTGACATTGAGCCAATCCGCAATTGTTTTGCGGGCACCATGGTAATGAGTCTCCGCTTCCTCTGCCAGTGCATAGACTCCCCGATGGACATTTGAGTTCTGCTTAAGGTAGTAATTTGCAACTGCATCAATTACGCAGCTTGGTTTTTGAGAAGAAGCCGCATTGTCCAGATAAGCGAGCGGTTTCCCACGATTGAGCTTTTTCAGAATGGGAAAATCATCCCGGACAGCATTTATTTCATCGGTCATACCCAGGCAATTATGAATTGGCCGTATTTAGGCGATGGCGATAAAACTCTGTCAGCAATCCAGATCAAACGATCCTCTAATCGAAATATTTTCAACAGAGTCATAACTATTGGTTAATCGGTTTTTCCGCAACTACGGAAGAAAGAATTCCGCTCAGGATGAAAGGAATTGCCAGGTCGCTAATGTACGGTCCCCTTCGGATTTTTGAAAGGAGATCCTTGTTTTACAGTATTCTCCGTGGGGTTTTTTGAAAAGGAAACAATACTCCCAGTTATTTTTTTCCGGGTCGTCTTTAAAAATTTCCTCTTTATTTTCATCTGGATGAATGCGGGATAAGAAAAACTCGGGATCCAGTAAATCGTATTTGTCGTATCCAGTAATACCGGTTGCATTATCTGAAAAGTAAGAAAATGACAGGAAATTATTTTTCTTTTCCGCCTCGATTAAAATTATCTTTAAAGCGAACAGAATATCTGCATTTTTCGCTAATTGAGAGCCCAGTTTCAGGAAGATTTGCTCCACTGACTCGTCTTCGATTGGTTTCATATATGAATTTTCCAAACCATCCAAATATTTTTTAATGGCAAACCGCATGATTTGGGAAACCGAACGATTTTGCCTGAATGACTGTTTGGATAAAACCGTTTTTTCCATTTCATTGAGAGAAACAGAAACCTGTGTTCTTTTTTTTGTTTTATCGGGCATTACAGAATGAACAACGATTTATACTCATATCTCTCCCAACCTAAATTCAAAAGCTAGCATAATGCTAGCAAATTAAACAACTAGTGTAATATTTTTGCGTGAGGGAGTGCTTTGCGCAATTGGCTTACGCCACGGGCACTCACATCGGAATTCCAAAGATAAACTTCCTCCAAGGTTTTGAGGGAAGCCAATGTATTGATACTGTTGTCGGTAATTTTTGAGCTTACCAAATTTAAATAAGTAAGGTAGGGCATCTTGCTCAGACTTTGGATTCCCCGATCTGTCACCGATGTGTTCTTTAAGTTGAGCCAGGTTAGATTGTTAAACTTTTTCACTTCCCCCAATACACTATCTGTCACCGATGTACGGGACAGGTCAAGGTGAGAGACATTATTTTTGATACTGGACAATGCACCGATTGCGTCATCTTTAATAAGGTTAGGACCCGAGGAAAATTCGGCTCGAACCATTGAATGTCTGGTCGAAAGCAGTGTGACTAATGCCCCGGATTTTTGGGCAGCCTCCATTTGGGGTTTAGAAGGAGCTTTCAAGCGTTTAGCCAATTGATCCACAATGGAAATTTCTTTCTGATCGCTATTCGCTTCCAAAGAAACGGTAAGCTCTTCCTTTGGCTGTTCAAAAGTGTCAGTTGGGTTTTCCTTCGCACCTTCAATAATCCATTGCTTGAACATATTGATTTCTTCTTCAGTCAGAGGGTCGCCTTTCGGAGGCATAATTTCAGGATCATCTGAATCGAGCGTGATCACCGCGTACAAAGTGCTTTCGTCGGCATTCCCTTTTTCGACGATTGTTCCATCCAAATTTCCTTCTATAATCGACTCATAAGTGTCGAGACGGAGACCTGCTTTGGGGTGAATGGTCCGTCCATTTTTGACATAGGGTTCACTATGGCAATCAAGGCAGCGCTCTTCAATTAAAGGAAAAATATGATCATGAAAACTAATTCCATTACTCATGTCAGAGGATGCAACTGCACCACCACCTGAGGACGCTTTGGCTCCTTCTTCGATCCAGCGCTTTAGGACATCGATTTGTTCTGGGCTTAACGGGCCGCCTTTGGGAGGCATAAACATATCATCATCTTCATCAAGCGTAACGACTTCATAAAGATAACTATCTGCTAAGTTCCCGGCTTCGACCACTGTGTTATCTAAATTACCCTTCATTACCCACTCATGGGTATCCAGGCGTAATCCCGCCTTGGGGTGGATCGTTCGTCCATTTTTATCATAGGGTGCATTGTGGCAACTGAAGCAACGTTCCTCCATGATGGGTAAAACATGCTGCTTGAAGTCGATCGCTTCACCTGGGCCTGGAAGAACTGATACATTTTCGGCCGCAAGTGCAAGAGAGGGATCCTGTCCCAAATTTACCGGTTTATAAGCGAAAAAAGATCCGGGTCGAAAGCTCGGTTTTACTTTTTCAGTACGCTTGGGCTTTGCCTCCCCCTGCTGTTCTACTGAATCTGCAACTTCAGTTTGCTCAGCAGGCGCAGAATCTTGTTTGAGCGTTCGCGGGTCGCCTTTTGGGATTTTGCCCGCCTGGGCAATCTCGATCAGATATTTTTGATCCGGTGCGGAAAGTTGCTTAAAGGGAACGGGATAGAGCTTTTTATCTTTTCCTTCGATGTAAAAAGTCTGCCCTTCATAACTGAGAACCCTCCCGCTGAAAGCCTGACCGGAGGAGGCGGTAAAAATCCGAAACTCTTCCTGCCCCGATAAAAGACTCAGGAATCCGAGTAATACGAAAAGGATTCCGCCCCAACGTCCCACCATTACTATTTCCGCGATCTACGCCAAAACATCGAACAATGGACTCCCATCATGTGCCACCGTAAATGGGCGGCCGGAAGGTGAGTATTGAACATCGTTAAGGGGTAGTCCCATTGCGTGTGCGATGGTTGCATTTAAAGAAGCGGGATCGACAAATTTTCCTTCCGCAGGATTGCGTCCCACCTCGTCCATTTTACCGTAAACCGTGCCACCCTTGATTCCTCCACCGGCCAGAAATGCGGTGAAACCGTAGGGCCAGTGATCACGACCATCCCGCTCGTTGATCTTAGGGGTACGGCCAAACTCGGATGTAAGCACAACCATGGTTTCCTTGAGCAGACCGCGCATTTCGAGGTCGAGCAGGAGAGCACTTAGAGCTTTATCAATATCTGCGCAATTAGTGGCAACCGATTCAAAATTGTTATCATGGGTGTCCCATCCGCCGCGGCTGACTTCGACATATCGTACCTGGTTCTCAATGAGCCGGCGGGCAAGCAGGCAACCCTGTCCAAAATTACTGGTGCCATACAGTTCATGCATTTGCTCAGGTTCTTTGGTAATGTCAAATGCCTTTAAGTCTTCAC
The DNA here is from genome assembly GCA_045567635.1 of Opitutales bacterium. Classification (GTDB taxonomy): domain Bacteria; phylum Verrucomicrobiota; class Verrucomicrobiia; order Opitutales; family Seribacteraceae; genus Seribacter. Next base: position 8,868 of record JBJLCO010000018.1, on the reverse strand, counting down.
TGCGCATGAGTTTAATTGCATCTTTATAGAGGTCAGAATAAGCACGAACTTGTTTTTGATCGTACTGATTTAAATAGGAAGCATTCATTTTCTGAGCCATTGCCAGACGACCGCCAAAGCGGGTTTCGTCGAGATAGTCAGCAATGGTGCTGTTCGCGAGGCCAGAAGAAGGATTTCCTATGGGTAGGGGGCCGTATTTAGATTCCAAAAATCCAGCACCCGCTGGATTTGAACCGATTTGAACATTCGAAGGGATGGTCGAGTTAATGTTACCGGATAATTTGGAAACCCAACTGCCGAAAGTTGGGTGAGCAATTGTACCCCGTTTTAGGTAACTTGTGTGCATCAAATAACTTGCTTGTTCGTGGGCACCCTGACTGGTCGACATGGTGCGAATGATTGCAGAGTTGTGCATGTGCTTGGCAGTCAGAGGAAGATTCTCGGAAAGAATAACCCCGTCTGCTGAAGTGGGAATGGACTTGGTGGGACCTTGTATGTCAGGAGCATCCGGATTTGTGCCAAAAGTGTCCAAATGTGACATCGCCCCAGTCATATTCAAATAAATAACATAACGGGCAGCAGCAGGACGGGATCCAGGAGTGAGTGCCTGCACATTATTATGGATGTAAGATCCAGCCATCGGTAAAAGACCCACTCCCAGGCATGCTTTTGCCGCACTGGTGATAAATTCTCTACGGTTAAGTTCGTCTAATTTTGTTATGTCTGATTTCATAATGAGCGATTTATTATATTATAGTCTGTTAATTGTTATTGGACAAACATGAATTCATGAGTGTTTAAAAGTGCCCATACAATGTCTTTATGGTAATCTTCTACATCCAGAGACTTAATCATGTCCTTAAAGTCAGTCATCTCCCGGGTGTTGGGTTTTCTTTGAAGAATCGAGAGGAAAGAAAGATTAATTTTGTCTTCCATAGATGCCCCTTTGGCAATTTGATTTAAAGAAGCGGATTTTTTGTTATTAACCAGATATTTTTCAACATATCCATTGATCATCGCAAGGACTTGATTCACCGCTGCTTCTTTATGTGAAACCTGAATCTGATCTCGAGGAGAACCACCAAACTGGAGAATTATATGTCCACGGGGAGCGGGGTCACCGACTTCAGCTGCCCGGAGAGATTTCGCGTCTCGGGTGGGAGTACCTTTTCTTTTATAGCCTTCAGATTCAGATGATTTAGTCGAATTCATCCCCCTATTAGCCATCATTGAATTATCGTTCATAGCAGGTTGAGCGGCAGTAAATTTATTTACGCAACCCTTACAACAAAAAGCGACGGTTTCACCTTTCGAATTTTTTGCGGTAATATCTGGGTCTGCCCTTCGGTCAGGTTTTATTGGGCACATTTCGTTGAGCGTAGCCGCTTTTTGAGAAGCCATTTCCATCTTGCCCACAGAAGCGGGGAGAGAAGCCATAAACTTATTTTTGCATCCATTACAGCAAAACGCGACGGTTTCACCCTTCTCGTTTTTGGCAGTTATATTCGGGTTGGCATCTCGATTTGTTTTGATAGGACATTTTTCGTTGATGGGTGCAGTTTTCTCCATCATATCCATAGCCATATTGCCTTGTCTGTTCGAATTGAACTTGGCCATAACCTCCTCGAAAATCTCCTCAGCTGGCATTTCTGAGTAGCGTACATATCGGTCAAATCCGTCTTCAGGTGTTCTGGAGTTAATGCGGGTATCAAGATCCGGGTAGTTAAGAGTAACCAAGGAATCCCAGATTTGTTCGCCTGTCATTCTCTCCATGACTGGACCCTGATAAAAGTAAGGGGCTGCACCTCGTTTGGGAAAGTTCGGATTGGGACCAGCTATTACCCATTTGATTTCAGGGGGCATGGTTTCGTCTTTCGAGTCACGTGCGGTGATTTCCCGGGCAGGTGCCTCTCTTTGGAATGTCTGGGTATTGTAAATAATACGAAGGAATTCCTTCATGTCATAATCCAAAGCAACCATTAATTTTTCAAGATGAAGCATGAGTTTGGGATGTGTGGGAAGTGTATCATCGTACATGTTATCGACGGGCTCGATTAAACCGTACCCAAACGCAGTTTTCCAGAGTCTGTTTGCAATGACAGTGGAGAAACGAGGGTTGTCCGGGGATGCAAGCCAACTTGCATAAGATGCCCTGGAACCCATTTCATCGAGGTTTTCATCGAGTTCAACCACTAAGCCAAAAATGGTCTTTGCTTCCAGTTTTTCGCCTGGCTTTGCATTGTCGTATTGGTAATCATTGGGAAGAGAAATTTGACCTTTACCCAAGTCATCGAGTCCAGGATTCAGTATGTCTCGGACATAATCGAAGGCATTCCGTAATCGATTTCTATCCTCCGCATTTTCATTTTGGGCTTTGCGAACCAATTTGTTGAGCTCCCTGAGCTGATCGTTTTTTCTCGAAACATTGCCCACACCATTGGTGAAGGCAGCCATCTCGTAGAATTGCTTTTGTGTCCAACGATCAAATGGATGGTCGTGGCATTGGGCACATTCCAAACTTGTTCCGAGAAATACTCTTACCGTGTTTGCCATGTTATCCAACCCCATCCCCTGGTCTCTGTAAAAGTAACCAACGGATCCGTTTCCTCTTTCCCACATCGGTCCAGTTGAAGCGAGCATCTCTTTAACCCAGTCATCGTATGGTTTGTTCGCAGCAATTGAATCTTTAACATACCGAACAAAGGGGTATCCGTCAGAACCTTGGTTCCCCACGCGAGTTTTTGCTCTTAGGATGTCAGCCCAGTAGATGTACCAGTTTTTGTTGTACCCTTCAGATGCGAGTAGCTTATCAATTAATTGCCCGCGGGCTTTTCGGTCTCTCTGGGCAAGGAATTCCTGGGTTTCATCCAAGGTGGGAATACGTCCGATTATTTTGAGATAAGCCCGACGAAGAAAAGTTTCGTTGGAAATTTCCTTGTTGGGTCGTTGGTTATAAGAACGCAATTTTGCTTCCACAATCCGGTCGATAAACTGGGCATTGATAGCAAGATCCCTTTCGGAAAGGGGGCGACTAAAGGTGGGCAGGGCATCGTGGTTAGGCGGGAAATTGTTTTTAACAAACGCCTGATCGTCCTCGGTAAAAATGTCCAGACTGATACGGAAAAGTTGCATGTCCTTGGACCGTTTGAGAAGGACATCCCCATCTTCGAAATATTTGACCACATTCCCGTTTATTTTTTGGCCATTTTTGGAGTGGAAATCACGGTTCACCCCAAAGGAACTAGTGCACCAAAGTAGGGTTAATATTGAAGAGATAAAATATGCCAATTTCATAATAAACTAATTTGTAGCGAACTAATGCCTTCTGCAAGGAAAAATTATTATTTCCTCTCGGTTAAAATATAATGTGTTTGATTGTAATCAAGCGAAGTTCTTTAAAAAAGATCTGCATCAATTGCACTTTTTTGGACAAAGAAAATCGATTCACAAAATATTAAGTAATATGATTTCGAGCAGTGTAATAAATTCAAAACTGAGTGCCCTCAGAATTTATTTAGTTTTCTTGCTCGTACTTCAATTAAACCGGAATCGGTATTGATAATTTAGTCTATTTTCTAATCAGTCCGTTTTTTTGCACTGAATATAAGCGAAATAAAGTGCGAGGTGAGCCACCGGAATTGTAATGAGTAACCCAATTCCGAGGCACAAAGCACCGAGGACTTGAAGAAATCCGAGCAAAATGAAAAGCAGTAACATGTTCAACCAGTTCCCCTTGGCCGCAATTCTCGATTCCTTCATCGAATCAGTAAAGGAAAGAGTAGGACGGTCCGCCTGCACACAGGGGGTAAATGCCCACCAGAGTGAAAAGATTGCTCCCGGTACAATCAAAAATACGAAACCTACTACAATTATAAATCCGATAACAATCGGGCCCAATATTTTTTCAACTGCTCCAGAAAAATCAAATAACTCACCCAATTCCATTTTTTTTTGGGTCATTTGATAGTTTTTTGCACAGGCGAGTAAGTTAACGCCAGTGAGCGGAACGAGGAAAAAACCAATTCCAGTCGGGCTTAGAATAAAGGAAATAATCGGATAAGCCATCGAACCGACTGGGTTGGCCATAAAAAAAGCAAAAGCGTCTCCAATTGCTTTCATGACCGAGAACCTTCTCGGATCTTGGGCAACACCTGAATTGAACTGTTGTTCGATACTTCCCAAATTATTTGTTTCAGGGGGCGAAAGGATGATTCCTATCTGAGCAAACACGGGTGTGGAAAGAGGTTGCCAATTCGGCATTCCCTCCGTCCAGGCAGGGGATTCAGGAGAGATTTGCCCGTTTCGGAGCATTTTATTGATCTGGTCCGGTGAGTACGGACCTTCTTGCTGCTGGTTGATATTGATATAAATGCTCATAGAAAATCAGGATTGAGAGTCCAATAAAGGTGAAAAAATGAAAGTAGCTTGTCAAGGGACGAAACCTTGGTTGGCGTTGCCAGATTTTGAAAGATGTGCATGGTATTTATTTCTGTCCCATGTCAAAGTTCACCAAGAGAAAGATTCTGATAGGCTCGGCGAGTGCTTACCTGTCCTTATGTTTTTTCCTTTTTTCCTGCGGAAACGAGGAAGACGGGGTGAACAATGAGGGCATAGGTAAGGAGTTGGGAGACAACCGGTTGGATGAATATGTGGGGGCTGCGACCTGCGCTGAATGTCATGCCGAGGCCCACGCCAAGTGGGAGGAATCCCACCATTATCATGCCATGGAAATTCCCGGTCCCGGGACCGTGCGGGCAGATTTCAATAACACTGAATTTGTCCATTACGGGATCACCACAAAATTCTTCATGGACGGGGATAAATACATGGTGGAAACGAATAATCAGGAGGGAGAGATGGAAACCTTTGAAGTTTCATACACCTTTGGTTGGGAACCCCTTCAGCAATTTTTAGTCAAGTTTCCGGATGGCCGAATGCAGGTTTTACCCACCTGCTGGGATGTGGAGAAAAAAGAATGGTATCACCTTTATCCCGATGAAAAAATTGCCCATGATGACCCGCTTTTTTGGACCCGTTCCATGCAGAACTGGGATCACATGTGTGCAGATTGTCACTCGACTAATCTACGCAAGGAATTTGACGATGCCCGCCAGGTTTTTTCCACTGCCTATTCAGAAATTAATGTGGCCTGTGAATCCTGTCACGGTCCCGGAAAGAACCATGTTGATTTTGCCCGTGCCGGAACGGGGTGGGGCAAAGACTCTTATTTCGGTTTGGCTGATTTGAATAGCACCAATGTTGCCCAGATTGAGTCCTGTGCCAAGTGTCATGCCCGTCGCGGTTTTGTTCATCCGGGCCATCACGCGGGAAGTCAATTCCTTGATCATTTTCTGCCCGAAGTGACCCAACCCTGGTCCCCCGACATGAGTGTGCCCACCTATCATGTGGACGGACAAATTGACGACGAAGTCTATGTGTACGGGTCATATATCCAGAGTAAAATGTTTCATCAGGGGGTCAAATGTGTCGACTGCCACGATCCGCATACCGTGAAATTGCACACCTACACCAATCAACTCTGTACCCGTTGCCATGTGCCCAATGAGAAAAACCCCACCGGTTTTGACACCCCCGCCCACCATTTTCATCAATCCGGAACCAAGGGGGCTCAGTGCGTGGAGTGCCATATGCCGGAAAAGACTTATATGGGCATTGACGATCGCCGGGACCACAGTATTCGAATCCCCCGTCCCGATCTTTCCGTGAAACACGGATCCCCCAATGCCTGCAATCTCTGCCATACAGATCAGGACGCCCAGTGGGCTGCTGACGCAGTGGACCGTTTCAAGGGGCCCGACCGACCCAAAGAGGTCCGTCACCCGGAGGCTTTTCATGCGTTTCGTTCCGGAAAACCGGAAGCGGAAAAACTTCTCCTGGCGACCTGTCGTGATTCGGAATCCCCCGCTTTTACCCGGGCCGGAGCCATGCTCGCCCTACGCCGGTTTCTCAGTGACGCCTCCTTTGATGAAGCACGCCGCAATCTGGACTCCAATGAGTCCGTGGTACGCACCGCCGCGGTGTCCAAGCTTGAGGACCTGCCTCCTGAGCGCAGCCATGCTTCGCTCGTTCGCATGCTGGGCGATCCTATACTCGCCGTCCGGTCGGAAGCTGCCCGTATTCTTTCCCGCAGTCCGACCACCCTTTTTGAAGAGAGCGAATTAAAGTTGTTTCGCAAAGTATTCAGGGAGTTGAAGAAAAGGTACGAACATAACCTCGACCGTCCAGAATCTCACTTATCGCTCGGTATATTGGCCGAGAACCAGAATAACCCGGTCGTGGCCGAGGAGCATTACCGCTCGGCGATTAAGCGGGAGAGCACTTTTGTGCCTGCCCGGATGAATCTGGCCACCCTGCTCAGCCGCCAGGGCCGCAACCGCGAGGCGGAAAAACTCCTCCGTGAAGCGATTCGGTATCAACCCGGCTGGGGACAGGCTCACTACTCGCTCGGTCTTTTGCTTGCGGAGGACCGTTCCCGTCTGCCTGAAGCCACCCGGGCACTTGAAAAAGCCTCCGCTTACTGGACTGACAATCCCCGGATCTTTCACAATCTCGCCATTGCCTACTGGCAGCAGGAGAAAGTCGATCCCGCAGTCGCCTCGTTTCTCCGGGCGATCGAATTGGAACCGGATAATCCGGAGTTTTTACAAAATCTCCTTCAACTCCTGGCCCAGCGGCAAAGATGGAAGGATGCTTTGCCCCATGCCCGCAGGATGGTCAACTTGATGCCCGATAATCCACAGGCCAAAGCGTTTCTTGCTCAGGTTGAGCGCTCAATTGAACCGTAAGAAAAACCAGTTGAGACTGTGTGAGGCGGATTTGTTCTCAGTCCGAAAAATAACTGTCATCCCGGGTTTGTTGCCAGTCCATCTGATGGGGATCCTTGGCTTGAAATTGGATCGGGCTTTGTTCCACTGATTTCAGGTAATCATGCTTGCGAATTTTCTCCTGCATCTCCCGCCATTCCGCTTCTCCGACCAGTACTGAGCTGCCCTGAGCCGAGTAAATCAGCATAGGCTGATGTGTTTGATTCGTTTTTTCAATCAATGCAGGAAGATTACCCTGGGCAATCCAGGTTTTAATGGACTCCATAACTCAAGCTAATGAACCCTATTACAGAAAGAAATGGAAGTACAATATTTTTTTACAGTATTTTTACTTTTTTATTTTTGGACCGGTACATTAACGAACTGATTGGGAGGAATAATCATAGAACCGTGCCCAACCATTGATTTTGCCCATAAAGTAAATCCAATTGGCTGAGTCGTGTTGGAAAAAGTGGGGGAATACTCCCTCAGTGGTCCAAAGCCAACCATTATCCTGAGACCAAAGCCAGACACTACCATCTTCCATCGCGGAGGGGTAGAGCCAGTCCATTTCGGTGTGGTAAATCCATGTATGACCAGTATCCCGGTAAGTGCCCATCCAGTCCAAGGTTTTCCAACCGTCTGCCAGCTTGGCCGCTCCTTTTTGCCAGTCATTCGGATCCACCTGTTTCGGAGTCCGGAATTTTTTCAGGGCTCCCCGGCTTTCTCCGGCCCCGTTGACTGCAAAGGCACGGAAGTAATAAGTGGTGTCAGGAATCAGGTCGTTGGTGGAGGCAAAGAATTCAGCGATATTTGTATCGGGATTGGCGACCAAACGGATGGAATCGGAAAGGAAAATTCTCCGACTGAGAAGGAAGCCGGTCTCAGTCACCGTGGATCCGCCATCGGCAAGAATCTGACCATGGAATAAATGGGCTCCATCGTCTCCCATGTCTGCCGGGAAGGTCCGGACGATCGCAGGGAAAATTGGTTCTTCCTCCTGAGGCGTTTCATCAGGATCATTGATCGGGGAGGGCACACCATCTGGCGATTGATACTCCCCGGATGGAGTCTGGTACCCAGAACCGGTTGAAACATAACCTTCGTGTGGAGAGTGGTAATGATCATCGGGCGATTGGTAACCGGTATCCGGAGTTTGGTAGCCATAACCGGGTGACTGGTACCCATCGTTGGGAGATTGGTATCCGTTATCGGGACTTGGGTAGCCATCATTCGGTGGGTAATAGTTTCCATCTGGAGATTCGTACCCGTCATTGGGTGAATCATAATGATCCCTGGGTGTTTGATATCCTGAATCCGGAGTTTGGTATCCGTGATCGGGTGACTGGTATCCGGTGTCCGGAGATTGGTATCCGTTGTCTGGACTTGGGTAGCCATCATTGGGTGTGGAATAATTTCCACCTGGCGATTGGTACCCGTCGGTCGGTGATTGATAATGATCGCCGGGTGTTTGATATCCTGAATCCGGAGTTTGGTAACCGTGATCGGGTGTCTGGTATCCGTCGTTGGGCGAGTGATAATGATCGCCGGGTGTTTGATATCCTGAATCCGGAGTTTGGTATCCGTGATCGGATGACTGGTATCCGGTTTCCGGAGATTGGTATCCGTTGTCTGGACTTGGGTAGCCATCATTGGGTGAGGAATAGTTTCCGTCCGGTGACTGGTAGCCGTCGTTGGGTGAGTGATAATGATCGCCGGGTGTTTGATATCCTGAATCCGGAGTTTGGTAACCGTGATCAGGTGACTGGTATCCGGTGTCCGGAGATTGGTAGCCATCATTGGGTGAGGAATAGTTTCCGTCTGGTGACTGATACCCGTCGTCGGGAGAGTGATAATGATCCCCGGGTGTTTGATATCCTGAATCCGGAGTTTGGTATCCGTGATCGGGTGACTGGTATCCGTTGTCCGGAGATTGGTAGCCATCATTGGGTGAGGAATAGTTTCCGTCTGGTGACTGGTAGCCGTCGTTGGGCGAGTGATAATCATCGCCGGGTGTTTGATATCCTGAATCCGGAGTTTGGTA
>JBJLCO010000017.1:0-19233 GCA_045567635.1 Opitutales bacterium | reverse complement strand
TTGATATTCTTAAGTGCCAGATTTTGGTTTCGAAGGGATCATTTTTCAAATTGTATAATTCATATTTGGGTAAGGGGTCTTTGCTTTTTCTTTTTCCGCCATTGGTAAGGTATCGATAGATTATTTTCCAGTCTGCCTTGCGAAATGAGGTGAAATAGGAGCTCCGGTGCGAATGGGGGAAATGACACATGAAGTGATCAGGCCTTTCCTTGTTACTCTTTCCGGATAGCTGAGGAAGCAGGCTCACGCCATCAATCGGATGCTTGGCTGGTGAACTGGACTTGGAAGCGTCCACGATGGTGGAATATATATCCATGACTGTTCCAATCTGTTCGTGATGAAGATGATTACGGGCGATCTTAAAGGGGTTAGTTTTTCCTACGTTTGCCCAGCCGGCAATAAAGGGAACTCTCATTCCACCTTCGTAGCAGGTTCCCTTTTTCCCGCGAAGGGGAGCGGAGCTAAAATAACCATAAGTATCTCCTAATGGCCCGTCTGATCCATTATCTCCGACGAAGAGGATCAGGGTGTTTTCGGCCACACCTTTATCTGCAACATGATCCATAAGATCACCAAGTGATTTATCGATTCCCTCGATCAGAGTGGCAAATGACTTGGCGGACCTTGGCTTTTTCGAGTTTTCATAATTCTTGATAAATCGTGGATCGGACTGGAAAGGACTGTGCACTGCGTAATGAGACATGTACAAAAAGAAGGGCTTGTCCTTTTGAATCGATCGGGTGACGGCATCTTTGGCCTCCAAAGTGATCGCTTCGGAAAGAAATGTGTCGGTCTTATGATATTTTTCCAGTCCAGGAATAGCCCTTCTTTTTCTTTTGGGATCGAGGTTGCCATAGCCGTCTTCTCCCAAATAGCTACCGGGGGCACCAAAGGAACAGCCTGCGATATTAATATCGAATCCAAGCTTTGTAGGGTCTTCGCCTTCATGTCCAATGGGGGCAAAGTGTGCTTTGCCAGCAAAGATTGTATGATAGCCATTGGATCGAAGAACGGAGGGTAGGGTTACATCCTTGGAGGTCAGTCCTTCCCATTTCCAATCTTCGAGGTCCAGCGTTCTTTGCTTTCCGGACTGATGAATTGAGTAACCCTATGCCTTGCGGAATTTTGTCCCGTCATGATGGAAGCCCTCGTGGGTGAGCAGACAGACTGGGCATAAAACTGAGAAAAGCGTACTCCCTGCTTGGCCAATCGTTCCATATTGGGCGTACGGTACCAGTCATTGAGGGGATGCTTTTGAGGCTTACCTTCCTTATCCGTGAGCATGGGCACGGAGGTGTCCATGAGACCCATGTCATCGACTAAAAAGAGGATGATGTTGGGCTTTTGTTCGGAGGATAAATTTAGATGTAAGAAAAGAAGGGCACTACCTAGGCTAAGCGAAAATAGGTTCTTCATGCGACTATTCTTTATTCCCACTTGGTCAGAACCTTACGTTCCTTCACTGGCCACCATTTTCCGATCTTCGCGGCGAGCCTTGCCACCACTTTCGGGTTTTGTTCGGCCAGATTCTTTTCCTCCTTGGGGTCTTGAAGCAAATTGAATAATTGAGGACGTTTTTCTTCCCGTGGATGGGTGGTTTTGTAGCGGTTAACCTCCCCGTCATAGGTAAGCAAAAGTTTCCATTTTCCTTCAATGGTCCATCGGAAGATGAGCGACTCCTCGGGGTTCTCGACATCTGCGATGTCATGGGCAAAGCTTTCTCCAAAGATACCCTTTCTTTTGATGGGCTTTTCATTTTTTAAATTTTCGAGAAGGTTTAATCCGGGTAATCCTTTGGGAGTGCGGGCACCGGTGGCTGCCAGAACGGTGGGGAAAAGATCGATCGAGGAGACCACATCCTTGCGCTTTCCATTCTTTAGGTTTCCGTTGGGCCAGGAGAACATGATGGGCGTGCGGATCCCGCCTTCATAAGGGGTTTGTTTGGATCGGGGGGCATATCCGTTCTTTTCTGGATTTTGGATCCATCCATTGTCGGTGACATAGACGACAATAGTGTCATCCCGCAGGTTCCTTTTTTCTAAAATATCAATAAGCTGCCCGCAGGTCTCGTCAAACCAGGTGCACATGGCATAGTACTTAGCTATGGAAAGGGGGAGACCAAGGTCTTGGTATGGTTTGAGTAATCGCTCGGGTGGGTTATGCGGAGTGTGTGGAAGGAAAACCCCGTACCATAAAAAGAAGGGCTTATTCTCCTTCATTGCATGATCCACAAAATCCTCAATCGGCTGTAAGCCATTCCGTCCGATCTTCAATCCGTCATCTCCATGGCGTCCACCTGGTTGGGGGAAGCCACGTGTCATTCCGTGTGTAAACCCACCATGCTTAAAGTTTCCTTCCCACCATTTTCCGCTCTGGTGGCTGAGGTATCCCTTTTCTCCAAGTAAATTGGGTAAGGTTTCGAAACGGTCGAGATAGGAAATAAGCTGAGCTTTCTTTTGATTACTTTTTTCTTTGAGATAGCGTTTGGGAGATGGATCATTTCCGGTAACTCCATGTTTGTGAGCGTATTGGCCGTTGATCAAAGTTACGAGTGAAGGACGGCAGAGAGCGGTGGGGACATAGCCGCGCTCGAAAAGCACGCTTTCGTTGGCGAGTTTATCCAAGTTTGGGGTTTTAATTTGAGGGTGCCCCATGAAACCATAGTCGGTCCAAGACTGATCATCGGAAATGATGTAGAGAACATTGGGAGATTTTTGAGCAGATACCCAAAGGGTTCCACCAAATAACGCAGAGTAAGCTAATGAGTTTCTTCATAGGTAAAAGGGCTGGATGTAAGACTGAATTTAAAAACTATTTGGCGAAGAGTTGGTGATCCGGTTTACCACCAGCAATTAAATAGGCCATTAAATCAAGAATGTCTTCTTTGTCCATGGTGTTTAGCAGTCCTGGAGGCATCATGGAAACCGTGGATGGCTCAATAGAAGCTAAATTTTCCGCTTTTACTTTGGTAACCATGCTGGGCTGCATCATATCGGTGTTTATCCAGTACTCATTGTTCCTCATGTTCATGATTCGGCCGTTAAGTTGAGAACCATCGCTGAGGCTGAAGATGCTTGATCCATATTGATCACTTATTTCTTTTCCGGGATCCACGATGGACTCAATCAGATCGTAACCTCCAAACTTACCACCAACGGAAGTAAGATCGGGTCCAACCGCTCCTCCTTCGCCCCCGATTCGGTGACATGCATAGCAGCTCCCTGCACCAAACATTTGACGGCCATTCTTAAAGTCTCTCTTTCCGGGTACTCCACTGGGTACCCATTTGCCCATTTCTTTCATTGTCCAATTTTTGACAAAAGTACGGGGTTCAAAAGTAAACTGGGGAGCACTGGACTGGGGTTTTGTATCAATTATCTTTTTCAGTCCCTCGGTCATTTGCGAGTCCTTAACACTGGCAATCGCATCTTTTTTAATGCCATCCAGGTAGTTGTTGAGTCGGGCACCTCCCTTGAAGTTACCCGCCCGTACAAACCATTTAAAATAAGATTCGCGTAGGAGGGAGGTCCATCCGTTCTTTAGATGGCGGAGATTAAGGGCATAACCGATTTGTTCCTCCTGTCCGGAAGCTCCCCTTAAAAGTGCCATTCCCTTTCTTGCTGCCGATGGTGCCTGGAGGAACTGCATAATTGCGGAAAGATCACGGTTTTCCTCCGGTGTGGATGCTGGGTAAATCTGATCAAGCCATGCGATCAGCTTTACCTTTTGCTCCTCGGCAGGCTGACCTCCACGGGTCAGGGCAAGGGTGATGGATCGGAGTAGGTCGAGCTTTTGCTGACGGGATTTGAGATCCCTGTATTTAAAAGTCATTGCTTTTTGCAATACGGTTTCACCGCTTGTAGCATCAGCTCTGGCCAAGGCAATCATAGCAGCGGATGCAGCGATCGGGCTTTTTTCAGAGGCTAATCGGCTTTTCCATTTTTTAACGGGCTGTTTTTCCAGAGCGACTCGGGCGGCATGGCGAATCCCACGGTCCTGGGCAGCTAAAGAGCTCCAAATTTTGTTTAATTGGTTTTTATTTGCTGGTTTGGCTTCTCTTTGGACAAAAGATTCCAATGCTTGCCTGCGTTTTCTGGCTTCCTCACCGCCGGACATGGATTTTGCCGGTACGGTGGATTCCTTGCCCTCGTAAGTTATACGATAAAGCCCGGACTGCACTTTTCTTCCTCCCACGGCAATGTACATCGCACCGTCTTTTGGATTGACCAGCAGATCGGTGAGCGGGAAAGGTTGGGCACTGGCAAACTCCTCGACCTTTCCAGTATAGGTTGAACCTTGGGGAGATAAATGTACCGCATATAATTTCCCGTAAGACCAGTCACTGATGAAAAATGCATTTTGGTACTTGGCTGGAAACTTCGCTCCATAGCCGAAACATACTCCTGTGGGCGAGCCGGGTCCCACATCAGCCACAGTGCCAAAGGTGTCACTGCAATAATCCATGAATTTACCGGAACCGGTGCGCCATCCAAAGTCGGATCCATCGATCACATGATTCACGCGGGTGGGACGATACCAGGGTGTATTCATGTCCCACTCCATATCCGCATCATAGGTAAAAAGCTCACCCTCGCGGTTGACCGCAGCATCGTATTGGTTACGAAAACCGGTGGACATAACTTCCCAGGTTTTTCCTTCAGGGTCAATCTGAGCAAAATGCCCGAGCGGAGCGACCGCGCCCTTCATGAAATACTGCAGGGATGGATATAATTGATCTTCTCCCCAGAGTTCCGGAACCCGGGAGTGGGTGTAGTCGTCCGGGAGTGGGGTCTGGTTCCCCATGACCACATATAAATGTTTGCCGTCCGGAGCTGGAATGATGGCGTGCGGACCGTGTTCGCCCCCGGTGGCGGAAAGTTTTTTAATGGTTATAATTTTGTCGAACTTATCGTCCTGATTAGTGTCTAAGAGGCGGAATACGCCGGCCCCGGTTGAACTCGAGCGGGAGTTGACTACGACATAAAGACTGTCAAAGGCGTAGCAAAGTCCTTGTGCATGTCCAATTTGTGGAAGTTTTTTTTGTGCATCGGTTGGCTTGCCCATGCCTGCCCGTTCCGCGGAATAGGTGATTTGCTCGATGCTGGCGGGATCAATTTTCTTGCCCGCAGCTGGAATAGGAAAACGGAAGATCCCCCCGTATTGATCACTGACGATCAGGCGGTTTTTATTATCCATACACATGGCAACCCATGAACCCTGTTTGTCCATGGGTACTGAATAAAGCAGATCAATCTTAAATCCGTCGGCAATATTGATTCGTGCGGGAGAAGTAGCTGAACGGGCAAGAGATTCCATTTTTGGCTTGGGTGCTGGTTTAGAGGCCTGTTTTTTAGGCTTTGACTCGAGGGCTTGCTCGAGGGCCTTCTTGGCATCCTTACCGGTGAGTTTGTGGTATTTAAGTTCCTTAAATTCAACCTTCATGGGTGCTCCCTGATGAAGTTGCAGTCCAAGGTGTCCTTGGGCGATCGCATCCGGGTGATTTTCCGTAATATCCACTGTAATCACATCATTGACCATATGAATAAGGCGGTTACCCACCGCAATAACGGTCAATTTATTCCACTTTTCACCATCTAACTGGGTTTTGTCGCCAACCGATCCAAGCACCTTTACATCCTTATCTCCGCGTGCGTCCACTTTTTGCCAACGCCTGGCAATGATTCCTCGTTTTCCAAATTTTTCTCCATAAAGCATCCCAAAGAATTCCTGCTTGGGGTGTAGGTCCGCCTGGTAGCCACGTAGGACACAATCCTTGATGTCTCCGACAGCATCACTGCGGTATTGAACACCGGAATTATTTCCCTGGAATTTTACCTGACAGGAGAATTCAAAATCTTTGACTTCTCCTCCTTTCCAAATCAAAAAAGTATTTCCCTTGGTTGGCTTATCTTTGGTGGTTTCACCGATGATAGTACCATTTTCAACTCTCCAGAACTCTTCTTTCCCAAGCCAGCCGCTGAGGTCTTTCCCGTTGAAGAGATCGACAGCTGCACCTGCCGATAGACATGAAAGGAGGAATGATATAAGGGTTATGTATGTTGAATGACAGGTTTTGTTTTTCATAAATTAAGGGGGATAATGAAATCAAAATAATTTCAAGAGTAAGAGTTGGGGGCAAACCGGAAAACCGAAATGAGGGAAAGAAGATCAGGTACCCTTAACCACTTTCCAGACGCTATTATTGGAGATGGAAAAGGAGCCCTGTATGTTTTCTTCCATATGAATGCGTAATTCATCAAGTTCGACCAATTGCTTTTCTTGAGGCAACTCGGTCAGGAATAAGGGCCATTTGGGCTGTCCCCAATAAGTTTTTTCATAAGATGTACCCTCTTTTTCGATGAGCAGGATACCTGAAGTAAGGTTTTCACTTCTTTCACCAAAGAGAAGATCAATTTGTACAGGTTCCTCGCCGATAGTGATCCATTTTCCACGGGCAAAGCCGGCTCTTGAATTCAGGCAAGGAAAGGAAGGATGGTTATTCCGAAAAACCTTAAGGTGGTTACGAAGATGAGAGTCCGAGCGTGAGCCCTCAAATGCCGCCTTGCCATTTATGGATACGAGAAGGTTATTATCCGCATAGCCCCAGAACCGGTAACGGCCGGGTTGGGGAGCTTTTACTTTTCCCTGATACCATGCCATCCATCCATGCATTTCGGAATAAGAACCGAGGCTTACATTTTTTGGAAAATGATTGTAACTCCCAGCTATACCGGTGTACCGAAGTGGACGCCCTTGAATAAAGTTTTCGAGACCTTTTGTTTTTTTAAATCCTGATTTAATCAGAGATAGAAACCGTTTGGTGATACTCTTTTCCTGAATTTCGTCTCTGCTGGAAATAATTGGTTCAGAGCCTTTTGCGATACCGAAGATTTTTCCGTTCAAAGAAGAAGCAGTTTGAACCATGGATGGAACGGATAGCTCAGGCACTCCACTGTGTTGTTTTGAGCGCAAGTCCATTTTTCCATTACGGTCAAAATTTGCCATGGATCCTTTACCCATAAGTTGACTCGAGCTATCGTTTCTTGCTCCTACTGCAATTTCTCCCTCTAGAACAAGAACCTGCGAGCCCTGATCATTTGCCTGCACCACGAAACTGGTTCCTAAATCCACGAATTTTCGCTCCAAAGTATCCACTACAAAGCCAATTCCTTGAGGAGGTACCACAAGCTTTATTTCACCCTCATTAAGAAAAACGCGGTCATTGCTAATTAGCGTCATTTTAAGAGGGCCCGTGCCCACGAGGTGTACCCCAGTGTCACGAAAGGCCATTTCGACTAATCCTTGCTCAATGGTGAATTCTTCCCCTTTCTTTAAAAATTGATTTTGGTGATGACCATGATCTTCCCCTTCAAGCCTAATTACCTGAGCGACCCCGAGTTCAATGGGTTTTTCGTTCGATAAATAGAAAAGGGCAAATACCAAAGCCGCGGCACATCCAATCCACGCGAACTTAGGGAAGGAGAGAGTTTGATTAGCTTTTGGTGTGGCAGATTTTGAGACACGATCCATAACCGATGATTCAAAATCTGGAGAACCCTGTTCGCTGGACATTCCGAGTTTTTCTTCCAATTCCAACCATCGGGGTTCCCCTGCCTGAACGGCCCGAGTGAGACCGGCCATTTCGATTTCCCGAGCCAGTTCGATCCTTAGCCTTTCATCGTTTTCCAAACGCTGAAGGAGCTCTGCACGTCTGGAAGGGGATACATTTTTATTTTCATGCCAGGCGGCCAATAAATCGAGGAAGTCAGGGTCTTTATCTAAGTTTTTCATGATGCGGGTTTTGGTTCCTTGTTCTCCATACATTTACGCAGAACGATATGTGCACGATGACGAAGTTGGTAAATTGCGTTGGGTTTTAAATTCATTTCTTCAGCGAGAGTTTCCATGCGCACTCCGTCGAGTCCCGCTCTAATCAAATGACGGGTACGGTCAGGTAATTCGGAAATACAGTGGAGCAGTTTATTAATTTGGTTTTGTTTCATCTCATCGGATGCTTTGACCATTTCTGGCTGGATGGCACCGGCAATGTCATGCCTGAATTTATCCATGGTGTTGGCCCGCCGACTGCTTTTGCGCCAATGATTGGACAACTGATACTTAGCGATGCTCAAAAGCCATGCCCGGAAATTCGTCCCGATCTCGTAGGAAGATAGCTTGGAGAAAGCAATAAGGAAGGAGTCCTGTGCCAAGTCCTCGGCATCCTCCAAATGGTAGACTCTGGATGCAAGGTAGCCACGGACCAATAATCCATATTCCCGAACGAGTGTCCGAAACTTGTCCTTGTCTCCCGCAAGGACATCTTGAATGATTTCATCTGGGTTAAAATTCGACATAATTTCAGTAATTAATCTGTAAATGTCTTAAGGATTTCTTTTCTTATGCGAAAAATGAAATCTTAAAAATATTATCCAAATATTAGGGAGATGTTGTGCTTTTGAAAAATGATTTATCCACTGCCCGGTCAATTTGTAAAAGCACGCTGTCCACTATTTCAAAGGCCGATTCTATACTTTCATCCGCATAACTGAGGTACCATTCCTCTTTTTCCGTATCCTTTTCTAAAACCGGGAATCCCACTAATTCAAGAAGCTGAAAAGTGTAAGGGTCATAATTGTCGACCTCCACCTCATAAATCAGGGATGGTTGATCATCCAGTTTACTTGATGGATCATTAGGTTGGTTGACTTCGATCATAACCCGATAGGGCATGGATGCGTTTTGCTCGGTGGGCAGAATATAATCAGCTGGATCGAAGGAGCCATTGGCCGTTGCCTCCGATACCGCATCGACCGAATCCTCAAGGCTGAGGTTTTTTTCTTCCGCTTCCTTCTGGGCTTTTTCCCATCCTTTAACCTTAAATGCCCAGTAGGGGAGTTGTTCCCGGTTATCGGGTGTGTCGGAAACATAGAGAGTCTTGATATGATAGAGTGACTGGTTTTCTAGCCAAACCGCCAGTCGGGGCGGGTTTTTAAGGTCGTATGCCGGACCGGTGCGCAAATCGATGAGCATCTTATAACCCGGATCCGGTGAGTATCGATAAGTCATTCCTTTTTCATCCATTTCAAAAAGGTCGAGGGCAGGGCCAAGATTCCCACTCAGTCCAAGAATTTTCTTAATCGGAGCAGGTTGATAATAAAACAGGAGCGTTGTAAAAATAGTAACCCCGATTACTCCAAGTACTACAGGACTTTTGATATACTTCTTCAGGGCAACCGAATTATTGAAAATATGGCCGACAACCACTCCGATGAAAAGGAATCCGGTGAGGGCATGCAGGCCAATGATTTCAATCGAGAACGGTTGAATAAAAGCAATTATCCCAGTCACTGCCATCACCCCAAACAGGATGGCATTAAAGAGGGAGACTAGTCGTCGTTTTTTCAAGTAAAATTATGCCTTGGAGGGGATAATGGCTTGGTGATTTTGGAGAAGTCCGTGAATCTTGGATAAGGGAACCTTAAGAGGCGTAGTGTTCGATTCTGCTGCCAGTGCAGCGGTTGCCCCGGCTGCCTGTCCCATTCCCATACAGGCGGCCTGTACCCGCAGACCTGAGTTGGCAAGACGATCACTGCTGACACATCTTCCAGCCACGATAATATTTTCACTTCCTTTGGGGATCAGGGCACGCAGGGGAACCGTGGGTACAGTTCCGCGTTTTAAAGGCTTGGGTCTTACCCCCGTGCGGGTGTGCAGATCAACGGGGTAAAAAGCATAGGATACTGCATCATCAAAATGACGTCCTGAGGTGTAGTCTTGAACCGAGATAAGAGTTTCTCCGAGGATACGGTAGCTTTCCCTAAATCCGGTCTCGGGCTGTAAGTGCATCAGGCGTTTTTTATCTCTTCTGACTTTTTCTAAAATTGTTTTTCTTCCCGTCAGGTTGGCCAAGGTGGCAGTGCGCGAATTGGTGGAGTCGGCCCCATGCACATAGAGCCTGTGGAGTTGTTTACTGGCTGGGTTATGAGAACTGCCCATTTGATAAAGGTAAGACCCCGGTTGCCTTTCCTTCTCGCGGAGTCTTTCAAATCCAAGCATTCCCACAACTTCCGCTCCTCCGGTACAGTCTACAATTTGCTTGCAAAGAACTCTGCGTTTGGTCCCAAAGCCGACACAGTCCACCTGCCATCCTTTATCGGTTTTAGTAACCTTGGAAGGGAATTCGTAATAAGCGATGTCTACATTCGCTTCGCGGCATTTTTCTTCGGCCAATAAGGCGAAAATAAATTGATTAATTTGGATTTGATTATGGTGGTGAGCTCGGGGAACTTTTGAAAAATCAGGAAACTTGCCTCCATCCAGTTCCACACTTTCTTTAATGAGTTCCCATCCGATCCCAGCGATGACTTGTTTGCCCCAGGCATCAAACAATCCAGGGTAGGCGACGCCCCCAGTGGTGGTGGTGCCACCCAGTTGAAAGCTTCTTTCGACCAATAGAGTTCTAGCTCCTGCTCGGCCAGCTTGCAGTGCTGCGGTGATACCAGCAGATCCGCTCCCCACAACCAGAACGTCAACTTCATTGATGATTTCTGGTTCAAAATCCTCAACGCCGTTCTCTACGGATGCATGGGCAGTTGAAGCAACGCTCAGGCCAGCAAAAGTGGAGGCTCCAAGTATAGACTTTTGAATAAAATTACGGCGTGGGTTTGGGATAGAAGATTTTTCAGATTCTGTCATGCAAATTAGAATATAATAAATTTAAGGCCTTGAGGGGGAGATTTCTTAGATTTTAAAATAAAGTGTGAAAAGAAATAAGCAAGAAAGAGTACCGCTATTGTGCCCAAATCAGCTTTCGAGGTCATCACGATCGAAAAAGTCTTACAGGTTTCACTTTTTGTAAAATTTTTCAACCAGCCAATGTTTACATTCATTGATACTTTTCGTTGAAACCTGTATTCAAAAGGGTCAGAGCAGAGGTTTTCAATCCACTAAAACTACAGGTATAAGAATGGGTGGAAGGGAACCAAGGAGGTATGAAAATATATAAATATGAGTGTAGGATAAGGCCAAGTAAAGTAAGACGAAGCTTGCTCCCTTTATCGTAGTGACTGAAAAACGATCGATGTTAGGCGACGGGATTCGGGAATACGAAAAGTTAGCTTTCCATCCCTCACCTGTATGAGATCTGTATCCCCGGATGTCTTGTTCAGTCGGTAGCCGGTCTTTGGTTCTACATCCTCGGTCGTCCATTGCACCTGCACATCTTCTCCTTCCGCGAACCCTTCACCGACAAAATGTCCATCCCGATTGTATCGTTTTCCTCTTTGTATCGTTGCAGGGATGGAAACGGTCAGGTCTGTTGGGTCGTTTTTCGCTTTCCTTCGAGCGGCTAGGGCGATGAAACGATTTGCGGTACGATCGTATGAACACATACGCATAAAGTCTTTATCCTCAGCTCCACTGAGCACAATATTATTGCCTGCCTCTCCAGCTATTGCATGGTGCACGCACTCGTTCTGCCCTGCAGATAGTTGGGCAAACCAACGCCAAATATAATAATGCGTATGATTTGGGTCGTCGGCCACGGCATAGGGGGCACCAAACTTACCTTTAACTATCGCGGGAGAATCGTTGTTGATTGTAAACTTTTCGTCACTCCCCATCAGGTTCAACTTACGGGTGGCAATTGCCGGGCCTCCAGTAAAGTTGGGGTTAAGCTTTTCGCCTAAACGAGCGAGTCTCCCATTATAATCGAGCCGCTTGGTGAGTCCCATGGTCCAGGCACTGTTATTGTCGGTCCATGGAAGATTGGCTAAACTCAGACCTCGCTGTATGCATTCCCCCAAAATTCGCAGAGTTGATTCGACTGTATCCCCGCTTCCTTCGGGTCCGTGAACCGTGCGCTTCCCATCCCAACATATCCAACTTTCTGCAGCGACGATTCCCTTGTCGGAATAGCCTTCCTCATGGAGGCGGCGGTCCATGTATTCGATTTGACTCCAAACCGAAGTTACCCAGGTTGGAATACCTCCCCCCCAACCGTTATTAAAATCACTGAGGTTGAGTGCGAAGTTATCGATCATACCCATCAGTTCCGCCGATTCCAATTGCACATTATACCACTTTTTACAATCGCGCGAAGGGGAGAGACCAGCGGTGGATACGACTTTGATATCTCCCGTTTCTTTCTCATAGTCCCGGATCGCCCGTGCCGCCGGCAGCATGAACAAGTTCATTAATTCATCCCAGGACCCATCCCAATACTTGGGATGATTGGCCTCGTGAAAGATGGCGTAGTAATCCACATCCTCACCGAACCACTCCACAGTTGCCTTAACCATCTCATAGATTGCCTGGTCATCGGGCGGCAATTTATTGAAATCAGGGTAAGTCTTTCCGCCATTCATCCACAAGGGTACCTGCCAGAGTACCAGCTCCGTTTTGATGCCTCTTGCTTTGCATAGTTTGACCGCATGCCTGATAGCGAGAGCATCTTTTGATGGATGATTCGCATAATCCAGGTTTTTTTTCTGCGGGAGGGTGTGGAGTGACATGTACCAGAAACTCGCATAGCTGGTCACTTTACCCAGCTCCCGCTCGATATCGGCCTCTGAATTTTTGGGTTGGTTTGGATACGGTTGCCAGCGAAAGCCGACATGCACATGATTGCGGGTCGCTTCGTAGGAAGGGGCTGGACCCTCGCGGTTAAAAAAACTCACTATTCCGGGTCCTTCCCGGTCTTGGGGGTCTTCAGGAATCAGCGAGTTCTTTGCAAGGCAAACGGAAGTAGTACTGCCCGCCAAAAATACAAGCCCACAAAAAGTAAATAATCGCATCCACACGCAATTATTCTTCGGAATATTCAATTGATTGCAAGTTTTAGAATTCTTTCAGACTAATATTTCATGAGTGGAGCTCGTGATCATGTCATTGAACTGAAGGAGTTAGTTATTCAATAAGGCATAAGCCTGATTGTTGAATTTGTAGCATGGAACTCCAGAGTTTTTGATATGCTTGGACGCGTTTTGAATCTTAAGTGGTATACCCAAAAAGAATACAGAAAGATCGATTATGTGATTCTTCTGACGGTGGCATTTATCAGTTCCGAGTTATGCAATCAGTGGCTTGACTACGTGGGAATGATCCACACCGGTGAGTTTCCAATCCAGACCCTGATGTTTGACGGTAAAGAATTGATGTTTAATTCCAAGTAGGTGGAGCATCGTAGCATGCATATCATGGACATGAACCTTATCTTTGACTGCATGATAGCCAAGTTCATCGGTTTCTCCGTAGCCAAAGCCTCCTTTGACTCCTCCACCGGCCATCCACATCGAAAAGCCCTTGATGTGGTGGTCCCGACCGATTTCTCCTTTTCCCTGATACATGGGTGTGCGGCCAAATTCTCCTCCCCAAACGACCAGGGTATCATCGAGCATGCCCCGTTGTTTGAGATCCTGAATGAGTGCCCATGTGGGTTTGTCGGTAAGGCCACAACAGGTATCCATGTATTTCTCTAACCCGCCATGGTGATCCCATCCACGATGATAAAGATGAATAAACCGAACACCTTTTTCGGCAAGTTTACGAGCAAGGAGGCAATTGGAAGCATAGGAACCATCTCCTGGTTTAGCACCGTACATGTCAAGGATATGCTGGGGTTCCTTGGACACATCCATTAGTTCAGGAACGGATGTCTGCATTTTAAAGGCCATTTCATAGGCAGCAATCCGGGTATCGGTCTCGGGATCATTAATCGCCTGATTACGATGACGGTCGAGAGTTGTAATTGCATTGACCAATTTTTTTTGGTGCTCTGCGCTTACCCCTTTCGGGTTTCGTACATATTGTACGGGGTCGCCGGTTGAATTGAATTCCACACCCTGAAAACGGCTGGGTAAGAAACCGGCCGACCATTGGCGAGAAGCAATAGGTTGGGGATTTCGTCCACCCACACTGGTCATAACCACAAAACCGGGCAAATCTTCCGCATCACTGCCCAAGCCGTAGTTGATCCAAGATCCCATCGACGGACGTCCACTGATCGCGGTTCCGGTATTCATGAATGTGTGAGCAGGATCATGGTTGATCTGCTCCGTAACCATGGAACGGATAATGGAAATGTCATCCGCCATTTTTGCGGTCCAGGGTAGAAAATCGCTAATGTACTGTCCGCCTTCCCCGTATTTTTTAAATTTGGTCAGATGCCCCTGAACCTTAAGTTCTTTTCCCTGTAGCTGGGCAATCGGTTGACCTTGGGTAAAGGACTCGGGCATGGGTTTTCCATTGAGCTCATCTAATTTTGGTTTGTAGTCAAAGGTCTCCAAGTGAGAAGGCCCGCCTGCCATACATAAAAAGATGACTCGTTTGGCCTTGGCTTTAGGAAGCAGATACATGGGTTGGCCTGCATCCTTGGCGATTAGAGTATCAAGTGCAGCACTACCCAAACTCAAACCGGAACCGGCGAGGAAAGCCCGTCGGTTAATCATGTTCGGATTCATTGGAATATTCATCGTCTTACATTGGTTTCGGCAAGGTTAAGAATGGCCCGGGCAAGAGGAGTCCATGATTCTGTACTCACTGCTTTTCGGTTGTCGATCAATTGAGCCAGAGTTTTTTCTTCAAATTGATCGGGGGGGCGAGATAGTGCCACTTCGAATGCGTAGGACAGGCGCTTGTTAAAAGAGTTTCCCCCCCTTTTTGACAATTTTGCCAGCAAAAGCCTTAGCGGCTTCGATGAATGTGGGGTCGTTCAGTAAAACCAGTGCAGCCAATGGAGTATTGGACTGGGGGCGTTGGGTGGTGCACTCTTCGCGGCTGGGTGCGTCAAAGGCTTTCATCATGGGATGAAGAAACTGTCTTTGCCAGTGAACATAAAGTCCCCGGCGCCACTGTGCTTCTCCGGTGTCAGTTTTGTATTTTCTTTGGGGGAAATTGAGGTGCCGATAATAACCACCGGGCTGAAAGGGCTTCACGCTGGGGCCACCAATTGTTGGAACTAATAGACCGCTGATTGCCAGAGTATTATCCCGGATGAATTCTGCAGGCAGACGCTGGGCAACTTGGAAACTTTGGTAACCTTCCCCCGGAAGGGTGGCTTGGCGATAGGTGCGGCTCAGCATGATATCCTTGATGAATGCTTTAATATTCCATTGCTTGTCAATCAGTGAGAGTGCAAGATTATCAAGTAACTCGGGGTGCTCCGGAGGCGTACCCTGTCCGCCAAAGTCAGTGAGATCGGGAGCTAAACCTTGACCAAACAAAAGGTACCAGATCCGGTTTGCGAGCACACGGGCATTGATCTTGCCTTTTCCGTTTTGTGCATCGGTAAGCCAATGAGCTAAGTCCAACCTGTTTAACCGGTCTTTATCGGATTGGATTTGGCCAAGAAATTCAGGTATTGCGGGAAGGACGATGGGCCCACTCTCATCCATCCAGTTTCCTCTGGGTAGAACCCGCATAGTTCGGGGTTTTACAGCTTGGGAAATCATGGTAGGACGGCCCAGTTTCTCAATATCGATCTTTTCCCTACGAATCTTTCGGTATCTGGCTAGTTCCTGTTCACCTGTGAGTTTGGAAATTTCTTGATTCAAGTTACCCAGTTTATTTTGCAGATCCTGCTTATCTTTTTCTTTGGCTTTCTTCAGGGTTGAGGTGAGCCTGTTCTTACGGTCCTGAAATTCCTGGAATTTCTTTTGGCTTGCAGGGGGGAAGCAGGGCATTCATCTCCTTTTGCAGTTGTTGAATTCTGGCCAGGTTTTCGGGGTTGTGAATGATGATTTCTGGAGGGCGCTTGGTGGGCAGTGAATTACCGGTGAAACCACGATCCCCAATATCCGCAAAAAAGGCAGCCATGGCGTAATTATCTTTGATGGTGTAGGGGTCGTACTTATGATCGTGACATTGGGCACAACCAACGGTGGCCCCCATCCAAACCTCGGAAACATTACGTACCCGATCGGCGGCATAGATGGCATCATATTCCTTGATTTGTAAGCCACCTTCATGGGTAGTCTGCAGTAGACGATTGTACCCCGATGCGACTTTTTGTTGAGTTGTAGAGCCGGGAAGAAGATCGCCAGCTAATTGTTCACGGGTGAACTGATCAAACGGCATATTCTGATTGAATGCATTGATCACCCAGTCGCGGTAGGGGGAAATGTTGTGTGGTTGATCTCCGTGGTACCCCACAGTGTCTGCATAACGAACAAGATCCAACCAATACGCTGTCATACGTTCACCAAAATGAGGGGAGGCAAGGAGATCATCGATTAGAGAAGCGTACGCTCGAGGGGAAGGGTTGGTGGCGAAATTTGTAACCTCTTGTGGCGTGGGTGGAAGTCCCGTTAGATCGAAATGTAGGCGGCGGACAAGAGTGATGGGGTCAGCATCGGGGGCTGGTTTTAATTGATTCTTCTTGATGTCTGCGAGGGTGAATCGGTCGATCCAATGAGTAGGCCAATTTGAGTCAATTACTTGAGGTTGAGAATGTTTGACCGGATCCACATAGGCCCAATGATCCGCCCAAATGGCTCCTTCTTTAATCCATTGCTCGAGCATTTCTTTTTCTCTCTGAGACAGGGGTTTCCCGATTTCAGGTGGGGGCATGAGTTCCTCCTCATCATCTGAATGAATCCGGTAGATCATTTCACTTTCATCGGGTTTGCCGGCAACAATCGCCATTAAGTCCTCCTTTTTGGCATCATTTTCGATATCGAGGCGAAGATCTGCTTTACGTCCATGTTCGTCTGGTCCATGACAGGAAAAACACTTATCCGAAAGGATAGGCCGTACATCCCGATTAAATTCGAGAGGGTTGGCCCAAAGGAGAAATGGGAGGAAGAAAAGAAATAAGATTTTTTTCATGAGCGGGGAAGTCATGCAAATAACATCTTATGAGAGGAAGTGTTATAGTCAATAGAAGCATGAGATGAATGAAAAGATTATTGAAATACTCTAGTTTTAGGTTTCCGTTATGTTGAAATTGTTTCTAATCGGGGAATGAAATTTTTTTTGACCCTTTTTGTAGCTATTTCCCTCTGGTTGGTTTCCAATGCCGAGAAGCCCAATATCGTAATCATTTTTACGGATGATCAGGGATACGCCGACTTGGGGTGCTATGGCAGTAAGACAAATAAAACTCCACGACTGGATCAACTGGCCAAGGAGGGGACTATGTTTACATCCTTCTACACGCAAGCGGTTTGTGGACCCTCGCGTTCGGCTTTGTTGACGGGGCGTTATCCTTATCGGAGTAAAGGGTGGGGGATGCCGGCGGGTGAGATCACTTTTGCGGAATTGATCAAGGGTGCGGGATACCAGACTGCCTGTATTGGGAAATGGGATGTCTCCAACCGAAAACCGATCATTGACCGTATGCCGAATGCACAGGGATTTGATTACTTCTTCGGAGCTCTGGGGGCCAATGATCCGGGGTCGATCAAATTTCATCACAATAATGAGGCGGCGGGGACATCCAAGGATATGGGTGGACTGACCACCCTCTACACGGATAAGTCCATCGATTTCCTGAAAAACAAGAGAGATCCGAAGAAGCCCTTCATACTCTACTTGGCACACACTATGATGCATACAATTATTGATGCTTCCGAGCGGTTCCGGGGTAAATCAAAGGGTGGGCTTTACGGAGATGTGGTGGAAGAATTCGATTATGAGACGGGCCGACTGCTCGATGTTTTGGACGAGCTTAAACTTTCAGATAATACTCTCGTCCTCTACACATCCGACAATGGACCCTGGAATCAGGATAAGTATACCAAGAAAAAGAAAGGACATCCGGAGGGATCAATTTTCTGGGGAGATGCCGGTCGCCTGAGAAACGGAAAGGGTTCGCCATACGAGGGGGGATACCGTCTGCCTTGCATTGCCCGCTGGCCAGGCAAAATTCCGGCTGGTCGAAAATCGGATGCGATATTTGCCACGATTGATTTTATGCCCACTTTTGCTAAGATTAGTGGATTTAAGACACCGGATGATCGAAAGATAGATGGGATTGATCAGACGGATTTGTTGCTCGGAAAATCAGAAAAGGGCAGGGATACTTTTTATTTCGACCGTGCGGGAATACGAAAAGGAAAGTGGAAATACCTAAAAGCGGATGCGCATTTTTACGGTTATGCACGCGAGGATAACCGACCCAAGGAAGAAGAACTCTATAATTTGGAAAAGGATTTGGAGGAGAAAAATAACCTGGCGAAAAAGCACCCGCAGATTGTTGCCGAGTTACGCAAGTTGACTGAATCTATGCCGAAGGATGGTCCCGGAGGAATCCATTGATTACAGGTTTGTACGGCCAGACAACTTTAGGCCAGCATACCTTTTTTGACATGTCCGTGAACATCGGACAGGCGGAATTGTCGCCCCTGATAGCGGAAGGTTAGTTTCGTGTGGTCGATTCCGCAGAGGTGTAAAATGGTGGCCTGCATGTCGTGAACATGAACGGGATCCTTGGTGACATTCCATCCGAACTCATCGCTCTCTCCGTAGGTGCTTCCCGGTTTGACTCCGCCTCCCGCCATGATCCAGCTAAAGGCCCGGCCGAAATGATCCCGCCCCGTAGGTTTCTTTGGATCACCTGATCGATACTGGCCAAATGGAGTACGTCCAAATTCTCCTCCCCAGATGACGAGAGTGTCCTTAAGCATATCCCGATCCTTGAGATCCTGAATCAGGGCACCAGTGGGGGCGTCGGTGGCAAGGCATTGTTTTTCCAATTGCGTAAAAAGATTGCTGTGCTGGTCCCATCCGGAATGCATCAACTGTACGAAGCGGGTGCCTCTTTCGAGCAGGCGGCGGGCGGTCAGGCAGTTACTGGCAAAGGTTCCCCGTTGTTGCACATCCGGGCCGTATCTTTTGATGACATCATCAGGTTCCTTTTTGAAATCGAGCAACTCGGGCACACTGGTCTGCATCCGGAATGCCATTTCATATTGAGTGATCCGGGTTTCAATTTCAGGATCTCCAAATTCGGAGTGATGTGCCTGGTTGAGCTCGGCCATCCGGTCGAGGAGGGATCGGCGTGCCTTTCCGGAAACGCCGGCGGGGTTATTGAGATAGGGCACAGGAGCCCCCGTGCTACTGAATTTAACTCCCTGGAATTTACTTGGGAGAAATCCGCTACCCCAGTAGTAATCGTAAAAGAGTTGGCCGCAGGTACGACCCTTGTCGGTCGAGGTCATTACGACAAAGGCGGGTAAGTCCTCGGATTCGCTGCCGAGACCATAGGTGAGCCATGCACCCATGCTTGGCCGTCCG
>JBJLCO010000016.1:0-20639 GCA_045567635.1 Opitutales bacterium | reverse complement strand
GATTACAGGAGGCCGCCGTGCTTTTAAGGGGGCTTTAATGGAAGGTGGAATCGGGGTGCCCTTTATTGCCCGCTGGCCCGGGAGAATTCCCGCGGGTAAAGTGGATAAAACATCGGTCCTGTCAGCAGTCGATTTGTTGCCCACTTTTTGTGAACTAGGGAATGTAAAATTGCCCAAGTCGTACAAGCCGGATGGAATGAGCCAAGTCTCTGCATTAATGGGGAAGGGTAATCCATTACGTAAGAAACCAATCTTTTGGAGAATGTCAGCACCCTGGCCTGCAAGTGAGTCCAAACCCGATCATTGGGTTGCTTATGCCGTGGTTCATGAACAATGGAAATTGGTACTTAATAAGGACCAGTCCCATGCCGAACTTTATGATTTAGTCCGTGATCCATTGGAAAGTACAGATCGGGCCGAAAAGAATTCAGAAACCGTAAATCGATTGAAAACCTTACTTCAAAAATGGCTTAGTTCCATACCAGTAAAGCCAACGGGTGATGTGTTCTCCAATTTACGGGAAAACTGATTATCTATTGACCCACCCGGTAGAGAGTTCTGTCTGTTCTGATAAGAAACGAATTCTTGAAAGGGGCAAATGAGGCCATGTGTGGGGCACCCTCCAATTCATTTTCCGCTATGATTTGAAGGTTTTTTCCTGGGCGGATGACCGTGGTCTTTCCTGCTTGGTCAGAAAGGTAGAGCAAGCCGTTGGCATAGGTGGGGGAGGCACTGAATTCGCCATCGAGTCTTTCCCGCCAATCAAGTTCACCGGTTTTAGCATTCATAACGGAGAGAATTCCTCCATCATTTACCACATAGAGTTGTTCCCCTACGAGAATAGGGGAAGGCATTTTAGGTGCCCCTTTTGTCATTTTCCAGGCTAGTTTTGGGGTAGCTAGACCCTCGTATTGATAGGCATGGATTTCCGCTTTCGAGAAGCATGTGGATAGATAAATTATACCATGACCGACAACTGGTCGAGCAACATTGGAAAATCCGAGAATTCCATATTTAATTTTCCAAAGTTCTTCCCCGTTTTCGGGATTATATCCATATACCCAGTCAGCGGCACAGGAGATTAACACTGGCTTTTCATTAAATTCTTCAATGATCGGTGTGGAGTAGGATTTTTGAAGTTGTGGATTCTCCCTCATTTCCCCGCTTCGGGTTGTTTGCCAGGCAATTTCGCCACTGTCTTGGTGAAGAGCGACAATGCTTTGCCGGTCGCTTCCATCCAAATGAAAAATCATTACGTTTTTCCATAGAATGGGAGAACTTCCGGGACCGTTCTCATGCATAATCCAAAGTTTTTTTTCATCGTTTTTCCAAATGATTTTACCCGACTCGGAATCAATGCATGCATTCCCATAGGCACCAAAATGAAGGAATAATTTTCCATCTTCCAAAAACGGGGTGGGGGATGCATAGCTGTTTAATTTATGAACCCACTGGGGTTGTTTTTTTTCAAAAACCTCAATGTTTTTTAGAATTTTTCCTGATACTGGGTTAATTTTTAGGGCACGAAGACTGAGCTTGGAAAGAACCGTGACGGTGGGTAATCCCTTATTTTCTTTGAGTCGCTCTTTCTTCTCTTCTTCCGATGCGGGAGTTTCAAGGGCAGTGGTTACCCAAATATTTTCGCCATCATGAACCGGTGAAGAGTGCCCCCGTCCGGGCAGTGTTTTCTTCCAAATGATGTTTTCCTGTGAAGACCAGTTTATAGGGTAGTTTCCATTTGGTGCATGTCCGGATGCATCCGGACCTCGCCACTGTGGCCAGTCCTGCGCACTGAGTAGGAAAGGAAATAAGATTACTCCCCAAATAAGCTTGTTCATCTGTAGGGAATTTCTTTTCAGGGAAGTCTTTTGACCAAAAGGTTACGGAATAGAACTGTGCTTCCTGGATCGTGTCCCTGAAGGGCGAAGGTACCTTCACCAAGAATTCTTTCAAAATTTGCTCCTTTTTTCCAATCGTCAGGTTGGGTCCAGTCTGCAACGATTTTATCATTCACCTTGGTAATGACATGGTTGCCATCCACTTTGATGTAGAGGGTAAACCATTCATCATCATTTGCCGGTGCCTCAAGGCAATCGATTACCCCATAGATACTGGCAGTCTTTTTTGGGTCGTGATAGGTATTATTAACTTGGCATTCAAAGCCCGCCTTGGGCCAGCCTTCATCCTGAAAACGGGTGTGGAAATAAACGCCGGCATTAGAATGGGGTAGGGTCATGACCTCTGTTTTGAATTCAAAGCTTTTAAAGGGCTTTTTCGTTTGGTAGAATAAATGGCAACGGCCGGGTGCATTGGCGACAATACATCCGTTTTTAACGGAGAAGGAGTCATCGTTTTCATTCGCTTTCCATCCTTTCAGGGTTTTCCCGTCAAACATACTTATCCATCCCTTTTCTTGGGAGTGATTTTCTGCATAGTGCTCGGCCAGTAAATCCCGGCCGAAATCGCCTTCAAAATCTCTCCATACTGCATGGACATGGTTCACATTGTTTTGTGTATTTGCATATTCGAAGAGAAAGTCAGGTGTCTGTATACGATAATAATGACCGGTTTCTGGAGTAAGTCCACCTGACCATGCGAAAAAGGTTTCGGTTGGGTGAAGGAGAGGTTTTCTGCTTGTTACCTGTTCCACAACCTGCGGACGATGTTTAGCGGAGTAAACTTCCACCAATTCGGTAAGCCAGCCTTTTTGCCTAGGATTCATCTTCGTAATAGGAAGACCTTTTGGGGGAAAGAAAATTGAGCGGTTAACCGTATTGTCCTGTCCTGAATAAATGTCTCGGGGTGCTTTGTCCGAAAGGATTGCCATTTTCTTTTGGGGAGGGGAAAGAGATTTGAGAAACTTGAATGCTTTACTTTCCTCTTCTGAGAGAACCCGTAAGCCGGCATGTTTTCCTTCCGTTACTTTTGCCGGGCTGGCTCCCCAGAAGCTCGGAGTTACTGAAAAAATCCTGCCATTCACCAAGGAGAAATTAAGCGATAAATGGTGTCCTTCAAAGCGCCACCCCCAGGTGCCGGCTTTATTTGGCTGACCAAAGATTGCATAATGATAAAGGTCTGGGTTTCTCATTTCCCGTTCTTCATTTTCATAGAGAATATTCTCCAGAAGAATAACTGTGGAAGCCTCTATTTGCCCACGGTGACTCAGGGCGGACGAGAGAAGAGTCTGTGCTAGAGTTCTTTGGATAGTAGACATTTCCTTTACAGATAATCCCATCCGCCCGTTTGGCTTTACGAAACTGCCCGGAAAGAAATGCCAGTTTTCTCTTTCTTTGTCAGAGAAGGGGAAATGTGCTTTCTTTTTTTTAGATTCGTCTAGGGCATGAATGAAGTTTTGGGCGGCCGTTGCCATTTCGGTTGCCGCGTCGTGAGCAAATGCCTGCCCGAATAGGGTCAGGTAAAAGAAAAAAGGAAGGAATATTTTCATCATTATCTCCTGAATTTGAGTGAAGTATTGATATTGTCGATTCAAAACAGCAAGTTTCCAGAAAGATAAAATTCAACCTTTTGTATTCCTAAAATCAAATGAATGAACTTAATGAGTGGTTCGTTGACCCAGTGATCATTTTAAGTTAGCAAATTTTCGAGCATGGTTAAAATCATCGACACAAATTCCGAACTGGTTACGGGTTCCCTTTTTTCAGGGGGAGGAATTGGAGATGTCGGAATCGATTGGGGGCATAATATTCCCCTTGTTGCCGCGTGTGAAATTGCTTCAACACGGGCAGATCTAATTCGGAATAATTTTCCGAATACCACGGTTTTCGAAGGAGATATTTGGAAATTACACAATCAATATATTGAATTTTTTAAAGAAAAACTAAAGGGTTTGAGACCCTGGCTGATCACTCTTTCTCCTCCCTGTCAGGGTATGTCTGCGAATGGTGCCGGTAGAATTGCCTCTTCCATTCGAGCAGGAAAAAGGAGGGGCGAAGATGCACGAAACCGTCTCATTTTACCGGGTATAAAAGTGCTTGAAGAATTGCAACCCGACTGGTTCATCCTTGAAAACGTTCGTCGAATGGAAAACACCATTATTCGAAACGAGGAAGGTAAACCGGAGAATATTCTTAATTCTCTGACGAGGCGACTTCATCCTTTTGGTTACTCGATTCGTTCCAATATTCTCGATTTTTCTTCTTATGGAGTACCCCATCATCGTGAAAGACTCATTACTGTAGGTTGTCGAATCCCAAAGGTAATTAAAAAGTTTCCCCAAAGAACAAAAATCTTTTCTAAATCGCTAAGCGGTTTGCTTCCATTGCCCAGTCATGGAATCAACTCAAATTTGCCATTGGTTTCGTTACGGGAGGTCATCGGACATCTTCCCCGTCTGGACGCGAGAACTCGGCTGACTGATCCGGTGGATCCGTACCATTCCGTTCCAGAATGGAATGCCAATCAATATTTCTGGATGCAACATACTTCGGAGGGTCAAACTGCATTTGATAATTTTGTCTGCCCCAGCTGTGGATTTAGAAATCAAGATAAAGAAACTGTTTTCTGTTCAAAATGTGGTGAATTACTTCCCCGACCTGTGATCCGGGATAAAGGTAAATGGAGATTGGTAAAGGGCTTTAAAACAAGTTACCGAAGAATGAAATCGGACTCGCCTGCCAGTACCTTAACCATGAACAGTGGAGTCATTTCAAGTGATATGAAAGGTCACCCAGAGCAAAATCGGGTGCTGTCGTTACGGGAAATTATGCTTCTTTCAACTTTGGATCACCCGAACTGGAACAAGCGTTATGTTTTCGAAGGGATTAATTACGGAAGAATGAAGGAGGGGGAGACGTTTTCGAAAAAGCTGGTACGGGAAGTAATTGGAGAATCAATTCCACCCCTCGCTATGATGCGAATGATCGGACATTTTCTTGAATTGGATAATCGTTTTTAAAGGAGGCGGTCAAGCCAGTCGCGCCAACCGCCACGATTTTTTTGTCTGGCTTGCTTTTGCTTTTTCAATCGGACCATTCCTTGCTGACCTTCTTTCCTATTTACACGACCGTCCTGGTTGGTGTCGAAGGAAGAAAATAATTCAGGCTTCGTAAATTCATCTACAGTCAGAAAACCGTCCTGGTTTTGATCAAGTCGGGTAAAAAGGTCATTGTCCTTTTCCGTCATTGGAACCGAAGAGTTTTCAAAATCGTATTCACATTCAAGATAACCAATCAGCATTTCGTCTTCCGACTGATCTCCCCAGCGAACGGTGACATTTGGATTAGGGTTAGCGGGGTTGTCCCTGCTGTTGTCGAAAATACCGGTCACCTGAACACGGCTTCCTGCTGGAAGGGAACGAGGGTCCCTGAGTTCATATCTTAACTGCCAGTTAAAATCATAGTGCGGCACATTGAGTAAAGTTTCTCGGTTTCCATTTTGACTGAGCAATTCATATTTAATCGCTTTCCCGCGGAGGTGCATGTGGGGCATAAACGCACGAACCACCGTGCCTTCGGGAAAATTTCCATAGGCGGTTTCGATGTGGTTTCCCTCGTTGGGTGGGATTTCGATTTTTCGATTGACGACTGGAATAGTACGGACAATTTTTTGGGGAATCTTTTTGGCGAATCGAAGACCAATTTTGGTTCGGTCTTTCGTTGCCTTACCGGATGGAGTGTAATGCAACTGGAAGAATAGAGTGGCCCCGGCTGGAAGTTTTTTGGCGACGCCCTCCGGAAATTGCACATAGGTATTACCCGGGACATAGGCGGCCAATGCGCCGGGTCCTCTCTGGCTGATTCCATCTTCGTTCTCGATGAAAACAAGAACATGATGCACTGCTTCCGGTGCGGTCGGTCTTACCTCGGCTGCCTCAATCCACCGATCCTTGGTGAAATTAGTTTTTACTCGCATATTGACATAGGGCATCACCCCATTTGCTTTTACGTTAACCTCTCGGGGTAAAGGGAAAATTACATCCGGCTTTCCGATATCCCATTCGCTTATCCGGTCTTTGATTAATGGTGCATCAGCAGGGTTCCCTTCTTGTTTCCCATTTTGAATCCAAGCAAGCAGGTCATTTTTATCGGAAGTTGAAAGTGAGCGGTCATTGGCCCAAGGGGAGGGGTGGTCAGGGGACGATTTCGCAGCAAACCACGGTGGCATTATACCCTCAGAAACTACTTTCCTGATCATTCCTGCGTTTTCACTAACCTCGTCATAATGTTCCAGGGGGAATGGTCCCACTCCACCTTCCCGATGGCATTCGATGCAATTTTTTGCCAGAATTCGGGAGATTCGGTTGTGGTAAGTCCATGTCGATTCGGTGGAATTCTCTTTATCGAGATCCAGTTCGCAGCCAGGAGACCAAAATGCGTTTTCTTCTATATTTCTATCTTGCAGCACTGCATTCAGGGCATTTCTCAACAAGTTTTTTCGGGGTGCCGCTAATTGATAACCAATACCATACTGATCATTCACTGGACCTCTGTAAAGCAATGTCCGGGCTGAATCCAACACAAATATGTCCGTGGTGCTTTTTGCACCAAGTCCGACCGCTAAGTCCTTATTCAGGTCAAGAATAACCGGTCCTCTAAACCCGTGATCATGGACCATTCTTTTTAGATTTTCCTTTGCTGTTTTCGTTGCAATTGGGTCGACAAATAAAAAAGCAATATTTTTGGTGGCGTAGGTTTTTTCGAGAGACCCAAGGGAAGAGGCAAATTTCTTACTTAATGGACAGGTTGCACCAATAAAAGCTACCACCAAGGCTTTCTTATGTTTAAAATCGGAAAACTTACCTTCCCTGCCATCTATGGCGGTGAAGCTAAGATCAGGCACCCATCGCCCGATACCATGTGCAATTGGATCGAGAGGTATGGGACCCTGTTTGGTTGATGAAGTGGGTGCTCCTTTTGACAGAAATGGCAAAGTAAGCAGGCAAAAAAAGAGTAAATTTTTTAGGATCAAAAGGTAATTAAGTTTGTGGGGATGATTAAAATCGAATCATCTATGGCAGAATTCGCGATCTTTAAAAATTAAATACAAAATTGGAAACCTGTTCCTTGCAGAAAAGTTTCATTATTTTCTGCACCACCTGAATGTGAAACTCAAAAATTTATTTAACTGACTGGTAAACCCGCACATAATCAACGAGCATTTTGGCAGGGAACTGAGTTTGATCATTTGGATTCCCAGGCCAGTGCCCCCCAATTGCAAGGTTGATTAAGAGGTGGAAACGCTGATCGAAAGGGGCGGGAAATTCACCTTTTTCCGAATCCCATTTTTCCTGTGTTTGCCAAGGTTTTCCATCGATACCCCAAATAATTTTCCCTTTCTCCCAAAAGATTGAAAAGATATGAAAACCATCGGCGAACGTACCTGAATCCAGTTTGAATTCCTTACCTGAATGTTTATTTTTAGGCCAACCCCCACCATAGTGAAGAGTTCCATGATATGTGGAGGGTTCATGCCCAACCAATTCCATGATATCAATTTCGCCACTTGAGGCCCAACCGCCATATTTCTCATCAGTCGGTAGCATCCAAATAGCGGGCCATATGCCTTTTCCAATGGGTAACTTTGCCCGTACATCCACGCGGCAGTATTTCCAGTCGCCCCGATGTTTACTTCTGATGCGGGCGGACGAATAGGGTCTGGTCGTACCGGCCGCATTGGGGTTATCTTTGTGAGCCTCAATAACAAGGTTCCCGTCTTCCACACGAAGGTTTTTGGGGTCCCAGCGATAAATTTGCTGCTCGTTATTTCCACCACCGTATGCATTTTCTTCGACTCCCCACTTTGAGTAGTCCAATTTATTTCCGTTAAATTCATCAGACCAGACTAGTTTTTGTTTACTTTGTCCAAAGAAAAAGTTCGCGGACAAGGACAAGAAAGGAATCAAAAATAATATATTTTTCATTTTATATGTAACATTTAGGTATGATATCATTATAAAAATGTAATTTTAGTACAATTTTATTTTGTAAAATAAATAATGCATGGATGAGCCAATAATATTTAGCTGATTTCGTAACAGAAGAGTAAACAAAGCGGCCCGTTCTTGTTTCCAAGAACGGGCCTAAAAACCAAGAAAGCCTACCCCAAAACTTCCTTGGACAACATAAGTTTAGAAATTTCGAATTCTTCCCGTCAACCGAGATTGGGAAAATCTTTTTTGAAGAAAGAATATGATCTGTTTAACATATTGATTGGGAAAGCTTTAACTTACTAACATTTTATTGAGAAAGTTATTCACCAGGTCTGATTTCCTCTGTTAGCAAATGGACTTCTCTTTTTTAATTTAATATTCCTTCTTTTTCATGCCAGGTTGAGGAATTGGGTAGGTTCCGTCCGCATTCGCGGGCAGGGGGGATTGGGAATTCATTGCTAAGTTTTCAACACCCGGTCCAAACACATGATCTGAGTTAAGCATTTGATTATAGGTGACCTCGGACCCAGTGTGAGCTGCCATACGTCCCATCGAAGTGACTATGCTGGCCTGTACACCTCTTTCCACCTCATTGTAAGGATTATCATTTTTAATCGCTTCCATTAATCGTTCCCATTCATCCTGATAAGGATTGGTTTCCCGTGTTGGCCGGGCCCCGTTCTTTTGACCAAACATCCAGGCCAGTTCGCTATCTACACTTTGCCCTTTGTGTATACTGGCCTGTGACCGATGTCCGCCGGGACCGGAAATTGAGGCAAAACCTTTCGTTCCGTGAGCCTGACTGGAGAAATCCTGATAACATCCAGGCATGTTTCGACCATGGAAATAGAGTTTGGTTTCGTCGGGGAAGGTGTATTCAACTGTATAGTTGTCAAAATTTTGATCGATTTTATCACCTCGAAAGTGACGCCCACCCTGAGCCTGGCATTTGACCGGCCACATTCCCTTCATCCAGCAACACTCATCAATATTATGAATAAAGAAATCACTGAAAGAACCACCGCTGAGCCAAAGAAAACTATGGAAATTTTTAATTTGAAATGCCAGTTCGTCTTCGTTGGCGGGTTTTTTTTCTGAGAAACA
The DNA here is from genome assembly GCA_045567635.1 of Opitutales bacterium. GTDB lineage: Bacteria > Verrucomicrobiota > Verrucomicrobiia > Opitutales > Seribacteraceae > Seribacter. Next base: position 11,647 of record JBJLCO010000016.1, on the reverse strand, counting down.
GGATGCAATTGCACCCTGCATCCGGTAAGCCCGCATATTAAGGATTTCTCCGAGTTCACCATCCTCGATTCGATTCTTTAATTCTCTTCTTGCCTGACTGTGTCTGCACATCAGACCCACTCCCACCTTTAAGTTGATTTTTTTCGCTTCCTCATTCAGCTCGAGCATTTTACGTGAAGAGAATCCGTCTGGAGTGACCGGTTTTTCCATGAACACATTTAATCCTCTTTTGATTGCGTATTGAAAGTGAACCCATCGAAACGCACAGGGAGAAGTAAAAATTACCACATCGCCCGGATCGAGTACATCCATTGCTTTTTCGTATCCGTTAAATCCGATGAATCGTCTTTCTTCGGGGACATCGACCTTTTCCTTATATTTATTGGCGAGTCCATTGTAACTGCGTTCGAGTTTTCCTCGGTTCACATCTGCCATTGCAACTAACTTAACGGGTCCGTTAGCTTGAGAAACAGAAAGTGCATTACTTGCTGCTCCTGTTCCTCTGCCACCGCAACCCACCAGAGCAAGCTTAGTTTCATCTCCGCTTTTTCCATGGACAACTGGTAATGTAATTCCAGCAAGGGCACTGGCAGATGCAATTTTTCCTGAATTACCAAGAAATTGACGACGAGATAAAGGCGAGGGAGTTTGTGAGTTATTCATAAGTTGGTGTGTGATATCGATGTATTGGAAAGAAATCCTTTTCAATCTACTAATAAAAAGCTCCTCATATCGAGGCAAATTAATCGCTGTTTTGAGAATATTTTTCTATTTATTGCGACAAGTAGTAACTATTAAAACATTGTTATTCTACAATAATAACAATCTTCATCGTATATATCAGTCAGCACTTTCGAAAACTTTTGCTATTCGATCTAGAGACTAATTCCCAGAAATACAGTATAATTTTGACAGTGAACGGGTAAAAAGGTTTTTCCCAATTGGACTATGGGTCGCTCTGAATATCTCGCTTGTTTTAGTAGTTATTGAATTTTCGGATTCTATTATTAATTTCTTTTTACTGGGTTTTACCACATATGTGACCCCCATTTCATTTTGAATTAAATAATGTTGTGAAGTAACCATGGGCGAACCCGAGAAAGCACCATTCAAGCGATCCACCCAGTAGATCTTGCCGGTATTCGCATCATAGCAGGTTATTATTCCACTCATACTGGTTGCAAATACCAATCCTTGTAGGCACGCCGGCGAAGGTAAATCCCTGCCACCATTTCTACGGGCATGCCACTTCATGTGAGTCTTGGTTATATTTCCTCTCCCGGTCGGATTGACTGCATATAGATCTCCAGGTTTTCCATTTATGACAAACAGGAGTTTCCCATCATAAAAAGGGACGGGTGAACCGCGACCATTGAAACTTTCGCAAAACCATAACTCTTTTCCGTCTTTGATCGAGTATCCTTTAACCCCGAATTCTCCATTTAACACCAATTGCTCTTTACCTTTGACGGTGATTACAACCGGTGTGGACCAGCCACCTTTTGGTTTGTCGGTTCGTGGTGTATCCCAGACAATTTCACCTGTTTGAATATCAATAGCAACTAAGCGTGATTTACCAATGGCGTCACAATTTTGAATGACCAGTCCATTATGAATAATCGGCGATGCCGCCACTCCCCAATGGCTGGGAAATTCACCTAAGTCGAGCCCCCATTTTTTGTTTCCTTCCAAATCAAAACAATGCAGACCGGCGGGGCCAAAGAATGCGACCACCCGATCTCCATTGGTCGCCGGAGTAGCGGTGGCCCAGCCATTCATTCTGTGAATGGATTCGTCCCTACTATTTATGATCTCTCTTTTCCATAATAAATCGCCTTTTTCCTGATCGAAACAATGTAAGAGTCTAAGTTTGTTCTCAATCGCTGAAGTGACAAAGATCTTTGATCCTGCCTGAACCACGGAGGACTGTCCTTCTCCTTCGATTTCTTTACTCCATACAATATCTTTCTTTTGCCATGAAAGAGCCATCTTTCCAGTATGAATCCCCATTCCGCTTTGGCCCCGAAAAGAGCTCCACTCTGAGCTGAAAAGAAGGGGAGCCAGTAAACAGCCAATGCCCCATGCACCTATGAATATTCTGAACATCATAAAAGATTATTTAAGGGATTTGATACGGACTTTACGGAACCATACTTCATTCCCATGATCCTGGAAGCAGATATGCCCCTTTTCCACGGTTCCAAATAGTTCCCAATTTTTAAATTTACTCGAGTTGACTCTGTTTTGCCAGTCCTTGCTTCCCATCATGTAGGAACAAAGGAGTTTTCCGTTCATGTGATGTTCGACTTTGTTTCCCGGTTTTATGATAAGGCGAACTTTATTCCATTCACCGATTTTATTCATACTTGCGACTTTGGGTGGATATAATGCGTAACATGATCCGGTATCCGTTTTACCTCCAGGATTCATTTTGTGAAAAATTTGCATCTCCGGACCCGTTTTGTAAGCCGGGCCATCGGTTTCTCCAACTCGAAAAATAATTCCACTATTTCCCGGTTTAGGCAGGCACCATTCAAGTTGAAGTTCGAAGAATCGATATTTTCCTTGGGTCATTAAATCTCCACCTACTTTGCCTTTTTCTTTTTTTAATTTGATGACCTTGTCTTCAATGGTCCATGCGTTGCCAGGTTTTTCTTTTTTGTAGCCACGGAAATTGTTTAAGTTTTTACCATCGAAAAGAATATCCCAATGTTTCGATTCTTCTCCGTAAGTAGGTAAATTTGTAAGCAGGAAAATAGAGAGTAGGGTAAATGATTTTATCATGATATTGAATTTGAATGATAAATTGATCCGGAATCAAAACATTTTTCGAAGTTTTAAGAAGTTTCCAGATTCGAGAACTCGGGGCATGGAAAAAATTATAGCATACTTTTTAAAAATACACTGATTATTTTGTAGGCTTCCTCCAATTGTAAAATATCTATAAATTCATCCTTTGCGTGTGCTTGTGCAATATTACCTGGACCAAAAACAACTGCCGGAGTTCCACCCATTGCGATTGGAGAGGCATCCGTAAAGTAGGATACCCCATGAGTTTTTCTTTTTTTGGACGCCCGTAGCAGAGTTTGAACGAAGGGAAGATTTGGATCTGTATCCAAGGGCGGGCATGGTACAGAACGAGTGCTCGAGAAATCGGGGGCGGGTAGTTTTTGTTGCCGGAATAGAGCCATGAGTTCTTTTTTGATTGAATCCTCATTCTCTCCGGGGATCGTTCGTCTATCCAGATCAATGATGCATTGGTCGGCGACAATATTGGGTTGGTTGCCCCCCGAAATTTTTCCAATATTTAAGGTCGGAGAACCGAGTAACGGGTGGGTTCGCTTGCTTAATATTTTGGGGTAATCATGAAATAGGGTTTTTAGAATCGGAGTCATGTCTTCGATCGCATTTTTGCCATTCTGTGGAGTTGCCCCATGAGCAGCCACGCCTATGGTTTTAAGTTGTAGCCACGAGTTACCCTTATGGGCAGTTACAACTTTAAGCTCGGTGGGTTCACCCGCAATCGCAAGGTCGGCTTGAGGACCAGACTTGGCAAGTCTTCGAGACCCTGCCTGCCCGAATTCCTCATCGACTAAGCCTACGAAGATAACTTCCGTGCTGAGCGGAAAGGGACCGTTTTTCGCCAGATCACAAAACGCCTGGAAAAAGGCAGCCATTGAACCTTTGGTATCGCATGCTCCTCGGCCATGTAATTTACCTTTTTTAATTTTAGGTTTAAATGCATTTTCTTCTGCCGGTACCACATCCATGTGGGGAGCTAACATAACCCGCGACTTAATTTTACCCTTGGGCTTCAAGCGAAGAAGAATATTTTTCCGACCCGGTAAAACTGCCTGTCTTTGGATTTCTATTCCTAATTTGCCCGCTTGATCGGCAAGAAGGTTAGCTACCCCTTCCTCTCCGGTTAAGTTGGAGTTCGATGGGGCAAGGGATGGGTTTATACTTGGTATAGAGACAAGGTCTGAAAGTAATCGAGTGACCGGAGATTTGCTTGGCATGCAAAAAGAATTTGGCTGAGCTTTAAAAAGGGCAAGCCTGAATCATGTCATGTTGTGATTTCTTCTTTATTTATGCCCTTGCAAGGCGATTCATTCTCCACCACTAGCAGAGAACTTGCAGTTTCATATTAGGCAATAAAAACTAAAAAGAGTTTTCCCTATTCAAATCAGCCAGAATCTTCCATCGTGCTATAGTTCCTTAACCAAAATATCCTTGAAATCAATTTTCATGTTTCGACTTCCGTGCAGTTGGATACCTATAGGCCCTTTTTCTTTTGCCGAGGACGATTTATACTTCATTACCTCTTCTTCCTGTAACCATACGGTATAATTTTGACCAACTGCTTGAATGCGCATTTGATTCCAACCATTTGGTTTGAGTAGTTTTTTAATATTCTTGGCCTCAACTGGATAACCTTTACCGGGAATGTACGGTGAACAGGTCATATCTCTCTTGAGTGACCCGGAAATTCCAATTTGGATCTGATCTGAATTTCTTAGATGGATTCCTGAATCAATGGTTCCCTCAATAAAACGAAATCCCAAACTAACTTCAAAGTCCTGGTATTCCTTTTCAGTCCATAGAACCGAGCCTTTTTTCTTGGGTCCACTTCTTACTTCAAGGATATTATTGATTACCTGATACCATTTTGAAGCCTCATTGCCTTTGGGGACCTTCCATCCCTTGAGTCCGTGTTTACCTAAAAGATCGGATGATTCTTTAGGTATATCCTTTTTTCCTAAAAGCGAAGAAGAGAAAAAGCATAAAACGGTTAGAACGCTCAGATTTAAAAGGCTATTTTTATTCATGAATTGTAATAGTTTGATAATCCTAATTTAGAACATGGTTAAACCGATGAACTCTCCCGGTAATGTTCCATTCCGCAACAAAGATATCCCCTTTGGCATTACAGGTTATGCCATGGGGTGCCGTGACAATGCCTTCGCGCCATTTTGTCGGCGGAGTTCTGTTGGTTCCTATTTCGTCTTTTTTACTATTTCCTCCAACTTGGGCATAGATTTTGCCTTTTTTATCGAGGATAGTCACGCGTCCGCGCAGTTCTCCAATAACCGCCCAGTCACCGTGAATATGAACGCAGGCTGGAAGTAAAAGACCTTCTTTCACCACGCCGATAAACTTGCCATCGAGTCCCAAATGGACCACTCGGTTGTTAGCCCGATCCATCCCAATAATCCGTGCTGGGTTGAAACGCGAATCTATGACCAGTTTGTGGAGGGTGCGAAACCCATAGGGTGCATTCTTTCCACCAAACGAGTTTAAATACTTACCCTTTTTGTCAAATCGGTGAATATGATCGGAAGAATAGCCATCGGTCAAAAAGATATCTCCATTTGCGGATACATCGGCTCCAGTCAACCGGACGAAAGGTTTTCCGTCTTTGCCTTTTCTTTTGAATTCATTCGGAATGGAAGAGGCGGGAATTTTCAAAACAGTTTTACCGTCGAGAGTCAATTTAAGGAGTTCACCTCCACCCACCCGAACCGCATAAATAAATTCCTGTTTTCCTTCTTTTTTTATAACGAAGCCATGCAGATCACTCGGAGCATTGGGAACATTATGTTTCCACTTTCCGCTATCTCCATAAACTTGCAAGCCGGCCTTGGGGTCGCCCACACTTACATAGATGTCACCATTTGAGCTTACCGCAATATCACCATGCATATTTCCGACTTTATCACGATTGTCGGGAAGCTCTAACCAATTGGGCTGTGATTTCCAGGAATCTTTGGCAAACAAGGAAACCGCGTTAAACAGGAGGGTGATGAGGAGGATCTTTTTTTTCATTTATTAAAAATTATTGACTATCGGACCGATCAAATCGATATAAGTTTTCCTTGGTTCTCACAAGCAGAGAATTACCGACCACTGCAGGAGATGCCATGCAACCATTGTCTAGTTTATTGTGGCTGATAATTTTGAGTCCCTGGGGGTCAGGTGTAAATACCACGCAGTCACCCGCACTTGAAAAAGAGTAAATTTTTCCGTTCGCGTGTATGGGAGAGGAGGCACACTGGCCCTTTACGCCCAGGCGTTCCGCCCAGTAAACTTCTCCGGTCTTCGGGTTATTGCAGGAGGCCACGCCTTCGTCTGATACCATAAATAAATAATCTCCCAGTAAAAGAGGCGAAGATTTTTTGGGCACCACTTTGCGACGATTCCAAACCAGGTGAGTGTCATCAACATCCCCTTTTCCGCCCGGTTTAATGGCGGACATCGAACCCATGCCGCAGAATACAAAGACAATTCCGTCTCTGAGAATTGGCCGGGAAGAGGAATTCATTCCACCTGTTCTCACGGTCCAATACAATTCGCCGTTTTGGGGATTTCTGGATTCGGTGGCCACGGCACCCGGGCTGATAAGTTCGAGGCGGCCCTTGTGTTCGATCACGCTGGGTGTGCAGTATGCTTTTTTCCGGTCACCATTGTCAGTTTTGAAGTCATAGGCCCGTTCTTTTTTCCAAATAGTTTTCCCCGTTTGCTGACTGAGGCAGACAATAAACTGTAAATCATGGCCGTCGAAATGAACAATCAGTGTATCGAGGTGGGGAATGGGGGAAGCCGCTGCACCCCGGTAGTGGTCGCACTTTAAATCCCTTCTTTCCCAAATTTTCCGTCCCGTATTGGCGTCCAGGGCAGCGGTTCCATGGGACCCAAAATGAACGAAAACCTGATTTCCAGCGATTACAGGAGTGGGGGTGGCATAGCTGTTCATTGGGTGGCAAAACTGGGGTTCTTTGTTTTCAAAAACCAAAACTTTTTTTAATAGTTTACCGGTTTTCCAGTCCAGTTGAATTGCCCACATTTTAAATCCGTCTTCCTCGGCATTGGTAATCCACACCTTTCCATCTTTTACCACCGGGGATGACCAGGCTTTTCCAGGCATGGGGGTTTTCCAGGTTAAATTCTCAGTTTCCGAAAATTGGACCGGTAAATTGGCCTTACCTGCATCCCCGTCTCCGTTGGGTCCGCGGAACTGGTTCCATTGGATGGGTTGGGAATGAACTAATTGAACAAGGATGAATGGGAGGAAAAATAAACGCATAAGTAACTTAGGTGAAGGGTTATTTTAGGAGAGATATCCCCAGGTCGGCCGATTGGCGGAGATAGTTATCTGCTTTTTCTTTTCGTGAATTTTTGATCTGTCTGTAAATCTTGCCGGCTTCTTCTTTCTGTCCTTTTTCAGTAAGCTTTTCGGCGAGTTCAAAGCAATAGGCAGTTGCTTTGATTCGCCCCCAGCCTTTTTCCTTTTCCGATTGGGAAAGCAAAACACCCATGTCCTTGGAGGATGCAATTTTCATAAGACCCCACATTCCTGCAAGACGGATTTCCAGATCTTTATCCTCAACCGCATTTAAAAAGTACTCGCGGGATTTTTTGTCTTCCAAAACTCCGAGGGCCTGAAGAATGGTGAGGCTGCAATCTCCTGAGGCCTCGGGGTATGCTTTCCGAAAGTGACCCACGGTACCCACGCCAATCGCCTGCAATGCCTGAGCCGCGTATTCATAAATATGTCCATTCGGGTTAGTGAGAAAAGGAGCTATTTTTTCTGCCTGTTCCGGTCCGGCACAAATCTGAAGCTGACGGATGATGAATCCTTTAACTGCGAGGGGACGATCGTCAGTTAACGTCCCGGCTAAGGCGGAGGAGAATTCGTTTCTTACCATTTTTCTCTCTTTTCCTCCAACCCGGATGGCGGTGGCATGAAGGGCGTGCCTGGGGCGGACATCGTCGCCATTTCCCGGTTCCAAAATAAGGTCAACGATTTCCCGGACGATTTGCTTTCCTCCCTTCAGGATATTCTCCACTGCCTGTTCGCAGGCGTCTTTGTCAATGGTACGGAGTATCTTTCCGTCAGGCTGTGGAAAGGCTTGAATGATTTCGATGGTTTTCATCAGCAAGAAGTGGGTTTGGGGTTTAGACTCGCCAGGGAGCACTCATCGGGGGATTGAGGAAGCGGTTAGCTTCCTCATCGTTGATGAATATTTCCTTGTCAGGATCGTAATTAAGTGTACGGCCCAGGCGAATGGCCAGGTTGGCCAGATGTAGTATGCAGGCCGCCCGATGAGCCGCCTCAGGGTGTCCTCCTGCCTCTTTTCTCTGCTTGACGGCTTCTGCAAAGGAAAGCAGCGGTTCGGGGTCAGGCATTTCACTTATCTTTTTCTGATCTTCGATTGAGAGATCGTTCATGGATACATCGCGAACCGCATCTTGTTCATACGATGGACCCCACTCAGTACTTTCCATAACAAATTTAAAGCCGTCCGCATATTTGAGTTCCACCCAGGCCCACATTCCGGTTACTTCCGGATGGGCCGGGGGTGCGAAAGGGGTAATCTCGACTGGACTGGTATAGTCTTTTGCGTAAGTCCATTGTTCAGGGTCAAAATGGTGCTGTCCCATATCGCACATTCCACCGCCTTCATAGTCCCAGTACCCGCGATGGGTTCCACCCGTCCGTCTGCTCTCATAGGGTTTCCAGGGTGAAGGACCGCAATACAAGTCCCAATCCAGGTTTTCAGGAATTGTCTGGGGAGCAATTCCTGGGGTCCCACTCCATTGTTTCACTTTCAACCCACCTTTTTTCTTACGAACTGCCCGGCAATCCTTGAGTAGACCGCTGGACATAATCTTGTGTTTGAGCACGGCGTGTTTGTCCTTGCTTCTGCCAAACCTTCCGAAAGTACCGATCTGAAAAATCCGTCCGTACCGTTTGAAAGCGTTAACCACTGCACGTCCTTCGGCGACAAATCGGGTCATCGGTTTCTCGCAGAGAACATCCATGCCGGCTTCTGCTGATGCGATAGATATACTAGCGTGCCAATGCGGTGGTGTGGCAATTGCTACTAAGTCCAGGTCTTTGCGTTCCAAAAGTTTACGAAAATCCTGATAGACCTCCGCTTTCCCTTTGCTTCTCGCCTGAGAAAATCTTTCCGCCCGTTCGAGGCTGACATCGCATGCTCCCACAAGTTCAACATCCAATCCCTTGCACAATTGGGAATAAGTGCCAGGACCACGCCCTCCGCATCCGATTAAAGCGGTGCCGAATTTTTCGGATGGTGGCACATGAGGTGCCCCCAAAATATGTCTGGGTAATATGGATGCGGCGGTGGCACCGGTTGCAGATTTGGTAAGAAAACTACGACGGGTTTGAGAATAGGGTATTTTTTTCATCTTTCTGAATGTTTAAATCTAAGAACCTAAAAATTACTCCTTCAGCCGATAAAAAAGCAAGGCTACATCGTACCAAATTTCGATTTTAATCAGTTAACCCTCCACTAGTATGAAATATGATGTAATTAAACATGATATTATTTGACTAAGCTATTATAATTATTAGCTTAGTTAAATGTATACCGTACACTTTGCAAAAACAAACCTGTCTAAATTACTTTTGCAGGTAGAGGACGGAAAGCAAGTTGTGCTAGCTCGCGGAAAGAAGCCAATTGCTCGATTAGTCCCATGTTCTCAACTGCCCAACGAGCAAAGACCCGAAGTCGGAACCGTTACTTCCAAACCGATTAAGATTGTTGAAAAAAGAGAAATTGCAGGCAGCGTGGGTGATACTGTTGTTTATTTCTAATGCAGGTACTTCTCGACACTTTCCCTTTTATTTGGCTGACATCTGAGCCGTCTAAATTAAGTAGACTGGCCAGTGAGGTTCTATCAGATCAAGGGAATGAGTTTTATTTAAGTGATGCATCCGTTCTTGAACTTTCCCTTAAATACAATGACGGTAGTCTGGAAATGCCAGGTACTCCGAGGAGATGGGTCAAGGAGCAGGTGAAAATTTGGAATATTAAATCGATTGGAATGACCCGTGAGTATTGTTATCGACTCGCTGAACTTCCCTATCACCATGACGATGCGATTGACCGGATACTGGCTGCAACTGCTTTAGCCGAGGATTTGTACCTATTGACAAATGAGGAAGAACTGAGCAAATACCCAGTTTCGATCCTTTGGTAGCATAAGTTAGCTTAGATACATAGTATCAATTAAATATTTTCGTTTTGCTGATTTACATTGATGGCAAGAGATTAGCACGAATGCTTACCTTGACTGCACATTTATTGAGAGTAAGTTAATACAATGAGCTATTTATCAACGAGTTTCTCTCATGGTTATCTTTTGATTAGCTTTTTTTGTCTCGCGTGCGTTCCTTACTCTTCGGCTATTAACAAAAAGAAAAAACAAAAAGAAATGGAAAACCTAATGTACGATTTCACTGAAGACAATCCCGCTACGAATTGGATAACTGTGAATGATAATGTAATGGGGGGTCGTTCCGAAGGTGGCTTTTCTTTCAAGAAGAAGAGGTTAATTTTCTCTGGAACTACCAATACGAATGGTGGTGGGTTCTCTTCTATCCGTACAAACCCATCAGATTTTAGTTTGGGTGATAAGGAGGGTCTGCATATTCGGTACAAGGGAGATGGTAGAACCTATAAATTGGGCGTTCGTATGGAAGGAAAGTCTGTTTCTTACCGCTCAAATTTTACAACCGGAAATGGTTGGCAGGAGGTAAGGATTCCTTTTGATGAAATGGATGTAAGCTGGCGGGGGAGGCCGCTGTCAAAAGATGAACATCCACTGATCAAGTCCAAGATCCGTAGTATCGAATTTATGATCTACGATAAGCAGGATGGACCGTTCACACTACAGGTCGACTGGATCAAGTCGTACTAGTTTTTCTTACCTTTTTTGCTACCAACCGATACAAATCCCTTTTCAGTATTGATGGGATTGCTGTCTTCTACTTCCTTTAGTTTCGCCATTAAGGCAGATTTGAGTCTTCGCTGAACTTTCTTGTGCTTTGCACTACCTGCTAAATTTTTCATCTCAAATGGATCTTTTTGTAAATCGTACAATTCGAACTCGTCCCGGTTATGCAATTTATGAACGAGTGCTTGTTCCATTTTGGTTTTCTCTGGCTTTGCTACCCAGGAGCCAGTCGGATTGAGGTCCTTGGGTTTTGTTTCGCTATCCGTAGTCATCTTTAGTGCCTGTGTGAGCGTAACATTGGATGTTATGGATTTATGATTGGGATTATAAATCAGGGTGTATCTTTTATCGCGAATGGCCCGGATGGGATAGATACGTTCACGATTGTCAATGATTCGACAATTCGTAAAGGCCCCGTAAACATATTGATGTATCGGATCCTCTACACCTTTTAATAAGTGAAGGAAGCTTTTTCCATCAACGGCCCCTTTTTCAAGTTTGCCTCCCAGTTCATCGACCAAACTGGGAGTTATATCAGCAGTGGATACAAGCTCTTTTATAACTGATCCAGGTTTGGAAAGGCCGGACCAATGGGCGACCAATCCGGTGTGTAAGCCGTTATCATAGCAGGTCCACTTTGCAAAGGGGAGCTGGGTTCCCTGTTCGCTGCATACCATGAAAATGGTATTTTTCCATAGATTTCTTTTTTCCAGTTCCTTGCGCATCATTCCAACCAAGCGGTCAAAATTGGTGATCTCTGCGTAATATTGAACCATGACTTCCCTAAGCTCGGGCGTATCAATCCAATAGGGTGGAACCATAATTTTTTTGGCGTCATAGGCTGAAGGGTCACCTGTGGTGAACGGGGCATGAGAATCATGAG
>JBJLCO010000015.1:0-72260 GCA_045567635.1 Opitutales bacterium | reverse complement strand
CTGGGATGGTGCCTATAATACGGGTGTCGATTTTAAGCAGACTCGTGATGTGGGTCAATACGCGGCCAACCCGTTGGGCTTTTTCGATATGCACGGAAATGTGTGGGAGTGGACCGCGGACTGGTACCAGGCGGCTTATCCCACCGGCAACCCTGTTGTGGATCCTAGCGGACCGGCTTCGGGCTCGTATCGGGTCAAGCGGGGTGGTTCCTGGCGCTACGGCGGGACGGACCTGCGTTCTGCTAGGCGCTTCAACCGCTCCCCCAGCCTCCGTAGCGGCGACATCGGTTTCCGTGTTGGTTTCCAATTCACCGGGGAGCACAGCGTGGATCTGAACGCCTCGGTCCAACTTGACATGCTCTGGGTGGAACCGGGCACCTTTAAAATGGGCAGTCCGACTACAGAAGCGGGTAGGAGCACGAATGAAACCGAGCACAATGTCACCCTGACCCAAGGGTTTTACCTCGGTAAATACGAGGTCACGCAGGCCCAGTACGAGGCGGTGATGACCGGTAATACGGACAGCCTGAGTGCCACGCCGAGTGAATGGCCGAACAACCCGAACCGCCCTGTGGAAAAAGTCAGTTGGGCGGATGCCCAGATCTTCCTTACCCGTTTGAATGCCCAGCAATCGGCAAACCTACCCGCCGGCTGGGCTTATGTCCTGCCCACCGAGTCACAATGGGAATATGCCTGCAGGGCAGGTACGACGACGATGTATTCGTGGGGGAATGACATAAATTCGACTCGGGCTAATTACAACTGGGACGGCGGTGCTAATGACGGAAACGATTTTAAACAAACCCGTGATGTGGGTCAGTATGCGGCCAACCCTTGGGGCTTTTTTGACATGAATGGAAATGTGTGGGAGTGGACCGCGGACTGGTATCAGGCGGCTTATCCCACCGGCAACCCAGTCGTGGATCCCACCGGACCGGCATCGGGCTCGGATCGGGTCAGGCGGGGGTGGTTCCTGGAACCTCGACGGGGCGCACCTGCGTTCAGCTAGGCGCAACGGCAACACCCCCAGCTTCCGTCACAACGGCATCGGCTTCCGTGTTGGTTTCCAACAGCAGTAGCAAGAGGCGAGAAGAATTGTAGCTCAATGGGTGTGCTATTCCCATGAGGTGATCGAGTGGATTGCCGCGTCGAGTTTCAAAGAAACCCTTCTCGCAATGACAAAGCTAGGAACGGAAGGATGACGGACATGGCGGAAGGGAAAGGCGGAGCGGGGCGGGCTTGGACCAAAGGGGCGGTAGCCCAAAAGGGCCATGCCAGGCACGCGGAGCCCCGGCGTAAGTCCGCATCTTAGAGTACCGTTTCACACACCTTGTCATCGCGAGGGCGGAGCCCGTGGCGATCCACTGGGAGCCGGGAAGCAAACCGCCTTGTCCGAACGCGTCGATTGCATGCAGTGGATTGCCGCGTCTTTCACTTCGTTCTTTCCTCGTGATGATAGATTTACAGAGTGCTCAAAACCAAACATCTTATCATTGAAGGAAGAAGGTGGATGTAATCGGATGTCGGGTGACTTTGTAAGTGACGGGTGTGAAAAATTATTCTATGATTGAAATTCACTTTTTTTATTATGCATAAATTAGTATTACTTCGACACGGCGAGAGTCAGTGGAATTTGGAAAACCGTTTCACCGGTTGGCATGATGTCAATCTGACGGAACAGGGCGAACGCGAGGGCAGGGAAGCCGGCCGACTGCTCAAAGCCGAGGGTTTTGAGTTCGATATGGCGTATTGTTCCGTCCTGACCCAGGGCGATTCGGACCCTTTGGTTGGCACTCACGGAAATGGATCAGGTATGGATTCCGGTGCACCGGGAATGGCGTTTGAATGAACGGCATTACGGATCATTGCAGGGATTAAACAAAGCGGAAACCGCCAAGAAATACGGAGACGATCAGGTCTTGGTCTGGCGCCGGAGTTACGATATTCCGCCTCCACCAATGACTAAGGACGACGAGGGCTATGCCGGGAAGGACCGACGGTATGCTCATCTGAGTGAGGATGATCTGCCTCTTTCCGAATGCCTGAAGGACACGGTTGATCGTTTCCTTCCCCTCTGGGAAAACACGATTGCTCCGCAGATCAAAGCGGGCAAGCAGGTAATGATTGCGGCACACGGGAATTCCCTGCGCGCACTGATCAAGTATTTGGATGGGGTCACGGATGAGGATATTCTCGGTATGAATGTACCCACCGGGATGCCTTTGGTTTATGAACTGGATGAAAATCTCAAGCCAATCTCCCGACAGTATCTGGGAGATCCGGAAAAAGTGGCCAAGGCGATGGATGCGGTGGCCAACCAGGGCAAGGCCAAGTAAGATTTTCTTGCCCGGATGATTTGCTTCCGCGCAAAAACTCAACAAAATTTTATTCTATGGAAACGAAACCCAATTCCTCCGACAAATTAATTCGAAAATACGACCCGAATTTCCAGGTCACTCCGGAATACCGTGATTCTCTGCCCGATGTGCAGAATTCCGGTTGTGCCGAATTGGACGGTGCACGGGTGCCTATCCTGCAGGTGGGGATTTCCGGATTCCGTCTGCCCCTGAGTTATGTGGGGCCCGACGGAGAGAACCTGAATATCGAGACCGCAGTTACCGGCACCGTAAGTCTGGATGCGGATAAAAAGGGAATCAATATGTCACGCATTATCCGTATCTTTTACGAGTATAAAAACGAGACATTTTCCCCGGAGATTTTTGCCCGTATTTTGCGGGAGTACAAGGAACGGCTTGATTCCAAAGAAGCCCGGTTGAAGGCACAGTTTTCCTATCCCATGTTGCAGGAGAGTCTGCGAAGTGGATTGCAGGGCTTTCAATTTTACGACTGTTGTTTTGAGGGAGTGATTGACCGGGCGGACAGGATTCGGAAAATTATTCACTTTGATTTTGTTTACTCCTCGGCCTGTCCCTGTGCATCCGAGTTGTCCGAGCATGCCCGGGAAAAACGCAACCTGCTCGCCATTCCCCATTCCCAACGGAGCAAGGCACGAATCAGCGTGGAGGTTCATCCGGACAAGGAAATCTCGCTGCTCGAACTGAGAGACTTATGCATTAACGGACTGAGCACAGAGACTCAGGTTATGGTGCGGCGGGAGGATGAGCAGGCATTTGCGGAGTTGAACGGGGCTAATGTCAAGTTTGTCGAGGATGCCGCCCGTCTGCTCTACGCCCAGTTAAATGAGGAGCCCAAAATTATCGATTTCCGCGTGGTCTGCTCACACTTTGAATCCCTGCATTCCCATGACGCGGTGGCCGTCCTTTGCCGGGGCGTGGATGGTGGATTCCGGGCCGAGTTTGAAGATTTTTCGAACTTAAACGCCTAACCATTAAGGCATGAACCCGCTTCCAATTCGCGAAGATACCGCGGATTTGGAAATGACCACATTTTCGCTTTGCCGAGATCCGGAGGAATTCCCTCCGTTATTGAACGAGGTGGAGGAGCTGCTGGAGCGGGCAACTATTCGCAATCCGTATTTTACCCCGGAATGGATCGAATGCTGGTGGAAAAGGGTGGACCCATCCGCCCGTCCACTGGTGGTCCTGGCAAGGAAGGAAGACGGCCGGTTGGAGGGATTCTGGCCGTTTATCGAAAGACCGGGTGTGTTATGGTCAAAGGGGCTATGGCCCATGATTTATGACGAGGCGAATTACTTTGTGCCCATTGCCACCGAATCGGGCATGCCCGCATTGATTGAGGGCCTCAAAAAGCAGTTAAAGGAATTTCAGTTTTTCTGGATCCCGTTAATGAATGAATCGTTTTGGGAGGAATACTTAAGCGGGGAAATCAAAGACAATCAATTTCTTCACCTTGCCCGTTCTCCGAGAAAAACTTCCCTACTCACCCCGGGTAGGGGATCATTTGATGAGTTTTGGTCAAAGAAGATGGGCACCAAGAGCCGGAAATCAATGCGGTATGACCAAAAAAGCCTCCGGGGAAAAGGAAAGGTTGAGATTGTGGTGGCGACCGAGGAAAAGGATATCCTGTCGCTCTTACCCGGTTCCTGTCTGGTGGAAGTGAATTCGTGGAAGTCGGAACAGATTGCCGGGTTGTACTCAATTCGGGGGAAGCGGGCGTTCTTTTTTGAACTGCTCCCCAAGCTGGCGCGTAAGGGCAGGGTGTGTGTTACCATGATTCGGGTGGAGGATGAACCGGTTGCATGGGAACTGGACTTACTCGATAAGGATTTTCTTGGGGTGCACAATTTATCTTTTGATCAGAATTGGAAAAAATATTCCCCGGGAAAACAACTGATGGAAATTAATATGCGCCGGGCATGGGACGAAGGGAGGACGATCGATTTTCTGCCCTGTAATTTTGAATATAAGGAAAAAGTGGCCACCCGAGTGGAACCGGTCCGCGAACTGCACCTGTTTAAAAAATCCCTGCGCGGATACCTGGCGAAGCGATTGATCAAATGGAACCGGAAGATAAGAAAGGAAATTGTTTTCCGTGCCCAGCCGACTCAGGCGAGTGAGTCATTACGCAAAGTAATGGAAGTCGAGGGTTGAGCTCTTTTCCATTGCCAATACGATGGAGAAAGTTTGAAAATTTTATTGTGACTAATTTTACACAGCAACTCCAGGATATGCGCGAGGAATATGACGGAACACCTTTGCGCAAGGCCGATATGAATGCCTGCCCGTTCTCCCAGTTTTCAGACTGGTTAAATGAGGCACAAAAAGCCGGCGTACCGGATCCCAATGCCTGCAGTCTCTGCTCGGTGGATGAGGATAGCCGGCCGATGGCACGGGCAGTTCTGCTCAAGGGGATGGAGGGCGAGAAGTTTATATTTTACACCAATTATCAAAGCCGGAAAGCCAGGCAGCTCGAAAACAATCCGCATGCAACGATGCATTTTCCATGGTTTTCCATGGAACGGCAGGTGGTGGTCTCGGGGAAAGTCGAGAAAGTGGATTCCGCGGTTTCGGAGGAGTATTTCCGTTCCCGTCCGTTAATGAGTAAACTGGGTGCCTGGGCATCCCGGCAAAGTGAAGAACTGGATTCCCGTGAAACTCTGGAACGGTCATTTTTGGAGGCAAAGGAAAAGTGGGGTGAGGATCCACCCAAGCCCGGGCACTGGGGAGGATATTCCCTCAATCCCGATTCAATTGAATTTTGGCAGGGTGGACCGAGCCGGTTGCACGACCGCTTTATTTATCAGCGGGATACCCCGAGTGACTGGACGATACAACGACATTTTCCCTAATGAAGGAGGAGGAGAAAGAAAAAGAAAAGCCTTTGGATGATTTACTCTCCTTGCGAGGGAAACCGTTTACCGATTGGAAGGAAGAACGGAAATACCTGCGTGATAAATGGGGCAGGCAGGGCAGGCAAATTTCGGCAGAATCGGGCGAAACCATGGAGTCGTTGAAAGGCGAAAAAAAACAGGGAGAATCAAACTGATGACTTGGCAAAGGGTGGGTGAATTTGAAGATATAATCTACGAAAAGACGGAGGGGGTGGCGAAAGTCACCATTAACCGTCCGGAAAAACGGAATGCCTTTCGACCCAAGACGGTGAGCGAGATGTACCAGGCCTTTCTTGATGCCCGGGAGGATTCCTCAATCGGTGTCGTGTTACTGACCGGAGCCGGTCCGCATACGGACGGAAAATACGCCTTCTGTTCCGGGGGAGATCAAAGCGTTCGCGGGGAGGCGGGGTATGTCGGCGAGGATGGGGTGCCCAGACTCAATGTGCTCGACCTCCAGAAGCTGATCCGTTCCATGCCCAAGGTGGTAATTGCTCTGGTGGCGGGGTATGCAATTGGAGGAGGTCATGTGTTGCATGTGGTTTGCGACCTGACGATTGCGGCGGACAATGCAATTTTTGGACAGACTGGACCCAAGGTGGGCAGTTTTGACGGCGGATTTGGTTCGGGCTATCTTGCCCGGATTGTGGGGCATAAAAAGGCACGGGAAATATGGTACCTTTGCCGACAGTATAATGCGGAAGAGGCCCTCGATATGGGACTGGTGAACAAAGTGGTGCCGGTGGAGGAACTGGAAAAGGAAGGGTTGCAATGGGCAAGTGAAGTGATGGAGAAAAGTCCCCTTGCGATCCGCTGTTTAAAGTCGGCATTCAATGCGGAATGTGACGGGCAGGCGGGTATTCAGGAACTGGCGGGGAACGCCACTCTGTTGTACTATTTATCCGAGGAAGGATCGGAGGGGAAGAAATCTTTTCTTGAAAAAAGGCCGCCAAACTTTTCTAAGTATCCCTGGTTGCCCTAATTTTTTCTGACCTATGCACATTTATCTTCATCAAAATAATCAACAGGAAGGCCCCTTTACTTTGCCCAGGATCTCCGCGAGGCTGGTATCCGGAGACTTGGATTCCGCCACCCTTGCCTGGCATGAGGGCATGGATACCTGGTATCCCTTAACCCATGAAAAATGGCAGGCCCTTGGGATTGTGGCACCGGCACCCAAGCCCAAGCCCGCGGTTCAGGAAAACACGCCAGTGGTGCAGGAGGCAGAGAATGATAATGATTCCCCGGAAGTGGATGTAAGCAGTGAGCCTGCGGAGGACGAGTCCGTGGCTGAACCTGAGTCTGGAGCAGAGTCGGCTGCAAGATCGAAGCGGAGCCGGAGACTGAGGCGGAGCCCAGCGGGCCGGCATTTGCCTCCTACACGGAAGAAGATTTTAAGCCCCCGTCTTTTGAGGAAATGGAAAAAGATATGACTGAGCTTCGCAGGAAGAGGGCAGGATTTCCTGAGCAAATTGGTCGTCGGGCTCATGAGATTAATTTCCGGGATGAGGATATTGAGGAGGCATGGGCAGACTTGGAAAAATCTTTGGCCTCGGGAAAGGAGGAACTTTCAGCGAAAGCGTTTGCATCCCTCGGCCAGGCGATTTTATCCGCCGGATTGAACGATCCCGGATTGGACGAATTGCGGGATGAGGAACGGGATGTGGCCGACCGGATGTTGAACCTGCAAGTTCAGCTTCGCCGGATGGGGGGGGCGAAGCAAAGGAAGGGACCGGCCCCGTGGAAGAAGTGGGTCATCCTTGGCATTACATTTTTATTATTTGCTGGAATAATCACTTTTATTGTCCTGTCGGGATGATTCTTTTTTTTTGATTTTCCGGTTTTAATTTACTCCAAAAAAAAGCATCCCCCGTTCTTACGAGGGATGCCCCTTTGAATAAGGTTTGTACAGGTGTTACCGAACCACTTTCATATTGCCCCGCATGATTATATGGTGACCGGGGAAAGTGCACACATAAGGATAATCGCCGGGTTTGGACGGAGCGTTGAATTCAATCACCTCTTCCGCACCGTGATCCACGAGTTTGCTCGCCCAGATAATTTCCTTACTCGGCGGGACGAAGCCCACATCAAAACCATTGGCACCCAGCTTTAATGCTTCCATCGCGACTTCGTCGGCTTTGCCCGGGTTGACCAGAACAATGTTGTGAGGCATGAAGTCAGGATTGGCGAAGACAAGCTTGATTTTTTTACCGGCTTTCACGGTCAGATTGGGCGTGTCGTATTTCATTTTCTCGATCACGGTGGCGATTCGGATCGTGGTCAGACTTTCCGTATCCGAAAGAATTCCGGATTTTTCTACGACCTCAGCTTCCTCTTCCTCCACAACCTGTGACCCTTTTGCCGGATCCGCATTGTACCAGTGGTGCTGTACGGTTAGGGCAGCCATGCGTGCATGAGGGTGGGGGGATTTGAGCATATCATTGAGCAGTCTTCCATTTCTGCGGTTATGTTGTTGGTGAACCCATAGGGCTTCCATAAGATGATGAGCATCCTCTTTTTTCTTTGGATTGAACTGCTTCATCCATTCCTGAGTGGCTTTAATCACTTCGTTTGTGTCGCGTTCACTCAATTCCACCCGGGTACGATGCCGCACTCCATCGACTGGATGCTTGAGGTTTTCGAGAAGTTTTCCAATGGGTTGCCCGTCAATTTTAACCGGTTTTTGAGCCGGTTTTTTGGTATGACTGACCCGGAAAATACGACCGTGTTTATCGTCCCGGTTGGGGTCGCGTACATTGTGCTGCATGTGACCGATTATTACATTCTGCCAGTCTGAAACATAAAGAGCACCGTCTTCCCCAAATATGGCATCGGTGGGGCGGAAGTTTTTATCTCCACTGAGCATAAAGCCATCCGATTCCTCATCCTGATTCGATCCGTCCGCAAGTAATTTTTTAACTTTGAGCTTTTCTCCATTAGGGGTTCCCCAGACTTCTCCAAGCTTGGTTTTTTCGGTTACTTTCTTGGCATCTTTTCCGCGTCCAATGGTTTTGGTCAGTTCGTAACCTCCATCCCGGTGGAGCTGGTACTGTTTGATTCCAAGGAAGCCAATCGAATTACAAATCAGGAAATCCCCCTGCATATCATCCGGGAAATTATCACTGGAAAGAATTTCGCAGGCGGGTACGGGACGGACTTCCTTCTTGAGTAAGGTGTGCATTTTCCATGAGTTTCCATCGGGTCGAACCTGATAAGATCTGCCTCCGGTGCCATCGGTTGCGTATTGGTATCCCCATCCGTCAATGGCAATGCCATGCGGGTTTGGACTGTTACCGCCATGCAAGGCAATCGTATGACGGCGTGGGTCGAAACGATACATGGCGGAACTCCCGGTTGCCAGGGAAGGACCCCATGGGTGTTCATGATTATGCTGTAAAAAGATTCCACTTTGCCAGTAAATTCCCCCATCCGGTCCGAAAATAAGATTGTTTGCCGCATGGTGAGTATCCGAGGTTCCCAGTCCCTGAAGAATAACATAGCGCTCATCTGCTCGATCATCTCCATCATTATCCCGTAAGAATATGAGATCCGGACCAGAGGTGACCAATACCCCGCCGTTCCAAAATTCAAACCCCAATGGATTGTGTACCTTTGCGAATTCAATTACGCGGTCGGCTTTGCCGTCGTTATTGTCGTCTGGAAGAATAAGCAGGGCGTCATTCATTTCCTTCATCGGTTCCCACATTGGATAGGTCGGCCAAACTGCGGCCCAAAGACGACCCTTGGTGTCAACCTGCATCTGTACCGGGTTGATTAACTCGGGGAAACGGCTTTCATCCGCGAAAAGATTTACCTTAAAGCCATCCCGAACATCAAAGCGCTCCATACTTTTCTGGGCATTAAAGTAGTTTGCATTTCCTTCTTTACCGGCATTTGAACTCCGGCTTTTCCCGCCGATATTAGAAACTACAGAGATTGGCTTGGGTACATTACTGTCATCAATTTTGTATTTTTTTCCCTGAGCGACCGCCCAGATTAATTTGTCCCGATTTGCGGTCATGACATCAAGCATGGCAAGCTCATGCTGAAGCACTTCTGCATTGGACTGGTCATCCACGAAACGAAGATTGGAGCGACCACCCCAGATATCGTTTCCGTCGGTGGCCCGGTATCGATTGTGCCAGGTCCAGTTCTTTTGGTGAATGGCTTCTTTTAAATGAGAAAGGGAGGCTGATGCCTGAACTTTTTTTCCGATTAATTTATGGGCAATTATCTCGGCAAGCAGGCGATTTCCTTCCTCATTGAGATGAGCACCGTTGATGGTCAGCGGAATTTTATTCTGTTCAAATAGTTTCAATGTCGGGTTGAAAAGATCCACATACTGAACCCCTACCTCTTTGGCGGCATTTTCAGTCGCTTGGGTGTACGCGGCAAGGTTGCGGTTGTGAGCTTTCCCGTTGGGTAGATTGCGATCCCTCAAATTTTGAAATGCAATCGGACTGAAGAGCACAATTCTGGGAAAGCCCTTGCCGTTCGGTTTGTAACTGCGAATTTTACCCACGAAATCAATGAGTAAATTTTTGTGATTCTCTGCATTTTGGACACCGTCAAATGATTCATTATATCCAAACATTGCAAATACCACATCGGCTTTCACATGCTGGAGGTACTGATCCATGGGAATGAAGCCTCTGCTTCTCGGGTATTTGTTGGGGCGGTCACCGGACAGGGACATATTCCGGAAAGAAATGTCCTGTCCTTTTAATGCACTTTGTAAGACAGTCTCGGTCCATGCATCGTGTTGCATTCGGTCGGCCAGTCCATTTCCGAGGATTGCCACGATGTCCCCTTTTTTAAAGGAGAAAGGGAGTTGATCTTTATATTCTGCCGGCACCTCAGCTGGAGGCATGGAATTATTCACAAGCTTGGGTTCCGTTTTTCCGTTAAAAAGTAGGTAATCCACCATTGTTTTGTTTTTTAAAGTGAATTTTATCCGCTGGGACCCTTTGGTTTTTCCACTTTTGTAGATTTGATTACGGTTGGAATCCAATAACTGAAGAGTGAATCCATCCAGTCGTTTTTCCAGACTTTTACGGTTCCAAACTTCCACTTTGTCGACCACATACTCTTTACCCAGATCCACTTCCCACCATGGATTGGTCGTTCCAAAACCATCGGTATGGGTCTGACCAGCTCCTCCCCAGTCCGGGTTTTTATTTCCGTCAATTCCACGTTCCGGAACTCCTCCGGATCCCACGCTGGACTGCTTGGCTCGACCTTGCCGGGCGACATTTTTATTACCACTGAAAATTTCCACCTCGTTCAAAGTGAGGATTTTATTGTCTCCGGGAATTTCGATTCTGAGAAATCGGGCACCCTTGGGTGCTTCTTCTTTCGCGGAGCTTTGCTTTGCTTGTGGATTGGCAGGAATCGGGCTGTCCAATTTTGCATACATGGATGGTTTGACACCTTTAACCTCACCGCCGTTTTTGAATGTGCTTGGGTTGTATGCACCGACAAAATCGATTTTTGAATCGGGCTTGATTTGATTCTCCAAACCCAATGTCCAGTAGACTCCGTTGATGATCATTCGGCGATACCCGGGATTTAGAAGATCTTCCGATGCTCCGTAGAGTGAGGTGAATACCCTTCCTTTTTTTCCGTTTTTACCTTGGTAGTGACGGGTCCATTCACTCGCCATGGGAGGTTTGGTTTTATCGGGGGCACCATCCGCATTCATGGACATGAGTGGTTGTGCCATGGTGAGAATGTTCCAGTCCTTTTGAGCTTCCGCATTGTACCCACCTGCCTGTACATGTACATCCTTTACACCCCGAAGGATCGGATTTTCCTTTTGCTTGGGAATGATCGAAATCCGGGTGCTTTGCTTGTGGTTTTTCCCATAATGTCCGACCCAGCTTTGTCCTAAAACCTGATGACCGAACCCGGCTTCGTACTCTTTTCCGGTGTAGCGGAAATGGTATTTATAATAGGGGTCCTTATCGTCCTTATAATTGAATCCGTGCGTGGATGTACGAAGACCCAACACGGGACCCGCCCGGTTGAGGTACTCATCAAGATGCTTCATCTGTTCGGGGGGGAGGGCAAGGAAACGGGTGAAGATGACGGCACCGTCCGATTTTTTGAGTGCTTCGAGTCCGGGGATATTGGACGCACCCGCCTTGATTTCCCCATCTTCATTGAGACCAAAAAGCACGGTACATTCAAAGCCATGGTGGACAGATAGAATACGGGCCAGTGCGGGAATGGTTTCCTCGGCTCGGTATTCGTGGTCACTGGCAATCAGGACAATATGTTTCCCTTTTTTATCTTTTCCGGAGGCGGAATATTGGACGGGATTCCCGAGGAGGGCATTGGTGAATCCAAGCAGGGTTAGGAAGGCGGAGAACAGAATGAATACTTTTTTCATGTAGTGATTAGATGATTTGTGGTATCGGAAGGGAAAGAGCTGACAAGATAAACCATAACAACTTTGATTCTGTTCTGAACCTTATAATTAAAAAATGATAAAGGTTTTTTTGGGAGGTAAGTGGGAGCACTTTGGGAATCGGCAATAAAAGGACGGGGATTTGAATCAATACTTTAAGGGTTTTTCACCGGAGGCATAGTTTGGGCAAATGAACAATCAGTCTGCTGCAGTTCATAAATCGTTTGTTTGCGCAATTTTCTAAGCAGGACGAAATGTTTGGATTGGACGGCTAGATTGTCCAGTTCTTCCGGGTCTTTTCTCATGTCATATAATTCCTCGGTTTCACCGGGTAATAAGTTTCGAATATATTTATATCGATCCGTTCGGAGGGAGATCCACCAAGGCACTCGTTGTTTCTGATAAATCGGATCGTCTTTCATCTCTATAACCACATCGCAATCCTCGCCAAAGCTCATCCCGGTGTGGGCAAGGAGAAGGGGCGATTTCCAATCTTTTCTTTCCGGATGAGTGAGTAATGGAGTCAGATCCCGACCATGCATTTTCCAAGGAGGATCGAGTCCGGCGGCGTTAAAGAAAGTGGGAACTAAATCCGCTCCACCCACCGGTTTTGAGCAAACTCTTCCAGTAGGGAACTTACTGGGCATACTTACAATCAGGGGGCCACGAATGGTTCCATCGTAGGGGGCAAGTTTCATCTGAAACCCTTTTTGTCCCCAGGCAATTCCCTGGTCCGCCCCATAAACGATAAGAGTGTTTTCGTATTGCCCCGTTTCCTTGAGTGCCTTGATTAATTTCCCCACTCCTTCATCAATGGCGAGTACACCCTGGTGGTACTGTCTTTCCAGGGAATGAATATCCGTGCCATGAATAAATTTTCCGCTGACGGTGCGCCCGGAAAATTTTCCGGACTTGAGCATCGGGATACCGTCCGGGCCGGGGATCCATTGTTCCTTGTTCCGGGAATACTCCGGTTTTCCATTCCGTGGGGGATAAATATCTTCTGGAATATCTACCTTTGCATTTGGGTAATGGTTAATATGCCGCTTTGCCGGAGTGAATGGTCCGTGCACGGCACCATAGCAAAGCCATAAATAGAAGGGTTTACTTTCTTCTTTTCCGTGTCCTCCACGAATGTATTCCTCTGCCCATTTTGTATAATTATCTGTAGAGTACCCCTGAGTCATCACCGCTTTTTTACCATTGGTTTGAATGAGCTGTTCCTTGAAATAGTTTCCTGAATTTTCGGGGAATGCGGGGCGATTCCATACTTTTTGAAAATCCCAGTCCCGACCAAATCCATTATCAATTCCAGTATGCCATTTGCCAATTTGTGCGGTTTGATATCCATCTTTCCGAAAGACCGATGGCCAGAACGGACAGTCTTCAGAGTTGTACACGCTCCCAGGATATTCCCCCTCCATCCGCATTGATTTTACTCCGTATGATTGATGGCCGGTCAACAGAGTTGCCCGAGCGGCCATACACCAGGAACTCATGTAGCAATGAGCAAATCGAATTCCGTCCCGAGCCAGGGAATCAATATGTGGAGTCTTTACCCAATCGGGGGACTCCGGGTAACAACCCACGCTTCGATGTGACTGATCATCAGATAGAATGAAGAGAATATTAGGTTTTTTTGCAAAGCTGATGCTCAGGAAAAGAGGAGAAGCAAAAAGTAAAAGATGTGAATACAGAATTCGGGTATTGATCATTTTATGTTGATTCTTGGCAAGGGCGGACTGTGTTTATGAAAGTAGGGTCTTCTTTATTCAAGGCACATTATTGCCTAAGGTTACAAGAAGTATTTGTCAGGCTTGAGCAAATAAATGAATGAACAAAAACCGATTTTGTATCAAATTATTTTTTGTGCCTAAAGTCCTTTTCAGCCAGATAATCAGGATTGATTTCAGGCAGGTCAGCCCCTGATTTTTTTTGCCATTGGTGCAAAGAATTGAGCAACCTTTCTTTCACTTTTGGCTTTTTTTGAGCCAAGTCATGTTGTTCACCGATATCGTCCTCCAAGTTGTAAAGTTCTATTTTTCCAGTTTCAAAAACTTCAATCAATTTATATTTCCCCATTCGAATCGCACCAGATGGTCCCATGCTGTTAATAGGATGATAGTGGGGGTAATGGAAATAAAGAGCCTCCCTATCTATTGTTTCTTTCTTTCCATTGAGTAAGGGTTTGAGGCTTTTTCCATCGCGGTGCTGGGTGGGCATGGCGGGGAGATTCAGCAGGTCCAAAATAGTGGGATAGAGATCGGTGCTGATGACGGGTTCCTTGATTCGCAAGCCCGCTTTTATTTTACCCGGCATTCTCAGAACGAGGGGAACACGGATACCTCCCTCGTAGAGCCAGGATTTACCTGCCCGTAAAGGAAGGCATGATGTGGGCATATTGCCACCCGAGCCTGTGGATAAGCCACCATTGTCCGAAAAGAAGATAATTAAGGTGTCATTCTCCAGGTTTTCCTGTTTCAGAGTTTCCAGTAATCGGCCAATATTTTCATCCATACTTTCAACCATGCACGCATAGGCTGGAGAACTTTGTTCACTCCTTGCTCTGCTCTGCCAAACCGGAATCCCTTTGTTGGGTTTTGGGTCAAGCCCAAGTCTCTTTGCTTTTCCGGTGTATTTTTGAAGTTTCTCCTTCTTGGCTTGGATCGGTGTGTGTACGGTGTAGTACCAAAAGTTTATGAAAAAGGGTTGTGCTTTATTTTTCCTGATGAATTGAATGGCCTGATCTGTAAGTGCGTCCGTTAGGTAATCACCTTCTTTCCCATCTTCCAATCCGGGTACATTAGTATTGGGGTGTCGTTCGCTTTTGTAGGGGAAATAATAGGATCCGGGCTGTCCCATTCGAAAACCGGCAATGTTTATATCAAATCCGTGTTTTTCAGGATAATGTGTTTTTCCTTGATCGGTATGATTTTGTAAGTGCCATTTTCCGATGTGTACGGTTTTGTATTTGTGCGAACGAAGGGCTTCGGCAAGGGTTATATCCTTGGGGTTGATGTTACCAACAATTTTAGGCGCGTTCAGTCGATAGCGCGGGCCTTTGGGCCCAGATGTTCCACTGATGTAGGTCATTTTAATCCTGCTTGGGTATTTGCCGGTTAAAATACTTGCCCGGGAGGGGGAGCAAACGGAACTCGCGGCATAAGCGTCGCTGAAAAAAGCTCCTTCTCTTGCCAGACGATCCACATTTGGAGTCTCATGAAATTTACTCCCAGTAAGGCTCAGGTCTGACCAGCCCAAATCATCAATCAAAAAGAGGATTACATTGGGTTTTTTTACCATTTCTTTTGATTCAATCTGTTGAATCAAAAAAACAGTGAGCAGGATGGTGGAGAGTGTGAAAGAATGGATTTTCATGGGAGTATTTTTCTTATTATTTGTTCTTTATTTCACACTTTTGGGAATACGAGATTTACAGGGGAGCTACCTTCTTTGCTTGCTGAATTCTACGCGCTGACCCCGACAGGCAGGAATAATTTTTCCCTCTTGGTATGCGATCCTTCCAGAGACGATTGTGGTGTCAACAGAGTTGGTGAAAGTCATATGAGGGAAGGGGGACCATTGGCACTTGCTCAAGAGTTCTGTGTTTTTAACGGAAGTATTTCGGGATGGGTCAACCAAAACAATATCGGCCCAATATCCTTCCCGTAAATATCCTCTTTCCTCTACTTGGAACAACCGGGCAGGGGCATGGCAGGCCCGTTCCACAACCGTTTCAATCGTGAAGCATTTCTGTTCACACATTTCAAGCATCAGGAGCAAACTATGCTGGATCAGGGGAAGCCCGGAGGGGGCATGGAAATAAGTTCCCTGCTTTTCTTCCCAGGTATGGGGTGCATGATCGGTGGCAAGAATGGAAATCCTGCCATCCGAAACCGCTTGGCGAATCGCATCGCGGTCACTTGCTTTTTTAATCGCCGGGTTGCACTTGATCAGGGAGCCGAGGGTGGAGTAGCTCAGTTCCTCAAACCACAAGTGATGCACACAGGCCTCCGCGGTAATACGATCATGCCCGGCTTCAAAAAGTTTTAATTCCTCGGCGGTGGTAATGTGAAGAACATGCAATTTTGCATGTTCGCACCTGGCCAGTTCCACTGCCATGGTGGATGACTGGAGGCAGGCTTCCCGGGAGCGAATATTGCCGTGTTCAGAAAAGGGAACTTCCTCTCCAAATTCTTCCCGGGCCTGTTTTTCGTTGGCCAGTATTGTGGGGGTGTCCTCACAATGGGTGGCAATAATGGTAGGGGCATTACGAAAAATTCCTTCGAGTACTTTTTCCTCATCCACGAGCATGTTTCCGGTGGAAGATCCCATGAACACTTTAATTCCGGCAATTTTTGTCGGGTCAGCAGACTTTACATTTTCAAGGTTCTCATTACTCGCTCCGAGGAAAAAAGCGTAGTTGGCTATGGAGTCCCGGTTTGCGATGGCACATTTTTCCTCAATTCGTTCCATGCTCAGGGTGGGTGGCGAAACGTTGGGCATTTCAAAAAAAGAGGTCACCCCTCCCGCGACTGCTGCTTTGGATTCAGTATGAATACATGCCTTGTGGGTTAGCCCGGGTTCGCGAAAATGTACCTGATCGTCAATCAGTCCGGGGAGGACCAATTTCCCACCCGCATCGATTACTTTACATCCTGAAGGAATCGAGAGACCGGGACCAATCGATTCAATTCTTCCTTGGCGAATCAGAAGATCATTTTCTGACCTTTTACCTTCGTTAATGAGAGTGCCCCCGGCAATGAGTAGGTCAGTCATTTTGTTTTAAAAGTGAGAAAGGGAGTGGGGGAGTAGGGTGCGTTACTTCCACTGGCCTGTACCCACAATATTATATTTGTAAGTACACAACTCCTCGAGTCCCATCGGACCGCGGGCGTGTAAACGGTCGGTAGAAATTCCAATCTCTGCTCCCAGTCCGAATTCAAATCCGTCCGTGTAGCGGGTGCTGGCATTCCAGTATACGGAGGAGGCATCGACTTCCTTGAGGAATTGTTCGGCTTTGCCCTTATTTTGCGTCAGGATTGATTCACTGTGTCCGGTCCCAAAACGATTGACGAATGCAATGGCCTCGTCCACCGAGTCGACCACTTTTACCGCGAGTCTCAGGTCGAGAAATTCCTCCGCATAATCGTCTTCGGTCGCGGGCAGGGTGGGGAAGTCGTTAAGAATGCCGGCGGCTTCCGAATCGACTCGCAGTTCGCATCCGCGTTCAATCAGTTCCTTGGCACAGAGCGGAAGAAATTCCCCGGCAATTTTGGAACTGACAATTAAATTTTCAATTGCATTGCAGACGCCCGGGCGACCGCATTTTGAGGAAACTGCAATATCCACTGCATTGGCAAGATCGGCTTCTTCCTCCACAAATAAATTACATACTCCCTTATAGTGTTTGATCACCGGTATCCGGCTGTTTTGAGAAACGAAGCGGATCAATCCCTCCCCTCCGCGTGGAATGATACAATGGATGTATTCATCCAAAGTGAGCAGATGGGTAAGGGCTTCCCGGTCCACCGTGGGGACCAATTGAACTGCGTCTTCGGGAAGATTGGAATTTTGCAGAGCTTCCCGGACAATATGAGCAAGTGCCTGATTGGAATGAATCGCTTCCTTCCCCCCTCTGAGAATCGACGCGTTTCCTGACTTCAGGCATAACCCGGCACAGTCCACTGTGACATTGGGGCGTGATTCGTAGATAATCCCGATCACCCCGATGGGAGTCCTGACTTTTTTGATCTTTAATCCATTCGGGCGTTCTCTTTCCTCGAGAACGGTGCCGACTGGGTCGGGTAGTTCGATCAGTTCGCGCAAACCCTTGGCCATCCCGTCAATCCGTTCATGGGTAAACCGTAAGCGGTCAATCATTGCTTCGCTTAATCCGTTTTCTATGGCTGCGTCCAAGTCCTTCTGGTTTTCCTCGGTCAGCAGTTTCCGGTTGGACTCGAGTCCTTCGGCAATATTTTGCAGGGCGTGATTTTTATCCGCGGTTGAAGCACTCGCAAGGGAGAGCGAGGCAATTCTGGCACGCTTGGCTAAGTTTTCAATTAGTTGGGGAAGTGTTTCCGACATAATTTACGATATAAACAAAGTTTCCAATGGGGTGAAGAGTTTTCGTTTATCTGCTCAATAAAAAAGCGAACCCATTAAATGGATCCGCTTTTTTGAAAGAAGGAGTGAAGGGGTCAGGACTGTTTCTTTTTCTTGTCTTCCCCTTTTTTCTTTTTTCCTTTCTCTCCGCCTTTTTTCTCTCCACCCTTTTTACCTTCGGGCTTTTTCCCTTTTCCCTGCATGAGTTTGGACCGGGCTGCCATTGCCGCTTTTCTTTCTTCCGGTCCCAGTTTGCCGTCCCCATCCTTATCAAATTCAGCCATCATCTCCTTCCGGATCTCGGCTCTTTCATCGTCGCTGAGCTTACCGTCCCCGTCCTTATCAAACTTTTCGAGAATATGAGCAGGGACTGGACGGTTGGCCATGGTTTTGCGAATTTCCGCTTTTTCATCCTCACTGAGCTTACCGTCTCCGTCCTTATCGAATTTTTTCATCATCTCTTCACGCGACGGACGACCGGGTTTTCCTCCTTTTCCTCCCTTTTCAGGCTTCGCCATTAATCCAGCGGCGAGGCAAAACAGGGAAAGAAATGTAAGTAATTTTTTCATATTTTTTTCTTGGGTTATGTGTTTATAATGAAAGTGAAAACGCACCAAAGCCGTAAAAGTTTCATAATTACGGATTAATTCTCAAGAGTAAGAAAGTCTTTGGCGTTTTGATAGCAGATACGTTTGACCAATCTTCCGCACATCCCAGGTTCTGGAGGCAGAAAACCTTCCTCCATCCAGGTGCCCAAAAGATTGCACAGAATTCTCCTGAAATATTCGTGTCGCGGGAAAGAGAGGAAAGAACGGGAGTCGGTCAGCATACCAATAAAACGGGAAAGCAGTCCGGTGTTGGCCAGCGTTTTTAAATGATCCTCCATTCCATCCCTCTGGTCGAGATGCCACCATCCGGACCCGAACTGCATTTTTCCGGGGCTGTCCCGTTGGAAGTTACCCAGCATGGTGGACACCACAAAGTTATCCGCCGGGTTATTATTATAGACGATTGTCTTGGGCAGTGCATCTTCGCGGTCGAGCCGGTCGAGAAAAGCGGACATTTTCTCGGCCTGTGCCCAGTCGCCCATCGAATCGGTGCCGGCGTCCGGACCGAAGCTTTTGAGCAAACGGGTGGAGTTGTTACGCAACGGACCGAGGTGGACCTGCATGGTCCAATGATTGGCCGAGTACCAGCGGCATAAATAAAGCATAATAAATGCCCCAAATTGTTCTTTTTCGACTTGGGTGGCATTCTGACCTTCGAGGGTCTGTTCGAATATTCGCCTCGCCTCTCCCTCGCTGGGGAAATCGGCAAAAAAATAGGGGAAACTATGATCGGACAGGCGCGATCCGAGTTCATGAAACTTTTGCAGCCGGTCGGCCAGCGTTTTAAGAAACCCGTCAAAACTGGAAATTTCCTTTCCCGAAGTCTCCTCCAGTTTCTCAATCCAGGTAATAAAATGATCCGCCCGGTCGATTCCCCATGACTGGTCAGGCCGAAACGTCGGGAAAACCGCACATTCCTTCATCCCCCGGGCAATGGCTTCGTGGTGGTCCAGGGGATGAGCCGGATCATCGGTGGTGCAGAGCGCTTTGACCTGAAACTGTTCGAGCATACCACGGGCGGAAAATTTGGGCTCCGCCAGTTTTTCATTGGCCCGTTCCCAAATTTCTTCGGCGGTGTCCGGGGAAAGGAGCAAGTCAATATCGAAACACCTTTTTAATTCGAGATGGGTCCAGTGATAAAGGGGATTGCCGAGCGTGTGAGGAATGGTCTCTGCCCAGGCGAGGTATTTTTCTTTGGGGTCTCCCTCACCGGTAATGAATTCCTCGGGGATTCCATTGGCCCGTAATGCCCGCCATTTGTAATGATCGCCTTCCAACCAGATTTCAGCGAGGTTGTTAAATCTTCGATCCTCCGCAATTTCTTGGGGAGACAAATGATTATGGAAGTCCAGGATTGGTTCGTCCCGTGCATATTCGTGAAAAAGTGTAACCGCGGAATGGTTGGTCAGGAGAAAATCGTCGTGGATAAAAGTCATGAAATGATTAATTTATTTTGATTCTGACCTTCCTGATCTTTCCGTCAAAGGCAAACGCATCCTTGTAATCTCCGACCGTGCCCCCCTCATCCCGGCCAACTTGCAGTCCATCCATGGGCATCTCTTTGACAAGACTGCTCATTTTTCCACTGCCCAGTTTTCGTTTCCCGGCCAATAACTCAACCATACCGCGTGCATTCAAGTTAACTAGAATTTTTCCATCTTTCTCGGTTAATTTTTCATTTGCCCGAACGGTCTCGATTTTTCCTCCGAGACTCAAGGCGAAGTGGGCAACATTATCTTTTACAAACAAAACCCATCCATGAGTATCTCCCCCCTGAGCAACTAAAACCCCTTCTCCCAGCTTTTCAATCTGAACCTCCACTTCAAATGGTTTTTTGGCTATCATCGGTGACAGTTCTTTCGCAAGGTTAGTAGTGGCATTTAAATTGAACGCCTTTTTTTTGCTTCCCAAATTCTTCTTATTGCGGTTCCAGGGCCAGGGCTTGGCAGTCGCCTCGATGGCCCATGCCTCCCATTTTTTTTCCATTTCCGTGGTCCGTTCGGGATGCTTTTCGCTTAGATCAATCAGTTCCGAACGATCCGCTTCGAGATCGTATAATTCCCATTTCCCATTGGCTCCCTTGGCGACCAGTTTCCATTTGCCGGTCCGGATCGCCCGATTTCCTTCGTGTTCCCAAAAGATCGGATTTTCGCGCTTGAATTGCTTTCCGGAAAACGCGGGCTTTAGGGAAACTCCCTGCATCGGAACAATTTTTTTCCCTTTCACCACCTGGGGATAATCAGCCTTGGCAAGATCCACACAGGTGGCCATAAGATCGATCAAGTGAGCGGGTTGATGGGTCGAATTTGCCATGAAGTTTCCTGTCAATTCCCTTGGGCCAATGAGCCACCAAGGGCGTACTGATCCCGCCCTCATGCACCCAGTGTTTGTATTCGCGGAAGGGGGTGTTGCTGACATTGGCCCATCCTCTTCCGTATCCATGGTAAGTATCTGCACCGCCAGTCATTACTTCCGTTCCCTGTTTCATCACCACACCCTCACGGGTACGCCTGGGAATCATATCCATTTGCAAATCGGTTGCCTTCATTGGTTTGAGGATTTCGGGATCGCTGTCCTTGTATTGAATCCCTTCCCTCCGTCCCATCCCCTCAGCGCAGCCTCCATTATCAGCGATGAAAATAATCAATGTATTGTCCAGCATTTGTCGTTTTTCCAAGGCTTTTATTATGCGTCCCAAGCCCTGATCCAAGCGGTCCACCATGGCCGCATACACTTCCATATTTCGAATGTCCCATGCTTTGTTTTTCGCGTCATTCCATGCCTCCGCATCCCGGGGGGACAATTTCCATTTTGGATCAATCAGTCCCATGCCCAATTGTTTTTGATAACGGGTTTCCCTGATTTTTTCCCATCCGGCATCATAGCGTCCCTGATATTTTTTTATGTCTTCCGGGAGCGCATGCATTGGCCAATGCGGAGCGGTGTGGGCAACATAAAGAAAAAATGGATTTTCACTGCTATGCTCATTGATAAACCGGGTGGCATGATCGTTGATGGCGTCGGTGTAATAGAAGACTTCCGGTTCATATTCTTTGTCCGCATAGGGGGAAATTAATGTGTTGTCACGGGTCAGGGAATTCGGATCAAAGAAACTTCCTGCACCATGAATGGTTCCATAAAAGCGGTCAAATCCCCGCTGCCTTGGCCAATTATGCTGGGATGATCCCGGTTGAATTTTGGGAGTCACATGCCACTTACCTGAGAGATAAGTTGAATATTTTGCCGGGCTTAACACTTCTGCGATAGTTTGCACATTGCTGCCCAAGTCACCCTTATATCCCGGCAGTCCGGTGTCGTTCATCATATGTCCGATTCCCGCCTGATGAGGATAGGTTCCTGTGAGGAGGCTGGCACGCGTGGGACAACATCTGCCGGTGTTATAGAACTGGGTGAATCGCAATCCATTGCTCGCCAAACGGTCGAGGTTGGGCGTTTCAATCTCACTTCCATAACAACCGATATCGGACCACCCCATATCATCCGCCATTACAATAATGACATTGGGTCGACTTTGCCCGAAAGCAAAAACAGGGATGAAAATAAAAAGATAAAATAATATTTGAAATTTCATGATATAAAAAGGGCTGAGATAGGTTTTTGCTTGCTCGAGGGGGGTAAAGTCAATACTTAACAGGGTTTTGGATAATGGCGCGGTAGCCAAGTGGTAAGGCCGGGGACTGCAAATCCTCTATTCGCCGGTTCGATTCCGGCCCGCGCCTCCATTCCTTTTTAAATCAAAAAATGTAGCCATTTATTATGATTTACTTCTGGCTAAGTGACAACAAGTTTGGAGATATTTAAACACATACCATCGTGTTTACAGCTATTTACTGGGGAGCAGGTGAAAGCTGTGTGGTGAGGCGGGCATCCTGAATTTGTTACTCTATTATCAACTTCCGGTGCCAATATTACCACTACCTCGTCCCTCTCGCCAGCCTCCTACTATCAAAAAAAAGAGGAATCCGATCCCTAATATATTTAAAACTCCCACCGAAGATGGGTCAGGACTTGCAAAAGCAACTAATATTGCAGCAAATATTACAAAAAATGAGTATCTCTTTATCGACCTTACTAGCAAATTTTTAAGTTCGTTTTGCTTCGTCAACTTATAATTGTTACTAATGACAAGACTCGTTTCTTGGCTGTGTGTCTTACTAAAAGTTTGGATGATTTGTTCCTCACTGAAATGCTCACGGACTGGGTCACCCGCCAAGTATTTCGATTTCCAAATTTCGAACTCGTTTGCCTCGTCTGAATTTGAAATCTTACTCGTCTTAAGACCCGCGGATTTTTCTGTAGGCACCGACTCGGAATGGGCAATAACTTCATGACTAAATGAAGTTAATGAATTTTCTCGGTTATGTGTCTTACAAAAAGTTTGGATGATTTGATCCTCGCTGAAATACTTTCGGACCGGGTCACCCGCCAAGTATTTCGATCTCCAAATTTCGAACTCGTTTGCGTCGCGAAAAGATTCTCGAGTTTCAACCGGCGGTTCAATTTCATCCTGCTGATTCTGGATTTCGGATGAATCGTTTTCATTCTTCAAATCTTGTTCTATAATTACAGGTTCAGGACTTTCGGTCACTTGCTCTGTAAATTCTTCTATTTTTAATTCTTCACCAGAAGTGGAATCTCCTTGATTACTGGAATCAGGCTCAGTTTTTGAGCCCGGATGAATGAGAGTGAGCGAATCTGCTATACTTTCAGTTGCGGCAAAATTCTCAGCTAAACTCTCTGTTTCAATGACTTCCTCACCCGCACTTTCTACTTTTTCTTTTCCGATCAACCCCGTTTTGGTCGAATCAGTAATACCTCGAGGATATTCTTCAGGTTTTTCTTTTGGTGAGGTTTCTTCTACATGCTGTTCAAAAACCACCCTTTGATAGAGGTTGTCGAACTTGAGCACCCTGACTCTTACTTCAAGATCATCTCCCTCTTTCAGACCATCAATCCATTCATTCATGGATTTAGGAAAAAGAATGGAGCAGTCCAATCCGAAATCAGTAATTTCGGCTAAAACGGTCTTCCCACCCTTAAACTTCTCACTCAATCCAATGGCAAAACTGGAACTTGCTTCCAAGAAAGAGAAAGTGGATTCATAAGTTTTACCAATAAACGGAGATATAATTGATTCAGATTCAGAACTTAATCGCCTGTTCTGTTTTAAATCCTTGATAATTTTGATTAATCGATTCACTTGTGGCTTGTAAAATAAAATTGAAATCAATTCACATGTCTGAATTTGAAATCATATAAACATTAAATTTCGCAGGTTTTCTTTTGGGTACCTGCTCGGAATGACGGATAACTTCATGATCAAATAAAGTTAATGAATTTTATCGGACTTCAGGAATTTTCATAGTACGAAATTACCTATTTTTATTTTTTTTGGTCAAGTTTAAATGAATTGGTCAATTTTCACTTGCCGTGTTCCGAGTTATAGATGAGTGGTTTCTTTTGATTTATTCCTTACATACACTCCTCCAAAACAAAGTTGGCAGAGACGAGGATAAACTAATAATCTGTCAGGATTTAGTAATGATACCAGTTGGCTTATTATACTGTTTTCTTAGGTAGGTGTTTTAATTCCCTTTTCATTTTGCTTCAGCATTCAAGAGTGTCTGTCAAAGTTTGTTTTGATCTATCACATTATTTAATCATTTTTAAACATCCTCAAACATGGAGAACAGAATCGCGGGTTTGATTTCTGTCCTCGCCTCGATTCCATAACAGGAATTATTTTTCCAGCATAAACAGACCGTTTTTATATTTTGAGCGCCAAGATTCGGTACCGTCCTCGCGGTAGCGCACCCATAAACCATCCCCATCGATTAAGTGGGTATATTTGCACTTTTCACCGTCCGGTTTCCACACCACGATGGAAATAATTTTTCCGTCCTGATAGAAGGATTCATTCTTTTTTTGTCCGTTTCGGTACCAGCGAGCGGCAGGTCCATGTAATTTACCATTCCTTACTGTTTGCTCCAGTTGCTTCCCTCCATCCTCATACCAGGCCATCCATATCCCGTGAGTCATCCCGTTACGGTTGTTTTTCTCCTCGCTTTTTACTCCGTTTTTCCACCAATAGCGGTAGAGACCATGGGATTTCCCGTCTTTGAATTGTTC
The DNA here is from genome assembly GCA_045567635.1 of Opitutales bacterium. Lineage (GTDB taxonomy): Bacteria > Verrucomicrobiota > Verrucomicrobiia > Opitutales > Seribacteraceae > Seribacter. The sequence goes on along the minus strand of JBJLCO010000015.1, from coordinate 47,713 downwards.
GAGAGAACGAATCTTTCCGTTCTTGCGAATCTGTTTCCGCCATCCAGTAAAGGGAATTTCTTGTCCGGGAAGAAAAGAAAGTATTGATCCATCCGTGCTTTCTCTTTCCACAAGAGTGGTGACTGCCGATTCAAGAACTTTTTCGAGCACCATCAGGTCATCCAAATTAATTTTCTTTTGCGCAAAACAACCGGTCACCGAGTGTAAAAAAAGAATCACCCAAAAAATTTTCTTCATGGACTTAATCAAACGCTAAAATCTCCTTGGGGCAACTCGAGTTGGCATTACAAATTCGTGCTGAAGTATATTCCAGCGGATTTTGAGAGATCTTCCAGTCGCTACAATCAATCGGGAAGTGCCGATTGATAGCCTTTTTTTATAATTTGTGAAAACTTACTCAGGAGTTTTTGGTTCTTGCTCAGTTTTGCCAAATTAGCTTCTGGTAATGGTCCATTACTTAAATCGTATAACTCCCGATCGAGTAAATTATTTGTCTTCAGGTCACGCCATTCGGTGTAGCGATATTGTTTACTTCTAAGTGTATAACCTATAAATTTTGGGTTTCTATCGACCCATATACTGAAAGCGGCTTTCTTCCATTCACGATTTGGTTCGGACAATAAGGGCAGAAGACTTAATCCTTCATTATGCACAGGAGTCGAAATCCCTGCCAGGTCGCACAGGGTAGGGTAAAGGTCGATCAGTTCTACCAAGGCAGGACTGCGGGTACCATTTCCCTTTGCGTTTGGTACTTTAATTATAAAAGGGACTCTCGTATCAATCTCATTTGAAGTATGCTTGCACCACCATCCATAATCACCCAGCTTCCAACCATGGTCGGACCATAAGACAATAATCGTATTGTCTGAATATCCGAGATTTTCGAGCTCGGTTAAGACTTTCCCAAGTTGTGCATCTACATAGCTCGTACAGGCATAGTAACCATGCGTTAGTTTGATCGCATCTGCATGAGGTATCGGGCCTTCTTCGGCGATTCCGTAGTAGTTTCTTAATTCACCAAACCGGGTACGGTTGTACTCCGATACCCCTTTGGGAGGATGAGTGCGACTCGCGAGTTCAATCTTCTCCGGGTCATACATATCCCAGTATTTCTGGGGAGCATTAAAGGGTAAGTGGGGTTTGCGAAAACCCAGAGCCAGGAACAAGGGCTTGTCTTTTTTATTACGAAGCACTTCGATCGCTTTCTGTGCAAATGCACCCGTTTGGTATTCATCATCACCCACATCTGCGGATTCGTAGGGGGGGCCTTTTTTACCCAGTGCTTTACGCTTATTTTCTATATCCAATGAGCTTTTTTCAAGGTAGCCCCTGGAACCCCAATTTCCGGTAACCCTTCGGTAATTCTGTGCCCATCCGTTCTCGTCTTCCTCATCATGATAGATCTTACCGATCGTGACAGTCTCATAGCCGTTCTTGAGTAAATGCTGATCGAGGGTGAGCACATTGGAAATATTATCAATAAGCGGACCCCTGTCATGGAGATTATTTTCCGCACTCGGACGGTAGCCACTCATGATACTTTTTCTTGAGGCCATACAAATCGCCATTTGGCAATAGGCCCGATCAAAAATAATGCCTTCACTTGCCAGCTTATCAATATTTGGAGAAATAATATGTTTCGCACCGTAACATCCTAATTCGGGACGGAGGTCGTCGATTGCGATAAAAAGAATATTCGGTGGGGCATTTTCAGCCTTGGTTTTTTTATTTTCCGAGGCAGATGAATGATTGGGGAAATTGCACCAGAAAATGAAGGGAATTAAGGATAAAAAAATTCTCATTTACTCACATCACCACACCATATCACCCAAGTCAAACAATTGAATAAAGTAACTACTTAATTATTTAAGTATTATGAAATCATAATATCTCTCGTGCACATGCACACTACTCCACTCCTTTTACCAGATTCCCAGCCAATTCCTATTTGCCAATAGTTTGATTGTCCGAGGTTTTCTCTTTTCTCTTATTTTCGTATTCCTCGATCTGTTTTTGTTCCTCGTCTTTTAATTCCTTCCTTCTTTCTTCGGAAAGGTAGGGGTGGTCGGTCATATTCATACCCATCTTTGAAACAATTTCCATTGCTTCTTCTTTGGACATCTTATCTATAATTTCTTGGTAGTTCTCGATCATAATAGGGTTCAATGTAGAGTATTCTTCCGAATAATTAAATTCGGGATCGAGTCATAAACTTGGATAGTGGTTTGGGTGCGTGTGCGTTCGTTGTCCAATTCAATCGCTTTCGTTCTCAAAACCAACTCTTCCAGTAAATCTATCGCGTGGTAACAGCTCGCAAGAGATTTCAAGTGGGCGGATGAAGGAGGCATAATATTAGTTTTTTGCCACCATCTTGAGCTTGCGAAAACGGTTGGAACAACGGTCCAATTCTACATATTTAAAATCTACCGTCGGCTTAATTCCAGGTTTTTATAAAGCTCAAGTGGAGTGGATAATAACATTTAACCTTAATTATTTTTGTGATATAACATATTTTTTTAAATATTATAGATGGGCAGGGCAATGTTTACTCATTGATCCAAAACGGGTCAAAATACCTTGTAAGGCATCAATGTGAAATAAAATCCTCCACCTTTCTATGAAGACCAATTTATCAATCTTTTACCATCTATTTCGTGCAGATACATATCCATAAAAACGGTAAAAACTATGGTCCGTTTTCGGTCGAGCAAGTCCGAGGGTACTTACGAACAGGCAACTTTTCATCTGAGGATCATGCCTGTCATGACGGAGCAAGCTGGGTCAAGTTATCACAAGTTCCAGGGATTGCCCCCGGCAGTAAGACGCAAGTAAAACCGATTGAGATCATCGGTAAAAGTTCAGGAGGTTCCCGCTAAGAAGTTACTCGGTATTAAGTTGCTGATTTTTGGATTTTTTCTGGTGACTGTTGTGTCGGTGGTTGGGTTAACTTACTACCTGTTAAGCGGAGATGAGGAGAATACATCCGCACCTGTAACGAGCAGTGAAGATCTTTTCACGCTGACACCGGATCAAGTCGTGAGCGTTTATGACGGAGATACCTTCAAGATTAATTTGCCGGACATGCATCCCCTTTTTGGCGATGATCTATCCATTCGCTTATTCGGAGTGGATACGCCTGAATTGCGGGGGACTAGTGACAAGATTAAGGCATTGGCAATGCAAGCACAGCAAATAACCGAACAAGCACTCAAGGGAGCAAGCAAGATCGAACTAAGGAATCCACAACGGGGTAAGTACTTCCGCATTGTGAGTGAGGTATGGATCGATGGAGAATCTCTTGCTGATATGCTCAAGGCGAAAAGCTTGGCCAAGGATTATGATGGGGAGGGGGCAAGGCCGGAGTGGTAAAAGTTTAAAAACTTGAGATTCTACCTGCCAAAACTTACCCAAAATGCGTTTTTAAGATTCACATTTTTAAAAGAATCCCAGAGCGTTTTTTTCTCTGATTATCCTTTACCGTTGCCGATTGCCAGCCTTCGTGCCATGATAACCTTTTAACTTTCCAGGCCGCCGCACAGTGTTCATCGGAGCGGAGAACCTTAACCTTTCATTCCATGCAAGCATCCAAGGAAGATATCGAGTCGATCCACCGCATTGATCCGGACAGCACCGATGAGATGGCGGGTCGTTTTGATGAGTTGGTTCAACTCCTTGAAACGGGTAAGGATCAGGAAATTCTTTCCCGGGTTGAATCCTTCCACCATTCCGATCTGGCCGACGCGATCGGTCTGCTCACGGGGAGCCTTAGGAAGAGGCTTCTTGAACTGGTCAAGGTTGACTTGGATCCGGATCTTTTATTCGAACTTGAGGATCACCTCCGAAAGGAAGTGACTGATCAGTTATCGACTGAGGAAGTGGCGGAGGTCATTACTGAGATGGAATCTGACGAGGCGGTTCAGGTGCTCGAGGATATGGAGGCGGAGGAAAGGTACGAAGTTCTGAGCAAAGTCCCAGAGGAGGAGCGTGAGGATATCGAGACTGGACTGGCCTATCCGGAGGACAGTGCCGGGCGGAGAATGCAGACCGAACTGGTCAGTGTGGCCACGGACTGGACGGTCGGGCAGACGATTGATTTTTTACGCGAGGAGGAGGATCTGCCTGAAGAATTCCTGGACCTTTTTGTCGTCGATGGAAATAAAAAACCGGTGGGTGTGATTTCACTCTCGCGGATTTTACGTTCGCCCAGAAAAACTTTGATGCGGGAGATTGCGGATGAGACGCAGGTGATTGTGCCCGCGGAAATGATTCAGGAAGAAGTGGCTCTGCTTTTTGAAAAATACGATCTGACCACTTCGGGAGTGGTTGACCAGGAGGGCCGGCTGATCGGAATGATCACGGTGGACGATGTTATGGAAGTGGCCCGTGAGGAATTTGAGGAGGATGTCCTGCGTTTAGGCGGGGTGGGGGAGGAAACGGTGGACGACTCGGTGGGTCAGACTTCCCTCAAGCGCTTCACCTGGTTACTGGTCAACTTGGGGACCGCGATTTTAGCCTCCATGGTAATCGGACTGTTTGACGGCACATTGGAGGAGATGGTGGCACTGGCAATTCTGATGCCGATTGTGGCTTCCATGGGTGGGAATGCGGGGACCCAGACCCTGACGATTACGGTTCGTGCGTTGGCGACGAAAGAATTGACCGCTTACAATGCATTTCGCACCTTTCTGAAGGAATTTGCGGTGGGACTTTTGAACGGTGTAGTCTTTGCCGTGCTTGCCGGATTAGTGGTGGTGCTCTGGTTTAATCAGTTGGATGACCGATTCCTTCTTGGTGGAATCATTGCCGGTGCGATGATTATTAATATGGTGGTTGCAGGAGTGTCCGGAGTACTTCTTCCACTCGCCCTCGACCGTTTCGGAGTGGACCCGGCGGTGGCATCCGGTGTGTTTGTGACCACGGTCACGGATGTGGTCGGATTCCTCGCTTTTCTGGGATTAGCTTCGGCCATTTTATTATGAGATTAAACAAGAACCGAATTTTGGTGACCGGCTCAACCGGATGTATTGGTTCACACGCGGTTGATCTTTTGCTGGGGGAAGGAAACAGTGAAGTTTTTGGTTTTAACCGCTCAGTACCGGAGGGCGGTTCAGAGAGAGACGGCTATCATTTGATTGCCGGAGATCTTTCCGATCCGGTTAGTGTGGAGCAGGCAGTTTTGGAGGTTGCTCCGACTCATGTGATTCATCTAGGTGCCCTGCAGACTCCGGACTGCCGTGATTTTCCGATGAAGGGGATGGAGGTGAATGTACTGGGAACGGCCCATTTATTCCAGTCGTGCACCAAGCTGAAGCATCCCCCTGAACGCTTCGTATTTGCCAGTTCAAGTGCGGTGAATGGTGCCCGGTCTCTGTACGGGGAAGAAGGGGTGCGTCCCGAAGATCCCTACCATCCATTCAATCTTTACGGATATTGGAAAGTGGCGGGCGAGGGGATGGCTCAGGCTTTTCACCAATCCACCGGGACCTCCACGGTTTCTCTCCGTCTGGCCACCACCTACGGGCCGGGTCGGGACCGGGGATTCACCGCAGCCATGACTTCGGCGATGAAGGCGGTGGTGAAAGGCGATTCATTCGAAGTACCGTATCGTGGCCGGGAACATTATCATTTTTCCCTCGATGTGGGTGCGGGCTTTGCCCGGGCGGTTCTGGACCCGTTCTCTGGGTACGGTGTTTTTAATCTGCTTGGAGAAACCCATTCAATTGAGGAGTTCATTAGCACCATTCAATCGCAGGCAATGGCACTTGAAATCGAATGTCCCTCCATTCATTTTTCTCCGGAGGCTGAGCCGTCACCGTTTATTTATGAACTGAATGATGAGGCAACAAGAATAGCCTTTCCCTTGATGCCCCGTACCTCGCTTGATGAGGGAGTGCGGCAATCATTGATTTATTTTAAGGGATTGTCTGAAGACTGAGCATCGGGTTGCTTTGCCTCCTCAGTTAGTTCATTTTTATTCTCTTCGTTTTCATCTGACACAGGAGCGGAGTGACTGGATTCCGATTTCTTTTCCTCCTCCACTTCTTCCCTTATTTTTTCGACCATTGTGAGTGCGTCGTTTCTTTTTCTGAGGGATCGTTCCTGAAACTTCGCCACCTGAATCAAGGCGTCACTTCCATCGAAGTGGGCATGCAGGAAGTGAAGAAGAATAACCGCGGATACACCACCCCCGAATGCCGCCAATATCAAAACCATTACCTGCTCACTTTTAATCATCCCACGGGTAGAAAAATAGGAAAGGATTAAAACTGCGAAAAAAACAACCACAGAAAAAATGAGGGAAAGTTTTCGACTGGACTGGTAAGCGGAGTTTCGGCGTATGGAATCAAGCGTGTCCTGACCGGAATTGGATTTCTTTTTCATATAATCTAAATTTCAGTGATCGGGATGAATGCGCAAGCAAGAAGAATTCTATCCAGGCAGGTTGTTTTATGAACGGATGGTCCGTATGCATTGTTTGATCAATACTCCATTTTTCTTTTGCCCTTACTTCAGGCTTTTGGAATATCATGCCTAATGAAGCTATCCCATTTCTTTCTTTGTCTCTTATTCTCCATTCTTGGTTGTGGAAAAGAGGAATCTCCAGAAAAAGAAATCCCCCTCACCGTTCCTGAGATGAAGACAGAAACGATTTCCATGAAAGAACACGCCCGAATACTCAGTGAGGAGAAGGCACGCTTTGAAGAACTAAAAAAGATGCGTGCCTTGGATAAGGCTGAGACCGATGCCCGCCTGACCCAAAATGGAGAAACCATTATCGGTCTGGAGCGGCAGATTGAAAACCTGACGGAGTTACTGGAGGAATCCCGTTCTCAGGTTTCGGAATCAAAAAACTCTTTAAAGGAAATAAAAAAAATGGGATCGGGTGAGTACCGGGAAATTTATGAACGGGCCAAAGGTTTGGATCATTCCGAAGCGGTCCTTCTCTACGAGGAATTCTTGGAGGAATTTCCAAACAGCCCGATTTCCTCACGGGCCCGTTCGCGGATAAAATTTCATAACGCTGAAATCATGGTGCTGGAAAACCGCAAGAGTGCCCGTACGGTCAGTCTCTGGGAATCGAAGTTAAAAGGTGAGGGAATGTTTGCCCGTGCAGTGGATGAAGGAGATCTTTTTGAGTTAATTGGCCGCAAGCCTGATTCCGCAAAGCGTGGTTCAAGCTCGGAATACAAGGAAAGAATTTATACCTGGCGGGATTATGTGATGGATGGCGGATACCGCGACTTGGTGATTGAGACGACCGACGGAAAAGTGGACTGGGTCGGACGACCCGAATAAAATTTACCGATTCCCGGCTTCCAGGCAGACTGCTTCCGCAGTGCTCCGGGCCAAAACCAGTCCATTGCTCAGAATGGGAGTGCTCCAGCATTTTCCATTAAGCACTTTTTTTCGGGCAAGTTCGGTGTATTTCGATGGAGTGGCCTTGACCAAGGAAAGAACGCCGTCATCGGCGAGGGCAATCAGGTGGTTGCCGGACAAAATAACATTACCGGGTCCATAGCCGTCCTGGCTCCACTTGATCTTTCCGGATTTCAATTCAATGCATTGTAGCGGTCCGTTTCCATATTTTTTAAAGCTGAACATGCCGTACAGATGACCGTCATGGTAGAGTGGGGTGCTCCAGTGGTTGAACATATCATTTTTTTTGCGCCAAATTTCCGAACTGGAGAAACGGGTTCCCTTTCGGCTGATTTTATAGAGTCCCGCCCCGACGCCGTATCCGGCGGAGCAGTAGATCATATCTCCGGCCACCACGGGGGAAGCGGCGGTGGATACCTTGAAGGGGAATGCCTGGCGCCATAGTTCGCGGCCACTTTTGGGATCGACTGAAACCAGACCCGATGTGCAGAAGAAAATGACCTGCCTAAACCCATGAATGGTGGTGGCAATGGGAGTGGCGTGCGTGGCAGTTTCATCTCCGGTCTTCCACGCGATCTTTCCGGTTTCCCGCTCAAAAGCGAGCAGACTTTGCCCGGATCCCCCGCCATAAACTATGACCAGATCGTTTTCAATCAGGGGGGCGGAGGAATTTTTCCATTTTATATTCTGTCCCTTGTGCTCCTTTAACACCTGAACATCCCAGATTATTTTTCCATTGGCCGCGTTGATACAATAGAGATTCATATCCGAATCGTAGACCCATACCTTTCCGTTCAGGACTGAGGGGGTGGATCGTGGACCGTCCCCACCATTATTTCCGGGAGCTCCCGAATTCCCACCTCCGCTCTTGTAGTCCATCCGGCAGAGCCAGGTGCTCCATAGGCGCTTACCTGATGTTGTATCCAGTGCGATGCAAACTTCTCGCATCAGTCCGTCTTCGTCCTCCTCCGCAATCAGGGTAAAGGCACGGGCCCCCTCGGTGGAGAAAGAACTGAACCCAAGCGGAGTGGAGATTTTCCATTTGGGGGAGCCTGATTTTTCCAGCCATGTGGTGGAGGTAAGTCTTTCATTGGTTTTGTTGTCTGAGTTTCGACCGTGGTATTGATTCCAGTCAACAGCTCCGAGGAAACCAGCGTTCAGAAAGAGGGAAAGAAACAATGCGTAGTGGATGGAATTTTTCATTGATACCCCATTCTTGTCTTCAGGGACGGAGAGACAAGAAAGAAGCGAGCCGTATATTAACTTTTTCGGAAGCGGAAGCGGTAAAAAATAAGAACCAGGGCAAGTGTAACAAGAAAATACCAGGGGAACCAGCCGAGTGATTGGACAAAGACTGCGTCCTGCTCCTTCATTTCCCGTCCCATGATAATGGGTGGAATATCCTCGGTCTTGATGTATGCGACCAGACCAGAGTAGAGAATGGACACTGCCCCGTAGGATAAATTGGTCGACAGTCCGCGAAAGCTGAGCACCGTGGCACGCCTCTCCGAGGATGCCTCCTCATTGAGGTATCGACTGACCAGATAGTTCATGATCTGCATGGTTGCATAGAGAAGAATCGCGGGCAGAATTCCCCAATAGGGTAGGGCAAATCCAATTCCATATAAGCCAATCGTTAATACCATGCAGAGGAGGAGGAAGTTTGTGTGGGGTGAAAAACGGTCGCTGAGGAATCGGGCAAGCCTGGGGATAAATACCCCCATCAAAGACATTCCTGACGCAACCAGGCCGAATGTGGCAATGGGAAGTTCAATTACACTCCAATAGGCACTGGCAATAGTAAGAAACTGCCTGATCACATTATCGAGAGCCATCGCCCCAATCAAAATTCCAAAGGGGAGGGGAGTTTTCCAAATCCATGTGCCCGCCTGTACAGTCTTCCTGAATGATGACTTCATGGTTTCCCATGCCCCCATTTTTTCAGCAACAAAGGAATCTCTCATTCCCATCGCTGCCCCGAGGACGACCAAAGATGAAAGAAAGGTTAGGAAAATGGGGGCTTTGATTGCTTCATCCGAGGTCATGGAAAAATCAAGGCCGATTGATTGCATACATGAATTAATAAATGGTGCATCGTAAAAAGCCGAACCAGTCATCATTGCAAAGAAAAAAGCCAACGAGGTGAAACGCTGGGCTTTTTCGAGGGTTTTATTCCAATCATTTTCCATACCCGCTTCCTTGAGCGAATCATAAGCCAAGGCTTCATCCGCCCCGCTGGCGGCTGCCTCAGCTAAGCCGCTCACCACTCGGTTTAATGCAAAAAGCATGAAGACATACTCACTTCCGTTCATGGGAGCAAGGAGGAGGGCAAGCATTTCAACCATCATACAAACCGCGGCCAGAACCAAAAGTTTTTTCCTCCCCAGCGTATCGGCTAACGCACCGGAGGGAACTTCAAGGACAATGATGGTGATGGCCCATATGCCATTAAGGATTCCGAATTCCTCCCAGCTCAGTCCGTGCTCGAGGAAGAGCAGGGCATAAATTGGATAATAAAAACGGGCATTGAAAAGCATGCGGAAACAGATGAAGAGCCTAAGGTTTACTTTAGCTATTTGTTCAGCATCCTTATTTTTCATGGTGGTCGCTTGCCGAGGTCGGCTTAAGTTTACAGTTTTTAAAAATCACAAGCTAACTCACAATTCACTTGCCAATAAACAGGCAAGCAGATTCTCCTTTTTTTATGTCCACCCGCCCTAATATTTTATGGATTTGTACCGACCAGCAACGTTTTGACACGATTCAGGCCTTGGGAAACCAATTCGCCCTGACTCCCCGGTTGGATCGTCTGGTTGGCGAGGGAACTACATTCACTAATGCCTTCTGCCAAAGCCCGGTATGCGCTCCGAGCCGGGCCTCTTTCCTGACCGGTCGATATCCCCGCACCACGCGGTGCCGGCAGAATGGTCAGTCCATTCCCGGGGATGAGGTGCTGATCTCGAAGATTTTTTCGGATGCGGGATACCGGTGCGGTTTGGCGGGTAAACTTCATTTAGCTTCGTGCTCGGAGGGAAAAGTGGAAAAAAGAACCGATGACGGGTATGACCCGTTTCATTGGTCCCACCATCCCCAACCCGACTGGGAGGAAAACGAATACACTAAATGGTTGACTGAAAAAGGAGAGGACTGGTTTGAATTGCAGGGGGAGGAAATCAGTCCTTATGTTCAGATTGGCCCGCCTGCGGAGTTGAGTCAGACCACTTGGTGCGCGGAAAAAACCATCGACTTTATCAAAGTGGAAAATGAAAAACCCTGGTTTTTCAGCTTCAATTGTTTCGATCCGCATCATCCTTTTGATCCGCCGAGGGAATATCTGGAGCGATTTAAATTTGATGATATGCCCTTGCCCCGTGTTCACCCGGAGGAGTCGGATGCCAAAACAACCTTTCAAAAACTTGACCGGATCTGGGCGCACAACACCCCGGGGGAATTCCAGGTTGAAGCGATGACGGAGGGGGACAAGAGAATGGTGTATGCTGCTTACATGGCAATGGTTTCCCTCATTGACAATCAGGTGGGGCGAATTTTGGACGCCTTGGAGGAATCGGGACAGGCGGATGACACTCTGGTGGTGTTTATGTCGGATCACGGGGAAATGCTCGGTGACCATGGAATTTATTTTAAAGGTCCTCACTTTTACGACTGTCAGATGAGAGTGCCCTTGGTTATGAGATGGCCCAATGGCGGAATAACGAAGAACCGCCGGGTGGAGGGGTTTGTAGAACTGGTCGATTTAATGCCCACATTTTTGGAGGCGGCCGGATTACCCATTCCCTCCGCGGTGCAAGGGAGGAGCCTGCTTCCTCTTCTTGTGGGAGGGGATGAAGGGGATTCTTGCCGGGATCAGGTTTATGCGGAATATTACAATGCCTGGACTCACCGTGAGGCATACGGCACAATGCTCCGCACTAAGGACTGGAAAGTGGTGGTGTATCATGGAACCAATCAGGGTGAGCTTTATAATTTGAATGATGATCCGGAGGAGTTTTTTAATCTCTGGGACAATCCTATCCACGCCGTACGAAAGCAGGAGCTCGTGTTGCAATGTTTTGACGCTTCGGTTCTCTCTATGGATCCGGATCCTCCCCGTCTCGGTGCTTTCTGAACAATTTTTTTCGTTAAAAAATCGAAAAGGCTTGAATGGAATTTTAACCATGTCAGTCTGCGTATTTTCTTCCACCCATGAACATACACGAATACCAAGCAAAACAACTTTTTGCGGAGGCTGGTGTGGCCGTACCGAATGGCACGGTTGCGCAATCCGCGGAAAATTTCGATCAAGCAATCTCTAGCCTGCCCGAGGGCAATGCTATTGTCGTCAAAGCCCAGATTCATGCGGGTGGACGCGGAAAAGGTACCTTTAAGGACGGTTTTCAGGGCGGGGTTCATGTGGTATCCACTCCCGAAGAAGCGAAGGAAAAAGCGGAGGCCATGCTCGGAAATGTTCTGGTAACCAAGCAAACCGGGGATGAGGGGAAGGAAGTAAGCACAGTTTATTTCAATGAAGCCACCGACATCGCCCAAGAATATTACCTCGCCGTACTGATGGACCGGGCCACTTCCAAACCGGTGATCATTGCATCGACTGAAGGGGGAGTGGATATTGAAGAAGTGGCGGAAAGCTCACCGGAAAAAATTCTTAAGGTGCTGGTGGATCCGACACTTGGACTCCGTTCCTACCAGGCCCGCCAGATCGCATTTGGTCTGGGATTGACCGGGGATACCTTTAAACAGTGCGTAAAGCTGGTCACCAAACTGTACGCGTTTTTCTGGAACAAGGATTGTTCCCAGGTGGAGGTGAATCCATTGGTCACGACCCCGGACGGTGATGTCCTTGCTTTGGATGCGAAGGTGAATTTTGATTCCAACGCACTCTTTCGTCACCCCGATGTGGTCGAGCTTCGGGACCTCAGCGAGGAGGATCCCAAGGAAGTGGAAGCATCCAAATTTGATTTGAACTATATCGCCCTGGACGGAAATGTTGCCTGTATGGTCAATGGGGCCGGTCTGGCCATGGCCACCATGGACATTATCAAACACTACGGCGGATCACCGGCGAACTTTCTTGATGTGGGAGGCGGGGCAACGGAGGAGCAGGTTGAAAATGCTTTCCGTATTCTGGTTTCCGATGACGCGGTCAAAGCTATCCTGGTCAATATTTTTGGAGGCATTATGAAATGCGATGTGATTGCCACTGGGATTGTAAATGCAGCCCGGAAGTTGGAGATGAAAGTACCTCTGGTGGTCCGGTTGGAAGGAACCAATGTGGAACAGGGCAAGAAGATACTGGCGGATAGCGGACTGGCTCTCGAACCCGCGGACTCCCTTTCCCAGGCTGCCGAGAAAATTGTTCAAATGGCGGCGGAAGCCAATTAATTCAGACACCTTTACAATAATTTAAAATGAGCGTTTTAGTAAATAAAGATACCCGGTTGGTTGTTCAAGGAATCACAGGCAGTGCGGGAAGTTTTCACACTACTCAATGTATGGAGTACGGTACCAATGTGGTTGCGGGTGTAACTCCCGGAAAAGGTGGGCAAAAATTCCAGGATAGTGTTCCTGTGTTCGACACCGTTCAGGATGCCGTCGACAGGGAAGGGGCCAATGTGGCTGCCATCTATGTTCCTCCCCCCTTTGCGGCGGACTCGATTTTGGAAGCGATTGACGCGGAAATTCCCCTGGTGATTGCCATTACTGAGGGTATACCGGTACGCGATATGGCGGAAGTAAAAGCGCGTCTTGCCACTTCCAATACCCGCCTGATCGGCCCGAATTGCCCGGGCATTATTACTCCGGACGAGTGTAAGATCGGGATTATGCCCGGATATATTCATAAACCCGGCAAGGTTGGGATCGTTTCCCGTTCAGGGACTTTAACCTACGAAGCGGTTTGGCAAATTACCTGTGCCGGGCACGGTCAGTCCACCTGTATTGGAATCGGTGGTGACCCGATTAATGGAACCAATCATTTGGACACCATCAAGCTTTTCAATGAGGATCCCGACACGGAGGCAATCATTATGATTGGCGAGATCGGGGGCACCGCGGAAGAAGAAGCGGCTGCCTTTATCAAGGATAATGTGGATAAACCGGTGGCCGCTTTTATTGCCGGCATGACGGCTCCTCCCGGACGACGCATGGGCCATGCCGGTGCGATTGTTTCCGGAGGTAAGGGAACCGCAGCCGCCAAAGTTGAAGCGATGCTGGATGCGGGTATTTCCGTGGCTGAGACACCTTCGCACATCGCCGAGGCACTGTTCAAGGTCTGGAATCCCTAAATCTTAAAGTGAATTAAGTATTTTTCCCCGAGTCCGGCTTGGGGAAGGAAATCGTCCAAGTCCCAAATCTTGGCGGGATGCAGTCCTGATGTTTTTAATTCCTCAGTATAATCGCCGCCTTTCAGGTACAAAATTCCGTTGGCGGGAGAGTTGCGGGAACCCTTGCGGATTTTATTGTTCACCCAATTGAAAAAGGTGGGCAGGGCGGTGACTGCCCGTCCGATCACGAAATCGAAACTTCTTCTTTTAGGCATTTCCTCCACACGACCGCGACGAACCTCCACATTTTGCAGGCCCAGTTTTTCGACCATATCTTCGAGTACCATGACTTTTTTCCCAATTGAATCCATCAGGGTGAAACGGGCTTGTGGATAGCATATGGCAAGTGGAATTCCGGGGAGACCGCCCCCCGTACCCACATCCAAAATCTGGGCCTTGGGCATGAGGCGGAGAAAATGGGTTATGGTGAGGCAATGAGCCAGATGCTTGGTCTCCAACCGGTCCATATCCTTGCGGGAAACCAAGTTTATTTTTCCATTCCATTCCCTGAGCAAGCTGGTGTATTGGCGAAGAGCAGTCCAGGATGTGTCTGTAATTTCGGGAAACCATTGCCCCAGTTTTCCCCACGGATCTTCCGTTTCGGTCATGAATCGGGTGAACAGGTTTAATGCACTTGGACAGTGTCGAGCCCCTTGACCAAATCGTCCATGGCTTTGGCCTGTTTCAAAAACACTTCGAGTTTATCGAGGGGCAGGGCGCAGGGACCGTCACATTTCGCTTCGGAAGGATTGGGGTGGGATTCGAGAAACAGCCCGCCGATTCCCTGACTCATTCCTGCAAGCATAAGGTTAAATACCGACTGTCGGCGTCCATCCGCGGAATTACTCCGTCCACCGGGGATCTGAAGGGAATGAGTAACATCAAAAACAACCGGGCATCCGGTGGCCTTCATAATTCCAAAATTGAGGGGATCCACGACGAGGTTATTATATCCGAAAGAGGAACCACGCTCACAGAGGAGAATCTTTTCATTTCCCGCTTCCCTGAATTTATTAATTATGTGTCCCATCTCATGGGCGGCAAGGAACTGTGCCTTTTTGATATTAACCGGTCGTCCGGTCTCGGCCAGAGCGATCACCAGATCGGTTTGGCGACAGAGGAAAGCAGGGAGTTGGAGAACATCAATCACTTCAGCGGCGGGTTTTGCCTGTGCCGGTTCATGGATATCGGAAATTACCGGAACCTGAAGAGTCTCTTTGATCTCGGCCAGTATTGCCAGACCCTTGTCCAATCCCGGACCGCGGAAGGAGGCAATCGAGGAACGGTTGGCCTTGTCAAAAGAGGCCTTGAATACAAAGGGAATGCTCAGTCTGTCGGTAACTTCTTTGTAAAATGCGGCTACTTCAAGTGCAAGTTCACGGGATTCAATTACATTCATTCCCCCAAAAAGTGTGAATGGTAATGCGTTTGAAACCTTCAGTTCATCGAGGTGGATGGTGTTTTGTTCCCTCATACAAACGCAACTGCGGGAGGTGTTCCATGTTCTGCGGAAACGATAATTCCAATTCCCCCACGGGCATTGAAATCGACTTCGACCCGGCACCACCGGGGATCCAGGGCATCGACCAAGTCGTCCAACAGGCGATTGGCAAAATGTTCGTGAAATGTTCCCTCGTCCCGAAAAGTCCAAAGGTAGAGTTTGAGTGACTTTGATTCCACGATCTTTTGATCGGGGACATACCGGATTATAATTTCGGCAAAGTCAGGTTGGCCAGTTTTTGGACAGATGCAGGTAAATTCATCAGTTTTTAATTCAACCACATAGTCGCGTTCAGGGTTTCGGTTGGGAAATGTTTCCAGATTTCGGTTTGGATGCGTCCCACCTTCTCCCAGTTTGGAGAGGTTTTTGTGCTCAGGATTGGTTTCACTCATAAAGGATCACCCTTTCATGAGTTTGAAAAATGGGCAATTCTGAAAGATCACTTTATTGAATTCCAATTCAAGCTTTCCGGTTTACTGCCGAGGCTGTGCTGCAGCTTTTTCAAAAATTTTTCCCGTTCGGTTTCGCAAGCACCCAGACTTTTCAAGTGAGCGGAGGGGACCTGACAGTCAATGAAATGGAAGTTGTGCTGCTGAGCAATCTCGACCAGTTTAGCAAGACAGACTTTGGATGCTTCCGGCATTTTATGGAACATGGATTCTCCAAAAAAAGAATTACCCATACACAGACCGTATAAACCACCGACAAGCTCATCCTGATGATAGGCTTCAATGGAATGGGCGATTCCGAGACGGTGCAGTTCGCAGTAATCCTCAATCATATCCTTTTCAATCCAGGTTCCCTCCTCATGGGACCGGGGTGAAGCAGCGCATTCCTCCATTGTCCGTCGGAAATCTTGATCAATTAGAATACGGAAAGTTTCATCGCGGAGGGCTTTTTTTAATGTTCGGGAAGGTTTGAATTGGTTTGGGAAAAGAAGAAATCTTGGATCGGGGGAAAACCAGTGCCAAAGGGAGTATTCTCCAGTTTTTAACCAGGGAAAGATACCGTTTTGATAAGCCAAAATTAGACGTTCATGACCAAGGGTTTCGCTCACTGCAACCAGGCCCTCGCGGTCGCAAAGCGAAGGGTCGGGGAACCAGGGCGGATCCCGGTCATCAAGAAAATAGATCTTGGACACAAACTAAACCGAAGCGAGTTCCAGAAGACTGATCTCGGGTCGGCAGTTAAAACGGAGGCCCCACAAGTTGCCGACTCCGCGGGTAATATGGATCTGTCTACCGTTCCATTGGTGCAATCCCTCGACCATGGAGTGGTCTTCTACCGGGGCGAAAGGTGTCCAGTCTGAAAACGGAATTTTTAACTGTCCACCATGAGTGTGTCCACAGAGCATAAGGTCCCATTTGAAACCCTTGAGTAAATTTTTGGCATCCGGATTATGAGAAAGAAGAATAGATGGGCCCGAACTGGTGCGGGAAGAATTTGCCGGCAGGCATTGTTGCGGTTTACACGATTTGGACCATAAATCACCCACACCGGCAATGCTTAGAGCCTGACCTTTCAGGAAGATTGATTCCCGCTGATTTTGAAGAAGTTTGATACCCGCTTTTTTAAGCATGTACTCCATTGCCCGAGTATTCTTGAAACCTCCGTTTTTTCGGGCCCACTCACCCCCGTCATGATTCCCAAGAGAGGCAAAGATTGGAACGGCCTGTGCGTAAGTGTTTAATAACTCACTGTACTGCTTCACCTCCGTTTCGCTTATTTGCGATGTGATGAAATCTCCGGTGATTACACAGGCATCGGGGTTATGGGAAAAGCCTTCCCGTAAGGCGAAATCGATATCCTCGAGCGAGACGGTGTTGGAAAAGTGGAAGTCAGAGAGGTGTAAAAGTTTGATCGGGACTTTATTTTTAAGACCAGGAATGAGCACTTTTTTTTTGGTGGTTTCAAGCCAGTTTGCTTCGAAGCGCAGATAAAGCCAAGCGGACAGTGTGGCAACCAGACCGAGGATAAATTTTTTAAAGAATCCACGACGATTCCGAGTGGATCGTTTTTTGAGTTTTTTGAGCTGCTCCTTTTGGAAGTCTGGAACCTCTTTTGCCATCATCCATTTTCCGGCGGATTGATACCACCGACCTCGTCGAGGTTTTCCAGTTGTCCGATCAGATTTTTTTGCAAAACTGTTTTTTCCAAACCGCTGCGAAAGTCCTTAATTTTTATTTCGTTTGCGATTCGTTCCTGTTCTCCCAGAATCAATCCATAACGGGCACCGCTTTTCCCCGCCTCCTTGAATTGTTTTCCAAAAGGGGCATTTTTGAGGGAATGAGAAACTGAAAATCCCGCTTTTCTGCACCCGGCAATGATCGGCAAGGAGTGAGTTTTGTGCTCTTTATCCCCAATTAAAAAAAGATCAGGTGCTAAAATATAAGTGGGGAGCAATTTTTTCGATTCGAGACAGTCTGTTAAGGTCATATCCCCAATCGCAAATCCGGCGGCGGCAATATCCACATTGCCGGATAGCTTTTTGACCAAATGATCATACCTTCCACCACCTGCGAGGGCACGTCCTTCCCCACTGGCTTCAAAAGCTTCATAGACAAATCCGGTGTAGTAGGCGAGTCCACGAACAATAGAAAGATCAATTGTGATAAAATCTCCGGCTCCGTGCCCCTCCAGTAATTCAAGCAAAGAGAACCATCCATGTGCCCTTTCCTTGCCTGCATCTCCGCAGCTATTCAGGCGTGCCCTTAGTGCGTCAAGGGAATCGATTTGTTTAATTGCATTAATTTCGCAGAGGATTTCAGCACTTTTTCCGGGAATAGTTTTTTCCAGCGCCTCAAGTGTCTGCTCGGGTTTTCGTCTTTCGCTTTTGTCAATGACGTCGAGAATTGCGGGACGTTGTTCCTCGGTAATTCCGAGGGCATTGAGGAAAAGCACCCAGCTCGTACGGTCGCTTAGCCGAATTTTAAAATCGTTTGAATGAAGTCCGAGCGTTTCAAAAATTGCCACCAATAAAGCAATGAGCTCGGCATCCGCTTCCAAGCTGGATTCTCCCAAAAGGTCGGCGTTGAATTGATAGAATGATCGCCCTCTTCCTTTTTGCGGGCGTTCATAGCGAAAATGTTCCCCGATATTGAACCACTTGATTGGCTTGGGCAGTGAATTAGCCCGGGCGGCAACCATACGGGCCAAAGTGGGGGTAAGTTCAGGGCGGAGTGCTACCCGGCGTTCTCCCTTGTCTTCAAAATGAAAGAGCTGCCCGACAATTTCCTCTCCCGACTTTTCGACATACAAATCGAGAGGTTCAAGAATGGGTGCGTCGTATTCTGAAAAATCAAAGACCTGTGCCACCGTCCGAAAGACCCGAAAAAGATGATTGCGTCGGGCACAGACTTCGGGTGGAAAGTCCCGAAATCCGGGCAATGTCTCAAACATTCCAGTAAGAACTTATCTAGGAGGATGGATCGAGTTTGTCCAAGTTAAGCTTGTCCAATCCCTCCTTCATTTCCTTGCCTGCCTTAAATTTCACCACTGCCCGGCGGGGTATGATCACATCCGTCTCAGGTTTGTTGGGATTACGGCCAACGCGGGACTTTCTGACCTGAAGTTCAAAAACTCCGAACTTACGGAGTTCAATGTTTTGTCCGTTCGAGATTGCTTCCTGCATGATATCGAGAGTATTTTGTACTATATTACGAACATGCTCGTGGTTGTAATTGGAGTTTTCGTAAATCTTTTGTACAATGTGGCGTTTAGTTAAATTATTGGACATAGCAGGTATTTCTGTTTGAAAGACTTTTAAATTAGGGTTAGTTTGTAAACCTCATAGATTCCTGTTACTCAATGACCTGTCAAACCCATTTTTGATAAAAATGACAAAGAAAGACGATGAAAATCCCTTGGAGGAAATCCAAAAACAACTTCACGATTTGTTAAAAAATAAAAACGTGCAGGTTGCGTTTGCTCCATTTATGGAGTCAATGAAGGCAAAAGAGACCGAGGAAAAAGTGGAAAAAACAGAAAAAAGTGAAGAACCACCGCCTGAGGATGCAAGCAGGGATGAGAGGCTGGATACAATCCGTTCCTTTGACCGCAGACCCAAGGAAATCCGGGACTACCTGGATCGTTTTGTGATTAAGCAGGAGCAGGCCAAGCGGGTATTATCGGTTGCGGTATGCGATCACTACAACCATGTCCGCCGATGCTTGGAGAGTAAAAAACAGTCCAAGTCAGAATATGTGAAACCAAATGTACTTCTGCTCGGTCCCACCGGTGTGGGAAAAACTTTCCTCATGCGCAATGTGGCAAAATTAATCGGGGTTCCCTTTGTGAAAGCGGACGCCACCAAATTTTCCGAAACCGGGTATGTTGGCTATGATGTGGAGGATATTGTCCGGGATTTGGTCAAATCCGCGGATGGAGATATTGAACTGGCTGAATTTGGAATTGTTTATGTTGATGAGATTGATAAAATTGCCTCTGAGTCTTCCCGCACAGGCAAGGATGTTTCCGGTCGGGGAGTTCAGATCAACCTGCTCAAACTGATGGAGGAGACTGAGGTCAATCTGCATGCTCCTCAGGACATGATGGGACAAATGAAAGCCTTCATGGATATGCAGAAAGGCAATAAACCACAGAAGAGCACAGTGAGTACAAGAAACATTTTATTTATTGTCAGTGGTGCTTTTGACCAGTTGGGAGAAAATGTTCGCAAGCGATTGGACCTGAACCGTATTGGCTTCGGGTCCGCGGATGAAAATATTTCTTCAAGTGAATCGGCAAACCGTTTTTTATCTCAGGCCGAAACCCGGGATTTTATCGATTATGGATTTGAACCGGAATTTATTGGCCGATTGCCGGTCCGGGTTGCCTGTGAAGAATTAACCAAGGAAGATCTCGCGGAGATTCTAAGTTCTTCGGAAGGCAATGTTTTGGAACAGTATCGAAATGACTTTTCGGGCTACGATATCAGTATCAAGATTGGAAAGGATGCAATCGAGAAAATTGCGGAAAAAGCAGCGGAAGAAAAAACCGGAGCTCGTGGATTAGTCACGATACTGGAAAAAACATTTCGAGATTTTAAATTTGAGCTTCCCTCCACAGCGATTCGTAACTTCTCGGTCTCTGCGCAAACCGTAGAGAATCCGGGTAACGAACTGGAAAGCCTACTTGAGGAAAAGAGAGACGAGTTGGATGATTCACTTTTGGAGGATGTCGACCGCTTTGCCGACCATTTTAAAAAGGAGTCCGGATACATGCTTAAATTTCGAAAAGCCGCCAAGGTTGCGATTGTCAAAGAATCAATCAAGGAAAACCGTTCGGTCCGTGCAATTTGCGAAAGAAAATTCTCCGATTTCGTGCACGGACTGGGTATCATCAACCAAAGGACAGGACGTAAGGAATTTGTGATCGACAAGAAAGTGGTGGACGATCCGGACAAGGAACTTTCCCAGTGGGTAATGGAAAGCTTTGGCAAGCAGCAGGACACCTAAAGTGTGAGCAACCCTAACCCGGATGCGGTTCGGGATACTTTTTCCCGTGTGGCTCATCGATATGATTTTGCGAATCATTTACTTTCGGTGGGAATTGATTTTAGCTGGAGAAAAAAACTGGTTGAACTGGCCAGGAGAAAATCATGCCATGCCATTTTGGATCTTGCCACCGGGAGTGGTGATGTTGCATTCGCCCTGCAGCAGGGGCTTGGGGCGAAAGCTGATATAACCGGGCTCGATTTTTGCGAACCGATGCTCAAACAGGCTCGTCAGAAACGTGACCATCTGGGTCTGGATTCAAAAAAATATGTTTTTATGGAAGGGGACTGTCTGAATCTTCCCTTTGAAGATGAGAGTTTCGATCTGGTGACGATTTCATTCGGACTGAGAAACTTGGCGGATCGGAAAAAAGGGCTGTCCGAGATTCACCGGGTGCTGAAACCCAAAGGCCGATTGATTGTGCTTGAATTTACCCAGCCCTACTGGTGGTTCCGTCCTGTTTACTATTTCTATCTTCGGCTGATATTGCCCTGGTTAGCCAGGCTGGTCACCGGGGACCGGGATGCATACCTTTATTTGGGTACGAGCATAACCAATTTCCCCAACCGGCATGAATTAATTGGGGAGATTGAAGGAGTTGGGTTCGGGCAAGTCCGTGCTCTACCCATGACATTTTCCATTGTCGCCCTGCACCACGGTATTAAAGAATAAACGCTCGGTTATTGTTTGCCGAGAATATCCCCCAGCTTTTTCGGGTCAGTCACAGGTTGCTGGCAGGTTTGATTCTCACAAACATAGACAGCAGCTTGGTTGTTCACGAGCTTATGGTTTTTGAGGAAAGGGGCGAATTTCAGGATTTCTTCATTTTTGTCTGTTACCGAGCGGAAAAGCAGGACTTTTGCGGGGAGGAACCTTTGATTGATTTCCCTCAGGAGCCGGTCTGTGCTTTTCGTTTCGGGTTTTCCCACCACCACAATTTCCTTGGCGGGTGCGAGGGCGAAGTCAAGAGCTTGCAATAATACTTCGGCTCCCTGTGGACTGTTTTCCAAAAAACCTGAAAATGCGGAGAATAATTTTTCTGCAGCAATCTGATATTTTTCTTTCCCGGTCATTTTGTGAAGCCGTAGAAGAATTAATGCCATGACGGAATTACCGGACGGGATTGCACCATCGTAAATCTCCTTGGCTCGAATTAAAAGTTTTTCTCCGTCATCAGCGGTGAGGAAAAAACCACCTTTTTCCTGATCCTCGAAGTGAACCAATGACAGATCAACCAGTTCAATGGCAGCCCGTAAGTATTGGGTGTCAAAACTCGCCTCGTAGAGATCAATCAGGCCCTGGCTGAAGAAAGCATAGTCTTCCAAGTGAGCGGGCAGTCCCGCCTCGCCAAGTCGCCATCTTTTCAAGAGCCTTCCATTGGGAAGCCTTAATTTCGAGAGGCAAAAATCGGCCGCTTTTTGGGCCGCTTGCAAATATTTATCTTTATTCAATGCCTGCCCTGCCTTGGCTAAGGCCGAAATCATCAAACCGTTCCAGTCGGTCAGTATTTTATCGTCTTTCTGGGGGTGAATTCTTTTTTCCCTCACTTGGAAAATTTTACTCTTAAGACCGTTAATGGCATCGCGGAATTTTGCGGATTCGATATTTTTGTTCTTGGCATGTTCATCGAGGGACTTTTGCAGATGGGGAATATTGGTCCCGGTCTTTTGATGGGTCACCTCTTCGAGGAAATTCCCCTCCTTTTCAAAGCGGTAAATATCGTGAAAGAGGGAGGCATCTTCTTCCCCGAGGATTGCTTTGATCTCGGATTCAGTCCAGACATAAAATTTCCCTTCCTCTCCCTCGCTGTCCGCGTCCTCCGCCGAGAAAAACCCACCCTGAGCGGAAGTCATGTCGCGTAAAACATAAGTCAGGACTTCTTCCGCAACCCGGGCAAAGTAAGGTGATTTCGTTACCTGAAAACATTCGATCGCCGCCTGAGCGAACAGAGCCTGGTCGTAGAGCATTTTTTCAAAGTGTGGAACCAGCCATGTTTCATCAACGGAGTAGCGGTGAATACCAAGACCCACCTGATCATAGACTCCACCCTGATGAATCTTTTGGAGGGTATGTTCTACTATTTTCAAGGCCTGTGATTCTCCGGTTCTTTTGTAATAGCGAAGAAGAAAGCTCAGATTATGGGCAGTGGGGAATTTGGGCTTAGTGCCAAATCCGCCGTTGAGTGGGTCATAGTCACGAAGCAAAGCCTGGTAACAGGCATCGAGATGTGACGCATTCAAATCTCCCCCGGACTGATTGGACTGCATTTTTTGGAGATTATCCATGATCGCACGGCCGATCTCGTTCACTTTTTCCCTTTCATCTGTCCAGATATTGGCAAAATGAGGAATCAACTGAGTCATGGAAGATTTTGGAAAATAGGTTCCGGAAAAGAAGGGAATTTTTTCGGGTGACATGATCACAGTCATTGGCCAACCGCCTTGGCCGGTCATCATTTGGGTCACCGACATATAGATATTATCCACATCCGGCCTTTCTTCCCTGTCCACTTTGACACAGATATAATCCCGATTCATGAGCCTAGCTACTTCCTCATCCTCAAAAGATTCGTGCTCCATCACATGGCACCAGTGGCAGGTGGTGTACCCAATCGAAAGAAAGACCGGTTTATTTTCTCTTTTGGCTTTGGCGAAGGCTTCTTCTCCCCAGGGATACCAGTCAATTGGATTACGAGCATGTTGAAGCAGGTAGGGACTGCTTTCAAAGACCAACCGGTTGAACTCCTCCCCACCGTCACTGGGGAGTTGTGAAATTACCGAAGCAGTGGGTGGGGGCAACCGACCGGAATGCGAATCCTCTTTACCTGCATCCGGGACAGGAATGTTTTGATCCATGGAAAGAGGCGAGGGGGAAGTGGATTCCCCGTTCTGTTCCCCACAACTGAAAAGAAGTGAAAGAGAAAGGAATAGCAGTGACTGAAAAAAGGAAATTGCACAAAAGAATGTTTTCACGGCGAGTGAGCATGCACAGGAATTTACTTTTCCCGCAAGGGACTTTACTCAGGAAACGGAGATGAGTTTTTTCAGGCTTTCCACTCTTTCCCGTATTTCCGATGCTCCGGCAGATTCGAGACGGTCGCACCCGAATGCCTCCACAGTTAAACTTGCGGTGGAGGTGGCGTAGAGCATGGCCTCCTTGATCGCGGAAAAATCGTGTGAGTTCCGGGAAGCCATTCTGCCAATCAAGGCACCGGCAAAAGAATCCCCGGCTCCTGTTGGATCTCGGAGTTCCGTGACCGGATAGGCGGGCAAGGCGAACATACCATCCTGATGGAAGAGAATAGCTCCGTGCTCCCCCTTCTTGATGATTACGGATTCCGGACCCATTTCCCGCAGTTTACGACCGGCCAGAATGATATTTTTTTCACCGGTTAATTCTTCCGCTTCGGTGTCATTGATTACAAAAAGATTAATTTTTTTAATCAGATCCAAGAGTGCGTTTTTTTCGATTTCAATCCACAGATCAATGGTGTCGGCTAAAACATATGCCTCTCCTTCAAGCTGATCGAGGACATGGGATTGCAGGGCGGGATGAATGTTGCCCAGCAGGACAAAGGGAGTATTTCTGTATGATTCAGGCAGATCGGGACGAAAATTCTCAAACACATTCAGTTGAATATCGAGGGTGTCCCGGCGATTAAAATTTTCATGGTATTTTCCCTTCCAAAAAAATGTCGGTCCGCTTTCGTCGCGTTTTACGCCTTCCAAGTCAATCCCACGGGAGCGCAAACGGTCGAGGTGTTCCTCACCAAAATCATTTCCAATTACCCCCACCATTTGAACATCTGTAAAATAACTTGCGGCAAATGAACAATAAGATGCGGCTCCTCCAAGAATGTGTTCTTTTTCCCCATAGGGAGTAATGACATTATCAAAGGCAACGGAACCCACTACAAGCAAGGGGACCGATGAAGGGGAATCAGGTAGTATACGATCAGACATAAGATGAATGGAATATAGATTTTTACGCTTAGCTCAAGCGAACAAGGCAGAATCTATTGTAAAAAGTAAGAATCCCAGGCACTGGTAATAAATAAAACAATGGGCTTGGGGTCTTTCAGGCTGTGAGGATGATGATCCACTCCCTCCTTGCGAATTACCGTAATTTCTCCTCCCTCACCGAGAATTTTTTCTTCGATAATATCGGTGTTCTCTTCGACCGGTACCACCCGGTCCGCCTGCCCGACCACATGGAGCAGGGGAACTTTTGATTTGACCAAATTTTCCAGTCCATGAATGGGGGTCCCTTTGAATTGGAGCGCATCTTCCTCACTGATGCCATAAGCTTGCATACATGCCCGCCAGGAACCTGGGCTCCCCTTTCCCCGACCTTTCCCGCCTGGCCAGCTGGTGAAATCGCAAACCGGGGCGTCCGCATAGATGCAGAGTGTTTTACCGGGGTTTTTTTTGGCCCAATTATAGATAATCAATCCACCCCGGCTCATTCCCTCAAGGGCGACTTTTTCCGCCAGTCCATAATCCTGAACCATAACACGGTGGAATTTTTCCCATCTCATCACTGCATTTGGAGATCCGAATAAATTACTCACATCACAATACGCGAGGTGCCAGCCTTTTTCCAATAAAGCAAGATCAACTTGTGGTTGGTGTCCCCAAAACCGGGCACGGATAATCCAGGGCCTGCCCGGAGCGGTTATTTTCGGAATCACCATTTTGCAGGCGGCACCATCCAATTTAAATTCATGACAAGAATAACCCTTCCATTCACTGACTTTGCCTGGAAAAGGAACGGTTTTTGGGATGCCGGGGTTTTTATACCAGACAATATTTGAGCTAAAGTGGCCGGCTATGAGAATATCCAAATTTCGGTCTCCGTCCATATCCACGGTCCGAATATCGTAACTGCTCTGGTTTTTCCCAATTAAATGCCTCGTGAAATCTGCCTTTCCATCGTTTTCATACCATACCACTTTCCCGGATAACTGACTTCCACAGGTTACCGCATCTGTGTCCCCGTCCCCATCCAAATCCGCCAAGGCAAGAGAGTGAGGATTTTCAATTTCCGGATCAATTTCAACTGGCTTGAGAAACTTTGGTCCCTTAAAGAAAAGCACTCCCTGTCCGTGTCCACGGGAAGCGAAGTAATCGAAGTTTTTATCTCCATCCAAATCCGCAGGCAAAATATTGGAGGCACCGGGCTGGGAGGCGGAAAGAAGGTGTTTCTTCCAACCGGATTGGTTTTCCTTGGGTTGTTGCCACCAAGCGAACCATTCACCATCTGGAAATTTTTCGCCCCCCTTCGCTCCGCAGGCAATGTCCGGCAGACCATCGTGATTCACATCTCCCACTCCCATATAGTGGGAACCTCCCGGGGCATTTCGGTCAGCAATCAGATGGCGTGTCCATGGCTGATTTATTTTTCCATGGGGGGGAGATTCAAGCCAGACAATTGAGTGGGGAAAGGCAGTGTTTTTCGCACTGCCCGAATTCGCAATCAGGTCCATTTTTCCGTCCCGGTTAATATCCCCCGTGATAACGCAATGAATGCCGAGAATTTCTTCGTCTATCACCCTGAATTTCCATTTTTGAGTGAAAGGTTTATCCGGGCATTCAAGCCAAAATACCAACTGATTTGAACCAATAAAATCCATGTCGCCATCTCCATCCACATCCATGAGACAGGCATGAATACAGGAAGATTTCATTTTTCGTTTTCCGGAATAAACATCCCTGAACCGGGTGACTTCTCTTTTGATTTCCCAGTTCTTTCCTCCCAATAGGGTAACTCCACCCTGGAAGGAAGCCATCACTTCGATTTGTCCATTCCCCCCGAAGTCGTGGGCAACCACCCCGTTGATTAATTCCCGTCCCGCGGGAAGCTGGTGTATCACTTCCTTCTTCCACTCAGCCAGCAATCCAACAGGACAAAGTGCTGTGAAAAGTATGAGGAAATTAAAATGCATTATATTTTGCCCCAAATTTTTTGCATCAGGTTAAAAGTTTGCGGGTCATGTTCCTTAAGTTCAGCCCGAACAAATGGAAAAAAGTCATTAACCCCGAGATAGGACTCGGTCATCTCGGCAAAAAATTCCTTATGATTTGTGCGTGCATAATGTTTCGTTTTTCCACCCCGAAATAAAAGTACCCGTTCATAAAGCTTTTCTTTCTCCGCCCTCTGGTAAGCATTCAGAATATCTTTGTTTTCAAAGCTCAGGACCTGATCATGATAAGAATGAGCAAGTTCATGCAGAATAACATAGGGGTGTTTAGCCCATTGATCCCTGCTGAGTAGTTGTTTTGCCCTCGGGACATGAACCCGTTTCTCCAACGTCGGATCAAATTGGTTATTGATTAGCCATCCCTTGCTGGGGTGATACTGCATGTTACCCAGCGTGTGATCGAGGTCCACCCGGATGTGCAGGGCCTGAAGTGCCTTCACTCTTGGTTTATCAAGAATATAAATGATTCGCTGCAGATGATTTGCGAGAGCTTTCCGCACATCGAGAAAGACCTGTTTGTTTTCTTTTTTCTTAAAGTCCGGGCTCCATTCAATTGGCCATCCCTCTAATTGTTCAAGGAAAGGAGAAGGGAATGGGTCGGAAGTTGACTGGCCGTTTTTTCCGGCCGCGATCAAAGCAGTAGAAAGATAAAGGAGAGGAAAAAGAAAGAGTTTCATCGACTATTTTACTTCAGTAATTGGAAAAGTGCTGGCCAGGATAACCTGTTCGTCAATTTCAATAAGAATTGAATAATTTCCCGGGGTCTCAAATTTTAAACGTTGAATGTCATTAATCAAATTTATGCGGTGTTGAGGGCCGGGGGAATCAAATTCGCGGTTAATGATTGTTCTGGGTTCGTCTTCCGCCATGGGAATTCCGATCGAAATTTTCAACATATGTTTACCCTTGGTTAAATCGGAAAAGGATAAAAACCAAATCATCCGGGGGTGGACAACGGGAAATTCCTTTGCCCGTAGGTTCGAGAATATTCCTAAAAGAGTATTTTTCCCGGTTGCCGGGTCAACATAGACGGAGTCACAGGTGATCCAGGCTAGAATTTGTGGTTTTGTGGACATAAATAACGGGGATATGATGAATTAGGAAAGTCCGCTTCGCTGAAGAAGAGCATCGGCCCGTGGGTCACGATCCATGAAGTTTCGATACAACTCGTCAGGAGGCAGGGAGTTCCCTTTACTGAGCACATGTTCGCGGAACTGATGTCCCACTTCGGGGTTCATTACGCCTTCTTTTTGGAAGCGGGTAAAGGCATCGGCATCAAGTACCTCAGCCCATTTGTATGAATAATACGCAGCGGCGTATCCAACCGGACTGCTGAACAAATGACTGAACCGATGGGTGATGGTTCGGACGGGGGATTTTCTTTGGGGAAAATACTCCGCCAATTCTAATTGAATTTCCTTTTCGAGGTCTTCAAAATCTTTTCGTGCCAGGGTACGGTGGAGAAACAGATCAAGTTTGGAAAACGCGAGCTGTCTCATCATGGAGTTCCCGGCCATGAAGTTTCTGGCCCGGAGCATCTTTTGAAATAAATCCTCCGGAATGCATTCTCCAGTCTCATGATGCTTTGCAAAAAGATCGAGACTCACCCTTTCCCAGCACCAGTTTTCCATAATTTGGGAGGGCAATTCCACGAAATCCCAGGCCACATTGACTCCGTTTAAACTGCGGTGAGGCACTTCCCCGCACAGATGGTGGAGCAGGTGTCCGAATTCATGAAAGATAGTTTCCACCTCGTAATGAGTGAGGAGGGCGGGTTTAGTGGGAGTGGGAGCGGTTAAATTACCGCATATTAATCCAAGATGCGGTCCACGAACTTCATTTCCTTTCGGTTCTGCGGTTTTTAAATAATTCATCCAGGCTCCTCCTCTTTTGGATGAGCGGGGGTGCCAGTCGGCATAGAACGAGCCAAGTAAGCATTTTGTATCCCGGTCAAATAAATCGTAAAACCGTACTTCTTCGTGCCAGACTTCAACCGGATCCTGTTCGGTTCCTCCATGGGGAAAAACTTTTTCATCAAACTGTGTGGATCGTTCCACAATTTCCAGACCAAATATTTTAGTCACTAATTCAAACATTCCATTGAGAACAGATTGAATCGGGAAGTACGGACGCAGATCTTCATCGTCAAAATCATATCTCTCCTTTTTTAATTTCTCCGCCCAGTAGCCCACTTCCCATGGTTGAAGCAGATCGGTGGGGAGATCCGTTTTTTCCGCTTTGAATTCTTCAAGCTCTCTATTTTCCCGGGAAAAGAATGGCAGTGTTTTTTCTTTCAGACCGGAAATGAAATCCTCAGCACCTTGACCGTTTTTTGCCATCCTACGGCTGAGTATTGCATCCGCAAAATCTTTTTTCCCTACCAGTTCGGCTTTTTCCTGTCTCAGGGCAAGGATGCGTTGAATTAACTTTGCGTTATTGTAAGGTTCCACGCTGCCCAGTTGGTCACTGGCTGACCAGATTTCCTTCCGCAGATCTTCATCATCGAGGTACTGTAAAACGGGAATCATGGAAGGGGCATGCAGGGTGAAAAGCCAGGCCTCCTTACCTTCCTCCATTCCCAGCTTTTCAACCGCTGCCTGACGGGCGGCTTCAAGAGCGGAGGGGGGAAGTCCCTTTAATTTTTCTTTTTCCCTGACCACCATTTGCCATGCATTGGTACCATCGAGCACATTTTCAGAAAATTTCTGGGTTATCTTGGCTAATTCACTGGATAGTTCTTCGAGCCGATTTCTTTTTTCCTCGGGCAGATCGGCACCGGCTTCACTAAAATCCTTAATGGTTTCTTCCAACAGTCTACGGTCTATCGGATCAAGGTTTTTTGCCTCTTCGCTCTCGGCGAAGTTTTTGATTGTCTGCCAAAGTTTGGCGTCGAGAGGAATCTTGGCACCGAACTCCGTAACTGCAGGAAGAATGTCGTTATAGGCGTTTCTTAACTCATCTGAATTACATACTGAGTCCAAATGGGCGACTAATCCCCAAGCCTCATCCAATGAAGTGGTGGACTGTTCCAATGCCTTGACTGTATTTAGAAAAGTGACTTCCTCCGCATTTAACTCGCGGATAGACTGGAGGTTTTTTTCGGATTCCTCCAAGGCCATAGTGATGTCATGACGTACGCATTCCGGATTAAGGGCCGACCAAGCCGGATGAGAAGAATTACTGAGAAACGGATGATTTTTCATAAAATTAATTAACACAGAATTCCATAATTCTGACTGATGATTTTTTTGTGCCGCCTTTGATTTTTAGAGTAATCTCATGATCACCGGGTTTGAGGTCATGGGCAAACATTACGGTTCTTGGATAGTGTAAACCATTGCTGTAACGATGAAATAAATCAATCGTTCCTTTTTTTTGCTGGTCGATGGAATACTCAATAACGCCCGCATCCGGACCGGCCACCACGAATGCGCCAATTGCCCGGCCGGAGAAATTGAGGCGTATGGGAAGATTGGGGGAGTCGGAGTGGAGCATAGGAATACCGAGGTATCGGGAACGTTTGCTTCCGTCCAGCTTTTCCCAATCCGGTTCGGAAAATGCCCATCCTTCCCCCTGCATATTGCGAGGAGAAAGAAAACGACCGTTGAAGTAGCTCAGTGAATCGATTGGGTTTTCGGGAAGAGAATGCGCCTCAATATTGCCAGATAATTGTTCACTCCACGATTTATTTAACATTTCGATGTGCATATCCGCACATAATTGATTGCCGGGTTTTTTCGGGTGAGTTCCCCCAAATTTATCCCAGGTGAATTGGTTATTACTGATCTGATGAGCGAGTTCCCCGGCAAGGTGAATTCGGGAAACGCGGTATTTTTCCAGGACTTTTTCATGGGCGGACATGGAAACCGGTTCGATTCCACTTTGTAACATGGCAAGCATTCCTTTATTCACGAAATAAGTTACAATAATTTCAGTTTTCGGGTTCTTCATGCGGACCTGGCGAATGATGCCCTCCATTCCCCGGATGCAGGCTTTCCGGTTATGATTCGCATCCTGATCATCATTGACTGCAAATTCGAGAAAAAATAAGTCTATTGGGCCATTATCCAGCACATCCCGGCGCAGGCGGAATGCTCCGGTTGTGGAACAGGTGGAGGAAAGACCGGCGTTGATGAAATTAAACTTGGCTTGGGGGAATCTGTTTTCCAGCCACTCCATTATGATTGGCCGATATCCCTTCATTTCAGTGATTGAACCACCCATAAAAGCAACGGTGGCCGGTTTCCCACTCTCAAAAGCAATACGGGCATTATTGAGAGTTCCACGTGAAGTGATATTTTTTTCCTCAAAGCCGAAACTTGGGAAACACATTGTGATGCAGTACAGCAAATACAGAAGAGGAATTTTTCTCATTATTGTAATGGGGGAAAAGAAAGTGCGGACTTGGCAAGTTTGGTAATTTCTTGAAATTGAGAAGTTTGCAATAATTGACTGGGAGTTATCCATGACCCGCCAACTGATAACACATCGGGATCGGAGAGGTAGCGGGAGACCAAATCTCGGGTAATTCCACCCGTTGGAATATACTTCCTGCCCTGCGAGCGAAACGGTGCCAGGAGCGCATGGAGATAGGGATATCCACCGGCAGGCTGGATGGGGAATACCTTGATCAACGGGCAGTCAAATTGTGAAACACAGTTTAACTCGCTCGGTGTGAGAATCCCAGGGATAAGGAAGAAATTTTTTTCAATAGCTTTATTCCACAATGCCTTGTCCCATCCGGGAGAAACGCCAAAATCAACGCCTATATTTTCGACCCGGTCGAGCTGCTCGGCATTAAGGATTGTTCCCGCACCCAGAGTAAAATGCGGAAATTCCTTACGGATCGCTTCCAGGCTGGGGAGTGCATCCTCATTTCTCAGGGTAACCTCCATGATTTCAATTCCACCTGCAGCCAAGGCTTCGGCAGTACGCAGTGCATTTTTTGGGTTGGTGAGGTTGAGAATGGGCAATACGGGATATTTCCCGATTTGTTCAGGAATTCCCATCGTTTACTTTTTGAAGATTTTTCTTGTGACGCATTTGTAAAAGTTCAATGGCGAGTGCAAATCCCATCGGAACATAAATCATTGATTTCTCCACCTCTTTCCCCATTCCCTCCATGAAAATGGTAATTCCAATCACAATCAGGAATGCGAGAGCCAAAATCTTCAGGGCGGTATTTTTCATGATAAAGTCACCAATGGGCTTGGCAAAAAAGAGAATCACAATGAACGAGCAAATCACAGCGGTAATAATAATCCATCGATTATCGGTCAGTCCAACTGCCGTAATGACTGAGTCGAGTGAGAATACGATATCCAGAATCACTATTTGGGAAATGATACCACTTAAGCTGCTTTTTGGTTTATTTTTACTTTCATGGTGTTCTAATTCAACCGTTGCATGGATTTCCTTGATCGCCTTCCAAATTAGAAAGAGTCCACCGGCGAGAAGAGCGAGATCACGCCATGAATAAAGAAACCATTCCGGTCCACCGGGCCATGCCGGGTGGGTAAGCTGGACTAATTTCAGTCCGCCCAGCACCATAACCACGCGGGCGACAAGGGCGAGTACGAGTCCAAAGTTACGAGTCGAATTTCTTTTGTCTTCCGGCAGACGGGAAACTAAGATTGCAATAACGAGCACATTATCAACGCCAAGAATTAACTCCAGACCCACCAGGAGCACAAATAACCCAATTAAATCACCTTCCATTGTTCTTATCCTTTCATGGATTAAAATTTTGAAAAGAAAAAAGATTCAAGAATCGACATTATTGCATAGTTTGATTCTCCTGAAGACAGGAAATGAATAACCCGTTTGACATTCAAATAACGAACGCAAGTCTGAGTTTTTTGCCGGTGACTACACGGATGCCCCTTAAGTTTGGAAATGAAGTGCTCACATCCGTCACCTGTGCCCGTGCGTCTGTGACCGTGAAGAGAAGTGATGGTGAATCTGCGCAAGGGTGGGGGGAAACTCCCCTGAGCGTTCAATGGGTTTGGCCCTCGGAGATATCATACCAAGAGCGTCAATCCGCGTTAATTGAATTTTCTGAGATTCTCGCCGGCAAATGTCATTTAACTGGAGAGTATGGACATGCACTAGAGCAGGGATACACACTTTTTTTTAAAAAACTGCCCCTTTTACTTCAGGAATATAATCAGGAGGAGCGGGCGGGACTGGAACCCATGCCATGGCTCGCCGCTTTGGTTTGTGCCTCTCCTTTTGATCTTGCCCTGCATGACGCCTATGGATTGGTGAATAAAAAGCCGATTTACCAACTATATAATTCCACTTATTTAAACTTTGATTTGAGTCATTTTCTGGAACCGAAGGAAGGAAGCGGAATTTCTTTTGCCGGAAAAACACCCTCGGATTTTTTGGATCTTAGTGTACCCGAAGAAATTCCGGTCTGGCACTTGGTGGGTGGATTGGATCCTTTAAACAGGGATGAGCTGACCGGAGATGAGCCCGATGATGGATATCCGGTTCATCTCGAGGAGTGGATTGAAAGTGACGGTTTAAACTGCCTGAAGATCAAGCTTCGTGGCAATGATTCCGCCTGGGATTATTCCAGGCTGCTGGCAATCGGGCGGATTGCGGAGGAGAAGTGCGTGGACTTTTTAACCACCGATTTTAATTGTATGGTGACCCAACCGGATTATGTGAATCAGATTCTTGATCAATTAAAATGTGATCATCCTGAAATTTGGGAAAAAATCCTCTATGTCGAACAACCTTTTCCTTACGATTTAGAAAAATATCGTATTGAAGTGCATTCTCTTTCGCAAAGAAAACCCCTGTTTATGGATGAAAGCGCCCATGACTGGGAGCATGTTCGTCTCGGCAAGGAACTTGGCTGGACCGGAGTGGCTCTCAAGACCTGTAAAACCCAGACCGGTGCACTGCTTTCGCTGTGCTGGGCCAAGGCACACGGAATGGATTTGATGGTTCAGGATTTAACGAATCCAATGCTCGCCCAAATTCCTCATGTTCTTCTCGGGGCGCATGCGGGCACAATCATGGGGGTGGAAAGTAACGGTATGCAATTTTATCCCGATGCATCCAAGAGGGAAGCCTTGGTTCATCCGGGGATTTACCAGCGTCGGAAAGGGATGCTTGATCTCTCGACCATTAGGGGCCCTGGATTCGGGTACCAAATGGAACTGGAATAAATTCTCATGATTTCATAATGTAACCTCAATCTTGTAACGGATAAATTGGAAGGTTCGTCGTAGGGTGGAAAATGAACGCGGCTAAGGAAGTCAAACAAAAGTCGTTTTGGGAGAAATCGGTTATCCGGTGGCATACTCTCACGGAGGGCAGGGTTCTACTGGAATCCTATATAAGCTGCAGTTTGCTTCCTGTTCTTCTTTTCATTTTACCGGAATGGGTAATGGTGAGTAACGGTCGGGTTCATCGTGGTGGATTAGTTGATTACAGCATGGGACTGGGGGCTATTTTATTCGCACCTATCTTTGAAACTATTTTTATATTTGTTCCCGTTCTTGAAGTTTGTAGGTATTTCAAGGTTAAACCGGCATGGACAATTCTGGGATTTGCTTTATTTTTTGAATTACTTCACACCCAGCGGGGTTTTTTGGGTCATTTAATTCTGTATCCAACGATGATATCCATGACTATTCTCTATTTATCAATGAGACGAAAATCATTTCTACATGCCCTGCTTTTTACGGGGGCGGTACATGAATTTTATAATTTCACGGTGGTAATGGCGAGTCCGATGACCTACGACACCTTTTTTTACTGACCGTTTATTTTCTCAAATTTGAGAAAACGCCCGTTTACCCACTTTCTATTTCGACGAGAATTGAGGGAATGACTGGGTGAGATCGAGGGAGTCACCCATTTTTTTTTGTAGTTTTAAGAGGCGGGGAAAAAGTTTTGCGATCCACTCTTTTCCTTTTTCAGTCGATGCAATGTCTTTTTCTTCCTCGGGATCTTTAGCTAAATCATACACCCGGATCAATGGGACCTGAGGATAAGCGAGAATCTTTATATTATTTTTTGTGATTGATCTTTGGACATTCAAATAAGCTCCGTAAATTTCCTTATAGGGAGATTTTTTGGTTGTTCCCCGGGCGAGCGGGAGTATGTCGTTAAATTCGACATGTCCGGGTTTTTCAATCCCGGCTAAAGCCAGACTGCTGGCCATCACATCCTGCAGATAAATGGGTGCAGAAGTTTTTGCCCCTTGACGGATTCCTGGGCCCTTGACGATGAAAGGAACCCGCGTGCTGTGTTCATAAAGGTTTTGCTTTCCAAAGAGTCCATGATGTCCGACCGCAAGTCCATGATCCGCGGAGAAAAAGACATAAGTGTTTTTTTCCATCCCGGATTTTTTCAGCCCGTTAAGAATTCTTCCAATTTGTTCATCCATGTGGGTAATAATTGCGTAATACTCCTGCCGGTGAACTTTTACTGAATGTTCGGTTCTCGGCATGGGACCGAGTTTTTCATCCCTGAGACTATGGCTGCAGGCAATTTTATCCTTATGTGGATACATGGGCAGGAAATTGCTGGGAATTTTGATCCGGTCCAAGGGATATTTATCTATAAATTTTTTCGGTGCCTGCCGCGGGTCGTGGGGGGCGTTAAAGGCGACATAGGCAAAGTAAGGCTTTTCTTCTTGGTGAATTTTTGCCTGGTCCAAAAAATCAAGCGCATCATCCGCAACCACTTCACTCCAATGCTTACCGCCTTTCCAAAAACCTTCAAACTTTGGGTCCGAAGGACTCCAGGGGTCGGGTTTGCCCGGGAGTGGGCGATTGTATCCGGCAGGGGTTTGGTTGGGCATTCCGCCCCGAACATTACTGGTCACATCAAAACACTTTTCGGCATTTGCCCGGACATGCCACTTACCGGTGAAGTAGGTTTTATAACCGGCCGACTTCATGTTTTCGGACCAAAATCGACCAGATGCCCGTTCCTCCTCCGCTTTTTTGGATGCCTCTTCCGCCCGCCATATAAAACGTCCAGTGTTCAGCATGTGACGACTGGCCACACAGACTGCACCACTCCATGAACCCATATTATAGGCCCGGGTAAAAGTAGTGCCCTCGTTCATTAGCCGGTCAATATGAGGAGTCTCAATATCAGTGAGACCGAGCTGGGCTATCGTTTCATAGCACTGGTCATCCGCAAAAATAAATAATATATTTGGCTTTGGGGAGCAGTGTACGGAATGAATCAGCCCGATTAATGACGAAATAATTAAAACATGAAATATAGGTTGCATCGCTTTATATTTGTCAGGACAAAACCTTTAGCAATATTTAACTACCAATTATGAACTATTAAAGTTTGGGGTGTGTTAATAACGGGCAAATATTAAAAAATTGAAGACCCAAAAAAAGCCTCTCCGCGGAGGGGCTTATGGTAATTATCCGGAAGATTTATTTCCTGCAGTCATGCATGACCCGCAGCCATATTTCTCGCAGGTCGTGTAATCTCATATTCGATTCTTTTTGGTATTTTTGAAAAACCATGTCGGTCTGGTGACTAAAAAGCCGATTCAATCGTAAAGATTCATTGAGCGCGGCATGTGCTTTTTTAAAGTGACAAACGGCGAGCAGATAGTCGCCCAAATCAAGACAATTCGCCGCAAGTATGGAATGCCTTTCTCCGTCGGCAAGACTCGCACAATAACTCCACGACAAATGAGGCGCGGATTGTTCACGATTATTTCTCATATAATGCTCCCATGCATTCCGGAGATATGCATAAAGTCCGGTGGAAGAAATGTAGATCGGATGCCTGTGAATCGTGTAAGGTTCCATCTTACTTAATTCATCCATTTCAACTGGCCGTATTTGTTTAATCGTTTCTTCATCAAGTTCCTCATCGAGGGAAGACCAGTCATCCCGGTGCCATCCCATAATCGCGGCGGCAGCATCCAGACGTTCAGGGTCATCGTACACTTTATTGTAGGCCGCAATAAAGCGTGAGATTTCTTTATCCGCATTCCTTAAAAACTTTTGCCAGTCCCCTTCATTCCATGCAACTTCTCCGTTGTCTTCCCATTCACCATCTTGGTTATTTTCGAACTCGTATTGGCTCATAAATTTTTATGCGTTTATTTTTAAGGTTAACTATACTTTTCCATCACAATACAGCTTAGGTCAAATAGTTTTTTTTTAAACTTTAAAACTTTTAAATTTTCCATATCCAAAAATATATGTCTCGAGTCCAAATAAAGTATAGTGGGAATGTTCAGGGAGTTGGATTCCGATGGAAAGTCAGTCAGATTGCAAAATCGTATAAATTAACCGGTTATGTGCAGAATTTATCTGACGGGAAGGTTGAGCTTTTGCTGGAAGGCGAGGAGAGTGAAGTTCAGGAAATGAGCAAGGATGTGGCGAATCAATTGAGGGATTACTGGACATCATTTGAGCGGGAGGATAAACCCGGAAAAGCTCATCATGCAAATTTTTCAATCAAAGAATACTAGGGTAGGCAGTGTTTAAGGCTGATCAGTGCCATCGCCGTTCCATATTGCTGGTGGTAATTGTAGAACGGGAAATCCCACCATGAACCATCTTTCTCCTGTAATGGAATGAGGATTTGAGCGAGATTTTGTTTATAAAAATCTCTTTCATTTTCGGGAAGTTGCTCAATGCATAGGGATGCATAAAGATGACCATAATAAAAGAAGTACCCAGCCACCGCAAACCAAGATTCATGGGGAACCGGTCTTTTCCGGGCAACATCCAGCCAGCCATTTCTTTTCACCAGCCGGTCCAGGCATAGTTTATGAATCTCTGCGGTAACGCTTTGATCACCCCAAACCTGGAGGGCTAGATTACAGGCGTGGGATCGACCCAGACTACCTGCCGGACGATTGATTCCGCGCCTCGGTTTATACTTTAAATATTCGCCATAGAGATAGCTGTGATCAGGTAGTCGTTGCCTGCGGATGGCGTTCAATGCTTTCTGAACCATTTTACCCGGAATCTCCACACCGATGCTTTCCGCTTCTTTTAAGGCAACCAATGCGGTGGCATTGACAAAGGAGATGGAAGATCCGGAAGGCTGTTTAGTTTGTGCGTTAAAATCATAATACCCCCATCCGCCATCAATGGATTCGTATTTTTGAAGCATTGTAATTTGTTGGCTGATAATTGACCTGAGCTTTTCTTTTTCACTTTTCTTAGTGGAATGCCCGTATAGCCTGACGAGAGATTGAATACCATAGGCATGCGACCAGACATTATAAATCGCCATTGGCGTAGCCCTGCGAAGACTGGTGAGGTTTTCAACGAGGTACTCTTTGCCTTGAGTAATTGCTTCTTGATAATCTGGGTTGTCTTTCTGTACCTCCAGCAGAGCCGAAAGGGACAGAGCGGTGACTGCGAGGCGAAATGCTCGGTGAGCTCCCGGAATTGGAGCATAAATATTTAATCCCTTGGTTTGTTGTGGAGTTCCCCATGAACCGTCTGGGTTTTGGTTTGAGAGGAGAAACTTGGAACCGGCTGAAATTGCCTTCCCAATCAATTGATCATTTTGATGGGAAGAGTTTTGATCAGCTAAAATAAGGGAGGGAATGCAAATACAGAGCAGAATAAGGAACCGGATGAAAAGAGACATAATAAAAACCGCTTAGTCTTGTGGAATAATATAAATTTAGGCCTCGGGTTTTTCCTTTAAAATTTTTGTGTTCAATCGAATACCCTTCACGATTTCAATATTTTCGCCCGAAGTTTTTCCCGTTTTCACAATTTTCTTCACTGGTTTTCCCTTGGCAGAAAGAAGATAGACATATCTGACTTCCGGATCGTGGTCCTCCTTGAAAACTGAAGATAAAGGGAGGGTAATGGCGTTCTTGTTTTGATATGTGATAATTTTTAAAGTACAGGATGAACCGGGAAGCGGAGGTTTTTCCCCGTCGGGAATGGTGAAACGAACCACTGCGTCATAGCTTTTCGGCTCAATTGGAAATTTTCCGATTTCTATAATGTTCGCATTGAAGTTTTGATCGGGGTTGGTTCCCGGAATTAATTTCCCTTTCTTCACCCCGGATAGACCGACAAGGCTTTTCTCCGGTATTCTGATTCTTGCCTGAATATTTTTACCTGGGCAGAGGGTAACAAATTCCTCGTACTGTTTGATCAAACCTCCCTTTTTTAATTTCGTTTCGAAAAGTTTGGATCCCGACCATTTTCCACGATCGAAGGTGCCAACAAACAAAGTCCCCGCTATCGGTGATGTGGCTTTTAATTTGAGTAAATCTTTCTCCAGTTTCAATTTGTTCTCAGACAAAATTACTTTTTCCTCCTCAATCTTTCTCATTTCCAGTTTCTTTTTCTTCAACTCTACCGGTTTAATGATCCGGTTTGTTTTGTGGGTAAGAATCTTCTTCTCAAAGGAGTCCTGCTTTTCGGACACGGATTGAGGGATTTCGAGATTTAAAGCTTTATCTTTCCTTATTTTGGCACCTTCGAGGGAAAATTTCATCCGGTTCACATCGTTCTGAGTACGTTGAAGAATAATTTCCTCCGTTTCCTCGGTCAAATCATCCGCTTCGTACATTTTCCTTAATTGAATCAGTTCCTCCATTACATAGGAAAGATTCTCCTCATATCTTTTAAGATCATATACCGCTGATTTTTTTTCATAAGGTAGCTCAATATTTTTATAGCGCTCAAATTCTTCGCGATTGTACTGTTCCATCCGGTTGATTTTTTCGAGTTCAATTTTGTTGATTTGCTCATCCCGCTTCAATTCGGAGGCAAGAATTTCCTGATTTAAATTGAGTATGGAAAGCTCATGGTTCATCTCTTTCCGCTTTTTATTGATTTTTTCCAAGTCAATTTCGATTAGCCTTTCCCCTTTTTGGATCGTTTTTCCATGAACAGGTGGGCTCAGAACTTTTATTTCAGACCATGATGTCGTATCTATACTGAATGGTAGGGCATCAGCATCCTCAAAATATCCTTCCAATGAAAGGGTGACCCGAATTTCATTCTGAACGGCCTCAATTGTT
Source organism: Opitutales bacterium (assembly GCA_045567635.1). Taxonomy (GTDB): domain Bacteria; phylum Verrucomicrobiota; class Verrucomicrobiia; order Opitutales; family Seribacteraceae; genus Seribacter. The sequence goes on along the minus strand of JBJLCO010000015.1, from coordinate 8,013 downwards.
TTATATTCTTTTTTCTTTCCATCGGAATTTTTCTCGGCTTTATCAGCTGTTCTATTCGAATCACCATTTTTTTCAGAAGCCCATGAATTACTACTTCCAAGAAGAAATAAACTTATGGTTAAACACAAAGTAAAAGGGAAAGGAGAATTTTTCATAAATTTAATACATTTGCAGAACATTCATTTGATCAAGCGTATTCGAGTTAAATAATCTAAATTTAATCTGTAAAGAATTTGGATAGGTGCTCTTGAGGAAGACTTGTTCGATTCTGATATCCTGTAAGAAAAAAATCTCAAAATTAAAATTTGCACAAAAAAAGCGACCCTTTGGATCGCTTAAAACTTTGCATTTATTTAGCTTTTCTCGATTTGTTCAACCTCGAGAGGAAAACTGACCTTGTTGCCATTACGGGCAATCATGCGCAAAACTGCTTGCATGCCTTTATTGAGCAGGAAATCAGGTTCCATTCCTAAAGACTTGGCACATTCTTCAAGTCCCTGAACAGGAACAGGTGAGCATTGCTCAAGCTTTGTCGCCTTGTCAGTCACATCGATTCCAGGCACAGTTGTTTCGATTTTACTCTCGGTCTTCTCTTCGGTTTCAATGCGATTGGTCGGGGATTTCATAAGTACTGGGGTGGGGGGTGACAAAGGTTGAAGAGAATCCGCTGTAGACTCAATCTTTTTGGGCTTACTAGATTCAGTTAAGGTTTGAGAATCATCTAATAGATCAATGGGTTCGATGGAAAGAGTTGTCGACTCCTCGGTTTGGTTAGAAGAATCTGCGGCAAAGTCTCCATTTAACTTTTTTCCCAACTCTTCAAGATATTCCTCCTGTTCCAAAGTGTTAAGGCGGTCTTTTGCAATTTCCAGTTTGTCATCAATTTTGTCCAACTCTTCCGTTAGGTTAAAAACTGGCTCATCGACAAGTTCAGAGCTTGTTTTTAACCCTTCCTGCAACGACGAAATTCTGTTTTCTAAAGCAGCTTTTTGCGCAATTACTTCATTAATCAAGGAACTCGTTTCCTCTCTTTTTCGTGCAATACCAAGCTTCGAGTTTAACTCGTCTTTTTGCTTAGACAACTCTTCGATTGCCCAACGCAGAGAGTTGCTTTTGTTATTAATGATACTCATTTAAGTTCATTAGAAAGTATAGAATAATAATTAAGCAAGCATTTTAGCTATTTCTAATAATTTAATATATAGAATTTCCGAATGAACTAGTTTAACAGTTGATTGTACTTCAAAGCTAATAATTGTGGGGATTAATTATTTTATGCAAATTCTTGATCAGGTGTGCGGTTTAATTTGCTAATCGTTTTTCTAGTTATCGTAATGTTTTAAAGATTTTTAGGCTTTTCTTGGTGATTTTGAGTAAGTTGTTAAGTTTTCTTTATCTTAATATTAATCAAGAACGACAGTAAGTTGAGAATAAATAATTAACCTGTTTCGCTGCACAGATATCTTTTTCAGTCATTACCTATAATTGTTATCTCTGGGCAGAGCACTACAAATTTCCCACCTTTTTCTAGGTAATCCTGATTTTGTTGAATAATTTTCTGAGAATGAACCCATGCCAAAATAACTGTATAATCAGGCATACGCTTACATAACTCGCTTGTGGGAAGAATCTCTAATCCATCTCCAGAGGAATACTTACCAACTTTTTGCGCATGGTCATCAAGAATGTAATCTATAACTCCAGTGAGTCCAAGCTGGGATATTAAAGTGGGGCCACTTCTCGCCGCACCATAACCGGCAACACCAGCATTTTCATATTTCCATTCCTTGACCAGACTTTGAGTTTTTTCTCGAAGTTTCTGAACTGTGTTTCCAAATTCCTTTAATTTTTCTACTTCAGAAAGTTTTCTTTCAGCTTCGAGGTGTAGTAATTGTTTGACTGACTTATCGGGTTCCCGGTTCCCTACTTTTAGCTGTACTGTCCCAATGATCGACCCATGTTGAATGGGTACACGCTGGACATTTATAAGTTCGAGCCCGTGTTTATTGAAGAATAAGGTTAATGCCTTAACCGAGTGGTGGCTGATATGTTCATGAAAGATCGTAGCAATAAGAACTTTGTCAATAATATCCATTAAATATTGAGCTTCGAATACAAAAATTCCGTCTTCCCCGAGCATATGATGAATACTTTCTGCAATTTCATTCATATTATCAGCATGGGCAAAGGCATTGAACATGCAGACTACTTGTGCTGGTCCACGCTCCTTAACGATCTTTTTTGCCAAATCAAGAGACATCAGTTCTGGAATAGTTTCAATACCTTGTTGCGTGGCTTGACTGGCAATTTCTTTTGCCGGATCAATGCCAAGCACTTTATAGCCTCTCCTTTTGAAAGGCACTAATAATGAGCCATCATTGCTACCGATATCAATTACCAATGAACCAATTTCAGGGGAGAAATCTTTTATAATATCTTCAGTTACCTGCTGAAAGTGTTCCGGCATACCTTTGGCTTCACCTGAATAATAAGTGTAATTGTCCCAAAGACTTTTAGAGTCGATTACATCAAGTTGTTGTACATGCCCACAGTCTGAGCACATATAAAGATCGACTGGATAGCGCTTAGCAGACTTTCCCGTTTCCGAGTCGTTGCAATAGTTTTCTGAAAGTGGAATTGGCTCTAATTTAAGAACCATTTCAACATTTGTTGAATCGCAAAGTCGGCAAGTTGAGCGTTGGTGTACTTTGACCATAGAAAATTCCGACTAAAATTAATATTTTGAGAGATCACTTACCACGCTCTCTAGAGTTTGTGGTTTTAGACCGGAAAGATTTGTTGTTCTCTCCATACCCAAACCACTGTATTGGGGATTATAAGGAATATTCACACCCTTCTCTCTAGCCGTCGTAGGCTCAATAAGTTTTGTGCTTGTGTTTGTAACTTCAGCTAACTTCTCTGCAAAAGTAACATAATTAACATTTTTTGATCCCGACAAATGCAACTCTCCCGGGATTCTTTTCTCACCTAGAGTAGCAAGTGCTTCTCCAACATATTGGACAGACATCGGAGCAAAGATCAGATCAGCAAAAGGGGTGACTGGTTCTCTTCGTTGCCATGCATCGAACCAGTCTGGCAGCGGTGGCGTGGAACGGTCGAGGATTTTTGTCAGGCGAACGATATTGAATCGATCTTCAGCATTAAGGTTTTTTACTAATCCCCAGGCATTATTTTCCGCTTCATGTTTTTGTATAGCATATGGTATTTGCGGATCGTGATCACTTTCTTCATGTGGCCAGGGTACTTCACCCCCGAAAATAGAGTTTGTGGAAATGAAAGTAACAAAAATTCCCTGTCCTAACAAATTGGCAATTAAGCGAGGAGTTAACTCTTCATTAATGACACGCGCTTGAGGGTCTTTCTCGCAGCGCTCATAATTTGTAGCCGCCGCTACCACGAAAGTATAGGAAACATCCGGTGGAGCAACGAAAGGCTCAGGACTTTCAAAGTCGAGAAAGAGGCGGGATTCTGATAGTGTTTCTTTTCGACGGGTAGTCCCAAAGGCTTTATGCCCTCTACATTCGAAAGCTTTGAGGAGACTTGTTCCAACAAGGCTATCGGCACCGACAACCAAAAAAGCGTTTTTATTGTTCATTTACGATTACGATTTTTTATTGCAGCAGAGAGTATAAATATAATGCGACATTTGATAAAATCCGGTATGCAGAACTTCATCATTCATTGAAAAAATAAATACATTATAAAAATATTTTTCCATTAGTTCTTTGAAATCTTGAGCGGATTTACAATTAACATGCCCCGCTTTGCTGGGAGCGGATGCATAAACTTGAGATTGAAGCGAAGGCATACCGAAAATGACAGAGCCATTAGATCTCAGAGAGGCAATTGTATTTTTAATAAATCTATCTTCATCTGAAGGTTGGATATGTTCCAGCACATCAAGCGAGTAAATGCCATCGAATTGTTCTTTTACTGGACCATCAAGCATATCGTGAACTAGAAGAGTTATGGGCCATTCCGGATCCTTACGCTGCTTGAAGTCATCAATAAATACTTTATCAAAATCGAGTGCAGTAACATGCCCAACTTCCTGTTGGACGAGTCGGGTTCCCTGACCATCGCCACATCCAACTTCCAATACTTGTTCGAGTCCTGAGAACATTTTTGCCACAAACTTATAACGGGCTAAAATGAAAAGCATTTGCTTTGGGTTCTCCGTCCACACTTGAGTACCACGAAGACCCATACTTGAAAGCCCTTTTTTATTTTTAATATCTAAGCAGTTTTGATACTGGGGTTCTCTTGTTTGTTCTGTGTCTTGATTTGACATAAATTTTGGTATGTGGTTTTGGATTAATATTCTGTGAATAATACTTGCTATCAGGGTTTCAGCGGACCCCAGGCATTCTCACTTCGTGGGTAGATACTTGTGAAAAATCCACCTGCATCTAAAAAAGACTGGTTCCTGTCGATGATTTTTTGTTCACTATCAGGGCTGACAGCAAGTATACAAAGAGCAGGGCGGTTTTCTTTATGTAACCGTTCGGATGATATAATGGGCAATTGTGAACCTGGAAGAAGCAGACCTGTTTTTCTGGGATCATCATCAATGATACAAGAGATCTTGGATTCGAGTTTGAGTAAGTTGATGAAAGTGGTTGCACGATGACCTGCACCAAATATGACGACACCACCATTTTCTTGGGTCTTGTTCAATGCCAAATGGCAACGCCTTATCATGGGAACATAGCCATCCCGTAAAATTTCCCCCAACAGTAATTCTTTTTTGTGAATTTCCTCTGAAACTAAAGGTAGTTGTTTTCCTTTTCGGTTCGAGACGAATGCCACTAGGCAATCCTCTAGTGTATATGGATATCTTGCAATTGAGTGTAAAGTCAGGTCATAAGGTTCGAAGGAATGGCCAAGTGTATGCTCTGTAAAGTAACATATATGCTCTTCCCAGACGGTTCCGTAATCGAGATCCTTGAATGTTTGTTCGCTATCGGGAACTTCGAAAATGAAGTAGCTATTCTCATCGCCCCATGTCGACAAAGTTTTTAGTGTGCGGGCAACTGATTCGGAATGTTCTAGCAGGTGTCTGACAATAATAACTTTTGGAACGCCAATATTCTTTTTAAGTTTGACTGCGAGTTTTGGAGTCAAAGCACTCTGAATAGTTTCCATGCCTGCTCCCGGATTAATACCTAGTTCCTGTAATTTAACTTTATGCGTGTTTATATAACCTTTGCGTTCAAGTTTTGAAAGTACCGGTTTATCTTTGTAACTTAAACCAACAATTAAGCATTCTTTCGTTACCCCATCCATTCTTATGATGCGGTTCGCCATGTCATCCAAATGAGCTTCTGGCTCTATGTACTTAATCCAGTCTAGTCTGGGGCGCACCTCTTGAGCAGGCCAGGGTTTAGTTAGTTGTAAAAGACCGTCCCTTGGGCACTGAGATAGTGTGAGCGGGAAGCGGTATTCGTCTTCGCACTTAGTAGCAAGGTAGCGGTTGCAAACTGGTTGAGGCCCGAAATTTAATAATACTTCGAGTGGATTTGAACAGATCTGACAGTTACCTGTAATAGTTATTAAAAAAATTTGGTTTTGTGCTATACCTTATAAATCTAAAAGCAAATTTTTCGCTAACGATTCATCATTGATGGATTACTCCTATTTTTGAAAGGCTGAAATATGGTTTGTAAGTCTTTGTTGGTATTTTGCTATCTTTTCATCTTCGTTTTCACTTGGTGCCCAAGGTGCGGGGATATTTGTATTTGGATCAAAGGGACCATTAGTAGTTTCTGTAAATACAAAGAAATCACTCGAGACGATCAATGTGTGATATTTATATTCTGAAGGTTTAAAAAAATAATTTTTTGGGTTCAACGGGTTGATCTGGTCGATACTACCTTTCTCATTAAACTGAACAAACAATGCTTCCCCCTCTATTACCTGATAGGTTTCACTTTTTTGGGTGTGCTTGTGTGGCTGCACATAATGATTGCGAGGCATGGCAATGATCATTTGATGAATTAGTTCTTTATCACTCTTATGAATGCAAATACGGGATCTTTTTTTGGGAGAAGAGGGAATTTCCTTTTTTAGCAAATCGATATGTTCTGAATTTAGGCAGAATGAGCTTATTGAATCACTTATGAATACACCGGGTGATTTTTTTGTGAGGCAAGTCATTCCTCTTGATTGATTCGTTGCCTGTTGTGTCTCATTACTTTTCTTTGGTACAAGTGCAGAACTTGTTTTGGCAAAATTTATGGTAACAGTTGGGTAAGAATTCGTAAATCATTACAAAAGAAAAATCATAGAAGTGCATTTCTAGCAACTCAACCTCGTTTAGTGAAGTTATACGGTATATTTGTCCTTCTTCACTTATTGCAGATGTGCAGGATTTTGATTCCCAGGCAATGAGTGACGATAATTGGGACACCATGGGCAGGGAGAGATTTTGAAATAAGAAACTTTTTGTTGTTGATTTACGTTCGGTGAGATTGATTAGGTGCCGAATCGTAATCAAGAAATTCCCAAAGGTTTCTTATCTATTTTATGAACATTTTTTTGCTTGAGCTTAAGGTTTTAATCTTCGGTTATTAAAGTTTGTATTCCATTCTGCTTGGATGTTGCCTAAGTGGATGGCGGGTGTATTTGAATTCTTCTGTATTTTGATTTTTTTCATTCTGGATAGCATCGTTGTAGGTTGGATTCAGCTCAAGTGCTTCTTGAAAAAAATCTTTTGCCTGAGATAGATTGCCCATTTTTCCATAGGCAAATCCTAAGTTGTTTAATAATTCCGAGCTTTTCTTTACAGCAAGTGCTTTTTCTATATTTGATACAGCAATCTGATAATTTGAAAGCATCAAATGTGATATTGAGCTGTAGAAATACCATTTCCAGTTTTCCGGAAAGGGTAGAGGTCCATTTGGCTCAAGAACAGTCTTATTCTCATAACAGTCTTCCTCTACTTCTTTTAAGAGAAAAAGTGTGTCCATTGGTTCGCATCTGTTAATAGTCATTAGGACTACTCCCCAATGTGCAATTAACCGGGAGTAACCACACTCAAAGTAAAGCTTCCGGACTTCTTCTAACGAAAATTTATTTAATGTTTTACGGATAAGCTCACTTTGAAGGAGAAGGTTTCTGGACAAGCTATTGTCATATGCATTTAGCTTGTATCCGGTAAAAGTGCTAAAGTGAAATTTTAAGCCACACTGTATTGCACGCAGATTAAAGTCATAATCTTCACTCTGTCTTCTTTTTGTGTCATAACCAACTTTTCGTGCACTATCTACCCGAAATGCTGGGCAACCGGGTGCAGGAAGATAGTTTCGCTCAAAAAGTCTACACTCTGCATTGGGGCGAAACATAAAGTCAGGTGTTGGCAAATCCCTAATCTTGCTTCTTTTATCGCCATCCCAATGCTCGGCTTGATCAAATACCAAATCGTAATTTTCTTCTACTAGACATTGGTGCAAACTTTTTATTCTGCCCGGAAGAAATTCATCATCTGCATCCAACCAGATCCCATAATCTGTTTCTATTTGATCCAATGCGGTTTGCCGAGCGGAGCTTAGTCCATTGTTTTTCGGTTGAGTGAAAATACTCAGCCTGCTGTCTGCTAAATGTTGAAGCAACTCCAGAGTATCGTCCTGTGAATAGTCATTGATAATCAATATTGAACATTCCGGATCGTCAATAGAATCGATTGCCTTTAACAAAGTATGGCCTGCGTTATATGTGCATATGGCAACAGTAATACTCACTAAGAAATTGGCTTAATTTGAGTAAGTTCTTGGTTCCAAAATGTGATCTTGGAGGCGTCGGGAAATATTTCACATGCCTTATGAAACATGACTTCCTCGTAAGACATTGATGAAATGATAATAAGTCCCGGATTTACCACTGGACATTTTTCAATATTGTGAACAGGGGTGGAATGAAAAGAATTAATGTCGGGGTCAAATGTGCATAGGTAACAATGGATAGCTGATAAATTCATTTGATGCCAAATTCTTG